>CAMCXF010000004.1 GCA_945883235.1 Phenylobacterium deserti | reverse complement strand
GCCGGCGGCATCGGCCAGGTACTGTTCGATTCCCTGAACGCGTTTGCCTATTCGCGCACCGCCGCCATTGTCATCGTGATCATCGCGGCCGTCAGCCTTATCGATATGCTGAGCCAGGCGATCCGCAGCCGGTTACTTTAGGTTCCTCGCCCTCCGACCGGGAACGATCTCAGCTTTTGAATTTAGCCAGCAGGGATTTCAGTTCGGGCTCATCGATCAGGCCGGCGGCTTCGACCGGGGTGGTCCAGCGTTTCTCGCGTTGGCCCAGCTCGGGCCATGCCGGGCGTTCTTCCCGCACTTCCAGGGCATAGACCATTACGCGGACGTGCTGCAGCCGCCCCGACCTCAGGGCCTTGTCATAGTGGAAGACCCCGAGCGACTTGCGCGCAATGCTCCCCAGTACGCCGGCCTCTTCGAAGGCCTCCTGCGCGGCGGAGGGGCCGGGCTTGAGGGTCTTGATCGGCCAGCCCTTGGGAATCACCCACCGGCGGCTTTCCCTCGAAGTGATCAAAAGCACCTCGACGTTGCCATCCGCGCGTTTTCGCCAGGGCAGCGCCGCGTACTGGGTGCGCGGCTCGCGGTCCGGCTCGGCCCGGATTCTGGCGACTGACTTGGCCATCGGCGGCTGAACGCCTCCCGCGTCGAATCGGGCCATTGAATGAACCCGGGGCCGAGGCGTTTACACGTGGTCTGTCGTCACGCCAATACGACTGTCATAAAACTGTCACCTGAAATGGGTCAGGCGTCTTCCGTCCGGGGGCGGCGCACGCGGGCCAGGCGACGAAGGCGGCGCCAGAAGCGCGACTTCTCGGCATCAGGGTAGGGCTGCAGGTTCTTGACGAAGTCCTCCGCGCACGCGCGCCAGGAAAAGGTCTCGGCAAAGGCGCGGACGCGGGTGCGATCCAGATCCATCGCCTGGATACACGCTTCGCGAAGACCCTCCGTGGCCGTCAGGGCCAGCACGCCTGCTGCGGACCCCGGGATCAGGTCGATGGGCCCAGGCGCCGGATAGGCGGCCACGGGCGTCCCCGCCGCCATCGCCTCCAGGATCACCAGACCGAAGGTGTCGGTCAGCGACGGAAACACGAAGACGTCGGCGCAGGCATAGTGGGCGGCCAGTTCCGCGCCGGACTTGGGCCCCTTGAATACGACTTCCGGATACTTCGCCTTCAGCTCCTCGAGCTGGGGTCCCGGACCGACCACCACCTTGGTGCCGGGCAGATCAAGGGCCACAAACGCCTCGATGTTCTTTTCGACCGCCACCCGACCGACGTTGAGAAAGATCGGCCGGGCCAGGCCCTCGAAGATGTCAGGCTCACCCTCGCGGCGGGGATGAAACTGTTCGGTGTCCACGCCGCGGGACCAGGCGGAGATGTTTCGGAACCCATGGCGTGACAGCTCCTCGCGCATGGTGGGCGTGGCCACCATCAACCGGCCCGACGGCTTGTGGAACCACTTCATGTAGGCGTAGCCAGCGGCCAGCGGCAAGGGCAGGCGCGCCGAGACGTATTCCGGGAACCGGGTGTGATAGCTGGTGGTGAAGGGCAGCTTCCATTCCACGCAGATGCGCCGTGCGGCGAGGCCAATGGGCCCCTCGGTGGCGATGTGGACGGCTTCCGGCTCAAACGCCTTGAACCGCTCCTGCACCGGCTCATAGACGCCGATGGCGACCTTGATCTCGGCGTAGGTGGGCAGGGGAAAGGTTTTGAACTGGCCGGGATGGATAACCTCCACCGTGTGGCCCATGGCCTCCAGTTCGCTGACGACGCGGGTCAGGGTGCGGACCACGCCGTTGACCTGCGGCTCCCAGGCGTCGGACGCCAGCATGATCCGCATGGGTCGCATGGAGTCACGCGGGGCCGTGATCGCCTCACGCAGGCGCCGTTCGGAGCGCATGGGTTTGGATGGCTCGGCCTTGGCCAGCGCCTCGGTCTGCATCCAGGCCCAGAAAGCGCCCAGCAGCGCCTCTTTGGTCGGAAAGTGGCGGTAGATGGTGCGTTCACCGACCCCGGCGTCTGCAGCGATTTCGGCGAAACTCAGGTCCTCGAGTGACCGCTTCTCCAGCTGATGGCCGACGGCGCGGAGGATCTGTTCGCGGGTTTCCAGGCGCTGCCGTACGCGCAGATTCGCTGAGGGCAATTTCATGTCAGTCGCACTGTCACGAGTAGGCTGCCCCTGTCAATGGATGCCTGATTTCCGAGACTTCAGGCCCTGAATCCCGAACACGCTGCCCAATTGACCGCCAACTTACGGATTCCGTCGTCGATCGGGGGTGTTCGCTGGCGTTTTTCTCACCATATGACTAAGCGTGACAGCCGAACTGACCCTCCCCGGTCGTTTCCCCAATTAGGTCTATGGACGCTCATACCTATCCGGCCAAGGCGACGCCAAAGTCGCTGCGAACACGCGCGCGCATCCTCGATGCGGCCATGCAACTGTTCGCCGACATCGGCTACCACCCGGCGACCAACGCTGTGATTGCCGACGCGGCCAGCCTGACCCGCGGTGCCATGCTCTATCATTTCGCAACGCGCGAAGAGCTGGTCGAGGCGGCAATCGGACACATTGAACTGAACCGCGCCCGTCTCTTTGAGGCGGCGGCGTCAGAACCGGCGTTGCCCGGCATCGACGCGTCCGAACATGCCATCGACGTCTACTGGTCGATGCTTCAGGAAACGCCATTCCTGGCCTTCGCTGAGCTGGAGGCCGCCGCGCGCACGGACCCGATGTTGAGCGACCTGTTGCAGGGCGCGCGCAGCGCATTTGACCACGCCCAGCTGGGTGGGGACCGGTTCGGCGCCATGGTGCAGGCTGGTGCCGATTCCCGCTTCCAGACCAGCCGCGACCTGGGCCGGTTCCTGCTGGAAGGCATGGCGAAGGGATCCATGACTTACGACGAGGTCGCACGACGCGACCGATTGCTGGCTGTCGTCAAGCGGGCCGTGCGCATGCTGAACCGCAAGGGCGACCTGCACGATCTGTGGATGAATTAGCCAGCCAGCACGTCGGCGGCTGAAGCTTCATTCGCCAGGGGCTGCCCCTCCAGATAACGGCCCAGATTTTCCAGGAACAATACGTCGTTACGGTGGGCATTGCCGACGCTCATGCCCGACGAATGCGGCGTCAGCGTCACCCGGGGATGGCCCCAGAAACGGCTGTCGCCAGGCAGTGGCTCGGTCTCGAACACATCCAGCACGGCATGGGACGGGACACCCTGGTCAAGGGCGGCCAGCAGGGCGGACTCGTCCACCAGCGGACCGCGTCCGACATTCACGAAGATGGAGCCAGTCTTCATGCGGCCAAAAGCTGCGGCGTCTGCGACATGGCGGGTCTCGGGCGTCAGGGGCGAGCAGAGCACCAGGACGTCGGTGGTCGGCAGCAGGTCCAGGAATTCGCCGCGCGTGGCCATTTGGTCTGCGGCCGTGTCGGGTGACGTACTGCGGCGAATGGCGGTGATATGTGCGCCGAACGCCCTGGCGCGCGCCGCCACACCGCGTCCGATGGCGCCGAAGCCAAAGATGGTCCAGCGGGACCCCTCGATCTCGCGGAAAACGTGGCGGGTCCACTGTCCGGCGGCCTGGGCGGCGCGGCGTTCCGGGCCGCCCTGCAAGGTATCGAGAACGCCCCAGAGCACATAGTCGGCCATGCCCACAGCCTGTCCGTGGCTGGTGGTCAGGCGCGCGCCCTTCTGGATGAACTGGCCGAAGACAGGATTATCGAAACCGGCCGCGCCGCTCTGCACCCACTTCAGGTTGGGTGACTTCAGCGCAGCCGTCATGAACGCCCGGGCACCCGGACTGAAAAAGGCATCGGCATTGGCCCACACGACGTCGGGCGCGGCCGCATCGGGCGTGACCGGTGCGCCGGCCAGCGTGATCTCGCCGCTGTCACTGACCAGCAGTGGCTCAATGGCGGCACTGTGCACGGCGATGGCTGCCCGGGTGCGATTGTAAGCTTTTTCGTGGATCAGCAGGCGCATCGATAGGGTCCCTCTGCGACCGGTGTAGCCGGAGAGGGACCCTGAAAGCTAGCTTCCGCTGCCTGACTTTGTGGCGGTGGCGGCAGGTGCGGCGGCAGGCGCTTGCTGGGCCTGATCACGGCGGCGACCGCCCATCATCGCCTGCATGGCCGCGAACTCCGTCTTGTCGATCGCGCCGTCCTTGTCCTTGTCGACCATGACGAAGTATTTGACGATCTGGTTGCCCATCTCGCCTTTCAGCTCCGCCTTCTGGATCCGGCCGTCAACGTTGTCGTCGAACATGCCCATCATTCGGGTCTTGTCGATCAGCTCGTCGTTGTCGGTCAGCTTGGCCGAGGTCTCTTCGGTCCAGCGATAGCGAAGCGCCGTGTAGAACATCTCCTCCCAGGACTGGTCGCCCCAGACGATGGTCTTGGACGCATCGGGGTTGGCCGGGTTCTGTTTGGAGTTGTCGTACCAGTAGTTGGCGATCAGCTTCGATCCCGCCGGGATCTTCAGCGGCTCGGCGAAGGAGTATTCACGCTGCCAGTTGAAGTCATAGCGCGGCATGGCCAGCAGGCGCTTTTTCGCACCATCCGGATACTCGACCCACAGGTCCGACGCATAGCCACGATAGTGGGCATGCGGGAAGGCCGAATAGAGCAACATGTCCTTCGGCACATCGATATAGGCAGTTTCCTTGTGGCGCGCGTCGCCCGCGGGAAGGACGATCGTGGGGTCCACAATCACCGAGTTACGCATCACCAGGTCGGGCGTCTCGCCCTTCTTGTAGAAGTAGAGACCCAACTGGGACTTGTCAGTCACTTCCTTGCCGAACGGCGTGTAGTGGACCTGGGCGCCGACGGCGCCGCCCGGGGGCAGGAAGGTCCCGACGTTCTTGGGCCAGAGCGTGCTTTCCGAGCCGACCGCATAGCCGCCGAGAGAGGCACCCCAACGGCTTTCGTTGCCCTTGCCGTCAGCTGGCACCTCTTTGAGGTAGCCGGTCAGATAGTGGTGCACCGCCTGGCGCTGGCTGACCACGAAGGTCGAGGCCTTGACCCACTTTCCCTCGGTCAGCGGGTTGACCATGATCGGGCGCTGATAGTCGACAACCCCGGACGCCGGGATCGTGTACTGCGGGATATCCAGGACCAGGTCCGGCTTGCCCAGCGGCCACTTGGCGGCCACCCGGCGCTTGGCACCCAGGGGGTCGACACCTTCGCCGCGCGGTGAACCCTGTTCGACCCAATGCACCACCGTCTTGATCTCGGCCGGCGTCAGGCTTTTGTCGTCGGCGAACTTGCTGACGTGGGCGTCGACGTTCCAGGGCGGCATCCGGTCGGTGCGCAGCACCTCGCGGATCATCGGCGAGAAGCCCTTGACCATCTCGTAGTTGGTCATGGCGAAGGGGCCGATGCCGCCCTCGACGTGACAGGCGACGCACTTCTTTTCCAGAATGGGCGCGACATCCTTGACGTACGAGATGCGGGTCGCCGCGACCTTGGCGCGTTCCGGGAAGTCGATCAGGCAACCGGGGCTCATCCGCGAGGCTGCCATGGCAGGGCGACCGGCCAGTACGGCCTCGATTGCGTCAGATGCCCAGGGGTGGTCGGCGTTGGCCTTCTGGGTGCCATAGTCCATCCTGTCGTCCATCGGGCCGCGATAGGCGATCTTCCAGGTCTTGGGATCGATCACAAAGAATTCGGCTGTCCGCGTCACACCAAGCTGCTCGCCGACCAGCTGGTTGCGATCCATCAGCACTGGAATGTCGATGCCGAAGTCCGCCTTTTCCGCTGCGATAGCGTCGCGCCCATCCTGCAGATTGGAGTTCAGCAGCAAGAATTGCACGCCTTGACCGCCGTACTTCGCCTTCAGCGCCTTGAGGTGCGGGGTCAGGTTACGTGCGATCGGACAGCCGTTGCCGGTGGTGACGATCACAATCGCCTTGGCGTCGGTCATCCGGTAGAGTTCATGGCCCATGAAGTCGGTGTCCGACAGCATGAAGTTGTCGATGGTGGCCGGCGCAGGTCGCGCCGCGACCTGCTCGGTCGCCGCCGCCGCCGTTGCGGCTGACAGGGCATTGGGCGCCGAACCGTCGGTGGTGCAGGCGAACAGCAGGGCCGTCGCGGCCGTGGTCGCCAAGGCGGACAAGAGCGCCTTTGTCATGTTGAAATCCCTCCCGGATGCGACCTGCAGGCCCGAGCTTTGGAGCTCACGGCCCTGAAGTACTGCGTTATGCGATATAATATCTCAGCACGCCGCCGTTTCATCATTATTTCTAGTCAATGTTAGGGCGTGGCTGGAGGTGTCAGCGACAGACTCTCTGGCCTATGGCCGCAGGATGAGCCGGTTGGTGGGAGTTCAGGTCACCCTGTCGCCTTCAGCTCTGCGACAATGTCGACCAGAGCTGCGGTCCACGATCTCGGTGTGACGCCGAACACTTGCTCCAGTCGGGTCAGGTCCATGGTGGCGCGCAGGGGACGCTGCGCCGGGGTGACATAGTCGGCGGTCTTCTGGCCAGCCACCTCCGGTACATCGGCTCCAAGTGCCTCGGCAAAGATCGCCTCGGCGAAACCGCGCCAGGTGACCTCACCGGAATTCGCAAAATGGACGGTTCCGAACAGGGCATCTCCAGCCTTCGCCGCCCCTAGCCGGGGTGCCTGATCAAGGATGAACCCGGCGAGATCGGCCGCTGAGGTCGGGCGGCCGGACTGGTCGTCCACCACCTTGAGCGGGTTGCCGGCCGCCGCTACCCGCAACATTGTCTTGATGAAGTTCTTGCCGTGGGCCGAGACGACCCAGGACGTGCGGACATTGAGCGCGCGCAGACAAGCGGCGGTGACGGCCAGCTCGCCTTCCAGCTTGGTGGTGCCATAGGCGTTGAGCGGGTTGGTCGCCGCGTCCTCGGCATAGGGCGCGCCGCCGTCGCCGTCGAACACATAGTCCGTCGAGATGTTGACCAGCGCCGCGCCGTTCCTGGCGCAGGCTGCGGCGATGGCACCTGGCGCTACAGCATTTACCGCCCGGGCCAGATCGCGCTCGGTCTCGGCCAGGTCGACGGCGGTATAGGCTGCGGCGATCACCACCAGATCCGGCTTGAAATCATCGACGTTGCGCGCCGCGGCGGCTGGATCGGCGAGGTCGCAGTCGCCACGCGACAGGGCGGTTAGGGTCACGTCGTGCCTAGGCGCCTGGCGCAACAGTTCCGTCGCCAGCTGGCCGGTGGTTCCGAATTGCAGGATCTTGAGGCTCATGCGGTCGTCATAGCGCGAAACGAAATCCTCTCAAGACCCGCCGCCGGTCGATTGGGGAGGCGCGCGGTCCCTAGAATCGGTATGGGAACATCAGTCACCGGGTCTTCGACCCCGTGGTGCGTTATTCAGGGGAACGGTCGTGGCGGCGGGAACAGACGGGATGCGACAGCCGGCGGGGGCGCACGGTGCGGGCCGCCGCCGGGGTCCAGACCTGACCACCGGGCCCATCGGCAAGACCCTGATCCTGTTCGCCCTGCCGGTCATGGGCTCCAATATCCTGCAGTCGGTCAACGGCTCGGCCAACGCCATCTGGGTCAGCCATGTGCTGGGCGAGTCGGCGCTGACCGCCATCTCCAATTCCAACCAGATCTTCTTCCTGATGATGGGTGCGATGTTCGGCATGAGCATGGCCGCCAACATCATGATCGGCCAGGCAGTCGGTGCCGAGGACCGTGCGCTTGCCACCCGGGTGGTCGGGACGGCGACCCTGTTCTTTCTGGTGATATCCGTCGTGGTTGGCATGGCGGGCTTTACGCTGACCCCGGCCATCCTGACCGGCATGGGCACGCCTGGCGGTGCGAAGGAACTGGCGACCGCGTACCTGCGGATCATCTTTGCGGCGATCCCCATCCTCTACTTCTTCACCTTCCTGATGATGGGCCAGCGGGGCGCGGGAGACGCGCGCACGCCGTTCTACTTCGCGCTGATCGCCGTGGTTTTTGAGATGAGCCTGAACCCGCTCCTGCTGATCGGGGTTGGGCCGTTCCCCAAGCTGGGAATTGTCGGCTCGGCCACCGCTACCCTCATCGCACAAGGCACGACCCTCGCGGTCATGATCGCCTGGCTCTATCGCAAGAAGAGCGTTCTGGTGCTGACCCGCGACGAATGGCGCGCCTTCCGACCGGACTTCGAGGTCGCGAAAGGTCTGTTGTTCAAGGGCCTGCCAATGGCCTTCCAGATGATGGTCATCAGCCTGGCGGCGGTGACCATGATGAGCTACGTCAACGCCTACGGAGTGACCACCGCAGCGGCCTACGCCGCCGCCGTGCAGGTCTGGACCTATGTGCAGATGCCGGCCATGGCGCTGGGCGCGGCCGTCTCGTCCATGGCGGCCCAGAACGTGGGCGCCGGCAACATGGACCGGGTTGGCAAGATTGCCGGGGTGGGCGTGCTGTACGCCGCGATCTTCTCGGCCATCCCGATTGTCCTGATCTACCTGCTTGACCCCTACATCCTGAGGGCTTTCCTGCCCGCCGGCAGCCCCTCGCTGCCAATCGCCATCCACATCAATTCCATCGTGCTCTGGGGCTTCATCCCCTTTGGTATGGCCTTCATTTTCACGGGCATCGTGCGTTCGACGGGCGCGGTCTGGCCGCCGCTGATTGCGATGGTGATCGCGCTGTGGGGCGTGCGCGTGCCGCTGGCCAACGCCCTGGAGCCGATGCTGGGCGCAGACGCGATCTGGATCAGTTTCCCGGCCGGCAGCCTCGTCACGGTCATACTGGCCGCGGCATATTATCGCTGGGGCGGCTGGCGGACGTCGAGGATGCTGCACACCCGCCCGCATGGCGATGCCGTCGATACCGGCATGGCCCCGCCATCGGGCGTTGAGGCGACCGAAGCCACGGTCGAGGTGGCTAGCCGTACGTCTCCATCAGCGCTGAATAGGCCAGGGTCCTGAGTTCTCGCCGGATCGGGTAGGTGGACGACGGCAACAGCTGGGTCATGAACACCGCCGTCACCTGCTCCACAGGGTCGCACCAGAAGGCGGTCGAGGCCGCGCCACCCCAGTAGAATTCGCCTTGGCTGCAGGGGATCAGTGTCTGCGGCGCATCGAACACCACCGCGACGCCCAGGCCGAAGCCGACGCCGGCATTGGTGCTTTCCGAGAACAGCGAGCGTGACAGCTCGGTCAGGTCCTGGCCGCCCGGCAGGTGGTTTGACGCCATCAGGTCCACGGTCTTGGGGGCCAAAATCCGTGCGCCGTCCAGTTCGCCGCGGTTGGTCAGCATGGTGGCGAACCGCAGGTAGTCCGCCGCCGTGCCCACCAGCCCGCCGCCGCCGGACAACAGCTTCGGCGGGGCCAGATAGGGGCTCTTCGTCGGGTCATCCTGCAACTTCATCTTGCCGCCGGGTGCAGCCTCGTAGCAGGCGGAGAAGCGGGCGCGCTGGTCCTCGCGGACGTGGAAACCCGTATCGACCATCTTCAGCGGATCGAAGATGCGTTCCTGCAGCGCCTGATCCAGCGGCTTTCCAGAAACCTTCTGCACCAGATATCCTACCACGTCGGTAGAGACGGAGTAGTTCCAGGCCTCGCCCGGAGAAAACTCCAGTGGCAGCTTGGCCAGCATCTGGATCATCACCTCCAGATTATGTTCGCCATGCATGGCCTCGAGTTTGAGCTTGCGGTAGGCGGCGTCAACATTGGTGCGGTTCTGAAAACCGTAGGTCAGGCCCGAGGTGTGGCGCATCAGGTCCACAACCTGCATGGGCCGGGCCGGCGGCGTGGTCAGCCAGGGGCCAACGCCGGCTGAGAACACACCGAGGTTCGCCCACTCGGGGATGTATTTTGCCACCGGATCGTCCAGCGCGATCAAGCCCTCCTCGACCAGGGTCAACAGTGCCACGCAGGCCACGGGCTTGGTCATCGAGTAGAGGCGATAGACCGTGTCATCTGCCAGCTTCACGCCGCGCTCCGGGTCCTGATGGCCCAGCACGGACTGGTGGATGACCTCGCCGTCGCGGGCGAGCAGGAACTGGGCGCAGGGCATGCGGCCAGGACCGACGTATTTTTCCTGCAGGAAACGATCAATGCGCTGCAGGCGATCTTTCGAAAACCCGTGCTGTTTGGCCTTGCCCATGAAGAGTCCTCCGACTTGATCGGGCATTTGCCCTTGCCTTACCCTCGGTCGCAAGCGCGACGGTCTGATGACTGCTTGCAGGAGCCGCCCATGTCTACCGTGAGTTCCGAGTGCGATGGCCGCATCGCCATCATCACCATAGAGCGCCCGGATCGGCGCAACGCTGTCGATGGCCCGACGGCCAGGGCGCTCTATGATGCCTTCAAGGCGTTTGATGCGGACGAGGGTCTGGATGTCGCGGTGCTGACCGGGCGGGGCGGGTTCTTCTGCGCCGGCGCGGACCTCAAGGCGATCAGCACCGGCGGCGGCAATCCTGTGAAGTCCGACGGCGACTTCGGTCCCATGGGTTGCACGCGGCTGCGACTGAGTAAGCCGGTGATCGCCGCCATTGAGGGTCCCGCCGTGGCCGGTGGGCTGGAAGTCGCCTGCTGGGCTGACCTGAGAGTGGCGGCGGAAGGCGCGACGTTCGGGGTGTTCTGTCGTCGGTTCGGGGTACCGCTGATCGATCTGGGCACCGTGCGGCTGCCGCGCCTGATCGGGGCGTCAAGGGCGATGGATCTGATCCTGACCGGCCGACCAGTGAATGCCCAGGAAGCCTTCGCGATCGGTCTGGCCAACCGGCTGGTGCCGGAGGGCGGGGCGTTCGTTGCTGCCGTTGAGCTGGCGCGCCAGATCAGCGCGTTCCCGCAACTCTGCATGCGCAACGACCGGCTCTCGGCGATTGAGCAATGGTCGCTGGACTGGGATCAGGCCCAAGCGTTCGAAATCCGCGTCGGCATGGAGACGCTGCGTACGGGATCGGCCGTTGAGGGTGCCAGTCGGTTTGCGGCAGGCGAGGGGCGCGCCGGGCGCTTCTGACTTCCTGAGCGTGCTATGGGCGCATTCCGCACGCTTGATGTGACACAGGCCGCCGGGCCCGCTATGCCCATGCCGCGCAACGCCAATGGAAAGATCATGACGTCGGAACGGAATTGTGGGTTCACCGAAGAGGCGAAGTCGACATGAGCGCCCGGCGCCCCCTTATCGTCGGACTTGGCGGCACGATCCGTGCGGGCTCTTCAACCGAAAAGGCACTTCTCTGTTCGTTGCGTCGCGCCGAGGCGATGGGGGCGGAGACGCGGCTGCTGGGCGGGGAATTTCTGGGCGGATTGCCGATCTTCGATCCCCGTCCCGGAGATCTCACTGCGGGACAACGGGACCTGGTCGCCGCGATCCGGGCGGCCGACGGTGTCATCGTGGCCAGCCCCGGCTATCACGGCTCGATTTCGGGTGTCATCAAGAACGCTCTGGACACGCTGGAGTTCACCTCAAAGGACGCAGCCCCCTATTTCAGCGGCAAGCCCGTGGGCACGGTGATCACAGCCGAGGGCGGTCAGGCCGGCGGCACCACCTTGATGGCGCTGCGGGCGATCATACATGCTCTAAGGGGCTGGCCGACGCCGTTCGGCGCGGCCCTGAGCGGTGGTTCCGGGCTGTTTGATGAGACAGGTTCCGCCAAAGATAAAAAGGACGCCTGGCAACTCGACACTGTTGCGGAACAGGTGGTTGAATTTGCCCAGCTGAGGATATCCCGATGAAACGCCCCTATCTGGTCCCCCCCACGCCCGGCGCGCAAGCCGATGACGACGTCAGCGCCATCAGCCCCATCGAGGACATCATCGAAGATGCTCGCAACGGGCGGCCCTACATTCTGGTGGACGCCGAAGACCGCGAGAACGAAGGCGACATCATCATCCCGGCCCAGTTCGCGACGCCGGAACAGATCAACTTCATGGCCAAGCATGCGCGCGGCCTGATCTGCCTGTCGATCACGGCTGAACGCGCGCGCCAGTTGCGTCTGCCGCCGATGTCCACTGACAACCAGTCCGGTCACGGCACGGCGTTTACAGTGTCCATCGAGGCGCGCGAGGGGGTGACCACCGGCATTTCCGCCCACGATCGCGCGCGCACCATCGCGGTTGCCGTCGATCCCACCAAGGGCGTCGAGGATGTGGTCTCGCCAGGCCACGTCTTTCCGCTTGTGGCCCGCGATGGCGGCGTGCTGGTGCGCGCGGGTCACACCGAGGCGGCCGTAGATATCAGCCGCATGGCCGGCCTGAACCCGGCCGGGGTGATCTGCGAGATTATGAAGGACGACGGCTCGATGGCCCGGCTTCCCGACCTGATCGCCTTCGCCCAGCTGCACGGCCTGAAGATTGGCACCATTGCCGACCTGATCGCCTATCGCCGTCGTACCGAGCGGCAGGTGGAACGCGTGCTGGAGACGCCGTTCGAAAGCACCTTTGGCGGCAAATTCCGTATGGTGATCTACCGCAACAGCCTGGACCAGACCGAGCACGTGGTGCTGACCAAGGGCCGCATCGACCCGGACAAGCCCACTCTGGTGCGCATGCATCGCGTGGATCTGGCGACGGATATGCTGGGCGCGGTCGAGGCCCGGCAGGACTATGTGCCCCAGGCGTTGAAGGCCATGTCGCGGTACGACGGCGCGGCCGTGGCAGTGTTCATCCGCGATAGCAATCCACACTGGCTGTCCGAGCGCTATGGCCAGCCGCAAGCGAACCATTCCGAGAATATCCTGCGCGACTATGGCATCGGGGCACAGATCCTGCTGGACCTGGGCGTACGTGACATGATGCTGCTGAGCGCTTCCACAACGGTCCTGCCGGGCTCGGGCGGCTATGGCCTCAAGATCGTCGGCCGGCAATCGTTCGACGAAGGCTGAGAGGCGGCATTAGATAATTGTGACCAGACACAACCGCCGACGCCTGCTGACAGTATGAACCAATAGTCGACTCCATACCTGGCGGCGGCGACGCGGCACAGGTTGTGCATTCACTTTGGGTCCCTTAAGAATTCAGGGGGGCGAAGGCGAGATTTGAGTATCACGATGCCGACGGACGCCAGTGTTTCTGCCATCTCAGAGACCGACCCCGTGGTGAGCGCTTTGCTGTTGCAGCGTGCCTTTTCGGGTCAAGACGGCGCGCGTTGCTACTGTCCCGCGTGTTGCGGCGGCAGCAGTCTGGGGATCACCGATGCTGGTGAAACAGGACTTGGTCCGCAGGCCTATCTGAACGCCGACGAGCGCGCCGTCGGCACGGTGAACGGCAAGGCCAGCTTCTCCATCGACCGCGCCGGCCTGCAATTGACCGGCTTTAACCCCGACACCATGGCTCCGGCCCCAGGCTGGGGCGGGATTGCAGGGGCTGCATTTACCGTCACCTACGGCTTCCGGGCCAACGCACCGATCCGGATGCCGACGGACACGGACGGCTTTCAACAGTTCAACACCACCCAGATCCAGCAAGCCGAGCTGGCCCTGCAGGCCTGGGCCGATGTCGCCAACATCACCTTCGTGCGCGTGGGGTCGGGTTCGGACGGCCCCGCTGCCTATACCGACAACGCGACGATCCTGTTTTCCAACTACTCCAGCGGGGAGACGGGGTCCGCCGCCTTCGCCTATTACCCCGGCAGCACCAGCCACAGCAGTTCCAGCGGCGACGTCTGGGTAAACATCGGGGGCGGGTCGAACGCCTTTCCCAACATCGGGAACTATGGCGGTCAGGTGCTGGCGCACGAGATCGGCCATGCCATCGGACTGGCACATCCAGGCACGTACAATTCCAGCGGTGAGGCCAGGGCCACCTATGCCGCCAACGCGGAGTATTACGAGGATACCCGCCAATACACGGTGATGAGCTACTTCAGCGAGAGCAACACCGGCGGGAATTTCAAGGGCAGCTATTCGGCGGTGCCCCTGCTGGACGACATCCGCGGAGCGCAGATCGAATATGGCGTCAACACCTCCACCCGCACCGGCGACACGACCTATGGATTCAATTCCACCGCAGAACGTGTGTGGTTTTCCGCGGTCAACAGCTCATCGCGGCTGATTTTCGCCGTCTGGGACGCAGGCGGTCGCGATACTTTTGATTTCTCGGGCTATTCGCAGGCACAGCTGATCGACCTCAGGGAAGGGTTTTTCTCCAATGTCGGGGGCCTGACCGGAAATATTGCTGTTGCCCAGGGTGCCCGGATCGAGAATGCGATCGGCGGGTTCGGCGCAGACACCCTCAACGGCAATGCGTCGGCAAACGAACTGACCGGCAACGCCGGTAACGATTCCATCTTCGCCGGCGCGGGAAACGACACCGTCGATGGGGGTGCAGGCAGCAGTTACCTGCGGGGCGAGGACGGCAATGACTCGATCATCGGCGGCTCCGCGTTCGACGACATCAATGGCAACGTCGGCACCGATACCGTTTCCGGTGGCGTTGGCAATGACTGGGTGGTCGGCGGCAAGGACGGTGACATGCTGTTCGGTGACGCCGGTGATGACCTAGTCTACGGCAATCTCGGAAGTGATACCCTGGATGGTGGCGCGGGTGCCGACACGGTCCGTGGTGGGCAAGGTGACGATGTCCTGACCGGGGGCGATGGCGCAGACTTCGTTTCCGGCGATCTCGGTGCCGACACTATGACCGGCGGTGCCGGCGCGGACACGTTTCACAGCTTCACCGGATCCGGGGTCGACAGGATCCTCGATTTCAACCTGACCGATGGGGACCGACTGCAACTGGATGCCGGCAACACCTTTACTGTGGCCCAGCAAGGTGCCGACACTGTGCTGACGCTGGGCGCGGGCGATCAGGTCATTCTGGTGGGGGTTCAGATGAGCAGTTTGCCGACGGGCTGGATTTTCGGCTTCTGATAGAGGCCGTACTGCGGGGTAGCCGGACCGAGTTTCGGCTCGCCGCGGCATCGGCGTCCGCGATTTGCGCGCGGCGGCGCAACAAGACCGTTTTCAGGCGATGATATCGCGCCTATACAAACCATCCTCCCGCCCGGCCGCAAGGTCGGGCGCCTTCGTTTTCAAGACCAGGCTACCGAGGCCGATTATGACCCAGATTCTGATGCCCAAGGCGACTGCCGTCTGGCTGGTGGACAACACCTCCCTGACCTTCGAACAGATCGCCGATTTCTGTGTGCTCCACCCGCTGGAGGTCAAGGGGATCGCCGACGGCGAGGTGGCCCGTGACATCCGCGGTGCCGACCCGATTGCCAATGGGCAGCTGTCACGCGACGAGCTAGACGTCGCCGAAAAGGACGCCGCCTACCGCATGAAGGCTCAGAAGAGCCGCCATGCCGAGCTGCTCAAGCCGGTCAAGAAGGCCCCCCGCTACACGCCGGTGTCCCGCCGTCAGGATCGACCCGACGCTATTGCCTGGTTCATCCGCAATCACCCGGAAGTGCCGGATAGCCAGCTGTCGCGGGTGCTGGGGACTACCAAGGCCACGATCGATCAGGTGCGCAATCGCACGCACTGGAACTCGGCCAACATCAAGCCTGTGGACCCAGTCACCCTGGGCCTGTCGACGCAGCTTGAGCTGGACGCCGTGGTCCGCAAGGCCGCCGACAAGCGCGCCAAGGAGGCCGCCCGTCGCGGCGAGGTCGAACCCGAAGGGGCCACGTTGCGTCCGGCGTCAGAAACCGGTGCCGCGCACGACGAACAGGACTGAGATTGACCGCCTTGCTCGCGAACGGGTGAGGCGGAGCCCCTTAATGCAGATTGCCGCTCAGGTTTTCGATCTCTTCCTTCAGCCTGAGTTTCTGTCGCTTGAGCTCCCGTAGTCTGAGGTCGTCCGATGACGGCCTTCGCATTTCATCCTGGATCGCGGTTTCCAGGGATTTGTGACGGGATCCTAGTTCTCGAATTCGGGCTTGAAGCGCCATGGTGGAGACATCCTCGCAGTTGGGCGACGACAGAGTAAACGCCTCCTTTTCGAACCTGTCAGATCACTTATGTTTGCACGACGTAGACCGAACCAAATCCGGGCGGTGGCGTTTGCGGGGGCACCTCGATGACCATCGCTGAGAAGCCTCGCCTGATTGTCGGAATTTCAGGCGCATCCGGCGTCGCCTACGGGCTGCGCGCGCTCGACGCTTGCCGCGAGCTGGGCGTTGAGAGCCATCTGGTGATGAGCCGTTCGTCAGCGCTGACCCTGGCCCAGGAGACGGACCTGACCGTGGCCGACGTTCAGGCGCGCGCGGATGTGGCCCACAAGTTCGGAGACGTGGGCGCATCCATTGCGTCCGGATCCTTTCCGACCCTGGGGATGATCGTGGCCCCCTGTTCGATCCGCACCATGAGCGAGATCGCCAGCGGTGTGACCGCGTCTTTGCTGACCCGCGCTGCCGACGTTACCCTCAAGGAGCGCCGCAATCTGGTGCTGATGGTGCGCGAGACTCCGCTGCACCTGGGGCATCTGCGGACCATGGTGAAATTGACCGAGATGGGAGCCGTGATCGCGCCGCCACTTCCGGCGTTCTACGCCAAACCCCTGACAATGGACGAGATGATCGATCAGTCAGTGGGTCGGGTCCTGGACCTGTTTGGCCTGTCCTGGCGCTCGGTAAAGCGATGGGGCGAGGATATCGGGCCCGTCGGCGCGACGCCGCGCGAGGGCGCATGACCGTCGCGATCTGGGACTGGGTTCTTGAGGCCTATGGTCGCCCCGGCGTCCCGGCGGCGACCCTGGCGTTGCAGGATATTCATGGCCAGAACACCAGCTATCTGCTCTGGGCCGTCCACAGCCGAACGACGAACGCCGACCTGCTGGTCCGCGCAGCCGCAGCGGCACGGGCGTGGGATCAGACGGCTCTGGTCCCATTGCGCGAGGTGCGTCGCGCCCTCAAGCCGTCGCTGGCCCCGTTTCCAGATGACCAGCGCGAACAGTTCCGCGAGGCAGTCAAGGCGCTGGAACTGGCGTCGGAGAAGCTGCTGATGGAAACCCTGGAGCGTCTCTCGAACGACAGGGGTGACGAAACGGTCCTGGATGTGCTTCACGCTGCCAGTCAAGCCTGGGGTACGCCCGCGCCGGACGCGGCATTGTCGGTCCTCGCTGAGGCCCTGGAATAGGATCGGCTCAACGATGGATTATTCCACCTTCACCGATGAAGCCCTGGAATCGCGGCTGTGGGAGTTGCGACAGGACCACAGCGATCTGGAGGCGGCGATCCAGGCGCTGTCTAACGCACTCTTGCCCGAACTTGTCGTGATCGGCCGATTCAAGCGCAAGAAGCTGATCCTTAAGGACGAAATCTCGCGCATTGAGGACTATCTCAATCCCGACATCCTGGCTTAGCTGGCCTTTCGCAATCGCTTTGCGGTAAACATGGCCGCATCGGCCTCGGCGATCAGGGTTTCAGGCTCGGTATTGGCGACAATTTCCCGTACGCCATAGCTCAGCCGGATGGACGCGCTGGCGTTGCCGAACCGGATCGCGTCGCGTTCCATGGCGTCGGCCAGCGCGGCCGCCTTGGCCTCGGCCGTCGCCTGATCGGTCTGGACAAGCACGATGGCGAACTCGTCGCCGCCCATGCGGCCCACCACATCACTCTCGCGAACATGGGTCAGCAGTCGCTCGGCCACCGCTTGCAGCGCCGCGTCGCCGGCGGCATGACCGTGCTGGTCGTTGATGGCCTTGAACCCGTCGAGGTCAAAATAGACCAGGCTGGCAGGGGACCCATAGCGCTGGGCAAAGGTGCGCACGCGGTTCAGTTCCCGCAGAAACCCCCGCCGGTTCAGCAGCGGCGTCAACGCGTCGCGGTCCGCCAGGTCCTCCGCTGCCTTCAGTCGACCTTTCAGGAGTCCCACTTCGTTGCGCAGCGCGTCCAGTTCCCCCAGCAGGGTTTGGATGGCAGCCATGACGGAGGGAGACATTTCAGCGGCTGAAATCCCCAGAAAGGCGGCGCTGTCGACCCGCGCGGCACCGGTCGCAGCGGTTGATCCCACCGCCGGTGCGACGCGCTTCGGAGACGCCGGAATAGGCTGGTTGCTTGCGCCTGTGACCTTCATGGCCTCGTCCTCGATGCGGTTAACTGCATTCCACGTGGGTACCGTTAAGGGATTCTAACCGGGGTCGGTTGTGTGCGCAAAGGCGGCGCCTATACTCCGCGCCTTTTCGGGGCTCCAGTCAGGATTTGAAAGCTACATGAGCGCGCCCGTCGCTATCATCATGGGAAGTCGGTCCGACTGGCCCGTCCTGCGCCACGCGGCCGAAATGCTGGAGAGTCTGGGCATCGCCTACGAGGCCAAGGTAGTCTCGGCGCACCGCACGCCGGAGCGAATGTACGCCTTTGCCAAAGGTGCCAAAGCCGCCGGGTTCAAGGTGATCATCGCCGGGGCCGGCGGGGCGGCTCATCTGCCGGGCATGACCGCCTCACTGACTGACCTGCCGGTTCTGGGTGTTCCCATCGAGTCCAGAGCGCTGAAGGGCATGGACAGTCTCTTGTCGATCGTCCAGATGCCCGGCGGCATTCCGGTGGGCACGCTGGCGATCGGCGAGCCGGGAGCCAAGAACGCGGGGCTGATGGCCGCCCGCATTCTGGCGTTGTCGGATGACGCGCTGGCCGCGCGCGTGGCCGCCTTTGCCGCGAACCAAACTGCCAGCGTTTCCGAGGCGGTCGAGTAGAGCAGAGACAAATGGCCCAGTTCCCGCTTCCCCCCGGCTCCACCCTCGGCATTCTGGGGGGCGGACAATTGGGCCGCATGCTGGCGCTGGCCGCTGCCCGGCTGGGATTTGACGTAGCGGTGCTGGAGCGCGACGCCGATAGTCCCGCCGGACGGGTGGCAGCGCACACCATAGTCGGTCCCTATACAGATGACGCGGCACTACGGGCGCTGGCGGCGGTGGCCAGTGTGGTGACCTATGAGTTCGAGAACGTGCCTGCGGCGTCAGTTCTGGCCCTCAAGGCGCTGGGTGTGGATGTGGCACCGGGGCCTGAAGCCCTGGCGGTGGCCCAGGACCGGGTGGCCGAAAAGCAGTTCCTGAACGCCAACGGCGCGCCGACCGTAGCCTTTTCGGCGGCCTCGACGCCGGAGGAGGCCGTAGCGGCAACCCTTGCCATGGGGGCCCCGGTGCTGATGAAGACGCGCCGCGAAGGCTATGACGGCAAGGGCCAGCGCTGGGTCGAGCATCCCGCCGACGCCGCCCGCATCTTCGCCGAGTTGGGCGGTGTGCCGGTGATCCTGGAAGCCCCGGCCGACTTCGTTCGCGAGCTCTCGATCATCGCGGCACGGGGCCGCGACGGCGCCACGGCGATCTATCCGCTGGCCGAAAACCACCACGAGAACGGCGTCCTGCGCCGTTCCGTGGCCCCCGCAACCGTGACGCCAGCGCTCGCTGATCAAGCCGAGCGGATCGCCATGCGTGTACTCCAGGGTCTCGACTATGTGGGCGTTGTCGGGATCGAGCTGTTCGAGCTCAGGGACGGTCAGTTGCTGGTTAACGAGATCGCGCCCCGCGTCCACAACACCGGCCACTGGACCCAGGACGGCTGTGAGGTCGACCAGTTCGAGCAACACATCCGCGCGGTCGCCGGGTGGCCCCTTGGACCCACGGAGCCGCATGCCCGGGTCGAGATGCTGAACCTGCTGGGCGACGAGGTCGACGCCTGGGCCAAACTCGCCCAAGAGCCCGAAACCCGCATCCACCTCTACGGAAAGCGCGACGCCAAACCGGGGCGTAAGATGGGGCATGTGAACCGGGTGAAATCGCTGTGAGATGATTTCCTCCCCTGAAGCGGAGAGAAACGGTTAGATCAACCTCAGCCCCGCCCATACCGCGCCCGGCCCAGCCGCTCTGCGAACCGCGCTAACCCCGCGCTGGGCCTGAACGACGTGGTGGCCTTCCACTTCTCGAAGGCCATCACATTGTCGATTCGGCGGTCGACGAATTCCAACGCGGCCTTGCGGCCCTCCGAGGCGCGGATGGCCCCCGCGCCGGTCAGGATGCCCGCCAGCAGCAGCCGCTTTGTGTAGTGGTTCTCATCGGTTGCGGTGTCGCCGGCCCAGCGCCAGAGGACGTCCGCGCTATCCCAGGTCAGCTTTGCGGCCAACGTGAGATTCAGGGGCAGGGTGAGATAGCCCGACCAGCGACGCAGCGCCGGTTCATCCGTGGCGGCGGCGTCCAGGCGGGCCTCGACGGCGCGGCGGATGCGCTCGCGGATCTTGAGGTTGCTGGCGTGTGCTTCGCCCAGCAACGCCAGGGCCCGATCGTCGTGACGGCGCGACAAAAGGGCCGCCAGATCGGCGGGACCATGCGGGATCAAAAGTTCGGTCTCGCCCGCCGAAAGCCCCAGGGCCTTTCCGGCCAAAAGGGCGGTGCGATGAGTCCAGCCGTGGAGGGGGGCCAGCTTCAGGGCTTCGTCCAGCAACCGTTGCTCGGTTGTCGCAGCCCAGTCGGAGTCTTGCGTGATCATGGATTCAGTCTAGCGGAGTGCGTGGACAGGGCGAACCTCTTCTGCTATCTGCCCGCCCTCAAACTCGAAGGTTCATACCTTCGGGCGATATCATTTTATACGCTCGCCGCCTTTTAGCCGGCACGAGGTGGGCGGCTAGCGTTCAACAGGAGAGATACCCCTGGTTCAGATTTTCGTCCGCGACAACAACGTCGACCAGGCCCTCAAGGCGCTGAAGAAGAAGATGCAGCGCGAAGGCTCGTTCCGCGAGATGAAACGCCACGTCCACTATGAGAAGCCCTCGGAAAAGCGCGCCCGCCAAAAGGCCGAAGCCGTTCGCCGCGCCCGCAAGCTGGCCCGCAAGCGTGCCCAGCGCGAAGGCCTGATCCCGGCGCCGAAGAAGGTCGTCACACGATAATCTCTGCGTCAGCCCCTAAAAGCTGGCACGGATGATGCTTATTTGAAGGGCTGCGCCTCCGGGTGCGGCCCTTTTTTCGTATCTGCATCATCGCTACATTGCCGAAGCGGTGGTCCACTGCGGTGTCTCGTCGTTAAGTGGTCTATCAACTGTCTGCGTCTATCCTGACTTCCGGCCGCATGGCCTCTTTGGGAACGGTCCTCTTATGAACCTCCGCAATATGGTGATCTGGGGCGTCATCGTCGTCGTCATGATCGGCCTCTACAGCATGATGGCCGGTGGCAGCCGGACGAACACGCCGAACGACCTGTCCTATTCGCAGCTCCTGACCAAGGTGAATGCGGGCGAGGTGAAGGCCGTCGAGATCCAGGGTGCCCAGATCGAGGTGACCGATCAGAGCAATCGCAAATTCACCGCGGTCACGCCGAACAATCAGGACGACCTGGTCCAGCGCCTCGAAAAACAGGGCGCGGATATCAAGGTCAAGGCCGCCGGCGGCTTTACGCTGATGGGCGCGCTGTTCCAGTTCCTGCCGATCCTGCTGTTGATCGGCGTGTGGATCTTCTTCATGCGCCAGATGCAGGGCGGCGCGCGCGGTGCCATGGGCTTCGGCAAGTCCAAGGCCAAGCTGCTGACCGAAAACAAGAACCGCGTCACGTTTGAGGACGTGGCCGGCGTCGAAGAGGCCAAGGAAGAGGTCGTCGAGATCGTCGACTTCCTGAAAGACCCGCAGAAGTTCCAGCGTCTGGGCGGCAAGATCCCCAAGGGCGCGCTGCTGATCGGCCCTCCCGGCACCGGCAAGACCCTGCTGGCCCGCGCCATCGCCGGTGAGGCGGGCGTGCCGTTCTTCACCATTTCCGGCTCGGACTTTGTGGAGATGTTTGTGGGCGTCGGTGCCAGCCGCGTGCGCGACATGTTCGAACAGGGCAAGAAAAACGCCCCCTGCATCATCTTCATCGACGAAATCGACGCCGTCGGTCGCCATCGCGGTGCCGGCTTGGGCGGCGGCAATGATGAGCGCGAGCAGACGCTGAACCAGCTGCTGGTCGAAATGGACGGCTTTGAATCCAGCGAAGGCATCATCCTGATCGCCGCCACCAATCGCCCCGACGTGCTGGACCCCGCGCTGCTGCGCCCGGGCCGCTTTGACCGGCAGGTGGTTGTTCCGAATCCGGACGTCAACGGCCGTGAGCGGATCCTGCGCGTGCACATGAAGAACGTGCCGCTGGCTGCCGACGTCGACGTCAAGGTGATCGCGCGCGGTACCCCCGGTTTCTCCGGTGCCGACCTCGCCAATCTGGTCAATGAAGGTGCCCTGATGGGTGCGCGCAAGAACCGCCGCATGGTCACCATGCGCGACTTCGAGGACGCCAAGGACAAGGTGATGATGGGGGCCGAGCGCCGCTCCATGGTCATGTCCGAGGACGAAAAGCGCTGCACGGCCTATCACGAGGGCGGTCACGCCCTGGTCGCCCTGTCGGTGCCGGCAGCGGACCCGGTGCACAAGGCAACGATCATCCCGCGCGGCCGCGCACTCGGCATGGTGATGCAGCTGCCGGAAGGCGACCGCTATTCCATGAACTTCGAGCAGATGACCTCGCGCCTGGCCATCATGATGGGCGGTCGCGTTGCCGAGGAAATCATCTTCGGCAAGGACAAGGTGACGTCCGGCGCCTCCAGCGACATTCAGGCTGCCACGGGCCTGGCTCGTAGCATGGTCACCCGTTGGGGCTATTCCGATCAGCTGGGCCTGGTCGCCTATGGCGACAATCAGGAAGAGGTGTTCCTGGGCCACTCGGTGTCGCGGACCCAGAACGTCTCGGAAACCACAGCCAACATCATCGACTCGGAAGTGAAGCGGCTGGTGCAGGGCGGCTACGATGAAGCCAAGCGCATCCTCACCGAAAAGATCGACGACCTGCACTCGGTCGCCAAAGCGCTGCTGGAGTACGAAACCCTCAGTGGAGACGAGATCGTCGGCGCCATGAAGGGCATCAAGCCCAACCGCGACGAGTCCGAATCCAGGCGTCCCACGGGACCGACGGTCGCGGTGCCGATCTCACCGCAGCCGAGCGCTGAACCGGCGTAAGGGTCTCAACACTTCGAAGACTTCGGGGGCGGCCGCTGCAAAGCGGTCGCCCTTTTCGTTTGTCGCGACTTCCGACCGCGAGACTCTAACCCACAAAAATCCAGTCGCCGCTGAGGCTCGACAGGCTCACCCCGACCAGCACCACTTTCGCGCCGCCGACGATATCGACCACCGTGTCCGCGCCCACCTGGCTGGCGGTCCAGGTGTTGCCGGGGTCCAGACGCACCCGATCCCCCTCCGCGCGATTGAAGTCGAGGACGCGGTCAATCCCGGCCGCGCCGAAGCTGTTGAACGTGTCGGCCCCTGCGCCGCCCGAAATTGTGTCGTCGCCGAGGTCGCCTGAGATGAAGTCCGCGCCGTCGCTGCCGCGTAAGCTGTCGTTGCCCTGGCCACCGCGCACCAGATCCGCGCCGGTGCCGCCGTCGCCGGTGTCGTCGCCCAGATTGCCGAAAACGATGTCGTCGCCCTCGTCGCCGGTGAGCAGGTCATTGTCCTTGCCACCCACCACCCAGTCCGTGCCCTGGCCGCCCGAGACGGTGTCGTTGCCCGCGTTACCGTGGACATCGTCAAAGCCAAATCCGCCATGGATCTGGTCGTTGCCATCCTCGCCGCGCAGATAGTCCATACCGTCGCCGGCCGTGGTCCCCGGCGTGAGGCGATGGATGTCGCCGTCCAGACCGATCATGTAGAGGCGGCCGGTTCCGTCCACCGCGAACGAAGCGATCTGGTCGAAGTCGCCGCCGCTCACCGCCAGCTGGGCGTTGCGATTGATGAAGTCCTGCGCCTGGCTGTTGGCGTAACTGACGGTCCAGAGGTTGCCGGTGACAAAGTCACCGAAGACGTAGAGCCCATTTGCTCCGCCCGGGCCGCGATAGACATAGCCGCCCGTAATCGAGAAGCCGTTGAACAGCGGGGTCGTACGACCATAGTCCAGGATCGGGTCGGTCAGCCCGCCGGGAGCCTGGCCCGCGAAGGGCAACAGACCCTCCTTGAACCGCCAGCCCAGATTGAGGCCACCAACGCCTGCTGGAATGCGGTCCACTTCCTCGCGTGCGCCCTGGCCCACATCACCGATCCAGAGGTCGCCGGTGACGCTGTCGAAACTGGCCCGCCAGGGATTTCTGAGGCCGTAGAGCCAGACCTCATCGGCACCCGCCGTGGCACCAGCGAACGGATTTCCCGCCGGAATCGCGTAAGTCCGGTTGGGGTCCGTCGGAAAGCTGTCGCTGTTCACATCGATGCGCAGGATCTTGCCCAGCAGGGAGTTCAGGTTCTGGGCGTTGTTCTGCGGATCGCCGCCCGAGCCACCATCACCGGAGGCGATGTAGAGAAACCCGTCCGGTCCAAACCCCATCCAGCCGCCGTTGTGATTGCTGAACGGCTGGTCGTAGCCCAGCATCACCCGCCCGGACCCGGCATCGGCATGGTTGGCATCGGATCGGCGATATTCGCGGATCTCGGTGTCGCCGCTGGTGTTGGTCAGATTGACGTAGAAAAGGCCGTTGGCGGCGTAGTTCGGATGAAACGCCAGCCCCAGCAGGCCCTGCTCGCCGCCGCCGGCCAGGCTGGAATCTGGCAGGTCCAGATAGCTGTCGGTGTTCAGCTGACCGGTGTTAAGGTCCAGAATGCGGATGCGTCCGGTGTGCTGTTCGACAATGAACAGGCGGTCCGGGTCCCCCGGCGGCGACGCGGCGAACAAGGGGTTGGACAGGCCCGCGGCTACCCGCGTGGCGTTGATGATCTCGGATCCAGCCTGAAGGTCCGCGACCGAGTGGCCATAGATGACATCGTCGCCCGCGCCGCCGAACACGCTGTCCGAGCCGTCCCGGCCCGACAGGATATCTGCGGCGGCGGTCCCGGCCAGGGTATCCCGCGCACTCGAACCCACGATATCCGCCACGCCGCCCTCCGACCGTCGTCAAACCCTCGCGCATGGCTATAACGAAGTCGAGGTCTCATGCGTTCCAATCCACCCCCCGCCGCCCGACCGCTTGTGATGGGCATTCTGAATGCGACGCCGGACAGCTTTGCCGACGGCGGGCGCTATCTGGACTTCGATGCCGCGCTGGCCCATGCGCGACGCCTGATCGCCGAGGGTGTCGACATTCTGGACATCGGTGCGGAATCTACCCGTCCCGGCGCGCAGCCCGTTCCAGCGGACGTAGAAATCGAGCGGCTGGTCCCCCTGATCGCGGCCCTCCGCGCCGAAAGCCCCATCAGGATCTCGGTCGACACCATGAAGCCGCAGGTCGCCCGTGCCGCCATGGCAGCCGGGGCCTCGATGTGGAACGACGTGACTGCGCTGCGCCACGCGCCCGAAAGTGGGGCAGTCGCCGCCGAACTGGGCTGCGATGTCGTGCTGATGCATATGCAGGGCGAACCGAGCACCATGCAGGCCGAGCCGCACTATGACGACGTCGTCTCAGAGGTTGCCGATTTCCTGACGGAGCGCGCGGAACTGGCGATCTGGGCCGGTGTGGCGCGCGACCGCATCTGGCTCGACCCCGGCATCGGCTTTGGCAAACACAAGACGCGTCACAACTTGCCACTGCTGGCGGGGCTGGACCGCATTGTCGCCTTGGGGTTCCCGGTGCTGCTCGGTGCCAGCCGCAAGGCATTCATCGGCGCGCTGGACGGCGGGGCCGACGCGGATCACCGCCTGGGTGGATCCATCGCCGCCGCCCTTGCCGGTGCTGCTGCCGGCGTCGCGGCGGTCCGGGTCCACGACGTGGCCGAAACGGTTCAGGCACTCAAGGTCTGGGCCGCGATCCGTTCGGCTTGAGGCCCGTCAGGTGCCCGCCAGACCCTTCAACCAAGGCTCCCGCGCCTCATAAACTGCCATCAGTTTTCGCTCGGCCTCCATCGTCCAGGTCACGGGCACACCTGCCAGCGAGGGCTCGATGGCGTCCAGGAAGATGTGCCAGCCGGCCAGCGAGCCGATGTACGCGGCGGGGACGCCGAAACTTGTCAGCCGTAAGATGCAGGCCTCATCGTTAGCTTCGAGTTCGTAACGAATCCGACCCGGTGGATTGGGTGGGTCGGGCCAGGTGTGTTCAAACAGCCGGGGTGGGTCGAAGGCGGTAATCTCGCCCTCGGCGTAGGGGCCTTCATCCCCGAACCGCAGCCGGTAGGCGCCGCCGAGCCTGGGTTCAATCTGCACATCCGCCGTCGCAAACCAGGCCGCGATGCGCTCCGGAATGGTGATCGCCGCCCATACCCGCTCCGGCGACGCGGCGATGCGGCGCGTGTATCGCAGGTCGAACCCCTCACCGCTTCGGGTGACGGTTCCAAACCGGTCCTCGTCGAGGGTCATTGATCACGCTCCAGGTGGGCCTCAAGGGCATCCAGTCGATCCGCCCAGGCGCGGCGGTAGGGGGCCAGCCAGACCTCCAGTTCGGAAAGCCCCTGACGTTCCAGCCGATAGAGCCGACGCTGGCCCTCGGCGCGCATGCTGACCAGCCCGGCTTCGCGCAGCAACTTCAGGTGTTTTGACACGCCCGGCTGGCTGATCGCCAGCGCGTCCACCAGCTCACCTGCCGGACGCTCGCCGTCACGCAGCAGATCCAGAATGCGGCGGCGATTGGGTTCGGCCAGGGCTTCGAACGGGCTCATGGCCAAAGATATGCATCAATAGAGATATAACTGTAAAGCAATGTGATTTGACCGCGCAATCGCGCTATCCGGCGTCCATGAACAATCTCGGCCGAGTCCTGATCATCGCCGGCTCCGACAGCGGGGGCGGGGCGGGCGTGCAGGCTGACATCAAGACGGTGACGGCGCTGGGCGGCTATGCGGCGACCGCGATCACGGCGGTCACGGTGCAGAACACCCTGGGCGTCACCGGCGTGCACCCGATCCCCCTGGAGATCATCGAGTCCCAGGCCCGCGCCGTGCTGGACGACATCGGTGCCGACGTGATCAAGACCGGCATGCTGGGTGACGCCGCCACGGTGGCCCTCGTGGCGCGGTTGCTCGAGGAATTTGCCATTCCCGCGGTGATCGACCCTGTCATGGTGGCCAAGGGCGGGGCCTCGCTGCTGGCGGCTGAAGCCGTCGCGATAGTGCGTCACCGGCTGGTTCCGCATGCGGCCCTGCTGACCCCCAATGCGCCGGAGGCCGAGGCGCTGACCGGCCTCGCCGTCGCCACCACCGACGATCTGCGCCGGGCAGGAGAGGCGCTGTTGGTCCTGGGTGCCAAGGCCGTGCTGATGAAGGGCGGCCATGTGGCCGGAGACCGGGTGATTGATGTGCTGATGACCCCGGACGGCGAAACGGCCTTCGAGGGCGAGCGGATCGACAGCCGCCACACCCACGGCACCGGCTGCACGCTGGCCTCGGCGTGTGCGGCGGGGATCGCGCAGGGATTGCCGCTGGCCGCCGCTGTGGCGCGGGCATGGGACTATGTGCATGAGGCGATGCTGCAGGCACCGGGGTTCGGTGCCGGGCACGGGCCGCTGAACCATGGCTGGCCGCTCCGGGGGCGGATTTGAGCGACGATCTCAGCGCGCGACTGGAGGCGATCCTGCGCCGCTCGAGGCCGCTGATTCAGGTGCTTGGCGTCCTGCGGGACATCAACCTGCCGGACTGGCAGGTGTTCTCCGGAGCCGTCTACCAGCGGGTATTCAATCAGCAGACGGGCCGTGATCTCGACTTTGGGATCAAGGACTATGACGTCGCCTACTTCGACCCCGACACCTCTTACGACGCCGAGGATGTGGTAATCCGGCGCGTGGCGGCCGCGTTTGAACCGCCGCTTCGCGACATGGTCGAGGTGCGCAATCAGGCCCGCGTGCACCTGTGGTTTGAAGGCAAATTCGGCGAACCCTATGCGCCGCTGACCTCAAGCGCCGAGGCGCTCGGGCGCTTTGTCAGTCCGGTGTTCGCGGTGGCTGTGCGGCTGGAGGCGGACGACAGTCTCTCGATCCGCGCCCCATTCGGCCTGGACGACCTGTTCGCGCTGCGCATGCGCCATAACCCGTCGCGTCGAAGCCCGAATTTCGCGCGGGTCGCCGGCGGTGCCAAGGCCCGCTGGCCCGAACTCGACGTGCAGGATCAGTAGCGCCGGAGGTCCGCGCGACGGCAACTGGCCCTTGCATGGACGGTAGCTGGACGGCAATTGCGGACCCTGAACAGGATGCCCGCTATGCGCCAATGGACCGTCGACGCCTTCGCCAGCGAACCTTTCCGGGGGAACGGCGCTTGCGTGGTCGAACCTGCTGACACCTGGCCCCAGACAGCCTGGATGCAGTCGCTGGCGGCCGAGAACAATCAGGCCGAAACGGCGTATCTGTTGAAAACACCCGACCCCACGCGCTTTGGCTTGCGCTGGTTCACCCCTCTGCTGGAAGTCCCGTTGTGTGGTCACGCGACCCTGGCGGCGGGCCACGTCCTCCTCCACGAAATGGGGCTGACGGCTGATCTCGTGACTTTCGATACCCAATCCGGACCGCTGACCCTTCGCCGCATGGCCGGGGGATACGAAATGGACTTCCCCGCCCAACCGCCCGTTCGAATTGACCTGCCGGCAGGACTGGCCGAGGCTCTCGGCGCAACGCCCGACGAGGTCTGGGTCTCGACCTACCTTGTGGCGCTGTTTGCCGACGAGGATACCGTTCGCGGACTGACCCCGAATTTAGTCGCCCTGAACGCTATCGCGAGCGCGGCCACATCCGGGCGTGGCAATGTCGGCGTCGCGGCGCTGGCGAAGACGGGTTCAGCCATTGACGTGGTTGATCGGTTTTTCGCCCCGGGCTCCGGCATCCCGGAGGATCCGGCCACGGGCTCTTTGCACTGCATCCTGTCGCCGCTGTTTTCGCAGAAGCTCGGTCGACCCGTTGTGCGTTTCCTGCAGGCCTATCCGGGTCGGGGCGGCGATATCACCTGCGAACTCCGCGACGAGCGCGTGGTGCTGCGCGGCCAGGCGGTGACCGTGATCGAGAGCCGGCTTCGGCTGACACCCTGACACAACACCGCCCCCGGAAGTGTCTCCGGGGGCGGTGCCAAAGCCTCGCGTCTATCTAGCGGTAGTAGCCGGAGCCGTAGTCGTTGTCGCGGCGCTCGCGGCGAACCTGGTACTCGAGGCGATCAAAACGACGGTCGAGGTCGGCACGCTCCCAGCCCGACAGTCCACCCTGGCGATAGCGCATTGCCAGATAGGCGATCTGGCGAAACTCCTCGCGAAGGCGGCGAGCCTCTCGTTGGCTCAATGTGCCGCCGCGCAGGCCGCGGTCGATCCGCTGATCCAGACGTTGCTGGCGCTGGTTGATGCTTTGATAGCCACGACGGTCATCGCCCCGATCATAACGCTGGTCGTGACCATAGTGGTCCTGTTCGTAGCGCCCATGATCGCGGCGGTCGTTGCCGTAACCCTGCGCCGCAGCCGGTGTAGCCATGGCGGTCGCCGCGAGGGTCGCAACAAGGGCGGCAATGATAGTCTTGGTCGAAATGGTCTTCATTTCGGGTCCTCCGATCCGTGGTCGGCTGAGGAGCCGGCCTTCAACGGTTCCGAGATGACCACAGCGCCTGTGACCGCGACCTGAGGCTGCGGTTGCCTGACGTTCAGCTACATGACTGCGCGTTTAGATCGAAGCCTGACTCTGTTGCGACGGCGTGGCCGCGCCAGTAGCAGCGGCCGTCAGCACGGCGGAAATCGCGTCATAGAGTTTGGCGATCTCGATCGGCTTGGCGACGTGGGCGTCCATCCCTACGGCCATATACTCCGCGACCTGATGGGTGAGCGCATTGGCGGTCAGCGCGACAATCGGCGTCCTGCGTCGTCCGGCCTTGGTCTCGGCCGCGCGGATACTCGCCGCCGCCGTGATGCCGTCCATGACCGGCATCTGTATGTCCATAAGGATGAGATCGTATGACCCGGTGCGCCACGCTTCGACGGCTTCATGACCATTGGGCACGATCTGCACCTCGATCCCGAGCGATGCCAGTACGGCCCCCAGTACCTGTTGATTTGTCGGATTGTCTTCCGCCGCCAGCAGACGCAGGTTCCCGCCGCCCGAACCGTAGGCGACATGCTGGTTCTGCGCTGCCGCTCGCCCGCCCCGCAGCAAGGGCAGCTCCACCGTGAAGGTCGAACCTTCACCCTCGGTGCTGTCCACCTGGATCGTGCCGCCCATCATGAGGATCAGTTCCCGGCAGATTGCTAGGCCAAGACCCGTGCCGCCAAACCGCCGCGTTGCGGAGTTATCGGCCTGGGTGAACTTCTCGAACAGGGTCAGCTGCTTCTCTGGAGCGATGCCGACACCAGTGTCGTGGATTACGAGTCTCAGGCCGCCGGCCCCGCCGGTCTCGACGACGGCACTGACAGAACCCTTTGGCGTGAACTTGATTGCGTTGGACAGCAGGTTTCCGATCACCTGACGCAGGCGGTCCGCGTCGCCCCGCCACGAGCCCATGGCCGACTCCGCGATCGTCAGACTGAAGTCTAGGCCCTTGCCTTTCGCCACCACGGCGTAACTGTCGCGGGCCTGGGCGAAGGCGGTCTCGACGTCGAAGTCCTCTTCGAACAGGGTGAGCTTGCCGGCCTCGATCTTGGAAAGGTCCAACACGTCATTCAGGACGGCCAGCAGCAGCTCACCGGATCGCCGGATCACATCCAGCCGATCGCGTTGAGTGGCTCCAAGTTCACCCATGGCCATCACCTCGGCCATGGCCAGCACACCGTTCAGGGGTGTGCGGATCTCGTGGCTCATATTGGCCAGGAACTGGGTCTTCAGGACGTTGGCTGCATTGGCGGCGTCACGCGCCGTTTCCAACTCACGCATGGCGGACTTCAGGTCGTACTCGCGCACGGCCAGCTTGGTCAGCAGGTCGTTGAAGCTTTCAGTCAGGCTCTGGAACAGTTCGTCCCGGGCCTCCACCCTGACCGGCGTAAAGTTGCCGCCGGCCGCGACCTCGCGCATGGCCTGTGACAAGAATTCCACCGGCTTGATGACACGGTGCGCCAGGCTGCGGGCGAGGAAGAGGGCAACACCGACCCCGCCGAACAGCAGCACGAACGTCAGCGCAATGAACTGTGGCAGCATCGGCGCCAGCGAGGGTTGTTCGACGGTCAGCCTGAGCTGGCCGACGGTCTTGCCCTCCAGGATCATCGGCTTGACGATGACCTCTGTCTCACTGGCGGCTGCCGATGGGCGCTGAAACCGCGCCAGTTCCCGCCCTGTACCGTCGACGACCGTTGCCGATACCACGTCGTGACTGGCGTGGACCGAGGCCAACGCGGAACTCAGGTGGATGCGTTCGGAGGCCACCATCGAGGGTGCGGCTGTTTCGGCGGCAATCTCGGCCAGGCTCTCATGGAAGCGGTGCGACTGGGTCCGCGCCACCGCCCATTGTTGCAACATAAAGGTCAGGCAGGCGGCGATCAGCACGACCACCGTCGTCACAAGACCCACGCCGGCTACCCGTGCGTGGAATGTCACGGTCGGCTTCGAATTGGTCGGGTCGCCTTCCGGCTCTGTCGCGTCCATGGCGCTCATGCCATCCGGATAGCCGCATTGTCCTAACGCTTCGCTTCTGAGCATCCGACGACCAGGCATCACACCCGCAAACCGTGCTCTTTTTGACACAATACAACTGCTGGCGGTAAGAAATCATGGTTAACAACCCATGAATAGGTTGCGTGTGCCTTAACCTTCGCTTTACCTTAACGGGTGTCGGGTAACATTAAGGGGTTAACTAATATGGAAAAAGCATTCGTAGCCCAGCGCGTGGCCAAGAAGCTTTTCACGACCGAAGCCGCTGTTGACAGTGCGATGGTCGAAGCTGCCGAGCTGATGAGCGAAATGCTCAAGGCGCGCCAGGACGTAAACGTGTCGCTCGTGTTCGCGGACGACGTGCAAGTGAAGATGATGCAGGCCCTCAAGGCGCTCAGCGAAGCGCGCTCCGCGATGGTCGGCGTCCACAGCGAGCTGAACGAAGCCAAGCTTCGCCTCGGCATCCGCACGAAGATGGACTTCCAGCAGAAGCCTTCGCAAGCCACCGCCGTGACGACCACGACGATGCGCGACGTTGGCTAACTGACCACCTAGGTCGGTTTCCAGAGAAATGTTGCCATAGGTTAACTGGTGGGGCACCTCTATTTGCGAGTAGGGGTGCCCTATCATGTCGCCTTTTCTCATCTTTCTGTCGCTAACGGCGTTCGGCCTCTGCGGAGTTCTCTTCTCCGTTTGGAAAGGCGGTCCAGCTGAGCGGATTGCCGCGCTTGTGGTGGTCGCCAACATTGCAGTTGGATTTCTCACTCGCTACGTGCCCGAGCTCGCAGGAACACTCCGATTTGCCAACGATGGCTTGGCCGCAGTCGTGCTCCTGATAGTGACCGTTCGATACGGCGCACCCTGGATGGGCGGCGTCATGCTGTTCTACGCCGCGCAATTCTCATTGCATTCGTTCTATCTCGTGACTGGGCGCTCCAATACGGACTATCTTCACGCCCTGATAAACAACATAAATTTCGCCGGCATTGTCTGGTGCTTGATCATCGGTACCGCTGTCACGCTCAGGCGCCGTGCGCGGTTGGCGAGACAATCGCGGTCGTCTCCAACCTAGCATTCCAAAAAACTTTCGCTTGCCTTCTGCGCCAAACGAGAGCCTTTGCCGCGCGGGCCACGCCCCCCCAACGGGGCGCTGCTCATCTGTAAGGATGGGAGATACCGCTATGAATACCCTGCCGAAGCCAGCCATGCGCCCGGCGCGTCCTGAATTTTCGTCCGGCCCGTGCGCCAAGCGCCCCGGATGGACCCCCGAAAATCTGCAGAATGCTGTGCTGGGCCGCTCACACCGCTCCAAGCCGGGCAAGGCTCGTCTGCGCGAAGCCATCGACCGCACCCGCGAGGTGCTGCAGGTTCCTGACGATTACCTGATCGGCATCGTCGCCGGATCAGACACCGGCGCGGTCGAGATGGCGATGTGGTCGATGCTGGGCCCGAAACCGGTCCAACTTCTAGCCTTTGAAAGTTTCGGCAAGGACTGGGTCACCGATGTGGTGAAACAGCTGAAGCTGCCCGCCGAGGTGCTGGAAGCGCCCTATGGCCAGCTTCCGGACCTGACCAAGGTCGACCCTGACGCCGATCTGGTCTTCACCTGGAACGGCACCACCTCCGGGGTCCGTGTCCCCAACGGCGACTTCATCTCGGCTGATCGCACCGGCATCACCATCTGCGACGCCACCAGCGCCGCCTTTGCCCAGGCTCTCGATTGGGCCAAGCTCGATGTGGTGACCTTCTCCTGGCAGAAGGCGCTGGGCGGCGAGGGTGCGCACGGCGTGCTGATCCTGGGTCCTCGCGCCGTGGCCCGCCTTGAAAGCTACAGCCCGCCCTGGCCGATGCCGAAACTGTTCCGCATGACCAAGGGCGGCAAAGTCAACCTCGAGATCTTCGAGGGCGCTACCATCAACACACCGTCGATGCTTTGCGTCGAAGATTGCCTGGATGCGCTGGGTTGGGCCTCCCGGATCGGCGGCCTGGCCGAAATGCAGCGCCGCGCCGACGCCAACCTCGCCGTCCTCGACGCCTGGGTGGCCAAGACCCCATGGGTCGCCTTCCTGGCCGAGGATGCCGCCACCCGGTCCAACACTTCGGTCTGCCTGAAAGTCATCGACCCCCGCGTCTCGGAACTGCCGGACGACGCCCAGGCGGACTTTGCCAAGAAGCTGGCGAGCCTGCTGGAGAAAGAGGGCGTTGCTCTCGACGTTGGTGGTTACCGCGACGCCCCTCCGGGTCTTCGGATCTGGTGCGGTGCCACGGTGGAAACCTCCGACCTGGACGCGCTGACGCCCTGGCTCGACTGGGCCTTCGCGTCCGTCGCTGAAGGCCTGGTCGCAGCTTAAATCAAGTTCCCTTCCCCCTTGCGGGGAAGGGTTGGGGATGGGGGTGCAAAGCCCACGTCTCCGCCTAAATCCCCACCCCCAGCCCCTCCCCGCAAGGGGGAGCGGAGTCGGAGACCTCAAATGCCCAGCGTTCTCATTGCAGACAGCCTTAGCCCCGCCGCCGTCGACATCTTCCGCCAGCGCGGCGTCGACGTGGACATCAAGACCGGCCTTTCGAAAGATGAACTGATCGCCGTGATCGGCGACTATGATGGCCTGGTCGTCCGCTCCGACACGAAGCCGAACAAGGACGTCATAGCCGCCGCCAAACGGCTGAAGGTGATCGGCCGCGCCGGGATCGGCGTAGACAACATCGATATCCCCGCCGCCACCGCCGCCGGTGTCGTGGTGATGAACACCCCCTTCGGCAACTCGATCACCACCGCCGAGCACGCCATTGCCATGATGTTCGCCCTGGCCCGCCAGATGCCCGCCGCCGACGCCTCCACCCAGGCCGGCAAGTGGGAGAAGAGCCGCTTCATGGGCGTGGAACTCTACGCCAAGACCCTGGGCCTGATCGGCGCCGGAAACATCGGCGGCATCGTTGCCGACCGCGCGCTGGGCTTGAAGATGAAGGTCGTGGCCTACGACCCCTTCCTCTCGCCCGAGAAGGCCGTCGAGATGGGCGTCGAGAAGGTCGAGCTGGATGACCTGCTGGCCCGTGCGGATTTCATTACCCTGCACACCCCGCTCACCGACAAGACCCGCAACATCCTGTCGGCTGAAAACCTCGCCAAGGCCAAGAAGGGCGTGATGATCATCAACTGCGCCCGCGGCGGGCTGGTCGATGAGGCGGCCCTTCGCGCCGGTCTAGAAAGCGGTCACATCGGTGGTGCCGGCTTCGACGTGTTTGTGACCGAGCCTGCGAAGGAAAACGTGCTGTTCGGCGCGCCGAACTTCGTGGCCACCCCGCACCTGGGGGCCTCCACCAACGAGGCGCAGGAGAACGTCGCCCTGCAGGTCGCCGAACAGATCAGCGACTATCTGCTGACCGGCGCCGTCACCAATGCGCTGAACAGCCCCTCCGTCACCGCCGAGGAGGCACCGCGCCTGAAGCCCTTCATCGCGCTTGCCGAGAAGCTGGGTGCGCTGGCCGGCCAGATGGTTGATTTCGGCGTCAAGGCCGTGGACATCGCCTTCGAGGGCGAGGTTTCCAAGCTCAACACCAAGCCGCTCAGTGCCGCCGCCCTGGCCGGCGTCCTGCGGCCGATGCTGGCCGAGATCAACATGGTCTCGGCGCCGGCGGTGGCCAAGGAGCGCGGGGTCACCTTCTCTGAGAGCCGCCAGGAGGACTCGCCAATCTATGAGAGCCTGATGCGCATCACCATCACCACAGAGAAGGGCAAGCGCTCGTTCGCCGGTGCCGTGCAGGCGGGCGCGCCGCGGGTCGTGGAGGTCAAGGGCATGGACCTGGACGCCCCGTTCTCGCCGCGCATGCTCTATGTGAATAACCTGGACAGGCCCGGTTTCATCGGCGCGCTGGGTGGCCTGCTGGGCGAGGCCGGCGTCAATATTGCGACGTTCAACCTGGGCCGCATCGACGCCGGCGACGACGCCATCGCCATGGTGGGGATCGATCAGGCTCCGTCCGCGGCCCTGCTCGGCAAGATACAGGCCTTGCCGCACGTCAAGGAAGCGCGCGCGCTGGTGTTCTGAGGCTGAGGCGCGAGGCTCTACCTCGGTCTCGACGCCTTCTCCGCCAGCCCGGAGGTCCCCTCGCGGGCCTCCAGGCGCTCGGCCACCTCGTCGAGGCTGGCCCCGGCGGCGGCAATCAGCACCAACCAGTGGTAGATCAGGTCGGCACTCTCGGCGATGAGCGCGTCGCGGTCGCCCTGGGCTGCCGCAATGACAGTTTCGACCGCCTCCTCGCCCAGCTTTTTCGCGGCGCGATCCAGATTGCCAAGCAGTTGGGCGGTGTAGGACGTCGAGGCATCAGCGCCGCGTCGGCTTTCGATGGTCGCCGAGAGGCGGTCGATCACCCTGGCAAAACGGGTCATGCGGCTTGCTCCGTCAACCGGACCGGGACACCGGCCGCGGCCATGGCGCGCTTGGCCCCACCGATGCTGACCTCTCCGAAGTGGAAAATCGATGCCGCCAGAACGGCGTCGGCACCTGCGTGAACGGCTTCGATCAGATGCTGCGTGTTGCCTGCGCCGCCGGACGCGATCACCGGCACGCCCACCGCCGAACTGACGGCGCGAACCAGCTCCAGATCATACCCCGTCTTGGCCCCGTCGCGGTCCATGGAGGTCAGCAGGATTTCGCCGGCGCCCTTGGCCACCACCTCGATGGCGTAGTCCACGGCGTCCAGACCGGTAGGATTGCGCCCACCGTGGGTAAACACCTCCCAGCGGCCCCCGATCCGCTTGGCGTCGACCGACACCACCACCGCCTGACTGCCAAAAGCGTCGGCGCAGGCGCTGACCACATTCCGGTCGGCCACGGCGGCGGTCATGATCGAGATCTTGTCGGCCCCGGCCAGCAGCAGACGCCGCGCATCCTCCACCGAGCGGATGCCACCCCCTACCGACAGCGGCATGAAACAGACGTCCGCCGTGCGCGCCACCACATCCAGGATCGTGCCCCGGTTCTCGTGACTGGCGGTAATGTCGAGGAACATCAGCTCGTCGGCACCCTCCGCATCATAGGCGCGCGCCTGCTCCACCGGATCGCCGGCGTCGCGCAAGGACACGAACTGCACGCCCTTCACCACCCGTCCGTCCTTGACGTCGAGACAGGGGATCAGGCGAACCTTGAGCGTCACGCCGCGATCCCGAGGGCTTCGGCGGGATTGATCGCACCATTGTAGAGCGCGCGACCCAGCACGGCACCGGCTACCGGCACGCCCTTGCGGGCCTTGAGCTTCACGATGTCGTCCACGGTCGCCAGGCCGCCGGCGGCGATCACCGGTATCGAGACTGCGTCCGCCATCGCGCCAAAGGCTTCCACGTCAAAGCCCATGACCGTGCCGTCGCGGTCGATGTCGGTGACGATCAGGGCGGCGACCCCGGCGTCTTCGAACCGCCTCGCCACCGTGATGGCGTCGAGATCAGAATCCGCGGTCCAGCCCTCAACAGCGACCTTGCCCTTGCGGACGTCGACGCTGACCGCGATCTGTTCTGGCCAGAGCTTGGCTGCATCCAGCACGATCTTGGGGTCCTTGACGGCCACAGTGCCCAGGATGATGCGGCTGACACCGGCCTCAACCCAGCGCTCGATATCGGCCAGGGTGCGGATGCCGCCGCCCAGCTGTACCGGCACCGAAACTGCGTGCAGGATTGCCTCGACACCCGGCGCATTGATCGCCTTGCCCTGGACGGCACCGTTCAGGTCGACCACATGGATCCAGTGAAACCCGGCCTCCACAAATGACCGTGCCTGGGCGGCAGGCTCGGTGTTGAACACGGTGGCGGTGGACAGGTCGCCGTGCAGCACGCGCACGCACTGTCCGTCTTTGAGATCGATGGCGGGATACAGGATCACGGGCGCCACTCCAGAAAGTCGGACAATAGCGTCAGCCCGGCAGATTGCGATTTTTCGGGATGGAACTGCACCCCGGCGAGATTGCCCCGCGCGACCGCCGCGGGGAAGCGTCCGCCATGATCCACCCAGGCAGCGACGTCTGTGTCGTCACTCGGGAACATGGCGAAGGAGTGTGTGAAGTAAACCGGCGCGCCGGCCTTTAACCCCGAAAGCACCGACAGATCGGTGACAGCCAGCAGATTGTTCCAGCCCATGTGCGGTATTTTTAGGTGCGGGTCGGCCGTCTCGATCTTGCGGACATCGCCGTCGATCCAGCCCAGCCCCGGCGTCACGCCAAACTCCAGCCCGCGCGAGGCCATCAGCTGCAGGCCGACGCAGATCCCCAGGAATGGAACGCCGCGATCGTGCACCGCGTGGTTCATCGCCTCGATGACACCTTCGCGCTCGCTCAAGGCTGCCATGCACGCTGCAAAAGCACCCACGCCCGGCAGCACAATCCTGTCGGCGCTGGCGACTACGGCCGGGTCATGGGTCACGACAATATCCGCGCGACCGTCGGCGGCACGGACCAGCGCCTTTTCGGCCGAGCGAAGGTTGCCCGACCCGTAATCGATCAGGGCGACACTCTGCATAGGGGTTTCCTAGAGCACGCCCTTCGTGGATGGCGCGAGGCCATGGGTCTTGGGGTCCAGCTCCACGGCATGCCGTAGCGCGCGTGCCAGAGCCTTGAATCCGCTCTCGGCGATGTGGTGCGAGTTGGTGCCGTAGAGCGTTTCCAGATGCACGCAGGCGCCGCAGTTCATGGCGAACGCGTGGTGGAATTCCTTGAACAGCTCGGTGTCCATGTCGCCCACCTTCGGCGTCTTGAAATCCACCTTCCAGATCAGATAGGGGCGATTGGACAGGTCGATGGCGCACCGGCTGAGTGTCTCGTCCATCGGGATATAGGCGTGCCCGAACCGGCGGATGCCCTTGAAGCCGGGGATCGCGTCCTTGATCGCCTGGCCCAGCACGATGCCGGTGTCCTCTACGGTGTGGTGCATGTCGATGTGCAGATCGCCCTTGGTCTCGACCTTCAGGTCGATGCCGCCGTGCCGGGCGAAGCTTTCCAGCATGTGGTCGAAGAAGCCGATACCGGTCGAGATTTCGGACGCACCTGTCCCGTCCAGATCCACGGCGATGCGGATCTGGGTTTCCTTGGTGTTGCGGACGACTTCGGCCTTGCGGCTCATCGGCTCAGTATCCCTTGGACGCGGCCAGGTCCTTCAGTGAAACCTGTGGGCGCGGGCCATAGTGCGCAATCACCTCGGCCGCCGCCAGTGAGGCCAGCTGTCCGCATTGCTGCAGCGGCCGGCTCCGCGAGAGGCCGAACATGAATCCGGCTGCGTATTGGTCGCCTGCGCCGGTTGTGTCCACGACTTTCTCGACCGGCTCGGCCTTCACGGTCAGCCGCTCGCCGTGTGACAGGATCACCGAGCCCTTGTCACTGCGGGTGACGGCGGCCAGATCACAGCGGGTGCGAAGCGCCTCGCACGCCTCATCGAAGCTATCCGTCTCGAACAACGCCAGCAGTTCGCTCTCATTGGCGAACAGCAGATCGACCTGGGTCTCGATGAAGCCCAGCAGACCGCCGCGATGGCGTTCCACCACAAAGCTGTCGGAGAGCGTCAGCGCGATCTTGCGGCCGGCACCGTGCGCCAGCCCCGCCGCCTTGGCGAACGCGCGCCGGGCCGCCTCGGCGTCGAACAGATAACCCTCGAGATAGACGATGGTCGACGCCTCGACGACGGCCGCATCCACGTCGGTATCGGTGAACTCCACCGACGCGCCCAGGAACGTGCACATGGTGCGCTGCGCGTCAGGCGTCACATTGATCATCGAGACCGCCGTCGCCGGACCGCCAACCAGCGGCTGATTCTCGAACCGCGCCCCGATTTCGCGCATGTCGCGCGCAAACGTGCGGCCCAGCTCGTCGTCGGCGACCTTGCCCATAAACGCGCCCTTGCCGCCGAAACTGGCCACACCGGCAATGGTATTGGCCGCCGAACCGCCTGAGGCTTCTACCGCCAGGTTCATCCGCGAATAGAGCAGCGCGCTGCGCGCCGGATCCACCAGCATCATCGCGCCCTTGGTCAGCTCGTTCTCATCCAGCCAGGCGTCGGTCGCCGGCGCAATCACGTCGACAATGGCATTGCCGATGGCGGCAACATCGTAGAGCTCAGGCATGGGTGGGCTTTCGTGGCAGTTCAGGCCGCGCGGATTACAGTGAAAGGGTTAAGGAGGCTAGCCGCCCCAACTCCCCCGGCTGCTGCGGCTGCTCTCCATTCGCCCGCCGAAGCCACCACGCGAGATCACCGACGACCGGGTCTGCATGCGCTCCGGCGGTCTGAAGGTGTCGGGGGGATCGAAGCTGCGCGAACCGATGCGGGTGCGGCCTGTGGAATAGTCGGTCATCAGCGGACCGCCGCCCCGGCTGTAATAGCCGCCGTTGCGATAGTCGCGGTAGAGGCCGCCGCCGCCCCAGCCGCCGTTCATCATCTGGCCGACCACGAAGCCGGTGACCAGCGGTCCCCAGAACGAGCCGTTGCCCGCCGAACTGCGCGGCACACACTGGCCGGGGCCGTAGACGTCCTCACAGGTCTTGCTGTCGGCGTACTTGGCTTCGGAGGCTTCTTCGTCCTTGGCCTTCTTCATGCCGGTGTCGCAGGCGTCGTCGGGAACGTCATTCTTGTCCTTGCACTCCTGCAGGGACTGATAGGTGTAGGCGTCGACCGTCTGGCCCTGGTCGGCGATGGTCACATTGGGCTGGTCGCCGCAGGCGGTGAGCGACACGCCGCCGATGGCCATCAGGCTGGTGAGGGCAAGTTTCCGGGAGCGTTTCATCGTCGTTACGCCGTCATGCAGGCGGCGTTCAGGATGCCGACTGCGATGGAGATCAACATCAGATAGAGGGCAGTAGACATTTCGCCACGCTCGATGCGGGCCGAGACGTCCGGCAGGGCGATCCGGCGCACGATCCAGAAGGTGGCGATCTGAATGACGCCGGCCAGCAGGGCCCAGGCGACAAACTCAGGCAAGGAATGGGTCTGGGTCAGGGCCGACGCCAGGGGAATCACATAACCGATCAGCGCCCCGCCCAGGGCAACGGCGGCGGCAGAGTTGCCGGCCCGGATCAGCGCGCCTTCGTCATGCGGCGTAATCCACCGATAGACGGCCTTGAAGATCAGGGCGAAGCCGCCCGCCGCCAGAAAGGCCAGGCCGAAGTTCAGCGCACCGGCGGTAAACACCATGGGATCAAAGGTCATGCTTCAAATTCTCCGACGTTCAGCGGAATGCCGACCATGATCTCGTGGGTCAGGTCGCCGTCCTTGGGTTCCATTTCGATCGCGAGCAGAAGTTCGCGCCCCTCGCCGGGAAGGTCCCGGGCAAACAGCATCGAGGTCTGGTAGATACGCCGGGCATCGACGCCCGCACGGTCATCATAGACGTTTTCCCAGAAACTGACCGGATCCTGTAACTCGTCGGCGTCGCCGAACCAGAAGCGGCGATACTCGGGCAGATCGTCGGCCTCAAAGGTCCGCGCGCGCAGCCTGTCGGCCCAGCGGCGTTTGGCCCCCGCATCCGGCGGATAGGCCGACGCCCAGGGCATGAAGATCGTGAAATCGTCGGCACCCAGACCCTCGGCGTCCGGACTGACCATCTGCAGCATCAGGTCTTCGTTGGTATAGAACCGGTGGACATAGCCGTCGGCACCCAGATCGATGCGGCCCTGCGCCACGATCTCCAGCGTATTGGTGTCGAGGCTGAACTTCGCAGCAGACCCCAGCCGACGCCAGGCCAGCGGATCCAGGCGCACGCTGCGGCCAATGGTAATGTTGCGCACGACCGGCAGCGCCGGCGCCTGTTCCGCGCCACGCCGACCCTTGCCAAACAGACCCCGGAAGACCACGTCATTCATCCTTCTCGAAACCGGATCATAGTCGCATCTTGCAGACTGTCAAATGTACGCGTATGTATACGCGAACAAATGCGAAAGCCTAAGGACAAGGCGGCGGGCCTGAGCCCCGCGGAACGGACCCGGCTCTGGCGCAACGAGCGACAGCGTCTCGGGCTCGTGAAGCTGGAACTCTGGGTTCCCCCCGGCGCCAAGTCCGATATCCAGGCTGCCGCACGCTCTATCATCACAGCGTCGAGCCGCGGACCGGCGCTGAGAGACCCAAACCCTCCGCGAGGATCGTACCAGATGGATCATGTCATCGACACCGATTGGTCGGTGAAGTCACTTGCCGAAGCGCTCAGTGACTCAAAACTGCTGCGCGACGGCGAGATGACCGCCCGCGTGCTCGAGGGGACCGACCCCGTCCTGCAGATCACCATGAACGAGTTCGGCGACCTGCCGATCTATCTCAGCGTCGGGCTGGAGCAGATTGTCGTCTCTGCCCTGATGTGGCCGGTGGACGAGCAGGAAAATCCGACCGCCTTCAACGTCTTCCTGTTGAAGGCCCAGAAGCTGGTGCCGCTGTCCAACTTCGGCATCACCACGGTGGCGGATCGCGACTACTACGAAATCTTCGGTGAGCTTTCGTGCAAGACGACCTTGCAGACCGTGGTGATCGAGTTGCGGATGCTGGCCGAGAACGCTATCCGCGCCGCCGACGAGCTGCGCCAGAACTTCGCGTCCGCGTCTTAAAGGGGTCCCAGATGTCCATCTTCACAAAGCTGATCACCCTATTCCGCGGCACCGCTCATGAGGCCGGTGCCGCCGTCGTTGACGCCAATGCGCTGAAGATCCTGGATCAGGAAATTCGCGACGCCGACAACGCGCTGGGCCGTGCCCGCGACGACCTGGCCACCCTGGTGGCGCGCCGCCGGATGATCGAGAAGGAACTGCAGAACCTCAGTGATCAGGCCAGCCGCTATGAAAGCTCGGCCCGGGCCGCGCTCGCCAAGGGCGACGAGGCCTTGGCCATGGAGGTCGCCCAGCGGATTTCCGAGCTGGAGACCGATGTCACCGCCAAAACCCCCCAGCTGGCCGAGATGAAGGTCGCCGAGGAGCGGATGCACAAGACCATCGCCGCCACCCAGCAGCGGGTCGAAACCCTACGCCGTGAGATCGACGTGGTGAAGGTCAACGACAGCGTCCAGCGCGCCCAGGCGGCTGTCGCCTCGCAGGGTGCCGGCGCATCCGCCCGATTGGGTTCCGCCGCCGACAGCCTGAAGCGCATCAAGGAGCGCCAGATGATCGCCGACGAGAAGTTCAAGGCCGCCGGCGAACTCGAGGATCGCCGTACCGGCGCCGACCTCGACGCCAAGCTGCAGGCCGCTGGCATCCTGCCGGGCCACTCCTCGGCCAGCGACGTCCTGGCGCGATTGAAGGCTCCTGCCGCCGAACCGATGCCCATGCTGGAAGCTCCACATCTGCGGATCGAGGCCCAGCCGGTCAAACGGTCCGAGGAGTCCTAGATTCTACCTCCCCCACAAAGTGGCGGGAGGGGGACCGCGCCCCGAAGAGGGCGTGGTGGAGGGGGCATGCCCCACCCGCTGAAGCTTCATCTCTCCGCTTGCGCTGAGCCTGCCGCTCGCCCCCTCCACCATCGGCTCTTCGGCCGATGGTCCCCCTCCCGCCGCTCCGCGGGGGAGGTTAGGAGAACACGATGAAACGCGTCAAAACTCTCGAACGCCCCGGCTGGGACGCGCGCGCTGAGGCGCTGGGTTTCACGTGGCGCCACCTTGACGGTGCCCGCTACTGGGACGAACGCGCCTACTACCAGTTCTCCCTCGCCGAGATCGAAGACGGCATCGAAGAACCCGCGCGCGCCCTTCACGCGCTCTGCCTCGACCTCGTCGATGAGGTGGCCGGCAGCGAGGCCCTGATGGCCAGACTGGCGATCCCGGAAGCGTCCCGCGATGACGTCGCCAACAGCTGGAAAGCCAGGGCCCCGTCGCTCTATGGCCGCTTCGATTTCGCCTATGACGGCACCGGCCCGGCGAAGCTGTTCGAATACAACGCCGACACGCCCACCAGTATCTATGAAACCGGCACCTTCCAGTGGATCTGGCTGGAGGAGATGATCGCCGCCGGCCGTCTGCCCGCCGACACCGACCAGTTCAACAGCCTGCATGAGCAACTGCAGAACCGCTTCAAGGCGATCTTTCCCGCCGGCGGCTTTGTGCATTTTGCCAGCGACGAAGAGTCCGTCGAGGATCGCCAGACGGTGAGATATCTCGAGGACATTGCCATCCAGGCCGGGATCGAGCCCAAGTTCGTGGCCATCGACAAGATCGGCCTCGATGCCGACGGCCGGTTCGTGGACCAGGACAACTTCATCATCCAGGCGTTGTTCAAACTCTATCCCTGGGAGGAGATGTTCCGCGAGGACTATGCCGCCCGGGTCGGCGGCTCAAAGACCTTGTTCCTGGAACCCGCCTGGAAGGCGATCCTGTCCAACAAGGGCCTGCTGCCCCTTTTGTGGGAGCGCAATGTCGGACATCCCAACCTGTTGCCCGCGTTCTTCGAGGATGATCCGCGCATGGCCGAGCTGGGCAACTCGTACGTGAGAAAGCCGCTGTTCTCCCGCGAGGGGGCCAATATCGAGCTGGTGGCCAAAGGCCGCCGCGCCACGGTGATGGACCAGGGCTATGGCGAAGAGGGCCATATCCGCCAGGCCCTGCACCCGATCACCCGCTTCGCCGGCAACTACCCGATCATCGGCGCCTGGATGGTCGACGCCGAACCAGCCGGGATCGGCATCCGCGAGGACCGCAGCCGGGTGACCAAGAACCTGTCGCGGTTCATCCCCCACGTGATCGTCGGTTAGGCGAAAAGGGCCCTCGACGGGCAGAGGTCAGCCACCGGGCAGTCCTCGCACTTCGGTCGCCGGGCCACACAGACGTAACGGCCATGCAGGATCAGCCAGTGGTGCGCCCGCACCAGGGCAGCTGCGGGCACGATGGCCATCAGCTCGGCTTCGACCTTGTCCGGCGTCTTGCCCGTCGCAAGGCCCAGCCGGTGGGCGACCCGGAAGACATGGGTGTCGACGGCAATAGCCGGTTCGATCCTTAGCTCGTTCAACACCACAGAGGCGGTCTTGCGGCCAACCCCGGGCAAGGCCTGAAGCGCCTCCCGGGTCAACGGCACCTCTCCGCCGTGCTGTTCGATCAGGATCTCCGCCATCCGGATCACGTTCTTCGCCTTGGTGTTGAACAGGCCGATGGACGAGATGAACGGCTTCAGGCCGTCTTCACCCAGGGCCAGCATCTTCTGCGGCGTGTCAGCGACCTTGAAGAGCCTGTCGGTGGCCTTGTTGACCGAGACGTCCGTCGCCTGGGCCGAAAGCGCGACGGCCACCACCAGTTCATAGGCGCTTGCATAGCTCAGCTCTGTCCGCGGATCGCTCTCCTGCGCTTCGAAGCGTTCGAACAGTTCCAGCACGCGGGCCTGTTCGGCGGGCTTCGTGCGTGCTCGGGACGTGACAGCCTTCGCCATCCTCAGGCCGCTTCGAACTGCAGGGCCGCCAGGCGGGCATAGAGACCGCTTCGGGCCACGAGGTCGTTGTGGGTTCCGGACTCTACGACGCGACCTCCATCCATCACCACGATGCGGTCCGCCTTGAGCACGGTGGCCAGACGGTGCGCGATCACAAGGGTGGTGTGGTCCTTCATGGCCGCATCGAGCGCGCGCTGGACCAGCTGTTCGTTCTCGGCGTCCAGCGCGCTGGTGGCCTCGTCCAGCAGCAGGATCGGGGCTTCGCGGACCAGGGCGCGGGCGATAGCCAGGCGCTGGCGCTGGCCGCCGGACAGCGTACGCGCCTTCTCGCCAATCGACGTATTGAGCCCCTCGGGCAAGGCGGCCAGAAAAGCCTCGGCCTGGGCGGCGCGAACCACCGCGCGAACCTCCTCTTCGGTGGCGGCCTCGCGGCCATAGCGGATGTTGTCGAGAGCCGAGCCTGAGAACAGCGGGCTCTCCTGCGCCACCAGGGCCAGGCGCGCGCGGACCTCTGCGGGTTCAGCCTCACGCAGATCGACCCCGTCCATCAGCACGCGGCCAGCCTGCGGGTCATAGAACCGAAGCAACAGCCGAAACACCGTGCTCTTGCCGCCGCCCGACGGGCCGACCAGCGCCACCCGTTCACCCGGCCTGACGGTCAGGTTGAAGTCGTTGAGCGCCGGCAGATCGGGTCGTCCCGGATAGGCGAACGTGACGTTTTCAAAAATCACCTCGCCCCGGGGCGGAACCGGCAGCGCCGTAGGATGGACCGGGGGGGCGATACCTGGCCGCGCGTCGAGCAATTCGCCCACCCGTTCCATCGCCCCCGCCGCCTTTTGTACCTCGCCCCAGGTTTCGCCCAGTGCGCCGACCGACGCGGCGGCCATCACCGACAGGAACGCAAACTGGAATAGCGCACCCCAGCTGATCTCCCCACGAAGGCCCGCGTGAACGCCCAGCCAGAACACGACGACGACGCCGCCGAACACCAGCACGATCACGGCGGCGGTCATCATGGCCCGTGTGGTGATCCTTCGCAGCTGGGCCTGGAACGCCTGCTCCACAGCTGACCCGAAACGCGTGGCCGCGGCGCGCTCGCGCCCGAAGGCCTGAACCGTCTCCAACGCATCCAGGCTTTCACCTGCCGCCCCGATGGCGTCGGCGAAACGATCCTGCGCCGAGGCAGTCAGTTTGCGCACCCGGCGTCCGAACAGGAAGATCGGCGCGATCACAAACGGAAAGGTCAGCAGCACCAGCCCGGTCAGTTTCGGGCTTACAAATACCAGCAGGACCAGGGCACCGATCAGGGTCAGCAGGTTACGCGCTGCCACCGAGACCGACGTCGCCACCAGGCTCTCGACGATGGCGATGTCGGTGGTCAGCCGCGACAGCACTTCGCCGGTGCGGGTCTTCAGGAAATAGGACGGGTCCAGCGTCAGGATATGGGCATAGGTCGCCTTGCGCAGGTCGGCCACGATCCGCTCGCCGACCTTGGTGACAAAGAAGAACCGCATGGCCGTGGTGGCGGCTAGGCAGACGGCAACGCCGCCCAGAATCAGGAATTTCTGGTCAACGGTGGCGGGGTCGAGGCCCTTGTCTGTCAGGTTGTCCACCACCAGCCGGATGGCCCCGGAAAGGCCCAGGGTTGCACAGGTCGATAGCACCAGGAACAAGCCGGCCATGGACGCGTTGCCCCAGTGGGCACGGGCATACGGCGCCAGTCTGCGCAGAGCGCCTACATTTCGGCTCCTCTCGCGCCGGCCCGCCGCTTCGGACAGATTCTGCGCCAAAGCCTGGCCCGTACTGGGGCGTCCCGGCGCTGAAACGTCGGGTCCGGTATCGCTCATTGGTGTCGTACCTTGCATTCAACGGCGCGTTTCTTTATACGCGCGGCTTCCTTCGAGCCGCCCCCTTTGGCGCTCGTTCCAATTTGGCTGCACCTTTACGTCAGGCGCCCGTTCGATGAAACAAGACACGCACCCCGATTATCACTTCATCAACGTGGTGATGACCGATGGCACCAGCTATCAGACCCGCTCCACCTACGGGAAGCCGGGCGACACGCTGAACCTGGATATCGACCCCAAGACCCACCCGGCCTGGACCGGTGGCGGCCACCACCTGCTGGACCGCGCCGGCCGCGTGTCACGCTTCAACGCCAAGTTCGGCGCCTTTACCCGCAAATAATCCGACGGCCTTCTGGCTGTCAGGACTTTCAAACGCCGCGAGGGGCAACCTCCGCGGCGTTTTTGCTGTTCCTCCCAATTGCCACAGGTGTCTTTCTCCTCACCCGTCGGGGGAGGGGGACCGCGCGAAGCGGGGTGGAGGGGGCTGCCGTCGCACGGCTGCGGCGGAAGCATCATCCGCGGACGCAGCGACCCTGCGCGGCGGATTGTCGTCATCGGGGCGTCCATTGGGTCAGAGTGTCAAACCTGTGTGGCGCGGCAAGCCCCCTCCACCAGACTTCGTCTGGTCCCCCTCCCCCGACGGGTGAGGAGAAGACACGCTCCACCGGCCAAACTCTCTACCAACTCACGTTCGTGAACCCCGCAGCCAATCGCGAAAGCAATCCGGCTCTAAACCCCGAACGCGGTCTTCAAGCGGTCCATGGCGCCGCGCACTGCGTTCGGTCGTTCGCTGGTCTGGCTTTCCACATACATCCGGGTGTCCAGATGGCGAACACGCTCGTAGAGCCGCTCCGCCCGGTCGGCCAGGCGCGTCAACATGCCGGGTAGCTCCGCGCGCGGGGCAAGAACCTCGGCGCGCGTGACGGCATCGGCATTCAGGCGATAGCGATCCTCGCACGCGGCGGCGGGAACCATGTTGCCCTCACATACCGCGCGCTGCACCAGCAGCCATGACGCCACCTGCATCAGCCGCGTGGTGAGGCGCATGCTCTCGGCGGCATAGGCCAGGGCGGCGTTGCGTGACAGCAGCTTGGATTCCTGGCGACCGCCGCCATCCAGATAAGCGGCCGTCTCCTCGACAAGCTCCATGCCCTCCTGGAACGTCCGCTCGAAAAGCTCCGAGCGCGCGAAATCCTGGATGACGTCATTGCGCCAATCTGGGCTGTGGGTGTCCTGCATCGTCTCGACTTTACACGTTTAGTGTTGCCGCGCACTGAATGGAGGGCGCGAAACCCCCATCGCTGCAAAGCCTGTGCCAGGGATCGCCCTATCTCGGCGGAGGTGAAAAGAGCGCATCGGCTGCGGCGCGTCCCGATCGCTTCCGGTCAATCTGGGCGTTCACGCGGGCGATTTCGGACTGGAGGATCTCGACACGCTCCTCCAGCTCGGCCACGCCATAGAGTTCCAGGTCCTCGCGCACGGCTTCAATCAGGCGCTGGCCCCGGCCGACGCGGGTCTCGACAGGCTCATCCATGGCCTACCCTCCTATGCGGTGCTGGCTTCAGGCGCTATCTGAACGCGACAGCCGCGTTGGCGCAAGTTTCAGGATCACACCATGAGCCCGCTCGAAGCCGAAACCATGACCGCAATCGCCATTGAGGGCGGCAAGGGTCCTGCCTCGGCCCTCAAGCCGGAGCGGCTTCCGATCCCCAAACCCGGGCCCGGCGAAATCCTGATCCGGGTTCGCGCTGCCGGGATCAACCGGGCGGACATGGCCCAGCGCATGGGCATGTATGCCCCGCCGCCCGGTGCATCCCAGACCATGGGCCTTGAAGTGGCGGGCGAGGTTGTCGTGGCTGCCGGCCGATGGAAGCTGGGTGATCGGGTCTGCGCCCTCCTGGCCGGCGGCGGTTATGCCGAATACGTCGCCTGCGACGCGCGCCACGCCCTGCCGATCCCGGAGGGCATGGGGTTTGACGCGGCGGCCTGCCTGCCGGAGACGATCTTCACGGTCTTCGCCAATGTCTTTGAGGGCGGTGCGCTGAAGGCCGGCGAGACTCTGATGGTGCACGGTGCGACCTCGGGCATCGGTGTCACGGCTATCCAGATGGCCAAAACAGCCGGTGCCCGGGTCATTGCGACGGGGCGCGGGGCCGATAAGGCTAAAACCGCTCTGGCGCTCGGCGCGGACATTGCGGTGGACACCACGACCGAGGATTTTGCGGCGGTCGCAAAGGCCGCCGGCGGCGTCGATGTGGTGCTGGATATGGTCGGCGGCGACTATTTCGCCAAAAACCTCGACGCGTTGAAAATGGGTGGCCGCATTGTTTACATCGCCGCTCAGGGTGGGGGTGAGATTACGGTGCCGATCTTCCGGGTCATGATGAAGCGCGCCATCATTACGGGCTCGACCCTGCGGGCGCGCGAGGCCGAAGAGAAGGCCCGGCTTGCCGTGGAGATCGAGCGCATCGTCTGGCCATGGGTCCTGGCCGGCAAGGTCGCCCCGCCCATCGACAAGACGTTCCCGCTGGAAGAGGCCGCCGCCGCGCACGCCCACCTGGAAGCCGGTGCCCACGTCGGCAAGGTGATCCTGCTCGCGGGCTGACGATTGCATCATGTGTCAAAGCCGAAAGAACATCGGCGTTGACGCAGGTCCGGCGACAAACCAACCTTCGCCCAAGGTCGGCCGCCAGGGGGAAGAGTCCGGTCAAACAATCTGCCTGATCGGCAGAGGAGGACCGGATTGACCGCTGTGACCCGCGATGTGCCGCCCCTGCGGCTGTCGACCAAGCTTCTCTACGCCGTGGGGTCCGCTGCCACCAATCTGAAAGCCCGGGCGCTAACGACCTTCCTGGTCATCTTCTACAATCAGGTCGTGGGCTTGCCGCCGAAGATGGTGGGCATGATCCTGATGGTCGCCTTGGTGTTCGATGCGGTGATCGACCCGTTTGTTGGACAGGTTTCGGACAATCTGCGCTCACGCTGGGGCCGCCGTCACCCGTTCATGCTGGCCGCAGCCTTGCCCTACGCCATCGCCTTCTTCCTGTTGTGGAACCCACCGGCAGGCTGGAGCAACGGGGCCGTGGCGATCTACCTGGCGGTCTGTCTGTTCTCGGTGCGCTTCTTCGATACCTTCTTCGAGACCCCGCACCAGGCGCTGGCGCCGGAACTGGCCAGGGACTACGACGAGCGCACCAACCTCCTGGCCATGCGCCAGTTCTTTGCGGTGGCTGGCGGTCTGGGCATGACCGTGCTGGCCTATCAGGTCTTTCTGAAGGAGCATCCTGACGGCTCCGGCGGTGTGCTCGCGCGCGACGGCTACCTGGCCTATTCGATCACCGGCGCCCTGATCATCCTGGCCACCGTGTTGCTGTCGACCATCGGCACCGCCAGCCGGATCCCCTACCTCTCGGTACCGCCTGAGCGGAAAATCACGCTGGGCGCGATGCTCCGGGAGGTGGGGCAGACGCTCAATAACCGCGCCTTTCTCGTGGCGGCCGTCTCGGCGATCTTCATTTCAGTGGCCGTCGGTGCCCGCAACGGCCTGGAGATCTATTTTGGTCTCTACTTCTGGGAACTCAAGCAATCCCAGTTGGCCACCCTGGCGACCATCAGCGTGGTCGGTGGCTTTCTGGGCGTCGGTCTTGCGCCCATCGTCGGGCGCGTTCTGGGCAAGAAGTTCGGCGCAATCACGGTCTTTGCGACCGCTGTGGCCGTGCACATCACGCCGGTCTCCCTTCGGCTGTTGGGCCTGGCACCAGAAAACGGCACCCCTGAACTGCTCTGGCTGATCTACGGCGAGGAAATCATCAATGCGACGCTGGCGTCCGCCACCGCGGTCCTCCTGGGGGCCATCGTCGCCGATGTGGTCGAGGACGCCGAGGTCAAGACCGGGCGCCGGTCAGAAGGCCTGCTGATGTCGGCCAACGCGCTGTTCCGCAAGATGATCTCCGGCACCGGCGTCTTCGTGGCCACCGCTGTTCTGGCCTTTGTGAGTTTCCCCGACGACGCCAAACGGGGCGGGGTCGCGCCCGAGGTCCTCACCGGCCTCGGCATGGCCTATATCCCGATGATCGTTGGCCTCTACGGCATCGCGATCGGGCTGCTGTTTTTCTACAACATCGACCGCAAGCGCCACGAGGCCAATCTCGACCTTCTGCGGGCCCGCGAAGACGCGCGGCGCGAGGAGCCGGCCTGACGGAACACGCCTGCGTCCACGGCGTTTACGGCGCATGTCGTCGAAATACCTGAGGCGCAAGCTCACCAATATCGGCCTGCTCACCAGGCATCCGGTGGCGTTCGCGATCCTGGCCGCCTATTCTGCGGCCTGGTGGACATTTGATCCCGCGACGTTCGACTTTCATGCCGTCGCGGTGCTGGGAACCTGGCTGATGACGCTGTTCATCCAGCGGGCGGCGCATCGCGACACCCAGGCTGTCCAGGCCAAGCTCGACGAACTGCTGCGAGCGAACGACAACGCGCGCACAGAACTCTCTGCGCTCGACAACAAGACCGCGGGCGAGATCGCGGAGCATCGCAAGCAGGCCCGGCTGGACGATCCGCAATAGGAAGCCAAAGCCACCTACAAATTCAGAGGCCGTCAGTGCCTTTCTCCTCCTCCATCGGGGGAGGGGGACCGCGCGAAGCGGGGTGGAGGGGGCCGCCGTCGCACAGCGCATGCACGCTCGCGTCTGGCATCGAAGTGCTCACGCGCGGCTGACTATCGTCTTCCAGGGTGCGGGGCAGTTAAGAATGTCAAACCTGAGGGGCGCGGCAGGCCCTCCCGGGCTTGGGCCGCCGCGTTTTGTTGACGCCCTGCATTCCATCCACTATAGAAGACTTTGTGTTTGAGGTCCGGCAAACCATCACCTTTCGGGACTGGTTCAGGGGCCTGCGCGACATCCGCGCCCAGGCCCAGATCGTTCGCCGGATCGAACGCGCGCAGGGCGGCAATCTGGGAGACACTGCGTCGGTGGGTGAGGGTGTGCGTGAAATGCGCATCCACTATGGTCCCGGCTATCGGCTCTATTTCGTCCAGCGCGGCCAGGAGATCATCTTCCTGCTGACGGGCGGCGACAAATCCAGCCAGTCGCGCGACATCGAGGCCGCTATCCGGATTTCGAAGGAGCTGTAGCCATGAGTATCAAGACCGTTCGGTGGGACATCACAGAGCATCTGGGCAGCGACGTTGAAATCGCGGCCTATCTGGAGGCGGTCTTCGAGGCAGGAGACTCCGATGAAATTCGCGTTGCCCTCGGTCATGTCGCAAAGGCACGCGGCATGACGGACCTGGCCCAATCCATCGGCCTTAGCCGATCGGGCCTCTACAAGGCATTGGGCGAAGACGGTAATCCTTCCTTTGAAACCGTCGCCGCCTTGCTGAAGGCGCTTGGCGTTCGCCTGTCGGTGTCGCCGGTTCAGGTACTGCCTGGTGCCTGATCGGCTTCAGGACCGGCGAGCCATACCCTTGGGACGCATCTGGCGCGGTACGGGAATGGTTCCATTTGCGGTGCAATCAAGTAACTTGTTACCCGAACTGCTGGATGCGGAGGCGGGATGCCCTGTGTTGGTGGGGCTGACCAATGGAGGTCACTCCATGTGGTCGAAGTTCATGCAATTGATATGGCGTCACCGTATTGCAGCCTGCATAGGCGAGAGGATTTAGCGAGGTGTGGACAGTAACTTCCAGTGTATTGAGCCGCACCTTTGACCAAGCATATGGCGGAGATGATTGGAGATACAATCTCGAAGGAAAAGCGCAACAATTCGGCTTTGAAGAAGACGAATTCTGGATAAGAATGAAGGAATTCCGTGCAATTGTCAGCGTCGGAGGGTGCAAAAGTGCCAACCGCGCCATGTTAGAACAAGGATTTTCATTATCCAAGCTAACTGATGATAAGAAATATTCTTCAGAAACAGGCGCGTCATGGATTAAATTTTATGATAAACCATCAGATTGTGTATACATAAATGTCGTTCTTGGCAATGAAAACGAATTTATTGTTGAGAATATGTTGAACGAAGCTATGCGATATCCACATTTACTATTCGCAATGACAATAAATATTAATTTTTCTTCAGTCGGGTATGACCCGAAAGTGCGTCGGATCACGAAGAAACGCTTTCTTCAAGGCAAAGCCGCCTTTTCGGAGGGAGCCCCGGAAGTCAGCCTTGTGGTGCGGCGTTCTTGAGCGTCGCGCGAGGAGCGTTCAAAACGGCTCCTCGGCTCCGGGACTCGAACCCGCAACGGCGACGAGTTCCAGTGACATTAGATCTTTTGCATAATTGCCACTTTCTCGACGACCGCCACGTCAGAGACGTGGACAGACGAGGTGACGGGTTCCGCGAGCCGTCAATCCCGCTCACCTACCGCCTGACATCCGCAGAAGCAGGCCAACCAGCGGTGTGTTGATGTAGTAGTTGTTTCGGCCTTGCTGGAGTTACTTGCTGGGCTACGGTGACACGTTACTTAACCCCCAAACGGGGAGCCGCCGAGGAATTGAGGCTCCTCCGCAACAATCGCCAAACCGACCGCCCCAACTGCCGCGTGCGCAAACCAACCACCCCCCTACCGCTCGAATATCCCCATCAGCAGCGGCCGCACAAACACCGACGCGGCAGCTTTCGGGCGGACGTCCGGCACCAGAACCCCCAAGTCAGCGCAGGCGTTCAGCGTTGCCGTCAGCATCTGGGCGGCAATGAACGGATCGACGGGGCGCAGCGATCCCTCGGCGATCCCGTCCGAGATCATCGAGGCGAAGCGGTCAGAAACCCGGCTCGCATGTTCCACCATCACCACGCGCATCTGTTCCGGCAATGCCGTCAGCGCCGAGGTCCGCAGCAGCGGGCCGTGGTGGGAAAGCTGGAACTCGGCCAGGGCTGCGGCACAGGCGGACAGTTTGTCCCATTGGCTGCCCGGTAACTCCATCGCCAGACGCTGGGCACGCCGCATGACCTCGAAGGTGCGCTCGAAGCAGACCACCACCAGGTCGTCCTTGGCGTCGTTGTGATGATAGAAGCTGCCCTTGGTGACATTCAGTTCAGCCGAAATCTTGTCCACCGAGGCGCCGCGATAGCCGCGTCTATTGATCAGCCGGGTTGCCGCCAGCAGGAAGGTTTCCCGCGCCAGTTCCGGGCCATCACGTGCCGCCAGCTTGACCATTTGAAAGGCCGCTGGCTCCCAGGTCGCATCCTTGAGCGCCACGCCGTTCAGGAAGATATCCACCATCCGGTCGCGGATGCGCGGATAGTCCTCGGCGTCGAACTTGGCCAGCCAGGCTCCGCCCCAGAACACCTGTTCCAGCAGCATGCGGGTGCGCGCTGTGCGCCGCCCGCGCGACATCCAGCAGAGGTCAGGATGATCAAAGATCTGTCGGGCTTTGCGGAACAGCCGACCATAGGCCTGGGCCACCTCTTCGTGGCGGGGGGAACTCAGGGCCCGAAGTTCCGAGATGATCGGCAGCGGTGGGGCGTCGCCGTCCTCGGTCGCCTTCAGGACATCAAGATAGCCCGTGAAAAACAGGTACAGCCGCTCGGCTGGTGTGGTGGCCTTGACCGCCGCCTCGGCGATCTCGAACAGGGTGTCGATGCCGCGCGAAATACAGGCCGCCGCAAGGTCGTCCTTGCGCTTGAAATAGTAGGTGACGCTGGTGGTCGACAGATCGACCGCTGCGGCGGTGTCGCCCAGCGTCAAGCCTTTGATTCCCTTTCGGTTCAGGATGCGTGTGGCGGCATCGAGGATGGCTTCACGCTTACGTTCAAACCGGTCCGTGGACTTCGCCACGGCGCTACGAGGGGCCATCTGACGTGTATTTCCTTTGTGCAACGCTGTTCTGCCCCGGAAAACAAGGGTGGCCAATAGACAACATTTCACGGGCGCAACGCGGGTCCCGCGCGCTGGCGACTTGCCGTCAGGTGTCCGAGAAGCCAAACGGCGCGCCGGTGCGGCGGACGTCATCTGACAGAATCTGGCGGCCAATGGGCGGCGCCGAGCGCGCGGTGCACTCCGTGCGATGACACAGCCGACAGGTCACCCCGATCGGCGTCGCTGCGTCGGCCCCCAATCCCGGCTGGTCGCGGGTATAGATCAGGCGTCCGGCGTGCTCGGCAGCGCAGCCCAGCGCGATGGCGCGTTCGACCCGCGGTACACCAAAGCCGCCCCCGCCGGCCGTCACCGTCCTGGCAATGGAAAAGAACCGCTGGCCGTCCGGCAGCTCCAGCCACTGGGTGACAATCTGGCGCGGGGTGCTGAAGGCGTGATGCACCGACCACAGCGGGCAGCCGCCGCCATGCCGCGCGAACGGGAACCCCGCCCCGTCCAGGCGTTTTGAAACATTGCCCGCCGGATCAACCCGGATGAAGAAAAACGGCACCCGTTCCTGACCGGGCTTCTGCAGCGTGGTCATGCGGTGGGCGGTCTGTTCGAAACTGGCCCCGAACTGCCGGGCCAGAGCCTCAACATCGTAGTGGCGCGCCTCAACTGCCCGGGCGAACGCAGAATAGGGCATCAGCACGGCGGCTGCCGCATAGCTGGCCAGCGCCCGGCGGGTCAGGCGCTCACCGCTCTCGGTGGCAAACGCGCCACCGCCCAGCTCGGCGTCGATCTCGCCTCGCATTTCCAGATAGGCCAACTGCAAGGCCAGCTGGAATGTCTGGCTGGCGGTATCCATGCCGTCGTCCAGCAGGATTTCCTTGCGATGCCGGTCAAGTCGACGGGTCGAGCCGACCATAACGCTGGACGGCAATCGCCGCGTGCGCAGGCCGTGGCGCGCCTTCAGGTATCCCGCCAGACTGTCGTGACCAGCCACAGCCTGGGCCAGTCGTTCTGCGGCGTCATCCAGACTGGGAAAGCTGTTGCGTCTTGCGGCCAGGAAACGGCGTGCCTCTGCGACCGGATCGGCAGCGTCTGTTAGGCCGCCGGCCTCAAAGGTCTCGGCCCCCCGGTCGGCCAGCGCCAGCTGCTCCTCCTGATAGGTGGTGTAGAGCCGAAGGAACGCCTCGGTGATGCCCGGAAAGTTGCCCACCGCGTCAGCCGCTTCCAGCGGCGGCAGATCGATGTCGGCAAACATCGGGTCCTTCAACACCGCCTGCAGCCTGGCCGCCTCGTCCGCACCCCGCGTCCCGGCCAGAACGGCCATGTCCAGCTTGTAGGTCTGGGCCAGCCGCAGCAGCATCTCGGCGCTCAAGGGCCGGTGGTTTCGCTCCAGCAGGGCGACATAGGACGCCGACACATCCAGGTCCGCCGCCATATCGGCCTGGGTCAGCCCCAGGTCCCGCCTCACGCGTCGCAGATTGGGTCCGACGTAGAGGCGGCGTTCGGTCGGCATCTCTGGCTCACGGGATTCAAGTTGTCGGAACCTTACAACATTACAATCAATTCCTGTAAAGTTTGACATCTAGACCGGATGCAACCTTCCCCTATGGCTGGACCGCCCTGTAACGGCACGCTTCATGCTCGGGCGGCCCCTGGACCCCGACAAAATGCGGAAAAGACACATGGCGTATCAAGACCACATCATCGAGATGAGCCAGCTCATCAAGAGCAAGAATGGCACCTGGGACGGCATCAACGCCGAGAGCGTGGCCCGCATGCGGCTGCAGAACCGTTTCAAGACCGGTCTGGAGATCGCCAAGTTCACCGCCGGGACCATGCGCGCCGACATGGCCGCCTATGACGCCGACCCCGCCAACTACACCCAGAGCCTCGGCTGCTGGCACGGCTTCGTCGCCCAGCAAAAGATGATCTCGATCAAGAAGCACTTCGGTACGACGAAGCAGCGCTACATCTACCTCTCCGGCTGGATGGTCGCGGCGCTGCGCTCCGACTTCGGCCCGCTGCCCGACCAGTCGATGCACGAGAAGACCTCGGTACCGGCCCTGATCGAGGAGATCTACACCTTCCTCAAGCAGGCCGACGCCCGTGAGCTCGGCATGATGTTCCGCGACCTGGACGCCGCCCGCGCGGCCGGCGACAAGGCCAAGGAACAAAAGCTCACCGACGCGATCGACAATTACGAGACCCACGTCGTGCCGATCATCGCCGACATCGACGCCGGCTTCGGCAATGCCGAGGCCACCTATCTGCTGGCCAAGAAGATGATCGAGGCCGGCGCCTGCGCCCTCCAGATCGAGAACCAGGTCTCCGACGAAAAGCAGTGCGGCCACCAGGACGGCAAGGTCACGGTCCCGCACGAGGACTTCCTGGCCAAGGTGCGAGCCTGCCGCTACGCCTTCCTCGAGCTCGGCGTCGACAATGGCATCATCGTCACCCGCACCGACAGCCTGGGCGCGGGCCTCACCAAGCAGATCGCCGTCAGCCATACGCCCGGCGACATCGGCGACCAGTACAACAGCTTCCTCGACTGTGAAGAGATCGCCCCCGCCGACATGAAGAACGGCGACGTGGTCATCAATCGCGGCGGCAAGCTGCTGCGGCCCAAGCGCCTGCCGTCCAACCTGTTCCAGTTCCGCGAAGGCACAGGCGAAGACCGCTGCGTCCTCGACAGCATCACCAGCTTGCAGAACGGCGCGGACCTGCTGTGGATCGAAACCGAAAAGCCGCACATTTCCCAGATCGCGGGCATGGTCGACCGCATCCGTGAGGTCATCCCCAACGCCAAGCTGGCCTACAACAACTCGCCGTCCTTCAACTGGACCCTGAACTTCCGCCAGCAGGTGTTCGACGCCATGAAGGCCGCAGGCAAGGACGTCTCGGCCTACGAGCGCGAAAAGCTGATGAGCGTGGTCTACGATACCACACCGCTGGCCATCGAGGCCGATGAGCAGATCCGGACCTTCCAGGCCGACAGCGCCAAGCGGGCGGGGATCTTCCACCACCTGATCACGCTGCCGACCTATCACACCGCCGCACTGTCCACCGACAACCTGGCCAAGGAATACTTCGGCAGCCAGGGCATGCTGGGCTACGTCCTCGGCGTCCAGCGCCAGGAAATCCGCCAGGGTATCGCCTGCGTGAAGCACCAGAACATGTCCGGCTCCGACGTCGGCGACGACCACAAGGAATACTTTGCAGGCGAAGCTGCCCTCAAGGCGGGCGGCGTCCACAATACGATGGGCCAGTTCGCCTGAAGTCGAAACCTCAGACGTCCCTCTCCTCACACGTCGGGGGAGGGGGACCGCCCGTAGCGGGGTGGAGGGGGCCGCCGTCGCACCGCGTCGGAAGGTCTCCGGGATCATTCGGGTCAAGCGCTTCCAGCGTGTCATAGTCCCAAGTGGTGGCATGCCCTCTCCACCACTTCGTGGTCCCCCTCCCCCGACGGGGGAGGAGAGCGACAGGGGCGGATGAAGACTGTGTTGAGAGCTCCTATGAATGTTTCCCCGGCCCTCGCCGTCGACGATTTCCTGCACGCGTTCGTGGAGCAGGATCTGCTGCCCGGCACGGGCGTCGCTGCTGCCGCCTACTGGGCGGCGTTCAACGACATCCTGGCCGACTTCTCGCCAAAGAACGCCGCCCTGCTGGCCCGGCGCGATGACCTGCAGGCGCAGATCGACAGCTGGTGGCGCGAGCGGCGCGGCAAGACGGTGTCGATCGCCGACCAGACCGCCTTCCTGACCGAAATCGGTTACCTGCTGCCCCAGCCCCCAGCCTTCCACATCACCACCGAAAACGTCGACCCGGAGATTGCCCGGACTGCCGGTCCGCAGCTGGTGGTGCCTGTGTCCAACGGCCGCTTTGCGCTCAACGCCGCCAACGCGCGCTGGGGTAGCCTCTATGATGCGCTGTACGGCACCGACGCGATCGAGCCTCCGACCGGCGTCAAGGGCTATGACCCGCTGCGTGGTGCCAAGGTGATCGCGTTCGCGCGTGGTCTGCTCGACCGGGTTGCGCCCCTGTCTTCCGGGTCGCATGCTGACGCGGTCGGTTACGCCGTGAAGAACGGCACCTTGTCAGTGCGTCTGAGCGGTGATCGCGAGACGACCCTGTCGTCGCCCGCCCGGTTTGTCGGCTGGCGAGGCGCCGCCGAGGCACCGGACGGCGTGCTGCTCACCCACAACAGCCTTCACCTGGAAATCCAGATCGACCCCACCCACAACATCGGCAAGGACGATCCGGCCGGTGTGTCCGACGTTTTGGTCGAGGCCGCGCTGACCGCCATCCAGGACTGCGAGGACTCGGTCGCCGCCGTCGACGCCGAGGACAAGGTCGGCGTCTATCGGAACTGGCTGGGCCTGATGCGCGGTGACCTGTCGGCGACCTTCGCCAAGGGGGGCACCACGGAAACCCGCCGCCTCGATCCGGACCGCGTCTATCAGGCATCCGCCGGCGGCGACCTGACCCTGAAAGGTCGCAGCCTGATGCTGGTCCGCAACGTCGGACACCACATGCTGACCGACATGGTCACCCTGAACGGCCAGCCCGTCTATGAGACCGCCATCGACGCCCTGATCACCGTCACGGCCGCACTGCATGACCTGAACGGCGCCCGCCGCAACAGCCCGGCAGGCTCGGTCTATGTCGTCAAACCCAAGATGCACGGACCCGACGAAGTGGCCCTGGCCATGAGCCTGTTCGACCAGGTCGAGGACGCCCTGGGCCTCCCCCGCAACACCGTCAAGATTGGCATCATGGACGAGGAGCGCCGCACCAGCGCCAACCTCAAGGCCTCCATCCATGCGGCCCGCGACCGCATCGTCTTCATCAACACCGGCTTCCTCGACCGCACCGGCGACGAGATCCACACCGCCATGGAAGCCGGCCCGGTCGTCCGCAAGGATGCCATCAAGGCCGAGCCCTGGCTGCCGGCCTATGAAAAGCGCAACGTCGAGATCGGCCTGGCCACCGGCTTTCCCGGCCACGCCCAGATCGGCAAGGGCATGTGGGCCATGCCCGACATGATGAAGGAAATGCTGGCCGCCAAGGTCGGCCATCCCAAGGCCGGTGCCAACACCGCCTGGGTGCCGTCACCGACGGCCGCCGTGCTGCACGCCCTGCACTATCACCAGGTCGATGTTCCGGCGTTGCAGAACACCATGGCGGCGGCGGGCGAACCTACCGGCCTGACAGACCTGCTCACGCCGCCACTCGCGAAGTCCAACTGGAGCCCCGCCGACGTCCAGCAGGAGCTGGACAACAACGCCCAGGGCATCCTGGGCTATGTGGTGCGCTGGATCGACCAGGGTGTCGGCTGTTCCAAGGTGCCGGACATCCACGACGTGGGCCTGATGGAAGACCGCGCCACCTTGCGCATCTCAAGCCAGCACATCGCCAACTGGCTGCACCACGCAGTCTGCTCCGAGGCCCAGGTGCGGGAGACGATGTCGCGTATGGCCGGCGTGGTCGACGCCCAGAACGCCGGCGATCCGCTCTATCAGGCGATGGCCGGAAACCCGGACAGCGTCGCCTTCCAGGCCGCGCTGGAGCTGGTGTTCGAGGGTCGCGACCAGCCGAACGGCTATACGGAGCACATTCTGACGCGGCGGCGGCGCCAGCGGAAAGCCCAGCTCGGCGCGGCCTGATCGTCAGTTCAGTTGATCGGGCATGACGCCGTCCGAGAGGCTGGCGAGGCAGGCGAGGATCTGGTCCCACTGGGCCAGCCCGTCGACGTCACCCAGGGCGGCGTATTCGGCGGCGCGCAGCATGGCGATGACTTCCGCGTCCTCGCCGTATTGACCCATCAGCGCCAGGGCTGTGGCCATAGCGGCCTTATCGACCTGGCTCATGGTTTTGCGGCTCTGCCCCCGGGCGCAGGTGTAGCGCGACCCTGCGCCGACGACGTTTTGCGGTGAGGAACATGTGCTATCATCATGGCGTTGCGTCACATATGGCCCGGTCAGGGTCTATCCCCAAATCGGAGAGACGATGGATTTCACCAGACTTGGCGCAATTGGCGTCGGAGCCTTGGCTGCGGTACTCCCGTCCGGTTTAGCCCGCGCCGCCACTGAACAGCCGCCGTATGCCGTGGTGGAACGGTCAGGTGGCGTTGAACTGCGGCAGTACAGTCCCCGGCTGGTGGCCGAAACCACGGTGCGCGGCGACGAAGTCTCCGCCCGGAACCAGGGCTTCCGAATCATCGCGGACTACATCTTTGGCGCCAACCAGGGACGGGCCAGCATCGCCATGACCTCGCCTGTGGCGCAGGCAGCCGTGCGTCCGGAAACGATCGCCATGACCGCGCCTGTGGCCCAGTCCGCCGGCAAGGAGGGTGAGTGGCGGGTGCAGTTTTTCATGCCGGCCAGGTACACCCGCGAGACGCTGCCGAAGCCCAACAGTTCACGGGTTCGAATCACTGAACTGCCGGCGCAGCGTTTCGCGGTGCTCCGGTTCTCGGGGCTGGCGGGTCGCGCCACAGTCGCGGGCAAGACGGAAGAGCTGAAGGGCAAGGTTGCGGCCCTCGGCTGGACGGTCACGGGCGCGCCGGTGACCTGGTTCTATGACCCGCCCTGGACCCTGCCACCCATGCGTCGCAACGAGGTCGCCCTGCCCATATCAACGCGATAGACGTCGCAGGGATTCCCGACCGGCAGCGAAGCCGGCCGGGGATTGCCCTATTTCATCATCCAGCCGCCATTGGCGGGCTTGTAGTGTTCACCCGGTTTGATCCGGGCCTGGACCACGGTGGTGTAAGCCGACGAGCCGGCCGCCTCGACCGAGACGCCGTTCTTGGCGGCGGCCTGGCGGTAGAGTGCGGCCCGGCCCTCATTGATCTCCTGAACCGCGCCCTTCAGCGCCGGATCCGAAGAGGGCTTCACCCAGCCCAGAAAGCCGTCGGCCTGCTCGCCGACGATGCCCGCGGTCTTGGCGGCATCGACGACGGCCTTGGTGTCCATGGCGACCGCGGCGGCCGGAGTTACAGCCAGCGCGGCCATCACGGCGGCACCGACGTTGAAGAAGTCACGTCCCTGCATGGTCATGTCCCCCTTAGAACAGGTTCGGGTTTTTGCTGATCAAGGCCTTGACGTCCTCGTCCAGCTGCAGCCGGACATTGGCGTCCAGCTTGGCGTAAATCGTGATCGGAGCGACCTCCACACGTATCGTGGGCGTACACGCCGCAAGTCCGACGAGCGTCAGACCGGCCAGCGCAATCAGCTGTGCTCTCATGTGGGTGTCCCCTTGGTGGGCGCGTTTCTCATCATGGTCTCCAGAGTGAAACACTAGGGCTGAACGGGAGCTGAACTGTGCAGCTTCCGGTATTCGGCATAGTCGGCCAGCAGATCGTCCAGGTTCAGGGTCGTATCCAGCGTCAGGTTTACGCCGGTTCCTGACGGCAGGGGTAATTTCCGGCCGATGAAGCGCTTCTGCAGAATGTCCATAATGCTCAAACGGATCCGTTGTTTCTGCGGCGGGTCATGGCGACCGACGATGTGGAACAGCACGCCCAGCCGCCCGTCCTCGCGACTGGCCAGCGTGGCGTCCAGCTTGTCGAACGCCAGGTTCTCCATCGCTTGATAGGCAAAGTCGGTGAAGGTGTCGTTGGCGCTGGCGACCGCCGGCACCGCGCCGTCGGCCTGTACGCCGGTGAGCGCTACCCGATCGATGGATATCCGCCCGGCCTGGTCTGCTTTCAGGTCACCGCCGAGGATCCGCACCCGCCCGTCCCGGGTCTCGAACGCCATCCGGCCGCTGACCTTCGCGTCCAGCTCCATCTTGTCACCGAAGGGGGAGGCCTCGACCAGATCGTGCAGTTGCACGCCCTCAAAGATCAGTACGCCCTTGACCGGTGCATCAGGCGTCAGCGGATATTCCAGGCTCTCCACGCGTACCTTGCCGCCACCGACCAGGGCTTCACCACCGGCAATCTTCAGCAGATTGTCCGCTAACCCGAACCGGGCGCGGAGGTCGGTGAACGTCAGGACGGATCCGACGCGGGTGATCTCCAGCTCCTGCCCCGGCGCGGCGACAAGCGGAGCCAGACTGCTGAAGACGATACTGCCCTTCAGGCCCTCGACCGCACCGGCGGCGCTCTGGAAATCCAGGCCCGGGATGCTCAGTGAACCGCTGCTGCTTGCCCCCTGCCGGGCCCATTCGAACCGGCCCTGGAAGCGCGTCGTTCCCTCCACCGGTGAACCCACTGCGGCCGCCAGCGGTGACAGCTGCAGCGGTTGCAGCCCATCAGCCGCAAACCGCAGCATGTCGGTGTCGATCACCGCCAGACCGAAGCCAAGTCCCATGTCGTGGGTCACCTCGACCTGCCCGATGGCGGGTCCGCCCGGCACCCGTGCCGCCAGATTGGCCTTCCAGAGGTAGTTCGCGAACGCGATGTCACCGCTCAACATGATCGGGTTGAACCGGGCCTCGGGGCTCAGGTCACGCAGGCGCGCAGACCCCACGCGCGTGTTGACGTTGAGGCGACCCCGCCGCGACGTGGCCGTGAGCGTGGCCACGCCCGCGTCAATCTGCGCCAGCGCAAACGGCACACGCGCGGTCACCGCCTCCAGGCGACCGGCCAGCCGCCAGTCCCCGCCTTTGGCCGCGAACAACGGGCCACCGGCTGCGCAGAGGCGGGCAGACGGGGCCTCAATGTCATTGGCCCCGAACTCCAGTTGCCGCGCCTTCAGCGACACACACCGGTCCGCCAGAAAGCTGACCCCGCCCGACTTCACCACCAGTCGGCCCGACACATCGATATCGCCGCTTTCGACCGGCCCGGCTGAAACATTCGCCCGCATCCGACCACTGGTCGTCGTCACCCCGTCGGCGAACGCCAGGCGCGTCACGTCGGCATCCACCACCGGCAGGCCGCCGCCGCCTTCGGTCTGGATGCGGAACGCCCCGCCTTTGGGGCCGAACAAGGGCTGTTTCGAGCTAGCCGTCAGTCGAACGGCACCGCCGCGATCCGGGATCAACACAGCCGGCTTCGTCAGGCCGACGCTCAAGCCCTTGTCATAGGCCAACGTAAAGCCAGGCGCCGTGACACGAAATCCGCGTACGGCGCGCTTGATGGCGACCATCTGCGCCGTGTCCAGCGCCGTCGCCGCCGCGCCGCCGCGCCACCCGCCGCGCAGATCGGCGCTCCCGGTCAGGTTGGCGCTTGCGCCCGAGGCGCTCAGCGCCACGGGGCCTGCGCCACGGACGGTAACGGTCGACAGCTGCAGGTCGCCCGCCGACACGGTCTCGACACCGCCCGTCAGGTCCAGAGTGGCCGATGCCCGGTCGCCGCCCTTGCGCGTCCACGTCAGGTCCGGCGCCTTGGCCGCAAGCTGAACAGCCTTGGCGACAGCCTCGCCGGACTGACCTGACGTTGCCGTCAGCGCGGTCTTCATCTGGCCCAGCACAGCCAGATCGCTCTGGCCGCCCATGACCTTGCCGGCGAATTCGGCCGTCACGACGCCGCCGTCCAGACTTTGCCCCGGTCGTGCGAGGCGCTGGCTGGTGGTCTGTGCCCGCGCCGTCACCGGGCCATCCAGCCTGGCCTTCTTCAGGTCAGGATAGGGCAGGCGGGCCTTAAGGCTGAGCCGACTTTCACGCGCCGAGTTTTCACCAAGCATGGCCAGGGCCACGTCCGCCGAAAGGGTCAGGTCAACCCCCGCGCCCATCGTCACGACGCCCAGGGCAACCGTCCGCGCACTGACGTCAAACCCCGGCCCTTTCAGCCGTGTCGCCCCCGCTGTGGCGTTCAGGGTCTTCAACCGGTTGTCATCGAACAGCACATCGCCGGTCAGTCGAACCGGCCCATAGTCGGTGGCCAGCACCAGCACGCCGTCCTCCACCACAAACTTCGGCAGGGTCTCACTGGGCGGCTGGCGCAATATTTCCTGGACCAGCGGATCCAGCCGACCAAACCCCAGCCGACCCTTCTGGTACGAAACCCGCAGCACCGGCTTGTGCAGCGTCACCGAGACCACCTTCACCCCACCCAGGGTCGGGCGAAACCGCACCTCGGCCCGCTCCGTCGAAAAGTCCGGATGGCGCGGATCGCCGACTCGCAGTTGTGCCACAAACGTGGTCGGCCCCAGCGCCTCGACCTCGGCGTCCGAGGCCAGGCCCCGCGCCTCCAGCCAATCCGTCAACGCATCCCGCGCCAGCGCCCGCCGATTCAGCCACGCCGTACCGGCGACCAGCACCAGACCGACGCAGATCAGCGCTGCGATCCATCGCAGGATGCGAAACGGGCGGGGCTTGGTTTCGGTCAAGTTCGAGAGGCTCTTGCGTCGCTGCGCCCTAGATAGCGCAGAACACGGCAAAACGATGCGTCATCGCCGCAAAGAGCCTGGTGGAGAGGGTGAGATCAGGCTCTGAGGCGGTTTCACCCACCCCCACCATCCGCCTCACGGCCGACGATCCCTGAGCCGCCGATCCCGCCTCAAATCCCGGTCAGGAATATCCGGCGACACCATACTCAATTGATAATCCTACCCCTGAAGGTTTCGCTCTGCCAAAACGGCAACTCTGGAGCGAGCGAGACGATGTCCCCTCGGCGCGCCAAACTGTACAGCCGTTTTACAGCTACTTGTGACAAACGCGTCCGGCGTCACCTTACAAATCGAGGAAGACGCCGTTGGGGTGAGGTGACAGCCCCGACCGCCTACAGCCCCCCGAAGCTGGCCAGCGCCACCCCGCCGTCCACCGCGATGGTCTCGCCCACAACGTAGTCGCCGGCCCGGCTGGCCAGGTAGATGGCGACACCCTGCATGTCCTCGTCCGTGCCGATCCGGCGGCCTGGAATGCGCTTGGCGATCTCGTCGCCCTGGTCGCGGGCCACCTTGTTCATTTCTGACGCAAAGGCTCCAGGTGCAATGGCGCTGACCACGATGTTGTCCAGGATCAGCCGCGCCGCCATCCGCCGCGTCAGGTAGATCAGGCCGGCCTTGGAGGCGTGATAGGAATAGGTCTCCTGCGGGTTCAGCCGGATGCCGTCGATGGAGGCGATGTTGATCACCTTGGACGGACGGGCATGGGTGCCGGCCGCCTTCAGGGCGCCGTGCAGGGCCTGGGTCAGGAAGAACGGCGACTTCAGGTTCAGGTCCACGACCTTGTCCCAGCCGCTCTCGGGGAATTCATCGAAATCCGCACCCCAGGCCGCGCCGGCGTTGTTGAGCAGGATGTCGAGCTTGTCCTCCTTGGCCAGATAGGCCGCCGTCAGCGCCTTGATGCCGTCCAGCGTCGAGACGTCCTGCGGCAGGGCGATGCATTGAGGCCCCAGCTCCTCGGCGGTTTCGATGCAGGCCGGTGCCTTGCGCGACGAGATATAGACCTTGGCCGCCCCGGCCTCGAGGTAGCCCTTGGCGATCATCTTGCCGATGCCGCGCGACCCGCCGGTGACCAGCGCCACCTTGCCGTCCAGTGAAAACAGATTTGAACCCATGGCGTTGTCCTCGTTGTTTCTTGTCGCTGAGGCGCCTTCATAGCCCATCAGGCGGGCGTGCAAAGCCGTGCTGCACATTTGACTTGGAGGGGCTCGGCGGGGCCTATAACAAGCGTTTGAATTTCGAGGTCGCCAAGCCTTTCAACGTGCGGCCCGCCAGCCCCTTCGAGGAAATCCCATGACTGAGATCAATTCGGTGACCACGCTGACCCGCGACGGCGATGTCGCAGTGATCACGCTCAATTCTCCCCCCGTGAACGCGCTGTCAGGCAATGTCCGCCAGGGCCTCTACGACGGGTTCAAGGCCGCAGCGGCCTCCGACGCCAAGGCCATCGTGCTGATCTGCGAGGGCCGCACCTTCATCGCCGGCGCCGACATCAGTGAGTTCGGCGCCGCCGCCGGCGTGCCGACCGCCTCGCTGTTCGACGTTCAGGACATGATGGAGAACTCACCGGTTCCGGTGGTTGCCGCGATCCACGGCACGGCGCTGGGCGGCGGTCTGGAAGTGGCCCTGTGCGCGCACTATCGCGTGGCCGTTCCCTCCGCCCGTCTGGGCCTGCCGGAAGTGGCTCTTGGCCTGCTGCCCGGTGCCGGCGGTACCCAACGCCTGCCCCGCGTGGTCGGCGTTGAGACCGCGCTGGAGATGATGACCTCGGGCCGCCACGTCCCAGCACCCGAAGCTGCCAAGCTCGGCCTGGTCGATGAGTTGGCGGAAGAGGGCAAGCTGAAGGAAGCCGCCATCGCCTTCGCCAACAAGTGCGTCGCCGAGAACAAGCCGCTGGTGAAGATCAGCAGCAACAACACCAAACTGGAAGCCGCCAAGGGCAAGCCGGAAATCTTCGCGGCCTTCCGCAAGGCCAATGCCCGCAAGTTCCGCGGCTTCGCCGCGCCGGAAGCCAACATCAAGTGCATCGAGGCTGCGGTGAACTCCGCCACCTTCGAGGATGGCCTCAAGGCCGAGCGCAAGCTGTTCGGCGAGCTGATGATGGGCGCCCAGTCGGCCGCCCAGCGCTATTACTTCTTCGCCGAGCGCCAGGCCAACAAGATCCCCGACGTGCCGGACGACACCCCGATCCGCCCCATCAACAAGGTCGGCATCATTGGTGCCGGCACCATGGGCGGCGGCATCGCCATGAACTTCGCCAATGTCGGCATTGAGGTCGTCATCGTCGAGCAGCAACAGGCGCCGCTGGACAAGGGTCTGGCCACGATCCGCAGCAACTACGAACGCTCACGCACGGCCAAACCTGAGGAGACCGCAAAGCGCATCGGGCTGATCACCGGCTCGCTGTCGATGGAAGAGGCATTTGCCGACGTCGACCTGGTCATCGAGGCCGTGTTCGAACGCATGGACGTCAAGAAGGACATCTTCGCCAAGCTGGACGCCATCTGCAAGCCGGGTTGCATCCTGGCGACCAACACCTCGGGCCTCAACATCGACGAGATCGCCTCGGTGACGAAGCGGCCGCAGGACGTGATCGGCCTGCACTTCTTCTCGCCGGCCAATGTCATGAAGCTGCTGGAGATCGTCCGCGCCGACCACACCGCCAAGGATGTCATCGCCACCTCGATGAAGCTGGCCAAGAAGATCGGCAAGATCGCCGTTCTCGTGGGCGTCACCCCCGGCTTCGTCGGCAATCGCATCCTGGGCCAGCGCCAGCGCGAGGCGCAGAAGCTGGTGATGGAAGGCGCGATGCCGTGGGACGTGGACCGCGTGCTGTTCGACTTCGGCTTCCCCATGGGCCCGTTCGCCATGAGCGACCTGGCCGGCCTGGACATCGGCTGGGTGAAGGAAAAGTCCAACGGCGAGACCATCCGCGACGTGCTCTGCGAAATGGACCGCCGCGGCCAGAAGACCGGTGCCGGCTACTACGACTACGACGAGAACCGCAACGCGATCCCGTCACCGGTCACCGAAAAGATCCTGCACGACTTCATCGTCAAGTCGGGGGTCAATCCGCGCAAGATCTCCGACGAGGAAATCCTGGAACGCTGCATCTATCCGATGATCAACGAGGGCGTGAAGATCCTCGACGAGGGCAAGGCTATCCGCGCCAGCGACGTCGATGTGGTCTGGGTCAACGGCTACGGCTGGCCGGTCTATCGCGGCGGCCCGATGCACTACGGCGACGTGGTCGGCCCTGAAAAGGTGCTGGCCAAGATGAAGGAATTCCAGGCCACCATGGGCGACCAGTTCAAGCCCTCGGCCCTGCTGGAAAAGCTGGTCGCCGACGGCAAGAAGTTCTCCGACCTGAAGGGGTAGGTTCCTTACCTCCCCCATCGCTTGCGATGGCGGGAGGGGGACCGCGCCCCGCAGAGGGCGTGGTGGAGGGGGCAAGCCCCAATCGCTGAGCAAGGGCTTCCGGTCGATTCGTCGAGCTTGAGGTTCGCCCCCTCCACCCCCCGCTCTTTGGCGGGCGGTCCCCCTCCCGCCGCTTCGCGGGGGAGGTAGAAGCCAGGGCCCCTCGCCCCCTACGGAACCGCCTTGAACTCGACGTCGATGGTCAGGGTCACGTTGTCCCCGATCGCCGGGACATAGGCTGACACGCCGAAGTCAGACCGCTTGATCGTGGTCGTCGCGGCAAAGCCCAGCGAATAGACCTTGTCCAGCGGGTTGGGGCCGGCCTGGTTGAAGACCGCCTTCAATGTCACCGGCTTGGTTACATCCTTCAGAGTCAGGTTGCCCAGAATGTCCGCTGTCGTGTCGCCGGTCCGGGTGACCTTGGTGGCCTTGAACGATGCCGTCGGGAACTTCACCGTATCGAGGAAGCCGGGGGCCTTGAGGTTCTTGTCCAGGGTGGCGTTCAGCGTGCCAATCTTGGTGGTGTCGATGGTCACCTGCAGGTCAACGACACCCAGATCTTTGGGGTCAAGCTTCAGGGTCCCGTTCACATCCGGGAACTGGCCCACATAGCTGGAAAACCCGAAGTGGGTGACCGCCCAGGTCACCTTGCTGTGGCTGGCGTCGAGCTTGTAGGCACCGGCCTTCACCTCGGCAGGTGCCCTGGTCGTCTGGGCCTGAGCGGCTGGGGCAAGATAAAGGGCGGCGGAGAGGCCGAGGATCAGGGTTGAGTGGCGCATGGCGGAGAGCCTTTCGGGGAGAGGAGGCCTGAGTTTACGCGAAATCCCGCGCCAGTTCTGCACGACTTGCGGGAGACAGGGCCGCCAGGTGGCCGTAGCGTTCGTGGGCGCAGCCGACCAGGATCGCGGTCGCCGGATCGCGGAACACAGCGATGTGCTCGGCGATCAGGGGAAAGCGCAGGAAATGCACGGCAGACGTCTTGCCATCTTCACGGGTGCGCTCGATGTCGCCTTCGGGAACACCCATGACCTTGGTGTCGCCTACCTGCAGGAAGAAGCAATCCTCGGCACCGCCCAGTTGGCCGAGCGCGGTCTCGCGCCGAACCGGATCGTCGATCTCGAACATCACCGTCGCCACCAGTTCCGCGCCATTGGGGACCAGGGGATTGTAGGCGGCCAGTTCGTCCGGAACCTGGGCGGCCCCGCCCTTTTCCACCAGCAGCATTTCCTGCACCTGGAACAGCATGGTCTCGTAGCTCTCGAAATAGAAGGTGCACCAGGGACCCAGTGCAATCCGGCGCAGGCGTTTGGCAGGTTGCAACTCGGCGCGGCGGGTCTTGCGAACCTGGGCGAACTCCGCGTCAGGCAACAGGTCGGCAGGCGTGATCCGGTGCTGGGCAAGTGGCATGTCAGGCAACTCCATAGGCGCGGGCGAAAATCTCGATCGGGTGCGCCTGAGCCGGCGCGACGGCAGCCGTCTCCGACGCCATAAGTTGGCCCAGGTGTTTGCACGCCAGCGGGCAGTCCGAGCACAGGGTCTCATTGCCCTTTGCCGTGACCTGTTTGGCGGCGGTGCGGCCCACCTTGCGGGCGACATCAGCGGTGTCCTTCAGCACACCGAAGGTGCCGCCGTGGCCGGAACAGCGCTCCACCACGTCGATCTTTGTGTCCGGGATCAGCCGCAGCATCTCCGCCGACTTGGCCCCCATGTTCTGGGCTCGCGCATGGCAAGCATGGTGAACCGTCAGACCGCCCGGGATCGGTTGCAGTCCAGGGGTCAGGCCAAAGGTCTTGGACAGCTCCACCACATACTGGCTGATGTCGCGGGTCGCCGCTGACAGCCGCGCCACGGTGGCGTCCTCGGGCAGCATCAACGGCCACTCGAACTTCATCATCAGCCCGCAGGACGCGGTCAGCGCCACCACGTCATAGCCGTCGTCGAGGTAGGTTGCGAAGGCGGCGGCCACGCGGCGCGCCTTGCCGGCCACATCGGCCAGATCGCCGGCCTCCAGTTGCGGCATGCCGCAGCACTCCGGATAGACAAGCTTCACCTCGACACCTTGCAGCGCCAGCACTTTTGCGGCGGCCACCGCCGTGTCGGGTTCGTTGTAGTCCACGAAACAGGTGGCATAGAGCGCGACCTTGCGCTGGCCAAATGCCGGGCCGTCCGGGTTGGGGGCTAACGGCGACTTCAGCCGATCCGAGGCAGTCTTCGAATGATATTTCGGAAGCTCGACCTCGGCGTCGATGCCGGCAATGGCGTCCAGCAGGCCGCGCAGCGGGGTATTCTTGCGCGCGCTGGCCCAGTTGGCCAGGCCAGCGACCGGCTTGGCCAACTTGCCGTTGCGGTCGGTTTTGCCCAGTTGCTCGCGGACGAACTCCTTCTCGCCGATCCGTCGCTTTGCCGCGCGATACCGCAGGATCAGATGTGGGATGTCGATGTCGAAGGGGTGCGGCGGCACATAGGGGCACTTGGTCAGGAAGCACATGTCGCACAGCGTGCAGGCCTCGGCGACGTGGGCGTGGTCCTTGGGCCCGATCCCGTCGACCTCGCCGGTCGGCCCCTCATCGATGGCGTCGAACATCCGGGGGAAGCTGTCGCACAGATTGAAGCAGCGCCGGCAGGTGTGACAGACGTCAAACTGCCGCTGGAGCTCGGCCTCGACCTTGGCAAGGTCATAGTAGTCGGGATCCTGCCAAAGGATCGGCCGCCGGAACGGCGCGTCGAGGCTGCCCTCACGGGGTGGGGATTTGATATCTTCACTCATCGCCGGACGATCCAGTCTGCGTCTCCTCCCCCGACGGGGAGGAGAACAACGGCCCCGATGCGTAATCCTAGTCCAGGGTATCCAGCGCGCGCTGGAAGCGGCCTGCGTGGGACTTCTCGGCCTTGGCCAGGGTCTCGAACCAGTCCGCGATCTCGTCGTGGCCTTCTTCACGCGCGGTGCGCGCCATGCCCGGGTACATGTCTGTGTACTCGTGGGTCTCGCCGGCGATGGCAGCCTTCAGGTTGTCGCCGGTGGGGCCGATCGGCAGCCCGGTGGCGGGATCGCCGACGCTTTCCATGAATTCGAGGTGGCCGTGGGCGTGGCCGGTTTCGCCTTCGGCGGTCGAGCGGAACACGGCGGCGACGTCATTGTATCCTTCCACATCGGCCTTCTGGGCGAAGTAGAGATAGCGGCGGTTGGCCTGGCTCTCGCCGGCGAAGGCGGCTTTCAGGTTCTCGAGGGTCTTGCTGGTGGCGAGCGACATGGAGGTCTCCTTGTGGGCGGGCGCAAGCCCTCCAGATCCGGGGGCGCACCGTGCGGCGGGACTATGGACCGCTGCCGATATCGATCAACATGATATCCTCTATGGTCAGTATCGAGCCGCTCTATGGAGCCAATTTTGGTCGTGGTTGTTCTGGGTTCAAACTAGGAGAACCGTCATGACCGACCCCAAGATCCAGGGCGAAGGCGACTATGAGTCTGCCAAACGCTTTCAGCAGGAATAGCACGACTTCGCCGAGAACGGCCCCGTCGAAGAGAAGGCCCGCGAGGCCGAAGAAGCCCTCGACGGCCCGGAAGGCGCTGAACTCGAAGAGGCCCGCAAGGAGAGCGGTGGAGGCAAGACGACCTAACCCAGCCCGCGAACCGCCTCGGCCACCAGGGGGGGCTTCTCCAGGGTCACCATGTGGCCAGCCTCGGGAATCGAAACCAGGCTCGCGCCGGCGATGCCCTTCTTGAACCCATGGGCGTACACCGGAGGAATCAAGCGGTCAGAATCGCCCCAGACGATCACCGTTTTCGCCGTGATCCGGTACATCCGCTGCTGAAGCCCGCGCTCCGGGATAGGGAACAATATCCGCCCCGCCATGCCCAGCTGACGGGCATTGTTGACCAGATAGGTCTGCAGGAAATTGGGGTCCGTGACGTTTCGCCCGGCAGTCAGCATGGCGGCCCCGGCCACCGCATCGTGAAACAGCAGCGCCGGCATCTCGAACGGCAAGGTGGCGAACAGGTCGGCGATGGGGTGCTCGTCGTCCCACAGGCCCGCCGGGCAGATCAACGCCAGTCGCGACACATCATGGGGCTGGATAGCCGCCATCTCGGCGGCGATCATGCCGCCCATGGAATGGCCGACCAGGACGGGATCCGTCAGACCGAGCGCGGCGACCACATCCCAGGTGTGCAGGGTGAAATCCAGCATGTCGCGGATCTCGGGGCACTCCTCGCTGTCGCCATAACCAGGGATAAGCGGCGCATAGACGTGGTGCGTTTTCGCCAGTTCGGCCAGCAGCGGATCGTCCGCCGTCACCCCGCCTGCACCATGCAGGAACACCAGCGCAGGGCCGGAACCGCCCTCGAGATAGCGAACCGGGACGTGGTGGGTCGATACGGTTTTCAGGTCCATGCTCAGGCCTCCACGCCGTAGGTCGCGGCCAGTTCGGCACTGGTCGGCGCCTGTTTCGGCAGGCTGCCGGAGGTGACGCGGGACTTCAAAGGCTGGGTCCAGAAGCGGTTGTCGTCTTCCCAGTCGGGGAACATGTTCCTGAGCTTGGGCATCACCTTCTCGGCGAACAGCTTGGTGGAATACATGCACTTGTCGGCCGGCATGTTGCCCACGTGCATCAGGCAGAAGATGTTGCCGACGTTCAGGCCCTTGATCAGGTCTTCCATCCGCTGACGCACGGTCTCCGGCGAGCCTGCGATCACGTGGCCCTGCTCGGTCAGTTCCTTCCAGGTCAGCTGGGTGTAGCCTCCGGTGGGCGGGGCGTACTGCGACAGGGCGCCGGTCTGGATGGTCTTGATGGTCCGGTAGCCCGGCGCGTCGGCGAAGCCCGGATAGACGTGCAGGCAGCGGTTATAGAAGTAGCTTACGTGCTCGGAATAGAGCCGCTCGGCCTCCTCGTCGGTATCGGCCACCAGGATTGTCTGGGCGAAGCCGGCGCGATAGGGGCTCTTGTCGACGCCGCGCTCCTCCACCCGCTTCCAGTAGCCGTTCATCAGCGCTTGGGCGCGCAGATAGCCGGAGAAGCTGAGGTAGGAATAGGAATAGGTGTTGTCGATGCAGAAGTCATAGGTCTCCACCGACCCGCCGCCTGGGATATGCACCGGTGGGCGGGGCTCCTGAATCGGGCGCGGCCAGATGTTGACGTGGCGCAGCTTGTTGTAGCGGCCATTGAAGGCGAACGGCTCACGCGTCGTCCAGGCCTTGATGATCAGGTCATGAGCCTCGTTGTACTTCTCGCGCGTCAGCGACGGGATCTGGCCGTAGCAATAGTTGGTGTCCATGGAGGTCCCGACCGGGAACCCGGCCACCAGCCGCCCACCCGAGATGCAGTCCAGCATCGCGAACTCCTCGGCGACGCGAACCGGCGGATTGTAGAGCGCGATGGAATTGCCCAGCACCACAATGGCCGCGTCCTTGGTGCGGCGCGCCAGGCCGGCGGCGATGATGTTGGGACTGGGCATGATGCCGTAGCCGTTCTGGTGGTGCTCGTTCACGCCGACGCCGTCGAACCCCAGGGTGTCGGCGTACTCCAGCAGGTCCATGTAGGTGTTGTAGACCTCATGGCTCTTGGCCGGGTCGAACAGCTTCTGGTCGATATCCACCCAGACCGAACGGTTCTTCTCCCGGAAATCATCCGGAAGATAGGGCCAGGGCATCAGGTTGAACCAGGTGAACTTCATGGGGGTCGCCTCCGGTCGCAGCCTCTGACGGGCCGTCGATAGTCAACGATAACTGATAAGGGGGCGGTGCCAAGTGTTGATGACAGAACCTGCCTCTTGCTTGACGCGCGTTGATAGGCGGCGTCTGTTCAATCTGCAAAAGTCGGGGGGCGGATGTCACAGCCGAAAGTCGGTCGACGAGCACTGTTGTTGCTGGCGGGGGGCGTCGCCGGAACTGCGGGTTCGCCGGCTGCGGCGCAGGTGCCAGCGGCGGCCGCAGCGTCACCAGCGGTACCCGTCGGCTATACCTTCCTGAAGCCTTCGGAGGCGGTGTTTGTCGAAGCCGTCGTGACCCACATGATCCCGGCTGACGAACTGACCCCGGATGGCGTCGAACTGGGCATAGCTACCTTCATCGACCGGGCCCTGGCTGGAAGCTGGGGCAAGGGTGATCGGCTCTATATGCACGGGCCCTGGAAAACGGGGACACCGAACCAGGGCTACCAGTTGCCTATGACCCCGGCCGAGCTCTATCGGGCGGGGATCGCCCAGACCAACGCCTGGTGCGAGACCACCCATGGCAAGACATTTGACCGACTGACGGCGACTGAAAAGGAAACCGTCCTGCAGGACCTCAGCCAAGCCAGGCTGAAGCTGCCGGGCGGCTTACCCGCCCGCGCCTTCTTTGATGTCGTCTACCAGACTGTCATGGAAGGTATGTTCGCCGACCCGATCTATGGCGGCAATCGCGACAAGGCCGCCTGGAAGATGGTTGGCTTCCCTGGCGTGATGGCCAACAACGCCCAGAATATCGCCATCTTCAACGACGGTCGCCGCTTCCCCAACGAGCCGGTCAGCATCGCGGACATGTCGTGAGGAGTCTTCGTCATGGCGCGTAGGCTTCCCCCGGTTGATATCGTCATCGTAGGCATGGGCTGGACCGGCGGCATCATGGCCCGGGAACTGGGTCCGACCGGCCAGAAGATTGTGGTGCTGGAACGCGGCGGGCCGCGTTCGACCGAGGAGGATTTCGCCGTCCCCCTGATCCGCGACGAGCTGCGCTTCGCCCAGCGCACCGACCTGATGATGGATACCGCTAAGGACACGGTGAGCGTCCGAAACAATCCCACGGAAGAGGCCCTGCCCATGCGCCGGCTGGGCTCGTTCCTGCCGGGCGAAGGGGTCGGCGGCGCGGGCGCGCACTGGAATGGGGTCTCCTGGCGCTGGGCGGACCACGACCTAAAGATCCGCTCGACTTACGAGGCCCGCTACGGCGCGAAATTCATCCCCGATGACATGCCGTTGTGTGACTGGGGTGTCAGCTACGCAGAGCTGGAGCCCTACTACGAAAAATTCGAATATATCGCCGGGGTCTCGGGCAAAGCGGGCAACCTCAGGGGTCGCCTTCAGCCCGGCGGAAATCCCTTTGAAGGGGCCCGCAAGCGCGACTATCCCCTGCCGCCACTGACCGAAAACTACGCCGGCAGGTTGTTCACCGAGGCGACAAAAGGTCTTGGCCTGCATCCGTTCGCGCGGCCCACGGCCAACGCCTCGCGGCCCTATGTCAATCCGGACGGCATGCAGCTTGGACAATGCCAGTACTGCGGGTTCTGCGAGCGGTTCGGATGCGAATCTAACGCCAAGGGCAGCCCGAACATTACAGTGATCCCCGTTGCGCTGAAGAATCCCAATGTCGAACTGCGGAACTGGTCATGGGTTCAGAAGGTCATGCTGGATTCGACGGGCAAGAAGGCCGTAGGTGTCGCCTATGTAAACGTGCAGACCGGCGAGGAACTGGAACAGCCAGCGGACCTTGTGATCCTCTGCGCCTACGGTCTGTCCAACGTCCACCTGATGCTGCTGTCCGGGATCGGCAAACCCTATGACCCTCAGAGCGGCGTGGGCGTGATCGGCAGCCACTACGCCTATCAAGGCACCGCCAGCCAGCAGATGTTCTTCGAAGGCAAGAACTTCAATCCGTTCCTGGCCACCGGCGGACTGGGCGCAATCATCGACGACTATCACGCCGACCAGGGTTTTGACCGAGGGCCTCTGGGCTATATCGGCGGCTCGACGATCACTGCCGGCGGGTCCGGAGGACGGCCCATCGGCTATCGCCCGACACCCGCCGGTACGCCTGCCTGGGGCTCGGACTGGAAGCGCGCGACGGCCAAATGGTACCAGTCCGCGCTGAGCGTGAACGCGCTGGGGGCGGTCATGCCGCACCGGCAGAACTTTCTCGACCTGGATCCCACCTACCGCAACCGGTTCGGCCAGCCGCTGCTGCGGATGACGTTCGACTTCAAGGACAATGACCAGAAGCAGAACCGCCACGCCGCTGAGCTCTGCACCCAGATCGGCAAGGCGATGAACCCAACGCGGGTGAACCCGGCCTTCTACCCCCGCTCGTGGTCGGTGGTTCCGTACCAGTCGACCCACAACACCGGCGGCGCGATCATGGGCCGCGAGCCTGGCACTAGCGCGGTCAACACCTGGCTGCAGAGCTGGGATGTCAGCAACGTCTTCGTGGTCGGCGCCTCGGCGTTCCCGCACAACTCGGCCTACAATCCAACCGGGCCCGTCGCGGCGCTGGCCTATCGCACCGCCGAGGCGATCCGTGACCGCTATCTCAAGCGCCCGGGACTTCTGGCATGATGCGCCGCGTCGTATTGATCCTGCTGGCGTGGGCCGGAACCAGTCCAGCCCTGGCCGCCGGCGACGCGAAGAACGGCAAGACTGTCTACGCCCAGTGCGCGGCGTGCCACGCGCTGGATCCTGCGAAGAAGACGCTCGGCCCGCACCTAAAGGGCGTGATTGGCCGCAAGGCGGGGGCGGTGGAGGGCTATGTCTATTCCCCGCCCATGCGCCGTTCGAAGGTGGTCTGGACGTCTGAGACGCTTGGCGCGTTCCTCGTCGACCCTCAGGCGGTGGTGCGGGGCACCAAGATGCCGTTTTCCGGCCTGGCGACGGCGAAGGACCGCGACGACCTGATCGCCTACATCGCCCTTCCATAGACGCCGTCGATTTTAATTCGATAGAGGATCGATTGGACCGCCGAGACTTGGGACCCTATCCGTCAGCCTCACAAATGGAGGACGAGCCATGTCTGACACCGACACCAGGATCGCCGACGGCCTTTCCCGCCTGCTCGCTGACACCTACGCGGTTTATCTCAAGACCCACGGCTACCACTGGAATGTCCGCGGCCCGAACTTCGCCAGCCTGCACACCCTGTTCATGACCCAATACACCGAGATGTGGAACGCCATAGACTTGGTGGCCGAACGCATCCGCGCGCTGGGCGAACTGGCCCCGCAGGGTTACGGCGCCTTCGGCAAGCTCTCGGGCATCCAGGACGGCGACCCGTCGAAATCAGCCGACGCCATGCTCCAGGAACTGCTGGCCGACCACGCCACCCTGATCGCCACCGCCAAAGCCGCCCGCGAAGGCGCCGACGACGTCACCGCCGCGGTGATCGACGCCCGCATCGACGCGCACCAGAAGCACGCGTGGATGATCCGGGCGACTTTGGGGTAGCCGTGCGACCCGCGCCTCAGTGGAAGTCCCGGCTGCGGACCATGCGGTCTGTGGCCTTCGGGCGGTCTGGGGCGATGCCTTCGTCCTGCCGCAACTCCGACAGTCGCCCCGAGAGGTCGGTGAACCGCTCGGCCACCACATGGACCACGCCGTCGACGCTCTGGACCTGGCCGTGGACGACCAGGAACGACGAAGTCATCACCAGGCTTCGGTTCGCGTCGAAGGCGTCTTTCCAGATGACGATGTTGGCGATGCCGGTCTCGTCTTCCAGGGTCATGAATACCACGCCCTTGGCGGTGCCAGGCCTCTGGCGCACCAGCACAAGGCCGGCGACAGAGAGCCGCCGACGGTCGCGGGCGGTTTTCAGCGCCGCGCAGGGAACCACTCCCTTCTGCGCCAGATCCTCGCGGAAAAATCCGGCCGGGTGGCCCTTCAGCGACAGCCGGGTGGTCCGGTAGTCCTCGGCCACATGCTGCGGCGCGCTCATGAATGGCAGCTCGACCTGGGTTTCCTTCAGGCTCTGGCGCAGCAGCAGAGGCGCGTCACGCTCGGCCCCCCATTCGCCGGACAGGCCCTTCACCGCCCACAACGCCTCGCGGCGGGGAAACCCCAGACTGCGGAACGCGTCAGCCTCGGCCAGCAACTCCAGCGCCCGCCGTGACAGGCGGCCCTGACGGGCGAACGCTTCGATGGTCGTGGCACCGGCCTCCCGCGCCGCGATCAGCTGATCGGCGTCCTGATCGCGGAAGCCCTTGATCTGCCGAAAACCAATACGTATCGGTCGATATCTTGTTCGTGGATCGTCCTTTTCCTCCAGCGTGCAGTCCCGCTCGCTGAACGACACGTCCGGTGGCCGCACCTCCACGCCGTGCTGCTGGGCGTCACGGACCAGTTGGGCGGGCTGGTAGAACCCCATCGGCTGGCTGTTCAATAGGGCGGCGCAGAAGGCGTCGGGGTGATGGCGCTTCACCCAGGCCGAGGCATAGACCAGCAGGGCGAAACTGATCGCGTGGCTTTCCGGGAAGCCATACGAGCCGAACCCCTCGATCTGTTTGAAACAGCGCTCGGCGAACTCCGGGTCATAACCCCGGTTCACCATCCCCTCGACGAACAGCTGGCCGTGCCGGCCGATGGTGCCCACGTTGCGGAAAGTGGCCATGGAACGCCGCAGTTGGTCGGCCTCGTCATCCGTGAATTTCGCCGCGACAATGGCAACCCGCATCGCCTGTTCCTGAAACAGCGGCACGCCCAGGGTCTTTTTCAGGATGTCCTTCAGCTCGTCCTGTGGGTGCCCGGGCCCCGGGCGCGGATAGTCCACCTCGTCCGGATTGGCGCGGCGTTTGAGGTAGGGGTGCACCATGTTCCCCTGAATTGGGCCCGGCCGCACAATCGCCACCTCGATCACCAGGTCGTAGAATCTGCGGGGCTTCAGTCGTGGCAGCATCGACATCTGCGCCCGGCTCTCCACCTGGAACACCCCCACGGAATCGGCCTGGCAGAGCATGTCGTAGACGCCTGCGTCCTCCTGCGGCAGGTGGGCGATGTCGGTGATCCGTGAGCCATCGGGCCGCAGCGGCAGGAAGTCAAAGCTCTTCCTCAGTGCGGTCAGCATACCCAGCGCCAGCACATCGACCTTCATCAGTCCGAGCGCGTCGATGTCGTCCTTGTCCCACTCGATGAAGGTGCGGTCCTTCATGGCCGCGTTGCCGATCGGCACCGTCTCGTCCAGCCGCCGCTTGGTCAGCACATAGCCGCCGACGTGCTGTGACAAGTGGCGCGGAAAGCCCAGCAGCTCGCCGGCCAGCGCCGTGGCCCGGCGGATTTCCGGCGACCGGGGGTCCAGTCCCGCCTGCCGGATATGCTCGTCGGGTACGCCGTCGCCGTAACTGCCCCAGACGGTTTTCGCCATGGCCGCCGTGATGTCGTCGGTCAGCCCCAGCGCCCTTCCCACCTGCTGGATCGCCATGCGCGGCCGATAGTGGATCACTGTGGCCACGATGGCGGCCCGGTCGCGGCCATAGCGGCGGTAGATGTACTGCATCACCTCCTCGCGCCGCTCGTGCTCGAAATCGACGTCGATATCCGGTGGCTCACCCCGATTGGCCGAGATGAAGCGGGAGAACAGCAGATCCTGATCTTCTTTGGTGGGATCCACGGCGGTGATCCCCAGACAGAAACAGACGCAGGAATTGGCCGCCGATCCCCGGCCCTGACAGAGAATGCCCTGCTTACGGGCCCAGCGAACGATATCGTGTACGGTGAGGAAATAGTTCGGGTATTTCAGCTGCTCGATCAGGTTGAGTTCGTGGGCTACCAGTTTCGTCACCTTGTCCGGCACCCCGCTCGGGTAGCGCCAGCGGGCACCGGCCCAGCTGAGATCGCGCAGGTGCTGAATGGCCGTCTTGCCGGACGGCACCGGTTCGTCCGGATATTCATAGGAGAGTTCGCTTAAGTCGAAGCCGATGCGGTCGGCGATCTCGACGCTGCGCGCGACAGCTCCGGGAAACCGCGAGAACAGTCTGGCCATCTCGGCTGCGGTCTTCAGGTGGTGCTCGGCATTGGCCTGAAGTCTGAGGCCCGCATCGTGGATCGTGCAACCCTCGCGGATGCAGGTCAGCACGTCCTGTAATGGGCGGCGTTCGGGGCCGTGATAGAGCACGTCATTGGTGGCCACCATCGGCGCGCGGGCGGCCTCGGCCAAGGCGGCTAGATGCGACAACCGCTTCAGATCCCGCGACCCATAGCGCCTGGCCCCCGCCAGCCACACATCGGGCAGCTCGTGGGCGATACGGGTCAGGTCGCGACTGAAGGCGGCGTCCAACCGGTCGGGCGGAACCACCAGCACCAGCTGGCCCTGGGCATGGTCGCGGAAATCGTCCCAATTGAGCTCGCACGCCGCCTTCTTCACCCGCCGTTGGCCCAGCGTGAGCAGGCGGGTCAGGCGGCCGTAGGCCTCGCGGTCCGACGGATATACCAGCAGGCTGGGCGTCCCGTCGGCAAAGTCCAGCCGACAGCCGGTCAAGGCGCGAACGGTGGCACCGCCCGCGCGCAGATCGCGGGCCTGCGCCCAGGCGCGCACCACCCCGGCCAGGGTGTTGCGATCGCAGATCCCCACGGCGTCCAGGCCTAAGGCCCCGGCTGTGGTCACCAGTTCACCCGGATGCGACGCCCCCCGCAGAAACGAGAAATTGCTGGCCGCCTGCAGTTCCGCGTAACGGGTCACGAACAAGCCCCCGCTCATCCAAACAACCCATGCATCCACCATTTCGGGGGAACGTCTGATCCGCCATATAGGCCGGCGCGGAACAGCCAGAAGCGGCTCCCCTCTGCGTCTTCGACCCGGTAGTAGTCGCGGACGTGGGCCACCGAGATCTCGTCGATCCCGCGTTTCCACCATTCCTCGCCCACGCGCTCGGGCCCCTCGGCGCGCCGCACGCGGTGCAGGCGGCCGCGCCAGCGGAACTGCAGCGGAGGGTCATCCGGCAGCAGGGCGGTGACGTCCTCTATCGGCTCGGGCCGACGGAACAGGCGCACGGGTCGCGGGACTTCACGGTCCCAGGGCATGGCCTCGGACGGGGCCCCTCCCAGCACCGGTGCGCGGCCGACGGAAAGTTCGGGCACGTGGCTTTCCACAGCGGCGTCGCGCCAGACCCGCTCTGGTCCGAGGCGGTTGACCAGACGGTCGATCAGCGGTGCCAGTCCGTCCTCTATGGTGACGGCTAGGTCAGCATCGATACGCCCCTGACGACCGGACGTGGCCTCCACGTCATAGGCGGCCAGGGTCACGCACTCGATCCCGAAGCCCGGATCCACGGTCTCCAGTTTTGGCTGAAACAACCTGGCGATCCGCCGGGCGTCGCGACCGGCCAGCGACAGGCCGAGGGTCAGCGGCAGCGCCTTGCCGTCCACCCGGTGAAAGGCGATCTCGAACCGCCGCGCCCCGTGGCTCCCGGCCTCCAGCCGGGCGCAGAGTTTGGCGGTGACGTCCTGCGTCACCCGGGCCATGTCTTCCGGCGTGCTGATCGGCTCGACCAGGGCCAGTCGCGCCAGCCAGGGTGTCGGTGGACGGCGGAACCGCAAGGCCTCGGCACTGCGGCCCAGCGCCTGATCCAGCCGCTCCAGCGTCGCGGCCCCGAACCGCCGGGCCAGAGGCGCGCGGGGCAGGGCGATGATCTGCTCCAGCCGGCGCAGACCCAGGCGACCGATCTGGGCGGCGGCCTCCGGCGGCAGGCGCAGGGCCTCCGGCGGCAGGGCCTTCAGGAGCTCGGCCTGTTCGCCGGGCGGGGCGATGGCCTGGTCGAGGCCGAAGTGGGCCAACGCCCAGGCGGCACCCGGCGTATCGGCGATGCTCATGCGAAAGGGCAGGCCGCTCGTCAGCAGGCGCTCACGGAAGTCCGCCATCATGCCGGCCTCATCGCCCCAGAGATGGGCGACGCCCGTGATATCCAGGAACAGGCCGCCCGGCGCGTCTGCCGCCACGGCCGGCGAGAAGCGCACACACCAGTCGATCAGGGCGATCAGGGCTTCGGCGTCAGCCTGGGGGTCAGCCTCTTCGGTCGCAAGACCCGGAACCAGAGCCGTGGCGTCGGTGGCCTTCTGGCCGGCGTAGAGGCCCAGCTTCGCCGCTGCACGGTTGACGGCGGCCAGCCTGCGCACCCCTCGTGTCGTTTCCAGCAAGGCGAAGGGGGCGTCAGGCTGCGCGAGCTTGAGCGGATTGCGCCGGCGCCAGTTCGCGATCGCCCAGTGCGGCGACCAGGCGCAGAGGATGCGCGACATCGGTTGCCTCCCATGAATAGGCTTGATCAGCCTCGAGAATCCACGCGCCGGTCCGCCCGCCGCGGCAGCGCTGAAGTTCAACGTGATAGCGGGGGGCACCCAGGCCGAAGTCTCCGGTGGTGGGCTCGGAGGGGGCGGGCTTCACGCACCAGCGGGTGGCGGCGACCGAGCCGGCGGCTTCCCTGTGTCTCGCCCCGCCGAACGGACGACGGCGGATAACGAAGCCGGTCCCGCCACGCTTCTCGCAGGCCAGTTGCAGCCGCCGGCCGGCGGTCAGGTCCACGTCCTCCACCTCGCCAAACACGGCTGAGACACCGACGGTGGTCAGGGCGTCTTCCATCACCATCAGGGTTTCGGCCTCGTCGCGGGCGCAGACCTGGATCAGGCGCTCGGGCGGAAACCCCAGCCCCGCCAGTCCCGGCGCCCAGAGGTCGTCACGCCGCAGCACCCACACCGCCTCACCCCGGCGGGCCAGCGGTCGGGCCATCAGGGCGGCGAAGGCGGCGGGCGCGGCGGATGTCTCGGCTTCCAGACCCACGCCCACGATCTCGTGCCAGCGCCCCAGCGGCAGGCCACCGCCGGGCAGGCGGTCATCAAGCGACGCGTCTCCAAAGGGCAGCACACCGGCCTGCGCCCGCGTTCCGCTTTCCAGCGCAGCGATCTTCGCCCGGATGGCGCGAAAATCGGACATGGTATTGAGACTCCTTTTGTTCCAGTTTTGTTCTAGTCCTGGAAAAGCGGGAGTCAAGGCCTCTGGATGTCGCCTATACCGTCGCGGTCAGGCGGAAACCGGCCTCGGTCAAAATGGCGTCGAGGCGCTGGTCATGCGACTCAAGCGGCAGGTTCTCAACCTCCTGACCCGCGTAGGCGACACCGACCACCCACACCTGACCGCGCGCGCGGAGCGCCGCGATGGTGCGATCATAGAACCCGCCGCCCTGTCCCAATCGTCCGCCGCGCCCGTCGAAGGCCAGGACAGGCACGAACAGAATATCCGGCCATACGGTTTCTGTCCGCGACGTCGGCGCAAGGATGCCCAGAGCGTCCGGCCCGAGAGCGTCGCCGGGGCTGAAAAGCCGGAACGCCAGGGGCGCATCGCGCCCCACAACCACCGGCAGGGCCGCGCGGGCCCCGACGATTTGAATCGCGCCCGGGTCCAGCTCGGAGCCGATCGGATGATAAAGACCATAGGTCGCCACCGGTGCCTGCGGCCAGTCGCCAGGGAGGTTTGCCGCAGCGCGCAAGGCGGCGTCAGGTGCCTCAACGGCCAGTCTCCGGCGCCGCGCGCGCATCTCGATTCGAAGGGTGGATTTCAAGATCACGCCCTCCTATAGCGGAAGACGGGTGGCGGCGCCGCGAGAGCCGTGAAGGACTGTTTCATTCCCTCGACCTGTTAGTGACAGGTGGGCACCGTGTGCCCGGGACCAGGATCCCGGCCAGGGACAGCTCCCTAGAGGTGAATTAAGGTCGCTGGAATATGTCGCCTCCGACGAGAACCGCAGCAAACCGCCAACGCCAAGGTAAGGCGGCAGGCACCACTTAACAAGCCGCTGCAGCGCGGCCAGGAGAAACAGATAATGTCGCGCACCCTCCAGGACTTGTTGGACAAGGCTGTCTCGGACGGCGTGGCACCCGGCCTGGCGGCGGCTGTGGCGGGACCAGGCGGCGTCCATCACTTTGCCGCCGGAGTACGCGGGCTGTCCGATCCGCGCCCTATGGCACTCGATTCGGTGTTCTGGATCGCCTCCTGCACCAAGGCGATCACGGCGCTGGCGGCGCTGCAACTGGTGGAAAGGGGCCTTCTGAGCCTCGACAATCCGATCGGCGACCGGATTCCCATGCTGGCAGCGCCCAAGGTGCTGGACGGTTTCGAGGCGGACGGAGCCCCCCGCCTGCGGGCGGCTCGCCGGGCCGTCACCCTGCGCGACCTGCTCACCCACACCTCGGGACTGGCCTACGATTTCTGCAGCGCCGACCTGACCCGCTACTTCGCCGCCACGGGCGAGAACCTGCTGTCCGGTGCGCCGACCCTGGTGTTCGATCCGGGACAGCACTGGCAGTACGGCATCGGTATCGACGCCGCCGGCTGGGCCATCGAGGCGGCCAGCGGCCAGAGCCTGGATGTCTATTTCGCCGAAAATATCCTGAGGCCACTCGGCATGGCGGACACGTCCTTCGCGCCCGACGCGGACCGGCGTGCCGGGATGCATGTCCGGGGTCCCGACGGCGGACATATCGCGGTCGATGCGTTCCCGAATGCACCGCAGATGTGGGGTGGCGGCGGGCTGACCTCGACCGCACCCGACTACCTGAAGTTCCTGCAGGCCATCATGTCTGACGGCGCGGGCATCGCCGGGGCCAACACGCTTGCCCTGCTGCACGACATCCAGACCGATCACCCCGCCGCAGGGGACCTGATCTCGTCCAACCTCGCGTTCAGCCAAGACTTCCGACCGATGCCGGGGACCAGGAAGCACTGGACTCTCGGCTTCCTGCGGAACGCCGACGACGTGCCGGGCGGGCGCCGCGCCGGCAGCCTGGCCTGGGGCGGGATCGCCAACTGCTACTACTGGGCCGACCCGGCCAGCGGCGTCGCCGGGGTACTGTTTGCCCAGTTCCTGCCCTTTGCGGATCCGAAGATGATGGCGACCTTTGAGGCATTTGAGCGGGCGACCTATGCGGGCTGAGGGGCGAGGCCTTCCAATCCGGTCGCCGAAGGCTTAAGTCCCGGCCTCGATCAGGAATGAAAGACCGCATGAGCGTCACCGCCGATACCGAAGCCAGCCTCGCCCGCCAGGCCAACGAACTCGCCCGCGATCTGGCGGTGGCGAGCCCGCGCGTCTACTGGCTGGACCTGTCGGTGACGGCAGCTGTCACCTGGCTGAGCCTGGCCATTGCGACGACCAGCCCGTCGCCGGGCTGGGCGCTGGCTGCGGGGCTGGTCTGCATCCTGGCGCTCTATCGCGGCATCAGCTTCATCCATGAGCTCACACATCTGCGTCGTGACGACGTGCCGGGGTTTCATTTCGCCTGGAATGTGCTGATCGGCGTGCCCTGGCTGACGCCGTCACTACTGTACGAGGGCGTCCACATCTTGCATCACGCCAAAGACCGCTACGGCACCGCGCGTGACCCCGAGTACCACCCGCTTGCCCGGCGTCCGCCGTACGAGCTGGCCGCCTTTGTCGGCATCGCACTTCTGGCACCCATCGGCGTGATCCTGCGGTTTGCGATCCTGGCACCGCTGAGTTTCCTGATCCCGCCCCTGCGACGATTCGTGATCGCCAGAACCTCGGGCATGGTCATCAATGCCGGCTTTGCCCGCGACGATTTCGACCGGGCCCGCAGCGCGCCCTGGCTGGCGCAGGAGATCGGTGCATGGCTGTGGAGCTGGACTGTGTTGGCCCTGACGGCCTTGGGTGTGATCCCCTTCCGCGCACTGATCATCGCCCTGGTAATCTTCAGCCTGATGACATTGCTGAACCAGCTGCGCACCACCGTCGCCCACTACTGGGAGAACGACGGCGACCAGATGGCCGTGCTGGACCAGTTTCTGGACACCGTGAACGTGCCGCCGCCGGCCATGCTGCCGTTCCTGTGGGCCCCCGTGGGCCTGCGCTACCACGCCCTGCACCACCTGATGCCGAGATTGCCGTATCACAACCTGGGAACCGCACACCGCCGTCTGGTCGAGGCGCTGCCTGCCGACCACGACTATCGCCGGGTTGAGCAGCGAGAGCTGATCCCGGCGCTGGCGCGCCTGCTGGGCCGCGTGCGCGCCAGCCGTTGACCCCTAGGCTGACCCTGCGTCGTCATGGCAAGGTCGGGGGGTGACCCAGGAAACCTTCCCCGAAATCCGCGAAGCCGTACGCAAGCTCTGCACCCGCTTCCCCGGCGCCTATTGGCGCGCGCTGGACCGGGAGCGGGAGTATCCGACCGCGTTCGTCTCGGCGCTGACCGAGGCTGGGTTCCTTTCGGTGCTGATCCCCGAGGAATTCGGTGGTTCCGGTCTGGGTCTGGCTGCCGGGGCCGCCGTGCTGGAGGAAATCCACCGCTCCGGCTGTAACGGCGGAGCCTGTCACGCCCAGATGTACACCATGGGCACGCTCCTGCGGCACGGCACCGCGGCCCAGAAGCAAGCCTATCTGCCCAAGGTGGCCAGCGGCGAGCTGCGCCTGCAGGCGTTTGGCGTCACCGAGCCCGACGCCGGCACCGACACCACCCGCATCACCACCTTCGCGAAAAAGGTCGACGACACCTATGTCGTGAATGGCCGCAAGCTTTGGATCAGCCGCGCCGAACACTCGGACCTGATGGTCCTGCTCTGCCGCACCAGCCCGCGCGATGAGGCGAAAACCTCGGCGGGCATGAGCGTGCTTTTGGTCGACATGCGCACCGCCGTCGGTAACGGCCTGACTATCATCCCGGTCCGCACCATGCTGAACCACGCCACCACCGAGCTGTTGTTCGAGGACCTGGTGGTACCTGCCGCGAACCTCATCGGCGAAGAAGGCAAAGGCTTCAAATACATCCTCGACGGCATGAACGCCGAGCGGATCCTGATCGCGGCCGAGTGCATCGGCGACGCCAAGTTCTTCATCGACCGCGCCAGCCAGTACGCCAAGGATCGGGTCGTGTTCGGTCGCCCCATCGGCGAGAACCAGGGCGTGCAGTTCCCGCTGGCCCGCGCCTATGTCCAGATGACCGCCGCCAACCTGATGGTCGAGAAGGCCGCTGAACTGTTCGAAGCCGGCCAGCCCTGCGGCACCGAGGCCAACATGGCCAAGCTGGTGGCCTCTGAGGCCAGCTGGTTCGCCGCCGACATGGCGATACAAACCCACGGCGGCTTTGGCTTCGCGGAGGAATACGACATCGAACGCAAGTTCCGCGAGACCCGCCTCTACCAGGTCGCCCCTATCTCCACGAACCTCATCCTCAGCCACGTCGCCACCCACGTGCTGGGCCAGCCCAAATCCTTCTGAAAAGGGGCGAGCTTCTGATGACCTACGAAACCATCAAGCTGGAAGACCTGGGTTCCGGCATTATGACAGTGGTGTTCAATCGTCCCGAGGTGGCCAACGCCCTGTCGTCGACAATGGGCCGCGAACTGCTGGACGCCTGGACGACTCTGGGGTCCCGCCCCGACCTGCGCTGCGTGATCCTGCGCGGGGAAGGCAAGAACTTCCAGGCCGGCGCGGACCTCAAGGAACGCAACGGTATGACCGATGAGGCCTGGGCCGCCCAGCACAGGATCTTCGAGGATATGGCGCGCGCCCAGCTGGCCGTGCCTGTGCCCGTGATCGCGGCTGTGCAAGGTGCGGCCATGGGCGGCGGCTGCGAGATGACGCTGGCATGCGACTTCGCCTACGCCGCCGAGGGCGCGCGGTTTGGCCTGCCCGAGGCGGGTCTTGGCATCATGCCGGGCCTCGGCGGAACCCAGCTGTTGACACGCGCCGTGGGGCCAAGGCGGGCCATCGAGATCATGACCACCGCCGCCCCGATCCCTGCCGACAAGGCGCTGGACTACGGGATCGTCAACGGCGTGGTTGCACCCGAGGCTCTGCTGGATACCGTGCTGGCCGTGGCCACCCAGATCGCCAGCCGCGCGCCACTGTCGGTGCGAGCGTTGAAGCGCGTTGTCCACGGCGGCCAGGACCTGGACCTGAAGCAGGCGATGGATCTGGAACTCAGCCTCTACAACCACCTCTTCACCACCGCCGACCGCCGCGAAGGCGTTGCGAGCTTCAACGAAAAGCGGACGCCGGCGTTCCGGGGCGAGTAGGCGATCCTTCACAGTGGCGCGCCGCGCGGGCGGCGGATAGGCTGGGTTTGTATGGAGCCTGAGCATGATCCGACGCGGCCGCCCGTATCTTGAAGTCCGCAACGAGCCGGCACCCGACGAGTCCATCCAGCTGGAGCGGGACGGTTACGCCATCATCCGGGACCTGTTCTCGCCGGGTGAAATCGCCGATCTGCGCGCCGAGATCGGCGAAATTTACGACCACGATCCGGCCGACCCGCGTGGCGACCGGTCGCCTGAAGACGCGGCCATGTTCCGATATGCCATGCTCAACCGCAGCCCCGCCGCCCAGCGTGCCTGCGCGCACCCGCGCCTGTTGTCGGTGATCGAGCCCCTGCTGGGCGAGGACTGCCACGTGATCGCCAACACCGCCTGGCGGAACCCGGCGGGCCATCCCGGCTCGCACGGCGGCCAGAGCTGGCACATCGACGCCGGGCCGCATGTACCTCTGCCCGCGGGGGTGCGCTGGCCCGCCGACATTCCCCACCCCGTGTTCGCGATCGGGGTTCATCTTTATCTGCAGGACTGTGCGCGGGAAGACGGTCCGACCGGCGTGCTACCGGGCAGCCACCTGTCAGGCCGGGCACCGCCTCACGCGCGCAGCATGGATGATGATCTAGACTATGAGGGCCAGCGCGTGGTGCCGCTACTGACCCGGGCGGGAGATGCGGGCCTGTTTGTCTCCGACGTCTGGCATCGCCGCATGCCGACGAAGGACGGCGACCACGGCCGGTTCTTCCTCCAGGTTCACTATGGCCGCCGCGATATCGCCCAGCGCCTTCTACCGACCAATGATGCCAATCAGCTGTCGCCGGAGGCCATCGCCCGGGCAACCACGGAACGCGACCGCCGCGTCATCGGTCTGCACCCGGCGCTGTTCTACGACGGGTGAGCGATCAGGGCGCGTCAGGCCGCACCGTCCGGAAGAACTCGTCCAGAAGCAGGTCCAGTTGCTGCTTCCGGAACCCGGCGCGGACCGCGGGCGTGTCTGCGAACAACACGAGCGCGTCCTTGGCCGGGTCGTAGGCTGGCCAAGTCCCGCCCGGGATGCAGTCTGGCTGGCCGGATTTGGCAAAGCTCACCCAGCAGGCCGATACCCGTTCCACATAGGCGCGGTCACCTTGCGTCATGTTGACTGCCAGCGCTGGGTACGCGTCCCAGGTCTTGAAGACGTAAGGGATCTCGCCACCGTGATTCACGCCGGCCACCCGACCCCTTTGGGCCTCGAGCACATAGTCGAAGTGATACAGATAGGCCGGAGCGCCGGACGCGCCTGCGACCCAGCGCGCCGGCGCTACGAACCAGGCGTCTCCCAGTACCTGGCGGGCGCGTTCGGTGTCGGCGATGTCGCCATAGACCGCCTTGGCCCTGGCCTTGTCCGGCCCGAGGAAGGCGTCCGCCGCCGTCAGGGGTACGCCCAAGGCGGCCATCACGCTGGCCTCATTGCTGTTGGCCCCGATCAACAGCGGAATGTCCATCGCGCCGCCAGCCTGAAAGACCCGCCACGGTGCCGTCTTGAGCAGGCGCCCGTCAAGGAAGGGCGCGGGCGCTGAGCCGGGAACCCGGTTTGCGGCCTCCACCAGATCGCCCGGCTTCAAGGCGCGGAGGTCATGGGCTATCGCGTCCGCCGGCGCGCCCGCGGCTTGGGCAAGGCGCAGGCCCACAGCCTCGCGGGTCTTTAGATCCGCGGGATTGGTAAGCCCGCCCCCGGATTGGACGATGGCCTGGGCGAACAGGCCACGAGCCTCGGGGATCGTCATCAGGTGCAGAATGCTGCCGCCGCCGGCAGACTCGCCAAACACCGTCACCCGGGCGGGGTCTCCGCCGAAGGCTGCGATGTTCTGCTGGACCCACCTGAGCGCGGCGAGCTGGTCCATTAGTCCATAATTACCGAGCGGCGCATCCGGCGCGGCTTCGCGGGTCAATGCGGGATGGGCGAAGAAACCGAAGGGGCCCAAGCGATAGTTGAGCGTCACGACAATGACGCCCTGCCTGGCCAGAGGCGCGCCGTTGTAGAGCGGCAGGTTGGAAGCTCCCTGACGATAGGCACCGCCGTAGATCCAGACCATGACGGGGAGGCGCTTGCCGTCCGCCGGGGCCCACACATTGAGATAGAGGCAATCCTCGTCCTGCGGCAGATTGCGCAGATCACCGGCAAGACTTGCGACCGCCGCCTGGGGACAGGCGGGTCCCGCAGACGTCGCAGCCCGCACGCCCGGCCATGCCGCCGGAGCCGTCGGAGGACGCCAGCGGAGGTCACCCGTCGGCGGCAGTGCGAAGGGAACCCCCATGAAGCGGGAGATTGCCCCCAGGGTCTCGCCGCGAAGCGATCCCTGGGCGATGTTCACGACCGGCTCCACCGCTGACGCCGACAGTGACGCAAAGAGCGCCAGTCCGAAGCCCGCGACAAAAGTCTTCATCCTGCGCATCTCAAGGTCCCCTCGCCGCCCACATAGGCCCCGTTCCTGTAGAGGCCGACGGCAGCCTCGGCCTTGGTGCCGCGGCTGGTGCCGGAACCCCGGATGGTGACTTCTGAGTTGGTCGGCGAAGTGGTGTCGAGGAAGTGGACAGCCGGGGCATCGGCGAGCAGGTCTTCCATGGTTCGCACGCCGCCCTGGTCGCGGATGGCCGTCTCGTCCAGAACGGTTGCCGCGATCGGCACGTCCTTGAGCTTCTCCTCGGTCTTGCGGGCGGAAACGATCACCTCCTGAATCTCGTTCGAGGGGGCCTGAGCGCGGGCCGCCACACCGGTTCCCGTCGCAAGAAGCATGGCTAGACTGGAAGCGTGGCCGAGAAGTCGGATGTCCATGTGTTTCCTCGTTGCGCTCTACCCGAACTTGAGGGGACCGATGCTATTTTGTCTACAATCCGTCACACGAACGGAAATCCTACAACGGGCCAATGGTGGACTTGAAGGCATGGCGTCGTGATCCTGAGCCATGGGCTCTACCCTTGCTCATTGAGGAATCATGGGCCGGGTTTCATCCCGAGTCGTGCTGCAGACCCGCGATGCGGCCCGCGCCGAACGGGCCATCAACGCCGTGGATCGACATTCCCGTCTGCGGGTGTTGAAAATCCACCGTGAACTGGGCACCGCCGTCTATCGGCTGTTTGGATAGATCAGGCGATGGCGCTGCACGCCGTCTCCGCCTACCGTCCCCCCATGAAGATGCCTGCGCCGGACCCCACGTTGATCGCCCGAAAGGCTGAGATCGTGCGGGCGTTGTCGCAGATCGTGCCCGGCGAAGGCGTGGTCAGCGAACCCTCGGACCTCGTCCCCTTCGAGAGCGACGGATTGTCGGCCTATCGGCAGGCCCCCATCGCGGTGGTGCTGCCGGACACCACGGACCAGGTCGCGCGGATCCTGGCCTGGTGTCAGACCAACGGCGTCAAGGTGGTACCGCGCGGGGCGGGGACCTCGCTGTCCGGCGGTGCGCTGCCGCTGGCCGACAGCGTCGTGGTGGGTCTGTCGAAATTCAACCGCGTCCTGGAGGTGGACTACGCCAACCGTTGTGCCGTCGTGCAACCGGGCGTCACCAACCTGGCGATCACCGGGGCTGTGGAGGCCAAAGGGTTCTACTACGCCCCCGACCCGTCCAGTCAGATCGCCTGCACCATCGGCGGCAATGTGGCGGAGAATTCCGGCGGAGTGCATTGCCTGAAATACGGCCTGACCACCAACAACCTGCTGGGCTGCGAACTGGTGCTGATGAGCGGTGAAATCGTGCGCCTGGGCGGCAAGGCGATGGACGCCGACGGCTATGACCTATTGGGGCTCGTCACGGGCTCGGAGGGTCTGCTGGGCATTGTGACCGAGGTGACGGTGCGCATCCTGCCGAAGCCCGCAACCGCCAAGGCGATGCTGCTGGGGTTTCATTCCGTAGAGGAAGCTGGTGCGCTGGTGGGAGACATCATCGCGGCCGGCGTGATCCCGGCTGGCCTGGAAATGATGGATAGTCCCGCGATCAGGGCGGCCGAAGCGTTCGTGGGTGTGGGATACCCGGTCGACTGCGCAGCCCTGTTGATCGTCGAACTGGATGGACCGGAAGCCGAGTGCGATGAACTTGTCGATCTTATCCGGATAATGGCGGCGGCCCGCGGCGTCACCTTCGAGCGCGTGTCACAGTCGGAGGCGGAACGTCAGGCATTCTGGGCCGGTCGCAAGGCCGCGTTCCCGGCGGTGGGCCGGATCGCGCCGGACTATTTCTGCATGGACGGCACCATCCCGCGCGGAAAGCTGCCACAGGTGCTTGGCCGGATCTCCGAGCTCGGCACGCAGTACGGACTGGGCGTCGCCAATGTCTTCCACGCTGGCGACGGCAATCTGCACCCCCTGATCCTGTATGACGCTGACATTCCCGGCGACCTGGAAAAGGCCGAGGCCTTCGGGGCCGATATCCTGAAGCTGTGCGTAGCCGTCGGCGGCGTGCTGACCGGCGAGCACGGCGTCGGTGTCGAGAAGCGCGATCTGATGGGCGAGATGTTCGACGAGACCGATCTGGCCTGCCAGCAGCGAGTCAAATGCGCCTTCGATCCCGGCCTGCTGCTCAATCCGGGCAAGGTTTTCCCGGTGTTGCATCGCTGCGCTGAGCTAGGGCGCGTGCACGTCCATCGCGGGAAGCTGGCCTTCCCTGACTTGCCGCGCTTCTGATGCGAAACGTACCGATCCGTACTATTTCGCCAGCAACGCCTGACGCGGTGGTGCATGCCGTCGCCGAAGCCGGGGCAAAGGGTCGGCATATCGAAGTAATTGGCGGCGGCACCAAACGCGCGATCGGTGTCCTTGGCGCGGCCGATCTGGTGGTCTCGACGGCGGGCTTGAACAGGGTGATCGACTACGCACCGGACGAACTTGTGCTGACCGCACAGCCCGGCGTTCGCATCGCCGATCTTGAGACACTGGTCGCCGGGTGCGGCCAGATGCTGGCCTTCGAGCCGCCGCGCTTGACCAGGCTGCTGGGCGCACAAGGCGAGCCAACGCTTGGTGGCGTGCTGGCGACCAATCTCTCCGGACCCAGACGCGTTCGCGCCGGCGCCGCCCGCGACCACTTCCTCGGCTTCGAGGCCGTGTCCGGTCGCGGCGAGGTGTTCAAGGCCGGCGGCAAGGTCGTCAAGAACGTCACCGGCTACGACCTGATGAAGCTGATGGCCGGGTCGTGGGGCACGTTGGCGATTCTCACCGAAGTTACCATCAAGGTGCTGCCCGCCCCGCGCGCGGAGACCAGCCTGTTGATGTTTGGCCTCACCGACGAGGCAGCCTGCGAGGCAATGGGCGTGGCCATGAACGGCCCGTTCGATGTCTCCGGCGCGGCGCATCTTCCGGCGTTCGCGGCGGGGGCCGCACCGCTCAAGGCCGCAATGGCCGTGACCGCGCTGCGCCTTGACGGGTTTGAGTCTTCGGTGGCGTCGCGGATCGAGGCCCTGGTCGCCGCGCTGAAATCCTTCGGACGGATCGAGCGACTGGACGCCGCGCACAGCCGTGAGTTCTGGGGCCAGATCCGCGAGCTCGATGCCTTTGTCGGAGACCCGCGACCCCTGTGGCGGCTTTCGCTGCCGCCCGCTGACGGCTGGCGCGGGCCGCATCAATTGCCAGGCGACGCGCTCTACGACTGGGCTGGCGGCCAGGTCTGGCTGCTCACCGATGTCCCGGCGCAACAGGTTCGTGCCGTGGTTCACAGCCTTGGTGGCCACGCGCTTTGCCTCCGGGGCGGTGAAGCCTTTACGGGACGAAGCGGGTCACTTGGTGCGCTCCAGGCGCGGGTAAAGGCGGCATTTGATCCTCTGGGGGTACTCAATCCCGGACGTATGGAGGCGGGCGCATGAGAACCTCATTCACACCCGCCCAGTTGGTCGACCCCGAAATCGCCGCCTCGGCCAAGGCAATCCGAAAGTGCGTCCACTGCGGCTTCTGCACCGCGACCTGCCCAACCTACGTCCTGTTGGGCGACGAACGCGACAGCCCGCGCGGCCGGATCGAACTGATCAAGGCGATGCTGGAGGATGGCGGTCCGCCCCCTGCCAGCACCGTCACTCACGTGGACCGCTGCCTGTCGTGCCTGGCCTGCACCACCACCTGCCCCTCCGGCGTCGACTACGCCCAGCTGATCGATCACGCCCGGGCGCATATCGAGACGCACCATGTGCGGCCCTGGCCCGAGCGGCTCCTGCGCGCGGTGCTGGCGGGGGTGTTGACACGACCCGGACGGTTGCGGGCGGCGCTGTCCGTTGGGCGATTTGCCAAACCACTGACGCCGCTCTTCACCAGACTGGGTTTGAAACCCCTGTCGGCGATGCTCAACCTTCTCCCACAAGGCGTCGAAGACCGAGGAGTCACCCAGAAAAATCCGGTAGCCGCCACGCTCCGTGGACGCGTGATCCTGCTGCAAGGCTGCGTGGAACCGGTCATGGCTCCACACATCCGCGAGGCTGCCACGCGCCTGCTCAACCGTGCTGGCTACGAGGTGGTTCTCCCGAAGGGCGAAGGCTGCTGCGGTGCGCTATCCGAACACCTCGGCCGCGCCGATGAAGCCAGATCCATGGCTCGCAACAACCTCGCCGCCTGGACCCGCGCCGGCCAGGTCGACGCTATCATCACCACGGCGGCCGGCTGCGGCACCATGCTGAAAGCCTACCAGCGCGTCGCAGGCGAGGCTGTACCCGCCAAAGATATCCTGGAATTCATCGCCGAGGTCGGCCTGCCGCCGGTGACAACGCCTTCGGGTCTGGCCGTGGCCTATCACGCGGCCTGCTCGCTTCAGCACGGTCAGCAGATCAAGACCGGTCCTCCGGCGCTGTTGACCGAGGCCGGGTTCGACGTGCGCACGGTCGCCGAGGGTCACCTCTGCTGTGGATCGGCCGGCGTCTACAACATCCTGCAATCCGACCTGGCCACCCGACTTCGCGACCGCAAGGCCGCCAACATCAACCGCACCGGCGCGGTAGTTGTGGCGGCGGGCAACATCGGCTGCATGACGCAGCTGGCGCCGGTGCTCTCGGTGCCGGTGGTCCATCCCGTAGAGTTGCTGGACTGGGCCACGGGCGGGCCGAAGCCGGCTGCCCTACCCCCACCCCAGAGTGTCATCCCGGTTTCGGCATAGGCGAAGACCGGGACCCCCAGCGTCGATGGTTCAGGATTACATCTGAGGAAATCAAGTGAGCGCCCTATGCGTCCACCGGCTCCTGAATGAAGCCCTTCCACGTCGCCATATAGTCGACAAACGCCGGGCCCAGCCCTTCGTTCACCAGATGCTGACGCGACACCGGCAGTGCAATGGGTTCAAACGCCGGATCCCGGGACAGCTCGGGGAAATCGTGGTGCAGGATCGCGGCGCGGCCGATCAGGACGAAGTCGGCACCCTGGGCCAGCATCTCGCGCGCCACGGCCGGGCTGGTTACCTTGCCCGCCACACCCAGCCGCACCTGACCGCGATCCAGCGCGGTGAAATGCGACATCAGCGAGCGGCCCTGGAATTCCGCTTCCATCGGTTCCTTGGCGACATCCCATAGCGACATGTCCAGATAGTCGATGCGGCCGTCGGTCAGGATCACCTGCGCCGTCTCCAGGATCTCACCCAGCTTAAGGCCGAAACGCTCTGGCGACAGTCGCAGGCCCAGCTGGAAGTCGGGGCGGCATCGACTACGGACGCCGTCAATGATCTCGTGGATGATGCGCGCACGGTTCTCGACCGAGCCGCCGTAGCGATCGGCACGATGGTTGAGCTCCGCCGACAGGAACTGGGCAATGATGTAGCCGTGGGCACCGTGGATCTCGACGCCCTCGAAGCCCGCCTGCTCGGACCGGACAGCGGAGGCTACGAAGTCCTCGATCAGTTGTTCGACCTCGCCCAGCAACAGGCCGCGGGCTCCGGTCTCGGGGTCATCCGACGGACAGACCGGCTGTCCGACCAGTTCCTTGGGCGAACGGTGGCCCGCGTGGTGCATCTGCAGCGACGAGACACTGCCGTGGGCCTTGATCGCGGCGGCGAGCCGGCTGAGGCCCTCCAGATGCTGATCGCCGAACACGCCCAGCTGGCCGGGGAATCCCTGACCCACCGCCTGCACATGGGCCGCGCAGGTCATGGTCAGGCCGAACCCGCCCTCGGCGCGCAGGGTCAGCCACTTGAACTCATCGTCGGACAGCCGCCCGTCGGGATGACTCTGCCAGTTGGTCAGCGGTGCCAGCATGAACCGGTTTTTCATGGCGGGGCCATGGGCGAAGGTCAGGGGGTCGAAGAGGTCGGCCAAGGGGTAACTCCGAACATACAGTATCGTGCAGACCTAGCGGACTTCCGCTAGGTCGGGCAAATCCGGCGTTTTCAGCTACCGGCCAGAAAAATCGGCCCGCCGATCACGTCGAAGTCGCCGAGGCCTGCCGCGCGGGTCGCCGTGATCTGCAGGACTGGAGGTGGGCCATTCACGGCTCCCATGCGGCTACCCTGCGGGATCGAGACGCTGGCGTGCAGATCCGTGGCCAGGCCGCGGAGTGCCCGGCTGATCTCTGGACCCGTAGCCCGCAACGCCAGGGGTTCGGTCAGGGTCGCCAGGGGCCGCGCGAACAGGCCGACCAGCCAAGCCTTCTCTGGTCTTCTGACAATGGCGAAAGCTGCGTGGGTGTGAGTCGGCCGCAGGAGGTTGCGCCAATGCCCAGGGCTGTTCCGCCACAGCTTCACCAGATCGGCCGGCGTGGCCGGCGCGTCTGATCCCCGGTGATAGGCGATGTTTTCAGAGGGCGAGCCGATGGTGGTGCGACTGATCAGCCAGAACCGGTGGCTGGGCTCGAAGCCCTCGGGTGAGACATGCTCGACATACCCCCGCCTGGCCAGATCGCCGGCGTGAGCGCGCGCCGTATCGGCCAACTCCTCGTGCCATACGACCGGCGGCTTGTCGGCCACGGCGCGGGCCCTGTTGGTTATGTTGAGAACGATGCGGGCGGCGGAGAGATCAAAGGTGCCGCCGCCTGCGTCCTTCAATCGATCCCGGAGCCGGGTCTCATAACGCTCCCAGGCCGAGGTGTCGGCGGCTGTCGGCGTATTTGCCGCTGCGGCCCCTCGCTGCGCGAACGCCTGATCGGCGATGGCGGCGGCTCCCAGCGCCAGCACCGCGCGTCGCGACTTGCTCAAGGTGCCTTCATGCCCGAGATCCACTGGCGGATCAGTGCCAGACCCTCCTGGTGGATTACCGACCGCCCCAGTTCCGGCATCATCACGCCGGGCTCGCTGGAGGCCATCCGGTAGGCGATGATCGAGGTCTCGGGGTGTCCCGGATCGATGCCGACGTTGAGGTTTCCCGCCCCGCGCCCGGCGGCCACCGGTTGCTTGCCCACGCCCAGCGCGGCGGGCCGCGTCTCCTCGACCCCCAGGAACAGGCCTGAATTGCTGGCTACCGCGCGGGGGTTGTGACAGTGGGCGCAGTTGGCATCGAGATAGGCCCGGGCCCGGTCGTCCACCGACGCCGCCTGATCATCCCATCGAACCGTGAGTGGAGCGGCTTCGGGCGTAGGCGCACCGCTCAGCAATCCTACCTGCGTCCAGTGGGCGAGCTGGTTCTCGGTCCCCCCGGCATAGGCAAAGTCGCCGTTCAGATTGCGGGCCTTCGGACCGATCGGGGTGACGGTCTTGTCGAGTTGATGGCACTCCTTGCACTGGTTCTGATTGGGCACGGCATAGTCGATGGTGCGCGCCCGTCCCTGGCCGTCGACAAAGGCCACCTCGAGCCGGGCACCCGCGCGCTTCAGCACCGCCTCGGTCTGTTCGGCATTCCACAGATAGGTCCGGGCGACCCAGCCGGAAGCCTGATGGATCAGCAGGCGAGTCTCGACGTAGCGGATGCTGTCGTGCGGTTTCCGCATATCAGCAGGATAGGCAAAAGTCTTGACCAGCACCGAACCCACCGGAAAACCCAGCACGCCCTCGGTCGCATATCCGGCCTTCGTCCCCGGCGGCAGCCAGACCAGCCGGAATTTTTCCGCATAGTCGCTGAACAGCGGGGTGTTCAGCGTATAGGGCGTCAACCCGGCGTTCGGACGCCGCGCACCCGCGTCGCTAAACAGCCGATAGTCGCCTAGCTTTGGTGCTGGCGTTTCCGCCATCAGGACGTCAAGCGCCACGTCCGCCGGAGGCTTAGTCGCGCCAAGGCAGACCAGCGCCGCCAGAACGGCGAACCAGCCTCTCATGCGCTCAGGTCGGCCTGACGCTTCGGCAGCACCACGGCACTGGGTTCGGCGACCGGCTTGCCGCCGATGGTCTTGGCCACCGAGGGCTTGGCCTGTTCTACCTGGCCCGGTCCCGGCAGGTTGAGGTTCAGGACCGGCCCATCGTTGATGCGCACATTCACCACGTCTGGCAGCCCTGCGAACGTGGTCACGCCGTCCCAGACGATCGGCGGCAAGGCACCGCCCATCATCTTCGCGATCATCGGGCCGCCGCTGAACTGGGGGTTCCAGCCGTTCTTTCCGATCTTGTTGTCGCGCACCACGATGTCGCGCGGCAGGGGATTGTAGGTCTTGTCATCGAACTTCTGGGTATAGCTGACCAACATAACCGCCGTGCTCTGGTTGCCGGCGATCTCGTTATCGAACACATGGACGTTGCGGTTGGCCATCACCATGATGCCGGTACCGGTGGGCACGCCGGCCACGATATTGCCCTTGGGCGCGAAGTTGGGCGTATCGTTGTCCACCACCTTGTTGCGGAACAGGCGGGTGGAATGGCCCCCCATTTGCGGCAGGTTGGGCAGGTCAAACACCAGGATGCCGCCGGTGTTGCGCGTGGCGACATTGTCGAACACATCGGCATTCATCGAGTTCTCGATCTCGATCCCGGCCACGTTGAATTCGGCGCGGCTGTTCTTGACCACGATGTTCTTCGACTGGCCCACATAGATCCCAGCGTCAGACGCGCCGCGGACCACCACCCGGTCGATCAGCACATTGGTCGAAGACACCGGATAAACGCCGTATGCGCCGTTGGTTTCTTTCGGACCGCCGGTCCATTCCACGCGCACATTCACGAAACTGATCTCGTCGGCACCCTTGGATTTGATCCCGTCGCCACGGCTGTCCTCGATAGCGAAGTCGCGGACGGTTACCTGGTCCGAGGTGATCAGCAGCCCTTCGCCCGCACCCTTCTGGCCCTTGAACGACAACACCGTGGTCTGCGGCCCCGCGCCCTTGACGGTAACGTTGTTGACGTCCAGCGACAGGCCGTCGGTCAGCTCATACCGGCCCGCCGCCAGCTGCACGGTGTCGCCCGGCTTGGCGTCGAGCAGAGCGGTCTGGATCCGCTCCTGGGCGTCCGGCCCTGGCGCGACGTCCAGGGTGCGGGCGTGCGATACGCCGGCCAGCGCGATGGCCGCCAGCAACACGGTGGCGAACTTGAGCATGGTCGTCTCTCCGAGGGCTGCAACACTTCACAAATCAGGTGCAGACCCTAAGGTCAGGCGCATGGAAGTCCAGATCATACGCGTGGGCCCGGACCAGTCAGGTTTGCTTGACCGGGTTGCCGAGGACGTCTTTGATCGTCGGATCGACTTGGCGCACCTGTCCGCCTATCTCGCGGAACCGTCTCATTTGATGGTGGTCGCGGTCGCCAATGGAGAGGTGGTCGGCCAGGCCCGAGGCGTGGTGCATCGACAGCCGGACGAGCAGCCCGAACTCTACATCGACAATCTGGGCGTCGCCCCGGCCCGCAAACGCGAAGGCATCGCGACGCGACTGCTTGATGATCTAACGGTCTGGAGCCGCAGCTTAGGCTGCGTGCAAGCTTGGGTGCTGACCGAGGACGACAACGGACCGGCGCGGGCGCTCTATGAGGGTCGAGGTTCTGACGGGGAAGGCATCATGATGTACTTCTACGAATTCGACGGCATGCCGGGGAGGCCCGTTTGACCGAGGCCACAAAAGGCCACGCCAGCGCAGGCCTGATTGTTTTCATCTGCTTCTTCATCGCCGCCCTCGAGGGCTATGACATCCAGGCGTTCGGTGTGGCCGCACCCCGGCTGGTGGCGGAACTCGGCCTGTCAGCGGGACAGCAGGGCTGGGCTGCTGCTGCTGCGATGATCGGAATGCTCCTGGGCGCCTTCTTCGGGGGTTGGGCCGCAGACCGGGTTGGCCGCAGACCCTTGCTGGCGATGTCCGTGGCCGCCTTCGGGGTGTTCTCCCTCTCCACCGCGTTCTGCCAGGACTACCAAAGCCTGTTCCTGGCTCGATTTCTCACGGGGCTGGGGTTTGGCGGCGCCATGACCAATCTGGTCACCGTCGCCACCGAAATCAGCGCACCGGGCCGTCGTACCGCGACCACCACGCTGATGTTCTGCGGCCTTCCCGCGGGCGGGGTTCTGGTCTCACTCGTGGCGCGGCTTGGCGGTGAGGCCCTGGACTGGCGGATGCTGTTCGTCATCGGCGGTCTGATCCCGGTGGTGCTGGCCCCCGTAGTTTATTTCCTGCTGCCGGAAACCAGACCGCAGGCCAGAGAGGGCGCGGATCGGCGCGCAGCGACGGCGCTGTTCGGGGGCGGCCGCGCGGCGGCGACCCTGCTGATCTGGGTGGCTTTCCTGCTGATCGTGCTAGTGCTCAATCTGTTGCTGAACTGGCTGCCGACCCTGGTGACCGCAAAGGGCTTGACCGCCGGCGACGGTGCAACGGCGGCGCTGGTATTCAACCTCTCCGGCGTCTTCGGGGCCCTGGTCGCGGGCGTGCTGGTCGACCGGTTCGGGCTGCGCCGGATATTGACGCTGTTCTTCGCGGTGCTGGCCGCCTCCCTCTATACGTTCGCCAATGCGATGGACCTCTCATCGACCCTGATCTGCGCCGCGCTGGCGGGGTTCATGGTCATGGGCGCACAGTTTTCGCTCTATGGTCAGGCACCCGGACTCTATCCCGCGCACGTCCGCGCAGTGGGTGCCGGGGCGGCCATCGGGGTCGGTCGCATGGGGGCCATTATCGGGCCGCTGATCGCCGGCGAACTGCGCCAGGCCGGCTTCAGCGGCAGCCAGGTCTTCACGACCATGATCCCGGTGGTGATCGTCGCCGCCATCGCCACCCTGGCGCTCAGCTATGTCGGTGAGCCCCGCGACGCATAGGCGTCGATCGCCGCCACATGGCGCGCCACATCCGTCGCCGGCAGGAACGAGCCCGCAAAACTGTTCTTCGCCAGCGTGACCAGGTCCTCCCGCGACAACGCCAATGCCCGTGCCGTCTGCGTCCAGTTTCGCCCCAGATAACCCCCGAAATAGGCCGGATCGTCAGAATTCAGGGTCACCTTCAGCCCCAGATCCAGCATCCGCTTCAGAGGGTGCGCGGCGAGGTCATCCACCACACACAGCTTCAGGTTCGACAGCGGACACACCGTCAGCGTCATACCCGTGGCCACCAGACGCGCGACCAGAGCCGAATCCTCCAGCGCGCGATTGCCGTGGTCGATACGGTCGACGTGCAACTGGTCCAGCGCCTCCCACACATAGGCCGGTGGGCCTTCCTCACCCGCATGCGCCACGCGCTTCAGCCCTCGCTCCCCGGCCGCCGCGAACACGCGCGAAAACTTCGACGGTGGATGTCCGACCTCCGAGGAATCCAGCCCCACGCCGGCGATCCGGTTCAGCCAGGGCTCCGCCGCTCTCAAAGTCGCAAACGCCGCGTCCTCATCCAGATGCCGCAGAAAACACAGGATCAGGCTCGACGTGATACCCAACGTCCGCTCGGCCTCGGCCATGCCCGACAGCAACCCGTCGGCCGCGACGCGAAACGGCAGCCCCCGGTCCGTGTGGGTCTGCGGATCAAAAAACAGCTCCACATGCCGGCACCCATCTGGCGCCACCCGCCGGAAATAGGCCATCGCCAGGTCGTGGAAATCCTGCTCCGTCATCAGCACGCCCGCGCCCTGATAATAGATGTCCAGAAAGTCCTGCAGGTTGGAGAACGCATAGGCCGCCCGCACGTCTTCCACCGTCGCGAACGGCAGCGCGATGCGGTTTCGCCGCCCGAACGCAAACATCTGCTCCGGCTCCAGACTGCCCTCGATATGCAGGTGTATTTCGGCCTTGGGCAGGCCCAGAATGAAGGCGTCGGATGGCATCATGCCTCATCTCCTCTCCGCGAACCGCCTGTCGGTCAAGCTCTCCTCTCGGCCGCTGCTGTCTGCCACCCCCATTCGACACCTTGCGGCAAACCTGCGCTCGTTTAGGCTCGCGCCTGCAACTCGGGAGTGTGCGTGCAGGGCGGGGACATGGCGACGGCTGGCGGTCAGGTGGCGGGGCGCGAGTTCGCCCTGGCGCATCAGGCCCTGCTGGACACCCGTGGACTGCAGTTCAGCTTTACCGCTGCCCCGGAATACACCCCGCCCGCCTGGCTGAAACCTCTCCTGGAAATCCTCGCGGCCGTGGCACCGGTGTTCCAGTACGTCTTCTGGGGTGGGCTGATCCTGGGCGTGGCCCTGCTGGCCTATCTGCTGCTGGGCGAGCTTCTCCCGGACCGCCTGTTCCGCAAGAAAACCAGCATAGTGGCCACAGACTGGCGGCCGGAGCCTGCGACAGCGCTGGCCCTGCTGGACGATGCTGACGGGCTGGCTGCGCAGGGGCGTTTCGGTGAGGCGATCCACCTGTTGTTGTTCCGCTCGATTGACGACCTTTCCGGGCGCCGCCCCGGTGCGGTGCGCCCGGCCCTGACCAGCCGCGACATTGCCAACCTCGACGTCTTGCCCTCGCAACCCCGTGCTGCCTTCGCCCGACTGGCTCAGGCGGTGGAGCGCGCGTTCTTCGGCGGCCAGCCGGTGGGCTCCGACGTGTTCGATGCCGCGAGGCGCGACTATGAGGCATTCGCCTTTGACGCAGGTTGGCGATGAGCCTCGCCGACGAGGGCCCGGCGCGCGGCCTCGCCTTCTCCAGTCGCACGATGCTGGCGCTGGTCCTGGTCGGGATCGTGTCCCTGGCCGGGCTTGCGGTGCTGTCGGCCTATGCGCCCGACCTGCGCGGCGGCAACGACGGTCAAGCCCACGCGCTGTCGAAGTCCGCCATCGGCTACTCGGGCGCGCCGATCCTGATGAAGGCGCTGGGCGCGCCAGTCGTCGTCAGCCGTGCCCGCCCGCTGCGCCCCACAAGTTCGGTGGTTATCCTCACGCCGGAGCCGGGTCTGGGACCAAAGGCGCTACAGGCCTACCCCAAGGGTCCGATGACCCTGATCGTGCTGCCGAAGTGGCAGGCCGCACCTGACCCGCTCCATCAGGGCTGGGTTCGAAAGGTCGGGCTGGTGAAAGGCGGCGACACCTTCACGGACCTGCTCTCCTCCTATGCGCCGATATCCCGGGTGGCGCGCAGCAAGGGGCGCTTCCGTCATGTCTTGCGCGGCGTCAGCGGCGGTTTCGCGAACCGCGTCGGTATGTCGATTGGGCCTGTCGACCGCCTGCAGACACTGTCGGGTGACGGCTGGGCACCGGTGCTGGTCGACGAGGGCGGACGCATCGTGCTGGCCCGATCGAAAAAGTCGCCCGGCATCTGGGTGCTTGCCGATCCGGATCTGCTCAACAACCAGGGTCTGGTCAATCTTGAAACTGCCCGCGCGGCCAGTTTGATGCTGACCGCCCTACGTGGCGGCAAGGAACCTTTGCTATTCGACGTGACGCTGAACGGGTTCGAACGCGGGCGCGGTCTTGGCCGGTTGATGCTGGAACCGCCGTGGCTGGCGGCGACCCTGATTGCAGTGGCGACCGGGATCCTGATGGGTCTGCACGCGCTCGCCCGTTTCGGTCAGCCGCGCCGCAAGGGTCGCGCGTTTGCGCTGGGCGGCCGCGCCCTGGTGGACAATTCCGCCGATCTGGTGCGCATGGCCCGCAAGGAACACGAGTTCGCCCCCGCCTATGCCGCCTTGACCAACGCCCTGGTGGCGCGCGCCGCAGGCCACACCGGCGGACAATGGCTGGATGAACTGGCGCGCCGCCGCGGTGCTGCGTCCCCCGATGACCTGGCCGCCGAAGCCGCGACGGCCAAAACCCGCGACGACCTGATGGCCATCGCGCGAAAACTGCATGACTGGCGAGGAGAGATGACCCGTGAACGTCGCTGAAGTGAAGGGGCTGGCCGAGCAGGTCCGGGCCGAGGTCGGCAAGGCCATCGTGGGTCAGCGCGACACCATCGACCTGCTGCTGACCGCGTTGTTCGCCCGGGGCCATGTGTTGCTGGAGGGGCCACCCGGAGTCGCCAAGACCTATCTGGCCCAGTGCTTTGCCCGCACCCTGGGGCTCGATTTCGGACGCATCCAGTTCACGCCCGACCTGATGCCCGCCGACATCATCGGGTCCAACGTTTTCAACTTCCAGACCTCGACGTTCTCGCTCACCGAAGGCCCGCTGTTCTGCGAGCTCCTGCTGGCCGACGAGATCAACCGCACTCCGCCCAAGACCCAGGCCGCCCTGCTGGAAGCCATGCAGGAGCGCCGCGTCACCATAGACGGCAAGTCCCGCGAACTGAGCTCCAGCTTCATGGTGGTGGCGACCCAGAACCCGCTGGAGCAACAGGGTACCTATCCACTTCCGGAAGCCCAACTTGACCGGTTCCTGTTCAAGCAGTCGATGGGCTATCCGAGCCGCGAGGAAGAACGCCAGATTGTCGCGGAATACGGCATGCAGAGCGGCCACACCGACCCCGCCGAACGCGGCGTCGCCCGCGTGGTCACCGCCGCCCAGCTAAGCGAGGCACACGCCGCGGTGGCCGGCGTTCGCCTGACCGACGAGATCGTGGGCTATGTGCTGGACCTGGTCCGCTCGACCCGCGAAACTCCGGACTTTTCCAGCGGTGCGTCGCCCCGCTGCGCCGCCCAGCTGGCGCTGGCGGCCCGGTCCCGCGCGGCCCTAGACGGGCGCGACTACGTGATCCCCGACGACGTGAAGGCGCTGGCCCTGCCGGTGCTGCGCCACCGCGTGATCCTGTCGCCGTCCGCCGAAATCGACGGTCGGCGTCCGGACCAGATCCTGGGCGATCTGGTCAATCTGGCCACAGCACCACGGTAACCGATTGAGGCTCTATCCCACCCGCCGCGCGATTGCGCTGATGGCTACCGGCGCACCCCTGGCGCTGGGCGTAGCCCTGGCGATGCCGGGTTTGTGGACGGTGGGGGTGGTCTGGATCGTGCTGATCGCGGGGCTGATGCTGGCCGACGCCATGCTGGCAGCGCCTCAGCGCCGGATGACGCTGACGACCAGCGCGCCCCTCGTCATGGGCATCGGCCGGCCGGCCGGGGCCACCCTCACTGCCGCCTTCACCGGTCGTGCGCCGCGTTCGGTCGAACTGGCCATCGGGGTCAACGCGCGACTGGCCGCCGAACCTGACCGCCAGTCGGTGAGCGTCCACGAGGGTCAGGCCAGCGCCGCGGTGCAGATCGCGCCCCTGCGACGCGGCGAGGGCCGGATAGAGGGCGTCTGGGCGCGGTGGTCTGGACCGCTGGGCCTGATGTGGCTGCAGAGCCCGGCCCCCGCCGGCCCTTCGCTGTTGGTGACGCCCGACGTAGAGGGGGTCAAGGAGGCGGCGCTTCGGCTTTTCGCCCGCAACGCCCCGCTGGGGGCCAAGCCGTTGCGCGACGCGGGCGAGGGGACCGATTTTCACGCCCTCAAGGACTTCCAGACCGGCATGGACCTGGCCGACATCGACTGGAAGCAGAGCGCCCGACACAGCAAGCTGATCGGCCGTGAGTACCGCACCGAACGCAACCACCATGTCCTGCTGGCGCTGGATACCGGACGGTTGATGAGCGCGCCTGCCGCCGGCCTGCCGCGCATCGACCGGGCCATCAATGCGGCCCTGTTACTGGCCTTTGTCTCTCTGCGGATGGGCGACCGGGTCGGCCTGTTCGCCTTCGACTCCCGCCCGCGTCTGGCCAGCGGACTGACCTCGGGCCAGGCGGCGTTTCTCCTGCTGCAAAAGCTGGCCACCGCCATCGACTATTCCACCGAGGAGACTAATTTCACCCTCGGGCTGACAGCTCTGGCCGGGCGGCTCGACCGCCGCGCCCTGGTGGTAGTGTTCACCGACTTCGCCGACGCCACCAGTGCCGAACTGATGATCGAGAATGTGGCGCGGCTGATGCGCACGCACCTGGTGCTGTTCGTGGTGTTCCGTGACGATGAGCTGGAAAGTCTGGTCACCCGCGAGCCGCGCGATGCCGAGGATGTGACCCGCGCGGTCATCGCCGAGCGCCTGCTGGCCCAGCGTGGATCGGTGGCGACCCGCCTCAAGCGGATGGGCGCCCAGATTGTCGATGCCCCCGCCGACGGCCTCTCGGCGGGCCTGCTCAACGGCTACCTTGATGTGAAACGGCGGGGCTTGATCTGATGGCCGAGCTGCACCTCAAAAGCGGGCGGTTCCGCGCCGAGCGCGAAGCGGACTGGCGCAGGCTCGAGGTCCTGCTGGGCAAGGTGGAAACGCTGGGGGCCGTAAAGCTGCGCCGCGAGGAGCTGCTGGAAATTCCGCTACTCTATCGCCAGGCGCTGTCGTCCCTGTCGGTGGCCCGCTCGATTTCCCTGGATCAGAACCTGACCGACTATCTGGAGGGCTTGTGCACCCGGGCCTATTTTGTCGTCTATGGCACGCGCACCCGACTGGGCGCCCGCATTGTCCGGTTTTTCCGCCACGACTGGCCGGCGGCGGTACAGGCGCTCTGGCGCGAGACTCTTGCCTCGTTTCTGATCTCGGCCCTGGCGGCGGTGGCGGCCTATGTGCTGGTCCGGCGCGACGGTGACTGGTTCTTCAGCTTTGTGGACGCAGGCCTGGCGGGTGGCCGTGATCCGATGGCGACTACGGCCTTCCTCCGCGAAACACTCTACAGCCCGGCGACCACGTCTGAAGGCCTGTCGACCATGGCGACCTTCCTCTTCACCCACAATTCGCAGGTAGCTCTGTTTGCCTTTGCCCTCGGGTTCGCCTTCTGCCTCCCGACTGCCGCCCTGATGGTGATGAACGGCGCGATGCTGGGGGCTTTTCTGGCGCTGTTCTTCTCCCGGGATCTGGGTTTCGAGCTCACGGGATGGTTGATGATCCACGGCACTACCGAGCTGTTCGCCATCGTGCTGGCCGGGGCGGCCGGGTTCTCGATTGGCTGGGCCGTCGCCTTTCCCGGTGATCGAACCCGGGTTGATGCGGCTGGCGAGGCCGGGCGGCGCGCGGGCGTGGTGATGGCCGGTGTCGTGGTGATGCTGCTGGTGGCCGGCCTGCTGGAGGGCTTCGCGCGGCAACTGATCCAGCTTGATCTGGTGCGATACGCCATCGCCGGCCTGATGCTCGCGGGCTGGCTGGCCTATTTCTACTGGCCCCGGCGAGTGGCCACATGACGACGACGGGGGTGGTCAATCGCGAGCTGGTGACCCCGGAGGGCGTGGACCTGCGTCTGAAGGTGGCGTCCTACGCCGACCGGTTCGTGGCGCTGCTGCTCGACTTCCTGATCCTGGGCGGGGGCCTTGCGGTATTCAGTCTCGCCGCCCTGCTGGTCGCCGGTGTGACCGACATCTCCTGGATGAGCGAGGTGCTTGGCGTTGTCTGGCTGCTTGGTGCTTTTCTGGGTCGCAACTTCTACTTCGTGGCCTTCGAGATCCAGTCCCGCGCCGCGACGCCCGGCAAGCGCGCCATGGGCTTGCGGGTGATTGCTGCCGACGGGGGTCGCCTGACCGCCGACGCGGTGTTCGTCCGCAACGCCATGCGCGACGTCGAGGTGTTCCTGCCCCTGACCTTTCTCGCTGCCAGTGGACAGGGCGTGGATGCGGCTCTGATCACGCTCGGCGCCATCTGGAGCGGGGTGTTTGTGGTGTTCCCGCTTTTCAACCGCGACCGGCGGCGGCTCGGCGATCTGGCGGCGGGCTCCATGGTGGTCAAGGCCTCCCGGCGGGTTCTGCGCCCGGACCTCGCCGACGCCGAGCGCACCGTCTCACGCAGCCTTGTCTTCACGCCCGCCCAGCTCGATGCCTACGGGGTCAAGGAACTCCACGTTCTGGAAGACGTGCTTCGCGCCAACAACCGTAAATCCCTGGCCGAGGTCGCCACGCGCATCCGTGTCAAGATCAACTGGCAGGGGGCCGATGATCTGCCGGATCTGACATTCCTGAACGCCTATTACACAGGGCTGCGGGGGAGATTGGAGAGCCGGATGTTGTTTGGACACAGGCGCAAGGACAAGTTCGACACCTGACGCGTCAGGCCGCGCAGGCCGCCACGATTTCCGCCCTGAGTTCAGCAATTCCAAGGCCTTTCTCCGCCGAGGTCGCCAGCGCGCGGGGAAAGGCAGCCGGACGTTTTGCAATCTTTCGCTGCGTCTCCGCCGTCACTTGAGCCACATCGCGCGCACTCAGTTTGTCAGCCTTTGTGAGAATGATCTGGTATGAAACAGCCGCAAGATCAAACGCCTCCATCGCCTCCAGATCCACGTCCTTCAGGCCGTGACGGCTGTCGATCAGCAGATAGGCGCGCTTCAGATTGGGCCGTCCGCGCAGGTAGGATCGCCCCAGGTTCTGGAACTTGTTCTTGGCCTCCCGGCTGACCTTGGCAAATCCATAGCCAGGCAGGTCCACCAGCCGCAGCGTTTCGTCACAGACAAAGAAATTGATCTCCCGCGTCCGCCCCGGTGCCGTCGAGGCCCGCGCCAGATGCGTCCGCCCCGTCACCGCATTGATCAGCGACGACTTGCCCACGTTGGACCGCCCGGCAAAGGCCACCTCTGGCAGGTCCGCCGGCGGCAGGCCCGCAATCGCCACCGCCCCCATCATGAAGCTCACCGGATGGGCAAAGAATATCCGGGCCGCCTCCAGCGCCTCGTCGTCGAACGCTGCGGTGGTTTCGAGAGGCTCGCTCACGCAAGCTCCGCCGGTTTCCCGGTGATCCGCCGGATCAGCTTGTCGATGGGATTGTCCACCTTGAAGCGCCGCATGATCACATACTGCTGCATGGCCGTCAGGATGTTCGACCACGTGTAATAGACCAGCAGCCCGATGGCGAATTGCGCCATGATGAAGGTGAACAGGATCGGCATCAGCTGGAATATCCGCTGCTGCATCGGGTCCGGGGCCGGTGGGCTCATCGACGTGGTCAGCCAGGTGGTGATCCCGTACAGGATCGGCAGGATGCCGATGTGCAGGAACCCGGGTGGGGTCCCATAGGCCATCAGGCTGCCGATCAGCGGCAAGGTGCCTGGATCCCACGGGATCAGGCCGAACACATTGAAGATCGTGGTCGGGTCGGGCGCCGACAGGTCCTTGATGAACCCCACGAACGGCGCGTGGCGCATATCGATGGCGATCTGCAGCACCTTGAACAGGGCGAAGAACACCGGGATCTGCAGCAGGATCGGGAAACACCCGGCCAGCGGGTTTACCTTCTCGCGCTTGTACAGTTCCATCAGTTCCTGTTGCTGTTTGGCCGGGTCATCCTTGAACTTGGCCTTCAGCTCCTCCATCGCCGGCTGGACCTTCTTCATCTTCGTCATCGACTCGTACTGCTTGTTGGCGAGCGGGAAGAAGATCAGTCGCACCACGACCGTGAGCACCAGGATGGCGACGCCGAAGTTGCCGACGTGATGGAAGATGAAGGCCAGGAACTGGAAGATCGGCCGGGTGATGAACCACAGCATCCCCCAGTCGATGGCCTCGTCCAGATTGGTTGCACCGATGCTGGTCTGGTAACCCTTCAGCACGGGCTCCTGCTTGGCACCGGCAAAGATGTGGATGGTTGAGCTGACCTGCTGGCCCACCGGGATAGCGCGCGCCTGGCCGACGAAATTGGCGTCGAAGATGTTTAGCGCCGCAGCCTTGGTGAGGCGGTAGCTAGCCTCGAACTGTTCACCCTGGGCGGGAATCAGGGCCGCCAGCCAGTAGTGGTCGGTAATGCCGATCCAGCCTCCGGTGGAGGTAAGGGCAGGACCGCCGCCCTCCTTTGCCCATTTGGCGTATTTCACCGGCCGCCGTTCGCCAGCGAACCAGCCCATGCCGCCTTCGTGCACGACCGAGTTCTTGCCCAGATTGTCCGGAACACCCTGCCGCTGGATCGAACCATAGGGCGCGAGTGTGATCGCCGATGCGCCGGTGTTGGCCACGGTGTCCTTCACCGTGAACATGAACTTGTCGTCGACAGAGATCAGCCGCGTGAAGGTCAGGCCCTGACCGTTGGCATAGGTCAGGGTGATCGGTTGGCCGGGTGACAGCACCGAGCCACCAGCCAGCGTCCACAGCGTCTGTGCGGTGGGCAGACCCGGGACATTGGCCCCGGTCCAGCCCATGTCGGCGAACCAGGCATACTGCGTGCCTTCCGGGCGCAGCAGCTCCACCGGCGGCGATCCCTTGTCCAGGGTCTGGCGGTAGCCCACCAGATAGAGGTCATCGATCCGGCCACCCCTGAGCGAGAGCGAACCCTTAAGGGCCGGCGTGGCGATGGGGACGCGGGGGCTGGCGATGATCGCGGCGTCGCGGGTCATGGCCTGGGGAACCTGCGGTGCGGCCAGACCGGGGCCGACAGCGGGGGCCGTCGCCGCCGCAGTGGCCGCAGCCTCCACCTGACGCTGCCGGTCCTGCGGTTCAATGACGAAGAACTGATAGACCATCAGCAGCAGGGCCGCGCACACGAAGAAGATGATCGTGTTGCGAGTGTTGTCGTCTCTCATGAGCGGGGACGCGAGTTTCCAACAGGGGAGGGAGCAGGCCCACCGACGTGGGGAGCCGGGCGTTCGGTGGCGAGCCTTAACAGCGCGCTTTTTACATCGTCAAGCAAACGGGTCCAGTCGCGCGTGATCACCCCGGTGCGAGCAATGATCACATAGTCGGTTCCGGGGGTTGCCATCAGGGGCAGGATCTGGCGAGCCGCCTCGCGCATCCGGCGTTTGGCGCGGTTTCGCTGCACGGCCCCGCCGATGCGTTTGGTGGCAGTGAAGCCCACGCGCACCAGAGCATCATCATCCTCGCGGGGGCGGGCCTGCACGACGATGGCACCCTTTGCGCAGTAGGGCGCTTTGGCGCAGGCGAGGAACTCGCTGCGCTTGGTCAGTTTGCGGATGAGGCGTTGGGCGTCCGTCACGCGGACACCTTAACTCAAAGACCGGTCTTAGGCGCTCAGGCGCTTGCGGCCCTTGGCGCGGCGACGCGCCAGGATCTTCTGACCATTCTTCGTGGACATGCGAAGGCGGAAGCCGTGACGGCGCGCGCGCACGAGGCGGGACGGTTGAAAAGTGCGCTTCACGGGGAAAGCTCCGGGGTCGAAAATCGAGCGGCGGTGGATAGGGGATGGGCGGGTGTGTGTCAACCACCGTGTCCGGAGCAACGCCGTCTACGCCAGCGTCAGCACCACCGACGCCATGGCTGGCAAGGGGCCTTACCAAGCTGTAGCCGTTCTTGTGCGCAAAGCCCTCGGAGGAGAAGGGGTCGTTGGTGACCCGGCCCGTCATTTCCGACTTCTGATTGTGGCCCAATACTCTTCAGCCACATCCGCATCGATTTCGACAGGTGCCGAGCTGTCCGGATAAAGACGATCAGCGCCATCCTTGCGCGGTCCAGATTTCCAGAAGTGTTCGTCCGTTTCCACATCAAAGAAGTTGTACTTGTACCCGCTGCCGGTGCGATGGAACGTGCGGTCGTCATACGACACCGACCGGCCAGACTTTGAGAACGTAACGCGCCCGATCCGGGCCTGGCCGTTCAGCCCGGACGACTTGTCCTCGATGTACATGATGCGGGTGCGGTGCTGGCTCACAAATCCGGCCGGATGATCGTCTTTCCCACCACTGTGCGCTGGGCCAAGGTTTCGAAGGCGGCTCGCCATTCGCTCAATGGATATTCCGCGTCGACACGGGGTTTCACCAACCCGTCCTCGGCCATCTTCCAGATCGCCTCGTTGTTCTCGCGGCCCTTGCGGGGGAACTGGCGGCCGTATTCGCCGGCGCGGACGCCCATCAGCGAGATGCCCTTGATCAGGGCGATATTGACCGGCATCACCGGCAGGCGGCCTGACGTAAATCCGATGGACAGCAGCCGCCCCCCAAAGGCGATGCAGCGCACACTCTCGTCGAACACGTCGCCGCCCACAGGGTCATAGATCACATCGGCACCGCGCCCGCCGGTGATCTCCTTCACCCGTTCACGGAAGCCGCCGGTGACATTGACCGTGGCGTCGACGTCGTACTCCGCCGCGATCACGGCCAGCTTGGCGTCTGAGGCCGAGGCGGCGATTACCTTGCAACCCAGCAGCTTGGCATAGTCTACCGCCGCCAGCCCCACACCGCCCGCTGCGCCATGCACCAGCACCCACTCGGTGGGCTGGGCGTCCGCACAGCGCTTCAGCGCTACATAGGCGGTCAGGTACGCCACCGGATACCCCGCCGCCTGGCCGAACGTCAGATTGACGGGCTTGCGCCGCAGCCCCTCAACGGGGACGATGGCAAACTCTGCAAACCCGCCCCGACCACCGCAAACCACGGCCTCACCCACCGCAAAGCTGGTGACGCCGTCGCCCAGTTTGTCGATCTCGCCAGCCAGTTCCAGACCGCCCACAAAGGGCACCTCCGGCTTGTGCTGGTGCTCACCGCGCGTCTGCATAAGGTCGGGAAAGTTCACCGCCGCCGCGCGCACCCGGATGCGCACCTGCCCCGGGCCCGGTTCCGGCGTTGGGATGTCCTTGACGACACAGCCGGCGTAGTCGGCCTTCAGTTCCTCGACCACCAGTGCGCGCATCAGGCTGTCCGTCCTTCATAGTGTTTGCGGACCAGGCCCGCGATCTCGCGGCAGGCCGCATCCGCCGCCGGCACGGCACCGGTGAACGACGCAAAGCCGTGGCAGAGGCTGTCATAGGCGCGATAGACGGTCGTGACATCCGCCTCCCGCATCGCCCGCTCATATGCCGCACCCTGATCGATCAATGGGTCGAACCCGGCTGTCGCCACAATCGCCGGGGCCAGCCTCGCAAGATCATCCTCGCGCCCCGGCGACAGGCGAGGGTCTGCAGGATCGGCGTCGGCCGTCATGTAGTAACCCATGAACCAGTCCATCATCGCCCGGTTCAGCGGAAACGCCTCGGCGTAGGTGGCCATCGAAGGTGTCTCTGACGCGACATCGGTGCAGGGATACATCAACAGCTGCATCACTGGCTGATCCTCGCCGCCGCGCTTCAGCTCCTGGCAGATGATCGCTGCAAAGCTGCCGCCCATGGAATCGCCACCGATGGCCACGCCGGTCGCGCCGTATGTCGCGGCGTGATCCCGCGCCCAGCGATAGGCAGCAAGCACATCCTCCAGCCCCGCCGGAAACCGGTGCTCCGGAGCAAGACGATAGTCCACCGAGAGCACCGGTGCCTGGGTGATCTGAGCCAGCAGGCCGCAGAAGCCATGGCTGGTATCCAGGGTCCCGATCACACCGCCGCCCATGTGCGCCCAGACCAGCAGCGGCGTAGACGCATCCTGTCGCGCCGGTCGATAGAGGCGGGCAGGGATATCACCAACAGCACCTGGAACGCTCAGCGTCGTGCAGGTTACGCCCCGCTCAAGACCGACGGAGACAGCGGCCAGACCCGCGGCCTCGCCGCGCCGAACGTCCTGCGGTGAAAGGCTGTTGATCGGCGGCGCGTTGCGGCTCTGCACCGCCAGGAACTGCAAACGCGGATCGAGGGTACGGCCGCCCACATACGCCACCCCGCCGCCGGACATCAGTCGCAGGATCGGACTGGGCAGTGACAGGATGGTCCGGGCGACGAAGCGTTGAATAGCGACTGACGCCATCAGACCTCGGCTCCGCGCAGGCCGTTCAGCCCGTTCAGGATCATGTCGACCGCGAAATCGGCGGCGGCAGCGGTGTCGATAGGCCGTCGCATCAGCATCTTGTCGCCGACCTCGCGGGCCACCGCGATACAGGCCGCCGCCATGTACTCGCTGTCGGAGGCCGGGCCGTGACCGCGCTGGATAGCGTCCTCGATGGCGTCCTTCACTTCGGCGAACACGGCGGCCATCTCCGGCGTCTCGCCCTGAACATGGATGTGTGGCTCGCCCGCCGGTCGCCGCGCAGCCCAGGTGATGTGCTCGTCGGCCATGAATTCGAAATAGGCGACGATGGCTTCACGGACAAAGGTGTCGAAATTTCCCTTGCTGCGCAACGCCTTGAGGATGGGCGCAAACCGCCGCGCGCCGTCATCGGCCAGTGCAGCGAACACCTCTTCCTTGGAACGGTAGTAGTTATAGAAGGTGCCTGCCGCCAGGCCCGTGCGACGGATGATGTCGCGCACCGTTGCCGTCTCATAGCCCAGCTCGCCGAACACCTCGCGCGCGGCATCCAGGATCGCCAGCCGGTTCTGGACCTTGGTCTGTTCGCGCTTGCCAACGGAAATAGAGGCGTCGTCCGGCATCATACTCGACTTACAAAAATGACGTGCGTCACTCTTGCGGGTGTCGAGCGCCGGAGCAAGCCTTAATGGGTGTGCGTCCCCCGGCTTCGTGCCGGCTGCACATTGGCACCTTCGACAGCCCGCACGCGCCCGTCGCGCATCCAGCCCGCAACCAGGTCGAGATATCCAGGCGCTGATCGGACATGCGAGACGCCTTCCGACTGGAATGTCTCGACAATGCCGTGATCGGCCTTGGGAAACACAGCCACGGACAAAGTCGCGTTCTGCGCCTGAACCTCGGTCAGGATCTTCAGGGTCCGGGCGCTCGGCGCGCTGTGGTCGTCGCCGCCGAGAACCCATAGCTGCGCAGTCCGCAGCCCGGCGATGACGGGGCGCGGCTCATACTCAAAACTGACCCCGAGATCCACCTTCGGGGCGATTTCGCGTGCCAGCTTGGACGGCATTCGGGCCAGTAATCCGGTGAAGCCATCATTGCCGATGGCCTTCAGCCAGGGAGCCTTGGCGTACTTGATTTTCAGCTCGTCCAAGCGCTCCCAACCTGTCGTCCAGTGAGACTTTGCGACATCTGCGGCGGCGGACTGAAGCTCGAGCGCGTCGGCCAGGTCCGCAGGTCCAAAGCCCGCGGCCTGCAGGTCCTGGATCACCTCGTCCCGGTCTTCCGACGTGACGCCTTCGGCCAGGCCGTAGCCCACCACCACGAAGTCTACCGGCTCAAGCGACGCAGCCAGCGGGGCTACCCAGCCGCCCTGGCTGAGGCCCAGCAAGCCCACCTTCGTCCGGGCCCCAACGCGGCGGCGCACCTCCCGAACGGCGGCGACAACATCTGCTGCACGCAAGTGAAAGTTCGCCGTCTGCGCCCCCGCCGAGCCGCCCGTCCCACGCTTGTCGAGGACGAAAACGCCGACGTCGCGCAGCGGCAGGGAGTATTGCCAGTCGGTACGATCAACCGCGGCAATCTGGTCGGAACCGTCGACAAAGATCGCGATCTGCCGCGCAGGCCTCGTGCCTTTCGTCACCAGTTTTCCGGATAAGCGCAGGCCGCCACTGTCGAATTGCAAGGGGGTCTCGCGGAATTTTACACGGCGGAGGGTCAGGGTCGCGCCACTCCCGAGGGTGAGGCGCGGCTCACTGTTACACTGCGGAAACGACAGCCGCACAGCCGGCCGCGGCGGCGTCTCGATGAAGTCGCCTCCGTCAGTCTGTCGAAGCGTCCCGCGCTCGCCATCGGGCATCAGGTATCGGAGGCCGCCATTGTCCGCAGGTACCAGAATAACCGCGCCGCCGCCTGGCGCTGCATAGGCACCCAGCCGACAGGCAACGTCATCGGGCAGTGGGGCGCTGGCCGCAGCGGCGGGCAGGGAAATGGCGAGGATGGTGGCCAGAACTTTGAGCGGGTTCATGCCGCCAGTACGTCACGCAGCCCAGGGGGTCACAAGTTAAGGGGCCGTAACTTACGAGTTTGTCACACAGTCCGCTGCGCCCGGTCTTTCTCATTGGCGCCCTTGATGGCGTTGCGCGCGGCTTCCCACTCGGCATCGCCCCACTCGGAGAGGCGCGCGAACCCGCCGCCACCCTTCAGATGTCCGCCGCCGTCGATGGCGATGGTCTGGCCGTTGATATAGGCCGAGCCCGGATCCAGCAGATAAACAGCCATATTGGCCAGTTCGCGCATCTCTCCGTTGCGACCCAGCGGGATGGTCGGATCAGGCTTGCTGGGCGGTCCACCGTTGGTGGCTTCGGTACTGCCGGGGTTGAGGCGGGCCCAGGCCCCTTCGGTGGGGAAGGGCCCCGGCGCAATGGCGTTGAGGCGGATGCCGCGCCCGCCCCACTCGACAGCCAGCGACTGGGTCATGACGTTGAGGCCCGCCTTGGACATCGCCGACGGCACCGTAAACGGCCCGCCATGCCAGACCCAGGTGGTCAGGATCGAAATCACCGAGGCGTGCTTGCCCTCGGCCAGCCAGCGCTTGCCGGCGTCCAGCGTCACAAAGAACGAGCCCCGGAAGACGATGTTGGCAATGGCGTCAAAGGCCTTGGGCGACAGATCCTCGGTCCGGCTGATGAAATTGCCCGCTGCATTGTTGACCAGGCCGGTCAGCGCCCCGTCGGCCCAGATGGTGTCCATGGCCTCGTGGATCGCCTCGGGCACCCGGATGTCGCAGGCCATGCCGATGCACTTGCCGCCGGTGGGATGGGCGTCCATCAACTCCTTGGCCGTACCTTCGATGACGTTGCCGCGGCGACCCCAGATATAGACGTCTGCGCCCAGCATCACGCAGGCCTCGGCCATCACCTTGCCCAGGCCCGTGCCGCCGCCGGTGATCAGGATCCGCTGACCCTTCATCAAGCCGGGTTTGAACATCATGTCGTCCATGGTGAGTTCGGCCATCGTCAGGCTCCTTGAGGGTTTCAGAGCGCCATTCGGACGCCCTGACGCAGGGTCGGTCAACTGTCGGTTCAGCCTGCAACGAACTCCGGGTCTACTCGCTTGATAAACGCCATGGCCGCCGCCGGCGCGCGCACCTTCCCCTCGCGCTGCGCGTCGGGGGCGAGGAAACGCCCCCTACTTCCGCATTGCCTTGGTCGCGTCGCGCGTCGCCTTGAACTCGGCCCCGTCCTTCCACTCCGGCCAGACGCGGCTATTGGCCAGCTTTTGGCCCAGGTCGAACAGCATTGTCCATTCGGCCCCGAAGCCCTTGAAATCGTCCCAGTTGCGCTCCGGCGCCTTGACGCCGTAGCCGATGAACACGACCGGCGCGTCCTTCACCGTCAGGCGGTTGATGCCGGTCTGGGCGGCCCGGATTGCGATCTCCTCGCCCTGCGACCACGCGCTGGTCTTGCCGCCGGCGGTGACACTGATGGCGATCGGTCCGGTGGTGCGGGAACGGGCCAGCGGCACATCCTGGGTCCACGCCCGCGCGCCGCTCTTCATCAGATCGCCCGCAGGATCCGGGTTGCATCGATGACCGACGGGGCGGCGACCGCGGCGCCGGACACAAAGGCCATAAAGGCCATAAAGGTTGCGCTCAGGAACAGCTTTTGCATCGAGACACTCGCAAGGGGATCGATAAGTTGCGCGACCCTAGTGAGCGCTAACCCAATTAGCTAGGTGGTGGATTTGCGGGTGTTGATGAACACTTCCAGCCCGTCCAGCACACGTTCCAGGCCAAACTCAAACCGTGCGGCGCGCTCGTCGGGTGAACGCGTCCGCTCGCGCCGTGCCTCGCTCATGCGGCTGACCACCTCGACGTGCTGCGGGTCCAGATGCTTCTCCAGCACTGGCCAGACGATGGAAAACCACTGCGCGTCGGAAAGGCCGCTAAGTTGTTCGGCCTCGCGCGCCTCGCGCGCGGATCGCAGGGCGCCGGTGATGTAGTCCTGCAGCGCATCCGCCGCCAGGACCGTCTCCTCCGGGGCCAGGCCCATGTTTGCCAGGGTGCCGAGCATAGCCATGGCCTTGCGCATCATATTGGGGCCGAGCGGCGGGCGATGTGTCGCCAGATCCAGCAACCACGGATGTCGTTCGCTCAGCGCCCAGCGTTCCCGGGCCATGAACGCAAGCCTGTCGCGCCAGCGGGTCACGCTCTCGTCCGGATCGGCGGTGTCGCCCAGCACCCGGTCGAACATCAGATCCAGCAACTCCGCCTTGGACGGCACGTAGGTGTAGAGCGACATCGGCGAGACGCCGACCGCCTCGGCGACCTTGCGCATGGACAGCGCCTGCACGCCTTCGGCGTCGGCCAGTGCGATGGCCGCATCCACGACTTCGACGGTGGACAAGCGTTGCTTGGGCCCGCGCCGTCCAGGCTCCTGTCGGCCCCAGAGCCGTTCAAGGCTCCGCTGGGGGTCGCCGCCATCGGGGGTATGCGAGTTCATGCCGCTCCTGAACATTACAGACAAAACACTTTACATCATACGGAGTTTCCGGCAAATGTCCATTCGCAAGCGCCCGAAGAGGCTCTGCGGGGATACGCACAGACTGCGCGAAGTTGCGGCGCCTCGAGCGCCACGTGTCAATCAAGTCCATAGTCCTTCGACCACACGCGTGAACGAAAACCGAATGCGCCTTGCCACTATCGCCTCTGTTTCGCTGGCCGCTCTGGCGTTGGCCGGGTGCGTGACGCCGCGCAAGGCGGATCTGTCCCTGCCGACGGCCTATGAAGCACCCGTGGCGCCGCCCGGGGCTATCGCGCTCGACACCTGGTGGACGGCCTTCGACGATCCCGACCTGACGACGCTGATCGAGCAAGCGCTAGTCCGCAATCCGGACGTCCGCACCGCGAAGTCCCGCCTGGACGAGATCAAGGCTCAGAAGATGAGCGCGATCCTTCAGTACCTTCCGACCGGCAATGCCGTCTTGAATGGCCGCAGGACCACGACGGAACAGCTGTCTGGCACGCTGGCCAACATCCCGGGCTTCTCCACCAGCGGGACCTCGGAAAGCTACACCGGCAACTTCAATGTCAGCTGGGAACTGGACCCGTTTCGCGCGACGGCCGCCATCCGGTCCGCCAACGCAGAAGAAGATGCCGTCCGGTTTGCGTATGAGGCTGCGCGTGCCTCCATCGCCGCCCAGACGGCGGACGCGTGGTTCCAGGCCCGGGGCCTGTCGATCCAGTTGGCCGACGCCCAGGAAACGGCGCGTATCCAGACCCAGCTTTACGAGATCGCCAGCAAGCGCGCGGCGGTCGGCCTCTCGGCAACCACCGAGCCGGATCGGGTCGCCGGTGACCTGGCCCAGGCCCAGGCCCAGGTGGCCGCTCTGGAGGCTCAATTACAGGTCCAGAAGCGCGCCATCTTGATCCTCGCCGGTCGCGTGGTCGATCCCACGTCAAGTATCGTCGCGCCCCCAAACGTTGGCCAGGCACCTGCCGTCCCGACCCTGATCCCCAGCGATCTGCTGCAACGCCGGCCCGATGTCAGACAAGCCCAGCAGCGTCTTCGCTCTGCTGTCGGCCAGCAGAAATTGGCGGCCCTGGCGTTCTTCCCGACCTTCACCCTTTCACCGGGCCTGGGCTGGTCCAAAATCATTCAGCCGAGCTTCGAGTCCGAGACCCAGAACTGGTCCATCGGCGGCTCGGTGACCCAGCCGATCCTGTCGATTCCGCGCTTGTTGGCCGACCTGAAAGTCAAGGACGCGCGCACAGAACAGGCCGTCACCGCCTATGAAAAGGCCGTACAGACGGCCTTCCAGGAATCCGAAGCCGCCTTGGTCAATCTGGATGCCGACCGGCGACGCGTAACGCTGTTGACGGACGGCGAGGTTCGGGCGGCGCGCGCCTACAAGGCCTCGGCCACCGGCTACGCCCGGGGCCTGACCGATCTTTCCACCACCCTGTCGGCCGAACGGTCCTGGCGCGCGGTCCGCGCCCAGCTGACCGCCGCCCAGGTCCAGGCGCTCCGGCGCTCCGTGCAAGCCTACAAGGCGCTGGGCGGAGGCTGGGCCTCCCAGACCTACGCCAAGGCCCGATGAGACAAGACCTCATGACCTCGACCCGTATCCTTCTCCCGGCTCTGATGACCCTGGCGCTCGCCGCCTGCCAGAAGGCCGATCCTCCAAAACAGACCGAGGCCGATCAGGCGCGCGCGGTCCGCGTCGTTGTCATCGAAGCGCGACCTATTGCCGGCGCACTCGCCGCGTCCGGCGATCTGACCGCGCGTGAGGAAGCTGCGGTCCTGCCGGAGGTCAACGGCTATCGCGTGGCACGCGTCCTGGCCGATGTGGGCGACTATGTCCGTGCCGGCCAGACGCTGGTCCAACTGGATCCCACGCTGATCTCCTCACAGGTCGCCCAGGCCGAAGCGCTGGCGGCCCAGGCCGAGGCCAACGCCCTCCAGGCCGAAGACCAGGCCAACCGCGTCCGTGACCTGGACGGTCAAGGCGTGCTGTCGCAGGAACAGATCGAGCAACGCCGCCTGCAGGCCCGCGCCGTCCGCGCCCAGGCCCGCGCTCAGGCTGCATCGCTGCGTGATCTGCGCACCCGGTCAGGCAAGCTGGCGGTCACGGCACCGGTCGCTGGGTTGATCCTGGAAAAGAACGTCCGCCCCGGTGATCTGTCGTCCGGCGGTGCCACCCCGTGGTTCCGGATGGCTCGCGACGGCCAGGTCGAGCTGTCCGCTGACCTGAGCGAGGACGACCTGACCCGCATCCGGGTCGGCCAGTCGGCCACGGTCACCTTGCCCAGCGGCGCGACGGTGCAGGGTCAGGTGCGCCTGATCAGCCCCCAGATCGACCCGCAGACCCGGCTGGGCCAGGTGCGTATCCTGCTGCCCGTTCGGTCGGATATCCGGGTCGGCGGTTTCGCGCGGGCGGTGTTCGCCGACGCATCCGGTCAGGCGCTGGCGGTGCCTGAAACCGCCATCCGCTATGACGCCGATGGCGCCAGTTTGATGGTGGTAGGCTCCAACAACCGCGTGAAGCGGGTGATGATCCAGGCTGGCCAGCGCGGTTCCGGCCTGGTGCAGATCATCAAGGGTCCGCCCGCCGGCTCACGTGTGGTCGCAAACGCTGCGGCCCTGATGCTGGATGGTGATCTGGTGAAGCCTGTCGCCGCGACCGTGCAACCTGCGCCGACAGCTCCGGCGGCCAAGCGATGAGCGATCAAGGGTTCCCGGTTTCCGCTTGGGCGATCCGCAACCCGATCCCGGTCGTGGTGCTGTTCCTGGGTCTCGTGCTGGGCGGGCTGATCGCCTACGCCGGGCTGCCGGTGAAGCAGTATCCCAACATCCAGTTCCCGGTTGTCGCGGTGACCATTACCCAGAGCGGCGCAGCGCCAGGGGAAATGGAAACCCAGATCACAAGGCCCGTTGAGGATGCGGTGGCCGGTATCTCGGGCGTCAAGACCATCATCTCGACGGTGACGCAGGGAGTCTCCACCACATCTCTGCAGTTCGAGCTCGGTGAGAACCTGCAGAAAAAGACGGACGAAATCCGCTCCAAGATCGATCAGGCGCGCGCCGTGTTGCCGCGCGACATCGACGAGCCCAACGTCAATCAGCTCGAGATCGACGAGGCCGCGCCGATCCTGACCTATGCCGTCGAAGCGCCCGGCATGAGCGACGACCAACTGTCATGGTTCGTCGATGACACCCTCAGTCGGGGTCTGCAAAGTGCCAAGGGCGTGGCCGGGGTCAGCCGCGTGGGCGGCGTCGCGCGCGAAATCAACGTCGTGATCAACCCGGACAAGCTGGCCGCGCGCGGCCTTACCGCCAGCCAGGTCAACAACGCATTGCGCAGTTTCCAGGTCGATGCACCCGGGGGCCGGGTTGCGGTCGGCGGTCGCGAACAGACCTTGCGCGTGTTGGGATCGGTCACAACCGTCGCCCAGCTCCGCGAGATCACCATCCCCACCGGTGGCGGGAAGTTTGTCAGGCTGTCGGACGTAGCCGACGTCGGCGACGGTGCCTCCGAACAGCGAGGCTTTGCGCGCCTGAATGCCCGGCCCGTGGTGGGCTTCCAGGTTTCCAAAACCAAGGAAGCCAGTGATGTCGACACCGAGGACGCCGTCATCCTGAAGCTCGCCGAGATGGCCAAATCCTACCCCAGCGTGAAATTCGTAAAGGTCTTCTCGGCGGTCGACGAAACCCGCGCCAGCTTCACCGCCACCAAGAACGTGCTGCTGGAAGGCATGATCCTGGCGGCCTTGGTGGTGCTGTTCTTCCTGCGCGATTGGCGGGCGACACTGATCACCGCTGTGGCCATGCCTATCTCGTTGATCCCGACCTTCCTGATCATGAACCTGGCCGGGTTCTCGCTGAATATCGTCACGCTGCTGGCCTTGACCCTGGTGATCGGCATTCTGGTCGACGACGCCATCGTCGAGATCGAAAACATCGAAAAGCGTGTGGCGCGGGGCGAACGGCCCTATCAGGCCGCCCTGGTAGGGGCTGACTCCATAGGTCTGGCGGTGGTGGCCACCACCATGGCCATCGTCGTGGTGTTTACGCCGGTCAGCTTCATGCCGGGCATCCCAGGCCAGTTCTTCAAGGAGTTCGGTCTGACCGTTTCGGTGGCGGTGCTTTTCTCGCTGCTGGTCGCCCGGCTGGTCACCCCGCCAATGGCGGCCTACTTCTTGAAAGCCAACGTCACCGCCCATTCGCGCAAGCCGTTTGAGGGCATCTATCGCAATGCGCTGGAGTGGGCGCTGGCACACCGGATCATAGCCTCGATATTCGGCGGCATCCTGTTCCTCGCGTCGCTGATGCTGGTGCCCTTGCTGCCGCGCGGCTTTCAGCCGGCCGGCGACCCCGACTTCGCCTACGTGAATATTCAGGGTCCCCCCGGTTCCACGGTCGCCGACATGGAAGGGATCGCCGAACAGATCAGCACCCTGTTCCGCAAACAACCGGAAGTCGCCGATGTATTCATCCAGATCGGCTCGACCGTCTCCAACTTCGGCCCTGGCTTCAGTGGTGGCGGCGGCAGTGACCTGCGCACCGGAACGGCCACCATCCTGCTGAAAGCCGACCGCAAGACCACGGGCGACGAGATGCGCCGGCGCCTGCGCAGCGAGCTGCGCGCCATTCCCGATGCCCGCCTGACATTCCTGGGCTCCGAAGGCTCGGCCGGGTACCAGCAGATCCTGATCGGCTCCAACGCTGCCAACCTGCAGGCTGCCGGCCTCCAGCTGGAGCGCGAGATGCGCGGTCTGAGCGAGGTTGCCGATCCCCGACCGACCCGGCCGCCGATCGGCCCGGAACTTGTTATCCGTCCCAAGGCGGATGAGGCTGCACGGCTGGGCGTTTCGTCCGACGTCATCGCCAATATCGCGCGGGTCTCGACCGTGGGCGACATCGACGCCAACGTGGCCAAGTTCAACGACGGCGAACGCCGCATCCCGATCCGCATTCGGTTACCGGAATCGGCCCGCGCTGACATCGAGCGAATCCGGTCCCTGCGCGTGCCCACTGCCGGCGGCGGCTCGACGACGCTGGAAAGCGTAGCCGATATCTCTTTCCAGGCTGGTCCGGCGCGCATCGACCGGCTGAACCGTGAACGCCAGATCACCATCCAGGCTGAGCTGAACGGTGTTGAGGCAGGCGTTGCCCAGGCCGCCGTCGCCAATCTGCCGATCATGAAAAACCTGCCCGCCGGCGTCCGGCCCGCCGCCGTCGGCAATCAGGAGGCCATGGCCGAGTTGTTTAGCGGCTTTGGCATCGCCATTTTCACTGGCGTATCGATGATCTATGCCGTGCTGGTGCTGCTGTTCCGCAGCTTCTTCAAGCCGGTGGTGATCCTGTCGGCCCTGCCGCTCTCCGTCGGCGGCGCCTTCCTGGGCCTGCTGGCCTTCAACCTGTCGCTGTCGATCCCGTCGCTGATCGGGTTCCTGATGCTGCTGGGTCTGGCCGCCAAGAACTCGATCCTGCTGGTCGAGTACGCCATCGAGCGTGAGCGTGAGGGCATGACCCAGCATGACGCCCTGATCGACGCCTGCCGTGAGCGGGCGCGGCCGATCATCATGACTACGCTGGCCATGGCCGCCGGCATGCTGCCGACGGCGTTTGCGCTGGAGGCTGGCTCGGAGTTCCGTCAGCCGATGGCCGTCGCCGTGATCGGTGGCCTGATCACCTCGACCGTGCTGTCGCTGGTGCTGGTGCCCGTGGTCTACAGCTTCGTTGACGACTTCGAAAACTGGCTGAAGCCGAAACTGGGGCGATTTGTGACGCCGCGTGAGGCCCCGGGGCAGGCTACGCCAAACGATCACCTTTAGAGCCTGTCCGTTTCAGATGGACTCATCTGAAACGGATAAACAGGTGCGTTTTCATACATTCAGAGCGTGACGGGCGCCTGAACCGGTCTCCACTTCAAGCTGTCGTGCTCTAGAGGCGGGGTATCTGGCCCACTGCGGAACCTGCAGGAAGCACGTCAGATCTCGCCCCGCAACACCCGCGCAAACAGCTTCGGATCCACGTTGCCGCCTGACAGTACCAGGCCCAGGGTCTTTCCGCCGAACCCGCCGATCTTGCCGGCCAGCAACGCCGCCAGTCCCACCGACCCACCCGGCTCCACCACCAGCTTCAGAACGCTGAACGCATAGCGCATGGCCTCGGCCACCTCGGCGTCGGTGACCACGGCGACATCAGCCACCGTCCTGAGCAGGATCGGGAAAGTCAGCTCGCCGGGGCAGGGGGTTTCCAACGCATCGCAGAGCGTCCGGTGGGTCGGCTTCATCGGCGTCCGCGCGCCAGCCTGCAAAGACTTCAGCGTATCGTCATAGCCCGCCGGCTCGACCCCGATCACCGCCGTGCGTGGCGAGAGCGCCTTCACCGCCGTGGCGATGCCCGACAGTAATCCGCCGCCACTGCAGGGCGCGATGACGGCGTGCATCGACACGCCCAGCGCCTCGGCCTGCTGCACCATCTCCAGCCCGACGGTGCCTTGCCCGGCCATGATGTGTGGATCATCAAACGCCGGCACCATCACCGCCCCACGCTCGGCGGCGATGGCGGCCGAGATCGCCTCGCGGCTCTCGGTCAGACGATCATAGAAGACCACCTCGGCGCCATAGCCCCGTGTGGCCTCGGCTTTCACCGTGGGCGCATCGCTGGGCATCACGATCACCGCCGGCATACCCAGCATCTGCGCCGCCAGCGCCACGCCCTGGGCATGGTTGCCGGACGAGAACGCGACGACGCCCCGGACCCGTTCCTCGGCGCTCAGCTGGACCAGCCGGTTGTACGCCCCGCGAAACTTGAACGCCCCCACCCGCTGCAAGGTCTCGGGCTTGATCAGCACCCGCAGGCCCAGCCGTTCATTGAGCGCCGCGCTCTCGATCAACGGTGTCTTCACAGCATGGCCGTCCAGACGGTCGGCTGCGGCCTCAATGTTGGCGAGGGAAATCGCGAACCCGGTCATTTTGCGAACACCATCGCGTCGTCGGCGAAGGCCTTGAATTCCAGCGCGTTGCCCGAGGGGTCAAGGAAGAACATCGTCGCCTGCTCGCCCGGCTCTCCAGGGAAACGGATGTGAGGCTCGATGATAAAGTCGGTCCCTGCGCTTTTCAGCCGCGCGGCCAGAGCCTCCCAGGCGGGCAGGGTCAGCAGCAGGCCGAAGTGGCGGACCGGCACTTGATGGCCATCCACCGCATTGGTCGCGCCTCCACCCGCCTCGCCGGACGAAAGGTGCGCCACGATCTGATGGCCGTGAAAGTTGAAGTCGATCCAGTCCGCGCTGGACCGCCCCTCCGGGCACCCCAACAGCTCGCCGTAGAAGGCGCGGGCCTCGGCCAGGTCGCGGACCGGGAAGGCGAGATGAAAACGCGGGATGTCCATGACGCTTGATAACGCGCGACCCTCTTGAGGGCGAGGTCCAGCTGGTCTAAACCGGCCCCGAATTGATCTCCGCCCGCTTGCCGAGCACCTGTCGAAGGGCTTGCGGGTTTTTTCCGGGCAGGTCGGGAGATCGTATCCAAAATGGCCAATGTCACCGTGATCGGCGCCCAGTGGGGCGACGAGGGCAAGGGCAAGCTCGTCGACTGGCTGTCCAATCGCGCCGACGTGGTGGTGCGCTTCCAGGGTGGCCACAACGCTGGCCACACGCTCGTGGTCGGAAACCAGACCTACAAGCTCAGCCTGCTGCCGTCGGGAGTAGTGCAAGGCAAACTTTCGATCATAGGAAACGGTGTGGTGGTCGATCCCTGGCACCTGTTGAAAGAGATCGCGACCCTGGGCGAACAGGGCGTGACGATCACGCCGGATCTGCTGGTCGTGGCCGACAACGCCTGCCTGATCCTGCCCATTCACCGCGATCTGGATCAGGCGCGAGAGGCTGCGGCCCTGAACAAGATCGGCACCACGGGTCGCGGTATCGGCCCGGCCTATGAGGACAAGGTGGGCCGCCGGGCCATCCGCGTCGCCGACCTGGCCGACCGCGAGGCGCTGGAGGCCAAGATCGACCGCCTGTTGGCTCACCATGCGCCGCTGCGCGCGGGGCTGGGCCTGCCGCCCGTGGATGCCGCCGCCCTGCTGGCTGAGCTCACGGCCATCGCACCCAAAATCCTGCCCTTTGCGCAACCGGCTTGGCTGCTGCTGGACGGCCTTGTGAAATCAGGCAAACGCGTGCTGTTCGAGGGCGCGCAGGGGGCGCTTCTCGACGTCGACCACGGCACCTATCCCTACGTGACATCGTCCAACACTGTGGCGGGACAAGCCGCCGCAGGCTCGGGTCTGGGTCCCAAGGGGCCGGGTTTCGTGCTGGGCATCGTCAAGGCCTACACGACCCGGGTCGGCGAGGGGCCGTTCCCCACCGAGCTGTTCGACGATGTCGGCGAGCATCTGGGCACCGTGGGCCGTGAGGTCGGCACCGTCACGGGCCGCTCGCGCCGCTGCGGCTGGTTCGACGCCGCGCTCGTACGCCAGTCGGTGGCGCTGAACGGCATCAGCGGCATCGCGCTCACCAAGCTGGACGTGCTGGACGGCCTGCCGATGCTCAAGATCTGCACCGGATACAAGCTTGGCGATCAGGACATCAGCTACCTGCCCGCCGGCCTCAAGGCCCAGAGCCAGCTGGTCCCGGTCTATGAAGAGATGGAGGGCTGGAGCGGCACCACCCAGGGCGCGCGATCCTGGAAAGACCTGCCGGCCAGCGCTGTAAAATATGTCCGTCGCATCGAGGAACTGATCGGCGCGCCCGTGGCCCTGCTCTCCACCAGCCCCCAGCGAGACGACACCATCCTGATGCGCGACCCGTTCCACGATTGAGATCGACCTGAAGATACGCCGCCGTCATCAAGTGGTTCTTTACCGGTTTGGGCTAGAGCGTTCGACTGGATAGCCGGAGCTGCTCCGTGTTCGACGGTGAAAAGCTATCTTACGCTGCGATGGCACCGCTGCTGAAGCGGGTGTTGATCGCTGATCCGCAACCGGCCAGTGCACGCCTGCTCAGCGACCTGATGCGCGACATTGCCCGCTCCTATTGCTGGGCTGCCACCGACATGCCCCGCGCCCTCAAGATCGCCGAGACCAGCTATCCTCAATTGATTGTGGTCGAGGTTGGCGACAGCAAGTTCGATGGCCTGGCCTTCACCCGGGCGCTCCGCCGCAGCAACTGGAGCTCACGCAAGGCCCCGGTCATCACCATTACCGGAGCTGCAACCCAGGCCTCTATCCTGGCGGCACGTGACGCCGGGGTGCACGAATTTCTGCGCAAGCCTTACAGCATGAAAGACCTGGTCCGTCGGCTTGAAGCCGTGACACTCAGGGATCGCGACTGGGTCGAGGGCATCGCCTACATCGGGCCGGATCGCCGCCGGTTCAATTCCGGAGACTACGCCGGGACCCTGAGGCGTCGCGACGACGGCTCGGAAACGCCCTACCAGCAGAAAGTCAATCAGGCGATCCGCATCATTCGGGCGGCTGTCGCGGCCTCCGATACCGACCGCGAGCAGGCGATGCGCGCCATGGTCACCCAGGCGACCACACTCCGGGAAATTGCCACCGACCTCAAACTGACTTTGGCGGCGTCGGAGTTCTTCCGTCACCTCTCGAGAGCCGCGCACGCGGGCGGGGTGTTCACCAGGGCCGACGCCGAAAACTGGGCGGCGCCGATGCTCGGATTCCTGACCGAGGACGACGCCCGACGCAACGTCGAGGCCGCCTAAGTCCCGCTGGCGACCACGGGTCGGCTCAGCCGGTGCGCCAGGAACGTCGCGCCCAGTTGCAGACCCCTCTCATCGATGCTGTGGCCCAGCCTCGGCGACACATGGGTGACCACATCCAGTCCCGCTGCTTCCAGTCCCACCTTCGCCTTGGGCATTGAGGCCACCGGCAGCACCTCGTCCGCATCGCCGTGCACCAGCAGCACAGGTGGCCGGGTCCGGACTTCGCTCTTGAGTTCATCGGGGTCGGCCAGCATGCCGGAATACCCCACAATCCCGGCCAGCGCCTGCGCTCGCCTCGGCCCCACGTGCAGGGCCATCATCGTGCCCTGGCTGAACCCCACCAACGCCAGCCGGGCCTCAGGCAGGCCGTACGCCGACAGCTGGGCGTCGATGAAGGCGTTCAATCCCGCCGCAGGCTTACGCACCCCTCCAGCCCGACCACCCGGCGTCAGGTTGCTCAGGCCCCACCACTGATAACCGTCCGGCGCGCCGGGACAGATCTCGGGTGCGTTGGGCGAGATGAACACCGTGTCCGGCAATACGCCGCGCCAGTACTCGGCCAGGCCGATCAGATCGTCGCCGTTCGATCCGTAGCCATGCAGAAAGATCACCATCGATTGCGGCGCGCCGCCCGAAGCGGGTGCCCTCATCGGCCCCTCAAGCATGTCCAAGACCTAGCCCTTCACAACGTTCTGGATCGGGATCTGGGTGCATTTGTTGAGGTTGTGGATCTTGCCGTAGATTGCGTGGCCGACGAAATAGACGGCGCCCTCGGGAACCTTTGTGCCCTGCGGCAGGGTCCAGCGCATCACCTTCCCGGCCTCGCCCGCGGGCATCATCACCACATGGCCGGTATCGCGAAATCCCTTGCAGTTGCCGCCCAGGTCGCCCGCCCCGGCGTCGTCCGTCGTCCCGGGTTTGCCGACCTCCAGACCCCAGTGGATCATGTACATGGTGATCCCGGCGGCGGCCTTGTCAGCAGGAACCATGGTCAGTTCGCCGCCGATGGTCGGGCCCGGGTCAGTGTCCTTGAACGTGATCGACCCCGCCTTGGGGCCGAAGTTCGGCTGCGGCAGCGAGGGATAGGGCGTGGTTGACGCCGGCAGGGGCATCGCGTGGCCCTCATGCTTGCTGTGATCCTGCGCGATCGCTGTGACCGCCAGCGCCGATGCGCCGAGCAAGGCCGTTGCCGAAAGGATGATCCGCCGCATGATGTCTCCGTCCCTGATGTGCTTGCTGTACGAACCAAGGCGTAAGCCATCGGAGGCGCGTGGTACAGTCCCGGCACCCCTGCTGGAAAATGCCAGATAGCCAACAAGGTGGTCAGGAGTTGCCGATGACCGACATGCTCGTCTCTGAGGCCAAGGCGCGCCTGAGGCCTGAGTTGGTCGCGTCCGGATCGACCTACACCATCACCCGCGCTGCTGATCCCGACGCCGCCTACGAGCCGATCCTGCAGCGATTGCTGGCCTTCAACGCCGCCGCCATGGGCGAGGCCGGGGGCACGCCCTTCGCCCTCGTCATCCATGAACCCGGGACCGAGACCATCTGCGGTGGCCTGTGGGCCCTGTCGCTCTGGGGCTCGTTCTACGTCGCCCTGGTGATCGCGCCCGACGATGCGCGAGGCCACGGCCTCGGGACAGATCTGATGGCCCAGGCTGAAGCCGAGGCGATCCAGCAGGGCTGCCGCGATATCTGGCTCGACACCTTCGCCTTTCAGGCCCGACCCTTCTACGAGCGCCTGGGCTTTGAAGTCTTCGCCCAGATCGACGGCCCGCCGCCGGCCTTCCCCCGCGTGTTCATGAAGAAGCTGCTGCCCCGTTCATCCCCCTGACAGCCTGATCTGCTGACGTTCTCCCCAACCCGCGAGGACACCATGATCGACACCCGCATCATCGCCGCCGTCAGCCACGCGCTGAAGTAGACGATCAGAACGTCTGCTTCGCCCAGGCCGTCTTACACAGGTGCTGGTCGCGGAAGGCGTCCGCCGTCATGCCCGTCACCCCGCCGCCGCTGGCCACGTCCAGCGCCTGGACCGCGCCGCCCCTGAACCCCGCCCACACCGGCGTTCCACTGCCGTTCGGGTTCCCCCTCCGCGCGAAATTGGTCCAGTAGGTCGACATCGTCGCCTTCAGGGCGTTCTGCTCGGCGTTCTGCGCCGCACTGGCCATGCCGAACAGATAGGGCAGCTCGAACGCATGCGCCGCGCCCTGCGGAAGGCTCAGGCCATACTTGCCACCGAACATGCCGAACAGCGGCACCGCTGTCTGGTCGCGGAACTCGTACATCCAGATGGGTGAGCCCTGTGCAGCAATCCGCGCGGACACGTTCACGCCGTTGCACGAGAAGGTACTGTCGGTGCCGGCCGCCGCCGCCGCGAGGCTGGGCTGCAGACCGACGTCGTCGCCGTGCCGGTTCAGAGGATAGTATCCCGCCAGCGCGCTGGCTGAGAGACCGGTCTGCGCCGCCATCACCTCGGCACCCTTGTTGAAGCCCTCGGCCGTCATCAGGAACGAGCGGTCGGCGGGGTTGAAGTTGGGCGGCTTGGCTGCGAGCCGGGCACCCATCTCGGTCAGTGCCAGGAACAGCAGGTTCTCGTTTTCATTGGACCCGTTGATCACCGGAACCTTGTTGTTGGCCCCGGCGGCGAAGGTCGCCTTGATCGACTGTGTCAGCACCTTGCCGTCGATCGAGGGGACCACCCCGCCCGTCGCTCGCTCGAATGCGCTCATCAGCTTGCCACGCACCACCGCATCGGGCAGACCGCGCAGGCAGGCCGCCGTCACGGTCCCGCCCGCACACGCCGCACCCACGTCCTGGCCCGCCATCGCTGTTTCCAGCGCCGCCTGGCTCTTGGTCTCCATCCCGGCCTGGGTCAGCTGGTCCGCGACTCCATAGGCACCGCTCTCGATGATCGCCTTGTCGAACAGCCCCTTGGACTGCGGCGAGGCCAGGTGGGTCAGCACACTGAAGCCGCCGGCGGATTCGCCGAAGATCGTCACATTCCTGGCGTCGCCGCCAAACGCGCTGATATTGGCCCGCACCCAGCGCAAAGCTGCCTGCTGGTCCATCATCCCGTAGTCGCCGGCACTGCCGCCCGCGTCGCGCAACGCCGGGTGCGCCAGAAAGCCCATGGCCCCCAGTCGGTAGTGGATCGCGACCACGATCACGCCCCGAGAGACCATCGGGCCGGGATCCGCATAGGTCGAGGCATCACCCGTGGTGAACGCCCCGCCGTGGATCCATACCATCACGGGATGCGGGCCCTTGCCCGTCGGTGTGTGCACATCCAGATAGAGGCAGTCCTCGCTGTCGCCCCGGGTGCGGAACGGGCTGTCCGGCCCGGTCTGCAGACAGGCCGCCGCCGTCTTGCTGCGCGCGATCGGTGCCGTCCACTTGGCTGCCGGCGCGGGCGCCTTCCAGCGCAGATCGCCCACCGGCGGTGCCGCAAATGGAATGCCGAAGTACGAGCGCATCACCCCGCGCTCGGTCGCCTGCACCGGCCCGTTCGCGGTCTTCACCACCACCGGGGCATCCGCCGCCAACGCCGGGCTCGTCCCGATCAGGGCCACAGCCGCCAGCGCGGCCCAGGTCTTCGATGTCAGGTGGCGCATGCCGTATCCCCCAAAGGCGTCCCCGGTTACGGGGCGATTGTGCGATCTATGACGCCGCGCGAGGGTGCGCGCAATCGCCCGGTCCTACGCAATCTTCCGATACAGCTTGGGCGTCAGCCGCCCCTTGCGCGCCACCAGCGCCTCATACCGCGCCCGCGCCGCCCGGTAGCCAACGGTCCGGAACGAATCCACCGCATCCTCGGCCTCAAACCCCAGCCCCTGAGCCCGCCAGTTACAGGCGTCCACAAACGCCGCCCGAAACCCCGGACACCCCCTGACCCGCGTGTACAGCGCCTTGGCCGAGGGTGCCCCCCGCGCGGCCACCGCCTCACTCACCGCCGCCCCCTCGCGCACCCGGGTCAGCAACGCGTCCAGCGCCTCGGCCGACACCTGCGGCTTGCGCCCGCCCCGCCGCCGGGGTGGCCCGGCCCGCCTGGCCGCATCCCGCGCCGCCAGCCGCGCGGCCGCCAGCTTCGCCCGCGCCTCCGCCACCGCCTCCCCGAACTCGGGCACAACCTTCATCCATTGAAAGACCGTGCAATAGGCCGGCAATTTCGGATTCCGTGTGATCCGCTTCATCGTGTGCCCCTTGGCAATGTGCCACAGGATCACGCGCGCCATCGCCCAGCTGAACGCACTCTCCTTGAAGCCAGGGGTATGATCCATCTCCGGGATCGGCGGCTCGGGGTTCCAGATTCCACGCGGGTAGGGCATCCCGGCAGTGGATCACACGGCCACGTCAGTCCCGGACGTAGCATGGCAAAACCTCCTCTCCCTCTCGGCTTCGCCGGGGGCGAGGCGGCGGCGGCGGCCCTGGTGTGCTACTGTCGACGAAGCCGAACGGATGCTCCAATCGCGTCAGCGCGCGCCTGGTCTGTCGACACCTTCGCGCTCCTGCCAATCAGCACGGCCAGCCCGACAGCGTCGGCGGGGCGCTTCTCTCCGCGAGGGCCTTTAGGCACTGAGACACCACCCTCCCGCCGCTCCGCGGGGGAGGTAAGAACCCTTGGCCAAAAGCGCCGCCTTTACCTCCCCCATGAAATGGCGGGAGGGGGACCGCCCGCCGAAGAGCGGGGGGTGGAGGGGGCAGGCCGCACGCACGGTCCATCACTCCCAAACGAAAAACCCCGCCGGCTCTCACCAACGGGGCTTCTCAATCTCACAACCTATCCGGCCCTCGCCCCGCGAGGGCCGCTAAGATCAATACCCCTGGATCCGAGCATACCGGTCCCGGTGGAACGCCTGGTTGCCAAACGCCGCTTCCGCCGCGCGGGCGCGCTTCAGATAGAACCCGGCATCATGGGCGTCGGTCATGCCGATGCCGCCATGCATCTGCACCATCTCGTTGCTCACCAGATGGAAGGTGTCGCCCATCTTGGCCTTGGCCAGCGACACCAGTTCCGGCGTGTCCGGGGCGTCAGTGTCGATGGCGGTCAGCGCGGCTTCGACGGCCGAGCGTGACAGTTCCAGTTCGGTGAACATCTTGGCCGCACGGTGTTGCAGGGCCTGGAATGAGCCGATCACCTGGCCGAACTGCACGCGGGTTTTCAGGTAGTCCAGCGTGATCTCGAAGGCCTGCACGGCCGCGCCCAGCATTTCGGCGGAGATACCGGCCCGCGCACGGTCCAGGGTCTTTTCCAGCAGGGCCGCGCCGCCGGTCAGCTTGTCGGCGTCGCTGACAGCCACGTTGTCGAACGTCACGTTGGCGGCGCCGCGGCTGTCGGCCAGGCTCAGCTTGGTGCGGGTCACGCCCGGCGCGTCTGCGGCTACCAGATAGAGCTCGATGGCCCCGCCCGACGTGGCCGAGACGACGAACACATTGGCCGCCATGCCTTCCAGCACGAAGGTCTTCTTGCCCGAAAGCTTGCCGCCGGCGACCGTGGTGGCCACCTTGTCCGGACGGTGGTGCGGGCCTTCGTCGACCGCCAGGGTCGCGATGGCGGTGCCTTCAGCGATCTTCGACAGCCATGCCGATTTCTGCGCGTCAGAGCCGCCCAGGATCAGCGCCGAGGCGGCGCCCAGCGCGCTGGCCAGTAGCGGCGAGGCGGTCAGCGTCCGGCCGGTCTCTTCCAGCACCAGACCCAGCGACAGATAGCCAAAGTCCGATCCGCCATATTCCTCGGGGATGATCACCCCGGCCCAGCCCATTTCCGCCATCTCGTTCCAGGCGGCGGTGTCATAGCCCAGCTCGACCCCGCTATCGCGCATCTTGCGAAACGCGGTGACGGGCGATTTTTCCTGCACCCAGCTCTTGGCGGCATCGCGCAGCATGCTCTGTTCTTCAGTCAGAACGGCCATAGTAGTTGTTTCCTTCCTCAAAAATTACGTGTCATCCCGGCCCAAGGTCCGCTCTGCGGACCGCCCGAACCGGGACCGGTTTCATCAAATCCAATTTGTTCTCGTCATCCCCGGGCTTGTCCCGGGGACCCAGAAGCGCCGACCTCTCAGGCCCATCCGGAGCCCCCGGCGCATCTGGGTGGCCGGGACAAGCCCGGTCATGACGATCAAAAAGTAGGCGTAAGTCTCACGCCACCATCACTTGCTTTGCGTAAGGTCCGGCAAGCCCAGAATGCGCTTCGAGACGATATTCGACTGCACTTCCGACGAGCCGCCAAAGATCGTGAACGCCTTACCGAACAGCCAGCCGCGCACCGCGCCCAGTTCCTCGGCCGAGAAGTCGTCGCCCTCCCAGCCCAGACCCTGGTGGCCCATGATCTCCAGCGCCATTTCGTGACGCTCCTGGATCAGCGACGTACCGGCGTTCTTCATGATCGACGTGGCGCTGGACGGGCTGGAGTTTCCCCGGGCCTCGACCATGGCGCGCACAGCGGTCTGCTGAAACGCGCGCATGTTCATGACGTTGTTGATCAGGCGGGTGCGCAGGTCTGAGTCGGCGATCCGGCCTTCCTCGTCGACCCCGACATATTCCTTGGCTAGCTGTTCGATGGCCTTGCCGCCGCCGCCCAGTCCGCCGCCGGCGCCCGTGAGGCCCGAACGCTCATGCTGCAGCAACCGCTTGGCGATGGACCAGCCACCGTTCAGCGGCCCGACCAGGTTCTTCTTGTCGGCCACGGCGTCCGTCAGGAAGACTTCGCAGAAAGGAGAGGACCCCGCGATCAGAGGAATCGGGCGGGTTTCCACGCCCGGCTGATGCATCGTGAACAGCACAAATGAGATACCTTCGTGCTTCTTGGCAGTATCCGTCCGCACCAGACAGAAGCACCAGTCAGCCCATTGCGCGCCACTCGTCCAGATCTTCTGGCCGTTAATGACGAACTGGTCGCCCTTGTCTTCGGCCTTGGTCTGAAGACTGGCCAGGTCCGATCCTGCGCCCGGCTCCGAGAAACCCTGGCACCAGGCGATCTCGCCCCGGCAGATCGGCGGGATGTGCTCCTGCTTCTGCGCCTCGTTCCCGTACTCCAGCAGCGTCGGGCCGAACATCATCACGCCCATGCCGCCGATGGGGTTGTAGGCCCGGGCCCGGGCGAATTCGCCCTGGATCACCCGCGCCTCGGCCGAGCTCATGCCCCCGCCGCCATATTCCTTAGGCCATGTGGGCGTGCCCCAACCCTTGGACCCCACGGCCTTGCGCCAGGTTTCCATGTCGGGCGAGGGCGTGTTGCGCTCCTCCACCTGCATCGGGTTCTTGCCCTTCAGCGCGGCGGGGAAGTTCGCCTCCACCCAGGACCGTACCTCGCCCCGGAACGCCTCAAGATCAGTTCCGCCAAAATCCGCCATCTCAGTTTGTCCTTCATCCGATCAAAATTACAGGTCGTCATCCCCGGGCTCGTCCCGGGGACCCAGAAGCGTCGACCTCTCAGGCCCATCCGGAGCCCCCTGCGCATCTGGGTGGCCGGGACAAGCCCGGCCATGACGGAAGATATGGTGCTTTACCCCCTCTGCGTCACCTCGGGCAGTCCGAGAATCCGCTTGGAGATAATGTTCAACTGCACTTCCCACGAGCCGCCGGCAATCGTGCCGCTCTTGGTGCGTAGCATCGCCTTGATGGTGCCGGTCTCGTCGTCGGTGAACCCCGGGCCGTCCCAGCCCAGACCCTGATGGCCCAGCACCTCGACCGACAGCTCGGCCCGTTCCTGGCGAACCTTGGATCCCACGTTCTTCAGCACCGATGACGCGGCATTGGGGCCGGAGTTGCCGCGGTTTTCCTCCGCCGCCCGGCGCCCGGTCAGCTGGAACGCGCGCTCCTCCATCAGGTGCTCGGTAATACGGCGGCGCAGGTCGACGTCGGAAAGCCGTCCGTCATCGCCCAGACCGACGTAGTCCCGGGCAAGATCCTTCAGCGGCGGGCCGGGTACGGCCCCGGGGCCGGGGCCGCCGCCAGCCCCCGAAATGCCCTGCCGCTCATGCTGCAACAGCCGCTTGGCGATGGTCCAGCCACCATTCAGCGGCCCCATCAGGTTGGCCTTCGGCACCTTCACATCGGTGAAAAACGTCTCGCAGAACGGCGCGGTGTCATTGATCAACCGGATCGGCCGGGGCTCGACGCCGCCACCCTGCATGTCGATCAGCAGGAAGCTGATGCCCTCATGCTTCTTGGACGTGTCGGTCCGCACCAGACAGAAGCACCAGTCGGCCTTGTCGGCGCCACTTGTCCAGATTTTGCTGCCGTCCACGACATAGTGGTCGCCCATATCGACGGCCTTGGTTTGCAGCGACGCCAGGTCCGATCCGGCACCGGGTTCAGAGAACCCCTGACACCACATCCGCTCGCCCTTCACGATGGCCGGGATGTGTTCCTGCTTCTGCACTTCGGTGCCGTACTCCAGCAGCGTCGGGCCAAACATGATCACGCCCATGCCGCCGATGGGATTGTAGGCCCCGATGGCGGCCATCTCCTGCGCCAGCACCTTGGCTTCGTCGCTGGAGAGCCCGCCGCCGCCATAGGCTCTGGGCCAGGTCGGCACGCCCCACCCCTTGTCGCCCATGGCCTTGCGCCAACTGTCGCGCTCCGGTGTCAGCGCCTCCAGCCGCTCACCGCCGCCGGTCGATCCGCTCAGCGACGGGGGAAAGTTGGCCGCCAGCCAGTCGCGCGCATCCGCCCGGAACGCGTCGAGGGTATTGCCGAAATCGGGCATCCTTAGTTCCTCCCTTGCTCAAACGCCCGCCAACACTTCGCTCGTCATCCCCGGGCTTGTCCCGGGGACCCAGAAGCGCCGACCTCTCAGGCCCATCCGGAGCCCCCGGCGCATCTGGGTGGCCGGGACAAGCCCGGCCATGACGGACAAAACAGTGATCAGCTCAATTACCCCTGCGTCGTATCCGGCAGGCCCAGGATGCGCTTGCTCACGATATTGCTCTGCACTTCCTGGCTACCGCCGAAGATCGTGGTGGCCTTGCCGGACAGCCAGGCACGCACGGTCTCGATCTCTTCCTTGTCAAACGCCTCACCGGTCCAGCCGAGACCCTGGTGGCCCATGATCTCCAGCATCAGTTCGGACCGGGTTTGACCGATCCAGGTGCCGGAGTTCTTCATCACCGAGGTGGTGGCCGAGGGGTTCGAATTGCCCTTCGCCTCATCCATGGCGCGCAGGACGGTCAAGGCATGGGCCTTGGCGTTGATCTGGTGCTGCGAGATCCGCGTGCGCAGGTCGCTGTCGGCAAGCCGGCCCTGAGTGTCGACGCCCACATAGCGCTTCGCCAGGTCCGGGATCGAAACCCCGCCGCCGCCGGCCATCCGCGAGCCACCCTGGCCCGACCGCTCATGCTGCAGCAGCCGCTTGCCCACCGTCCAGCCACCGTTCAGCGGGCCCAGCATGTCGTCTTTCTCGGCGCGGGCATCCGTGAAGAAGGTTTCGCAGAACGGCGAGGACCCGGCGATCAGTTTGATCGGTCGCGTTTCAACACCCTTCTGATCCATGTTGATGAGCACAAAACTTATGCCCTCATGCTTCTTGGTGGTGTCTGTGCGGACCAGGCAGAAGCACCAGTCAGCGTACTGGGCACCGCTGGTCCAGATTTTTGAACCGTTGATGTTCCAGTGATCCCCGGCGTCTTCGCACTTGGTCATCAGGCTGGCCAGGTCCGATCCGGCGCCGGGCTCGGAATAGCCCTGACACCAGCGCAGTTCCCCCTTCACGATCGGCGGGATGTGGCGCTGCTTCTGCTCTTCGGTGCCGTATTCCAGCAGGGTCGGGCCAAACATCGACAGGCCCATGCCGATCATCGGATTGTAGGCCCCGATCCGGTCCATCTCCTGGCCCAGAACCCGGGCCTCGGGGCCCGTCAGGCCGCCGGCACCGTATTTCTTGGGCCAGGTGGGCGTGCCCCAGCCCTTCTCGGCCATCCGCTGCTTCCACACCAGGAAGTCGCCGGTGGGTTTCACGCCGCCCATGATCATGCGCGTGCCCGCCTCGGGGTCCTCGCGAAGCGACTGCGGATAGTTGGCCTCCAGCCAGTCCCGTGCTTCGCCCCGGAAGGCGTCGAGGTCAGAACCTCCAAAATCAGCCATCTTATCCTCCTGAAATTATCCGGTCTCGATACCGCTTATTCTAATCCTACTTCGGATCGGGAAGTCCAAGAACCCTTTTTGAGACGACGTTCAGATTGATCTCCGAACTGCCGCCCTCGATCGAGTTGGCCTTGGACCGCAGCCAGCCGCGAACGGCGGCAATCTCGCCCGATGCGAAGCCCTCACCAGACCATCCCAACCCTTGAGTTCCCAGGCCCTCGACCAGGAGTTCGTTGCGCTCATGGGCGATCTTGGCCCCGGCGTATTTCATGGCAGCGGCCAGGTTGGACGGCCCGTTACCGGACTTGCTCTCGTCCTGCTGGCGGCGAACCGTCAACTGGAAAGCCCGCGCTTCCATCAGATGCTCGGTAATCCGCCGACGCAGATCCACGTCCGACAGGGTGCCGTCTGCCTCGACGCCCACACCGGCCCTGGCCGCCTCGACGACGGTGGGCACGCTGCTGACGCCACCGATGTTGCCGGCACCCAGGCTGGCACCGATCCCCTCGCGTTCGAACTGCAGCAGCCGCTTGGCAATGGTCCAGGCCCCGTTCAGCGGCCCGAACAGCTGGTCCTTCGGCACTTTCACGTCGGTAAAGAACGTCTCGCAGAACGGCGAGGTCCCGTTGATCAGCAGGATCGGCCTGACCTCGACCCCCGGTGCCTTCATGTCGATCAGCAGGAAGCTGATGCCCTCATGCTTCTTGGATCGATCTGTCCGTACCAGACAGTAGCAGCGGTCAGCGTACTGAGCGCCAGAAGTCCATATTTTTGAACCATTTACGAGGAAATGATCGCCCTTATCCTCGGCCCAGGTCTGCAGGGACGCCAGGTCCGATCCGGCGCCGGGCTCGGAATAGCCCTGGCACCACCAAACATCGCCGCTGACGATGCCGGGGAAGTGTTCCTTCTTTAGCGCATCGCTGCCGTACTCCAGCAGAGTCGGGCCGAACATCGAGACGCCCATGCCGCCGATGGGGTTACGCGCACCGACCTTGGCCATCTCTTCGGCCAGCACGCGGGCCTCATCGCGCGACAGGCCGCCGCCGCCGATGGAGGTCGGCCAGACCGGCGTGCCCCAACCCTTGGCGGCCATCGCCCTGCGCCATGCCAGCGCCTCGGCGCTCTCGGGCTGGACCTGCAGCTTGGCCATCTGGGCCATAGGGTCCTTGGCCAGGGATTTCGGGAAATTGGCCTCAAGCCAGGCCTTGGCCTCGGCCCGGAAGGTTTCTACGTCGCCGCCAAAATCAGCCATCTTTTTTCCTACTTCATGTCTGGCAGGCCAAGCACGCGCTTGGCGATCACGTTGAGGTTCACCTCGGAGGTGCCCCCTTCAATAGAATTGGCCTTGGTCCGCAGCCAGCCGCGCACGGCACCGACCTCAGGTGGATCATAGCCCTCGCCGTCCCAGCCCAGCCCCTGGTGCCCCAGAGCTTCGATCATCAATTCGGAACGCTCCTTGGCGAACTCGGCGGCGGCATATTTGATGATCGACGTTGCTGCAGACGGCCCGTTCCCGGCCCGGCTTTCAGCCGCGGAGCGATTGATGGTCTGGCGCAGTGCCTGAAAGTCCATCTTGTTGGTTGTGATCCGCTTGCGCAGGTCCGCGTCAGGCAGGGCACCATAGGACCTGGCCATGGTGGCCAGATCGCCCGACGCGCCACCCGCCGTGCCACCGCCTTCACCAAACCCGGCCGAGATGTTCTGCCGCTCGTACTGCAGCAACCGCTTGGCAATCTCCCAGCCGCCATTGACCCGCCCGACCAGATTCTCCTTTGGTATTGTTACATCCGTAAAAAATGTCTCGCAAAACGGGCTCTCGCCACTGATCAACTGGATCGGCCTTGTATCGACGCCGGGCGATCCCATATCGATCAGGACGAACGAGATGCCCTCATGCTTCTTCGTCGCGTCGGTCCGCACCAGACAGAAACACCAATCGGCTTTGTCAGCGTAACTGGTCCAGACCTTGCTGCCATTGATAAGCCATTGGTCGCCCTTGTCCTCGCATCTGGTCGCCAGCGCCGCCAGATCCGAGCCCGCGCCAGGCTCGGAATAGCCTTGGCACCAGCGAACCTCCCCGTTCACAATCCGACGCAAATGGGTCTGCTTCTGCGCTTCCGTCGCATACTCCATCAGCACCGGGCCCAGCATCCAGATGCCGAACGCCAGCACGGGCGGCCGGTACTTGCCGACAGCCATTTCCTGTTCGAAAATTCGGGCCTCGTCTGCTGTCATCCCGCCGCCGCCGTACTCCCGTGGCCAGGTAGGCGTGGTCCACCCCTTCGCGGCCATGCGGTTCATCCAGATAATTTGCGGGTCGCCGGAGCCGGTGAAAGTGCGGCCGCCCCACACAGCCTCAGGGTCGGAACCCGAGTCGGTCTGCCTGAGTTCGGCGGGGTACATGGCCTGCAGTTGCTCGCGCACATCCTTGCGGAAGGCATCAAGGTCGGTCGCGCCGAAATCGGCCATGCGGGTCTCCTTGCAATTGGCTCCCCAAACTTAGTGATCGGCTTCGTCAGGGCAAGCTGAATGAAACGCTTGTTTGAGGGGAAATCGGGCAACCGCGTTTATAGAGGCTCCAAATGAGTCTCTTCTCCGATCTCAAGCCTGCTGCAAACGCCGCCGTTCCATGGACGGCGGCGCTCCTGACTCTGGCGGCGGGCGTTATGCTGCTGGCATCGGCCGCCACACCGTCGGAACCTCTGCGGTTCGTGAGAGTGATGGCGATTGAACCCGTGCTGCTGGTTGAACTCAGCCACTTTGTCTCCAGCGTGCTGGGATTGATTCTGGTGATGCTGGCGTTTGGCCTGCGCGCCAGGCTGGGCGCGGCCTGGGTCGCCACACTGGTGGTCCTCATCGTGGCCGCTCCTCTCAGCCTGTTGAAGGGCTTCATCTGGGAAGAGACGGCCATCCTCGGCGTGCTCGCCGTGGCGATGGTTCCTTTCCGGCATGCGTTTCCGCGGACGGCCCGGCTGACCCGCATGGAGGTGACGCCGGGTTGGCTGTTATCCGCTGCCTGCCTGGTCGGTGGCGCAGGCCTGCTCGGGGTCTGGTCCTTTCAGCATGCCGACTATGGCGAAATGCCGTGGTGGGAAGTTATGGCCAGCGAGGACGCGGCGCGATCCCTCCGAGGCTGGGTCGGGGCCGCTATGGCGTTGCTGGCTGTGGGCGTCTGGCGATTGTTTGCCTCTGCTGCCACGCCTCCTATCGTTGGTGAGGAAGACCCGGAATTCCAGCGCGTGCGTGCAATCCTGGCGACAGCCGAAGTGTCGAAACCAACCTCTAACCTCGCGTTGCTCGGCGACAAGCGCTTCCTGTTTTCGGCCACCGGCGACACCTTCCTGATGTTCGGCGTCCGTGGCCGCAGCTGGGTCGCAATGGGCCCACCGGTCGGTCGGCGCGACGAACGCCTTGAGCTGCTGTGGCGTTTCCGGGAGCTCGCCGATGCCCATGCTGCGCGCCCAGGCTTCTATTTGCTGGAGGCAGACGACCTGCCCGACATCGTTGAGCTCGGTTTTGCGATCCAGAAGCTGGGCGAGGCAGCCGCCGCACCTCTGGACGAATTCACCATTGAGGGCACCAAGCGCGGCAATCTTCGACGGGCGTGGCGCAAGGCGGCCGAAGAGGGGGCGACGTTTGAAGTCATCCCTGCAGAAGCTGTCGAACCCCTGATCCCCGAGCTGCGTGCTATTTCGGACGCCTGGCTGGCCGGCCATGCGGGCGGAGAGAAAGGCTTCGCCCTGGGTGGTTTCCATCCGCCTTATGTTCAGCAGTTTCCCTTGGCCGTGGTGCGATGGGAAGGCCGGATCGTCGCGTTCGCGACCCTATGGCCGGTGGCCTCGCGTACAGCGTTCTCTATCGACCTGATGCGCTACATCGAGGCGGGGCCGCGCCGGATCATGGACTATTTGTTTGTCGAGCTGATCGAGTGGGGGCGTGAGCAAGGCTATGCCGCGTTCGACTTCGGCATGGCACCGCTGTCTGGCCTGGACGACCGACCCCTGGCACCGATGCTCTCGCGGGTCGGCCGACTGATTTTCGACCGTGGCGAGGAGATCTACAACTTCCAGGGCGTGCGCGGGTACAAGGACAAATACGATCCGCTTTGGCAGCCTCGCTACGTCGCGGCGCCCCGCAAATGGGCAATCCCCCTCTTGCTGGCCGATGTCGGCCTTTTGACATCCGGTGGCATGGTCAATCTCGCCAAGCGGCCGTCCCGTAAAGGCGACGAACGCCCTGATCCGAAATCTTAGCGGCCCGGTGGACTGAAGCCAGCCATCCTGACGGCGCTGAACAGGAACAGCAACGTACCGGCAGCTGCCAGCAGCATGATAAACCGCCACGGTATCATACGAGGACCCCTGAGCGGATCTGGCGGCCTCGCGCCTCGCCATCCGGCGAACAGCCCGAGGATTGCCAGCGCGCACCCGAGGCCCAGAGAGGTCGAGATCGTCATCCGGTCTAGCCTACTTCATTCCAGCACCGGCAATCCACAGGAAGTCGGTGAAGCCACCAGATGTTGTGTTAACCACGCGTTTACACCCTAGAGATCGACGCCTACGCTATAGCCTTATTGGGAGATCCGATTCGGATGAGCGCGGGCGCGCCCTGGAGCGTCAAGGGTATCGACCCGAAGGCCCGCGAGGTCGCCAAAGACCTCGCTCGTCGTTCCGGTATGACCCTTGGCGAGTGGTTGAACCGGGTCATCCTTGAGGATGACCTGCCTGAGGAGCTGACTGCCGAGACCCAGTTCACTGATCGGCTGCATCGCACCTCCCAAAGCGCGCCTCGCCTGTCCATCGTTCCGACGTCGCCCGACCTGGCGCGCATCGCGTTTGCCCTGGATCGCGTCACGGACCGGATCGAGGCCTCCGAGACCCGTACCGGCCTGGCCATCAACAGCGTCGAGCATTCCGTGCGCCAGGCGCTTGCCCGGATCGAGTCGGCCGAACGCGAACAGTACGCCGCAGCCAATGGGCTGGCCGCCCAACTGGCCGAGACGGCGACTGAGCAAAGTTATCTGGGAGAGCGTCTCCATCGACTGGAGTCGGAACCGGGCGGGCCACGTTCGGCTGAAGCTCTGCGGTTGATGGAATCCCGACTGGCCAGAGTTGAGCCGGAGGTGGTCACTGAGCATGTGCTTGAGCGCCTTGGCGAGCGACTGGCGCTGGCTGAAGCCCGAACTTCGACGGCCCTGGAAGACCTCAGCGCTGCCCTCGGGACGCTCGATCAGCGAATGCAGTCAATAGAGGCCGGTACTGTCGGCTGCGTTGATCAGAAGTTCGAAGCGCTGGGGCAAGATCTGACCCGTCGGGTCGCGGCGGTCCGCGCCGAGGTCGTCCAAAAACTTGAGGCCGCTGTAGGTCCCGAGTTCGAAACGCGTTTCGCGGCGATGTCCCAGGCTGTGCGTGACGCCGAGCGCCGTTCGACCCAGGCTGTTGAGGCGATCGGCCGTCAGGTCCTGTCGATGGCCGAAGCGGTCGGCCGCAAACTGGGTGAAGTTGATCAACGCAGCGCTGACGCCATTGATCAGGTGGGAACCGAAGTCGCCCGGATCGCCGGAGCCGTCGAACTGCGGCTGGCGCGCGGCGAACATCTCCAGGCGGAGGCGTTTGAACGGTTGGGTGCCGAGCTGTCCCGCGTTACGGCAACTCTGACCAGCCCTTCGTCTGACGTTCAGGATTTCAGCGTTGACCTCTCTGCGGATATCGAGGTCGCCACCCCGGAATTCGCCGAGTTGCAAAACTCGCTGGCGTCTGAAACCGAGCCGGACCCCCAGATCGCCGCCCTGCTGGCCGAAGCGCGGGAGCGTCTTGGTCCTCCACCCGAGCCCGAGCCTGAAACCGCATTGCCGATGGGTCTCGCCAAAGACGCAGGGATCGAACCGGCGATCAGCGCCGATGCGCCGCTGGAAACGGCCGCGGCCGCTTCCAGCCCGTTCGGAGCCGAGCTGTTCTCCCGTGCAGAAGTGGACAGTGCGCCGGCCTCGGAAACCTTCGATGCGCCTTGGCACCGTCTTGATCTCGACGTTCCGGAAGACGACACGCCAGAGGTGTTTGCCCCAATCGTTGAACATGAGGACGAGGCACTGTTCGCGCCACCTCAAACCTCGCCGCACGAGCCAGAACTGTCGACCCGTGAGGTTATTTCCCGCGCGCGCGCCGCCGCGCGCGCCGCCAACGGCACCGGCCGCGTGGACGTGAGCGCCAAAGTCGAGGGGCGCGCCGCGACGGGGCGGCTGTTTCAGGGGTTCGGGGCAAAACCCAAGGCCCGGCGACAGAGCACTACACTGCAAACGGCCTTGATGGTTGCCGGCGGTGCAGCGTTCCTGAGCGTTGGCGCTGCAGGCCTCACCTTGATGCAGGGTCCTGCGCCTCAGCCCAGACAAGATACCGAGGTTTCGTCGATCGCACCACGCGCTGCCGTTGCGCGATCGACCGGCAACCTGGCACCACCAGGGGCGACCGCGGCGCTGACCGCGCCCGTCTACGAGCAGGTGCGATCAGACGTCGAGGCCGGGATCCCCGGCGCAGTCGGTCGATTGAAAGCGCTGGCCGAAGCGGACCATCCGCAAGCCCAACTCTACCTGGCGCAGCTCTACGATCTCGGCGAGGCGGGGTTGGTGCGTGACCCAGTTGAGGCCCGCCGCCTGATAAGCCTGTCCGCCGAGAACGGTGATCGGCAGGCGATGCATAATCTGGGTGTCTTCTATTTCCGGGGCGAGGGTGGTCCTCAGGATCTGAACAGCGCCGCTCAGTGGTTCCGAAAAGCGGCCGACGGCGGGGTGGTGGAAAGCCAGTACAATCTTGGCCTGCTGTATCAAAGCGGATCGGGCGTGCGTCGCGATCTGGATCAAGCCCGTCACTGGTTTGGTCAAGCCGCTGCCAAGGGGGATGCCGAGGCGCGCCTGGCGCTGGCCGCCATGACGACAACCGGTGTTCAACCCGGCGTTCGCGCGCCGCCTACGTCACGCAAACCGGTCGCCACGACATCCCAGAATGTCCGGCAAACGCAGCTCATCCTGTCACGTCTCGGATATTATTCAGGCCCGGCTGACGGCATCTCCAGCGACAGCTACAGGACGGCGCTTATGTCTTACCAGAGCGACATGACCAACCAGCGTTCCGAACCTCGACCCTATACCGCGCAACGGTGATACGCCCGGCTCTGGGATCGGAACACTAGGCGTAAAACGTGGACATCTATCTTCCGATCGCCGAGGTCGCTGTGAACGCCCCGTTGATTGTGGCGCTGGGCGCGCTGGTCGGTTTCATCTCCGGCATGTTCGGGATCGGCGGCGGCTTCCTGATGACGCCGCTGCTAGTATTCTTTGGTATTCCCGCGCCCGTTGCGGTCTCCAGCATGGCCCTGCATGTTGCCGGGTCCTCCATGTCCAGCGTCATGGCCTATGGTCGTCGGCGCGCCGTTGATTTGCGGATGGGTGGCGTGTTGGCGGCCGGCGGCCTGGTGGGTGCGGTAGTCGGTGTCGAGCTGTTCCGCGTGCTGCGCCTGTTGGGTCAGGCTGATCTGGTCGTAGCGCTGTCGTACCTTGTGTTTCTCAGCGTGATCGGCGGGTTGATGCTGACCGAGTCGCTGGGAGCCATCGTGCGCCGGCGGCGCGGCGAACCTGCCTTGGCCCATCGCGATCGGCGACCGATCTGGCTGTATGGACTGCCATTGAAGCTTCGGTTCCCGCGCTCGCGCCTGTACATCAGTGTCATTCCGCCCTTGGTGTTGGGTGCCTTCGTCGGCGTGCTCTCGGCGATTATGGGTGTTGGCGGCGGATTCATCCTGGTCCCTGCCATGATCTACGTTCTGCGAATGCCGGCCGGGATGGTGGTGGGCACCAGTCTCCTGCAGATCATTGTCACCACCGCCTTGACCGGCGTACTCCAAGCCGGCCGGAACCAGACCGTTGACGTCGTTCTGGCGACCTTGCTGCTGATCGGGGGTGTCGTTGGTGCCCAGCTTGGCGCGCGAGCATCGTCGCGGTTCCGGGCTGAGGAACTCCGCGCCGTTCTGGCCCTGATTGTTTTGCTGGTCGGTCTTCGCATGGGCCTGGGTCTGTTTCTCACCCCGAGCGAACCGTTTGTCCTGATGTCAGGCATGGTCGGATGACCCTTCTGGCAGCCCTTGCTTTGGCCACCGCACCGGTAACCTCGACGGCACCGGTAATCTCCGCCGCGCTGACGGACACCAACGTCCGTGTTTCGTCAGACTTCAGCGGCGCGCGGATCATCCTCTACGGTGCCGTGTTTGACCCCTCGACGTGGCCCAGTGACGTGGTGGTGTTGGTGCGCGGGCCGGAACAGCCCGTCCGCATCACGCGGCGACACAAGGTCGCAGGTCTTTGGCTCAACAGCCCGCCAGTTGTATTTCGCGGTGCCCCCGGTTTCTACCGTGCAGCCTCAAACCGACCCCTGGCCGACATCGCCAACTTCGGCACGCTGAGGCGACTTGGTGCCGGGATGGATCACCTGCCGATCAGCGCTCCAGCCGAACAGCGCACCGAAACCCGCTACGGCGTTCGCGATGTCGTCGTCTCAAGACTTGGTGCTGACTACTACGTCTGGCGGCGCGCTGTTGTTCGCCTGAAGCAAAATGCGGGCCTCTACGATGAGGACGAACGCGGGGTCAGGTTTGTGGATCGGGGCCTGTTCCGGGCCGAGATTTCGCTGCCAGCCGGTGCGCCCACAGGGGTTTATCGCGCGGACATTCTCCTCTTTAAGGATGGCCGCCCGGTCGCGGTTCGATCCCGCACTCTCACGGTCGAGAAAGTCGGACTTGAACGAGCTCTTTACGTGTGGGCGCATGTAAGGCCATGGTCCTACGGATTGGCCTCCATGGTATTCGCCTTGGCGGCCGGTTGGGCGGCCTCGGCGGCATTCCGGAGAGATTGACAGCTCATGGATGACGTATTGCCCGAGAAGAAACGCGAGTCTCCGCCGCTAGCGCTTTGGGCGATCGCCCTGCTCGCGTTGACGCCGTTCGCCATGGCGGCGCTCGTCTACAGCTACGGTCCCGCCGGGTACGCAGCGACCTCGCTTGGTGTCCTGCTGACCTGGTGCGCTGTGACGCTATCATTTCTGGGCGGCGTACGTTGGGGACTTGAAACCCGCGAACCCAATCCGCGCTGGCAACGCCATGCCTTTTCCGCTCTGGGCGCGGTTGCTGCATGGGTCATTCTGCTGGCCCGCGGACACGCTCCGGACACGTGGATCATGGGCGGGTTCATCGCCGCCTTCCTGATCCAATGGCTATTCGATCACCAGACCCCCGACACCCCGGCTCGCTATCCGATACTGTCGACGGCGGTTACCAGTACATCCTGTGTGTCGCTGGCCCTGGCCTTGGAAAAGGCGTTGCACACCTAGTCCCCTACCAGTTGCCGCCAGCCGATGGCCCGCACCCGGCTCGGCCCCAGCACCCCGGCCAGCGGTTGCCGCCCGAACATCCCGGCGAACGCCGCATCTCGCACGTTTAGCCCACCGGCATAGGCCCCGAACGCCGGTAGTATCAGGCGCTGGCCGTCGGTGATGAAGCAATAGCGGCGCACGGTCCCGCGCGGAGCTTTCACCCGCGCCGCCGGGTGCAGGTGGCCCGCCACCTCGCCAGTTTGCGGTCCGGCCTGTGGCTCATGGCGAAATGTCAGTCCAGCCAGTGTCAGCTCGTCTGCCACCTCGCCCGGCAACGCCTGCGGTCCGTCGGCGTCGTGGTTGCCGACAACCCAGACCAGTCTGCGACCTGTCGCCAGCGTACGAAGCTTTTCGGCGTCGTCTGACGCCAGCCGATCCTCGCTCCGCCGGTCATGAAAGGTATCGCCAAGCAGGATCACGGCGGAGGGCGCTAGATCCGCGACCTCCGCTTCCAGCCGCCGTAGGGTCTCTCGCGTGTCGTACGGCGGCAGCATCTGGCCGCGCGCTGCGTACGAACTGCCCTTCTCCAGGTGCAGGTCAGCCACCACCAGGGTCCGCTCAGCCTCAAGCCATAGCGCGCCCGAACACCGCATCACCACCGGCGTTCCGCGCACGCTCATTCGCAATCCGCCGCAGTCGCTGGCCACAAAGGCATAGGGAGCAGGCGGGGGCGTAACTGCGTTCATCCCATGGCCTCTGCGATCAGGTCATCTTCGGCCTCCGCCAGGATCATCTCCGATGCGCCGCCCGGTGAGCGTTCCTTGCCGATCTCCAGCAGGATCGGCACCGAGAACGGCGACAAGTGCTCCAGGGCTGCGTGCCGTATCCGGCCCTTGATGCGCGAAAGCATGCCCGCCAGCCGCGCCACGTCGACCAGCCCCGTCGCCGCGTCCGCCCGCGCGCAGCGCAGCAACAGGTGGTCTGGTTGGTGTCGACGCAGCACGTCATAGATCAGGTCGGTGGAGAAGGTGATCTGGCGCCCCGTCTTCTGTTCCTGACCCGGAAACCGCTTTTCAATCAGCCCGGAAATGATCGCGCAGCCCTTGAAGGCCCGCTTCATCATGAAGCTCTCCGAGAGCCACGCTTCCAGATCGTCGCCCAGCATGTCTTCGGCAAACAGCTCGTCATAGTCCAGCGCGTCCATCGGGTTCAGCGCCCAGATCGCCATCGCATAGTCGTTGCAGACGAACCCCAGCGGCCCGATCCCCAGCCGTTCCAGCCGCCGGGTCAGCAGCATGGCCAGCGTTGTGTGCGACAGCCGCCCCTCAAACGGATACACCACCATGAAGTTGCGCTTGCCGCGCGGAAACGTCTCCAGCAGCATTTCGTCCTCGCCGACGATCAGCGAGCGGTCCTTCTGTGCCTCCAGCCATTCGCGCACATCGGCGGGCAGGACTCCCCAGTGGCTTTCGTCGAACATCAGCTGCCGCACCCGCTTGGCCAAATAGGTCGACAGCGCAAATTTTGACCCGCCCCAGGACGGCATCTTGGGGTCTTTGTCGTTGGCTGGCTTCACCAGCACGTCGAGATTGGTCACACCGACAAGCGACCACACCTGACCGGCAAAGACGAAGGTGTCGCCGGAATCGAGCATCTCCAGCATGCCCTCTTCCACTTCGCCGATCTTGCGGCCACCCCGTCCGCCGCGCATGGCGATCCGCACCGCCAGCATGGCCGGCGAGACAATGGCACCGACGTTCAGCCGATGCCGCTGCGCCGTCTGCAGGTCGCGCACGCGCCACCGACCATCTGGCCCCTTCACGATCCGGCGGAACCGGTCATAAGTTTTCAGCGCGTACCCGCCGGTCGAGACGAAATCGACGACCTGCTCAAAGTCCTCCCACGCCAGATCGCGGTAGGGTCCGGCCGAGCGAACCTCGTCGTAGAGGTCCAGCAGATCGAACGGCTCGGAGACCGCGCACCCCATCACATGCTGGGCCAGTACGTCCAGCGCCCCCACCCGTGGCGGATCACCATCCAGCTTGTTCTCCGCGATGGCCTCGCGTGCCGCCTGACACTCCAGCATCTCGAACCGGTTCGCGGGGACAAACAGCGCGCGCGACGGCTCGTCCAGCCGATGGTTGGCGCGGCCGATCCGTTGTACCATCCGTGACGCCCCTTTTGGAGAGGCAAGCTGGATCACAAGGTCGACGTCGCCCCAATCGATGCCCAGATCCAGCGTTGACGTGCAGACCACAGCGCGCAGGTCACCCCGCGCCATTGCCGCTTCGACCTTGCGCCGTTGCTCCGCCGCCAGGCTGCCGTGGTGCAGGGCAATCGGCAGGCTGTCCTCGTTCAGCCGCCACAGCTCCTGAAATGCAAACTCCGCCTGAAACCGCGTGTTGACGAAGACCAGCGCGATCCGGCTGTTCCGGATGACCTCATAAACCTCGGCCATCGCATGCTTGGCCGTATGCCCGGCCCACGGCACCCGGCCCTCGGACAGCAGCATATCGACGATGGGCTGGGCGCCCGGTGGTCCGCGAACGAGGTCGATGGCGTGAGAGCCCTCTCCCCCCTGCGAGGACAGGGTTGGGAGTGGGGGCGTCGGCTCCGAGGTTCCGACTTGGTCATCCCCACCCCCGACGCCTCCCTGCAAGGGGGAGGGGAGCACCACCTCCACCCTCCGATGGTTCCCCATCCACGCCTTGATCACCTCGGGATCGTCCACCGTCGCGCTCAACCCGACCCGCCGCATCCGTGGTGCCAGCACCTGCAACCGCGCCAGGTCCAGAGCCAGCAGATCCCCGCGTTTGGACGAGTGCAGGGTGTGAATCTCGTCCAGGATCACGCAGTGCAGGTCTTCAAAGAATAGCCGCGCCCCTTCCCAAGCACACAGTAGCGCCAGCTGTTCCGGCGTGGTCAGCAGGATGTCCGGCGGCTTGATCCGTTGGCGTTGGCGGCGCGCGATGCCAGTGTCGCCAGTGCGGCTCTCAGCCACGATCTTCAGGCCCATCTCGGCGATTGGCGCGCCGAGATTTCGTTCCACATCCACCGCCAGCGCCTTCAGCGGCGAGATGTAGATCGTGTGCAATCCGCGCGGCGTATTGGCGGGTGGTCGCTCCGACAGGTCTATGAGACTGGGCAGGAACCCCGCCAGGGTCTTGCCGCCACCGGTCGGCGCGATCAACAGCGCGTCGCGACCGGACCGACCCTTCGCCACCATTTCCAGTTGATGCGATCGCGCGGTCCATCCACGCCCGGCGAACCAGTCGCGGAAGAGGGGCGGCAACAGTTCGGCGGCGGGTCCAGCGGCGTCAGCCATATCCGGCCTATAGCAGGTTCCCGTTCCGTTTCACTGGCGTTTGGTGTGAATTCAGGTTCAGTGTCGCCCTATGAAACCCGGCATCGCACTCATCATAACGGCCATCCTTTGCGGATGTTCTCCAACGTCTGAGAGCATCGGTGCGCCCGCGGTCACCCGCGACGCGGCCGGTTTCCCCGCTCCGGACCGGCCCGTCGCCGGCATCGTGTCACCCGAGTGGTCCAGCGGGCCAGATCGTGACGCCGCCGATGAGTCTGGCCAGCTGATCCGGGCCCTTGGCATCAAACCGGGCATGGTGGTGGCCGATATCGGCGCGGGATCAGGCTATCACACGCTGCGCCTGTCGCCGGCCGTTGGGCCCACGGGCATCGTCTACGCCGAGGACATCGTCGAGGCCTACATCGCCGACCTGCGCCGCGAGGTCGATCGCCGCAAACTCACCAATATCCGCATCGTGATCGGCACGGCTGACGATCCAAAGCTTCCCCTTGGCATCATGGATCGTGCGGTGCTGGTCCACATGTACCACGAGATCGAAAGTCCCTACGCGCTCCTCTGGAACCTGGCAGGTGCCATGAAGCCGGGCGGCCAGGTCGGCGTCATCGACCTCGACCGGAGAATTGAAAGCCACGGCACGCCGCCGGCCCTGCTGCAGTGTGAGTTCGAGGCCGTCGGCTATCGGCGAGTATCCAATGTCGAGATGGCTGGTGGCACCGGCTACATCGCGATTTTTGAAGCCCCGAAAGTTCGACCCCTACCTGCCGACATTAAGCCTTGCAAGGCGGCGCGCTGAGGCTCGAGCCGCGCGCGCGGAATCCCAGACACCGTCCCATCCTGCGACCGGCGGAGCCTCCGCCGGGATCTGCGCGCGCTCCAGCATCAGGATGGACGGACTATCGCCAGGTGCCGCGCTGAGCGCCGTCTCGAACGCGACGATCGCCGCGTCCCAGTCACCGGCCAAAAGCGCGTTTCGACCCCGCGCATAGGCGACTATCGCGTCGTCGTTCAGGGGTATATCGGCGGTGACGACCTGGAAGATCTTGGATGGCTGCATTCGACCG
>CAMCXF010000003.1 GCA_945883235.1 Phenylobacterium deserti | reverse complement strand
GCGACGCGCTTGTCCTTCAGGCCGGTCAGGCCCCCGTTCGAATCGCCACCCGTGTAGGCGTAATCCCAACGGCTGGTATGGAAGCTGTGGCCCTTGAAACCCTCGACGCCGGGAATACCAGGCAGCTTCGGTCGGTGTAGCGGCCCGTTGGCCATCACCACAAAGCGGGCCTTCAGTGAATCGCCGCGATTGGTGGTCACAGTCCACCGGGCCGTGTCCTCGTCCCAGCGCATCTCGGTGACTTCGGTCTGGAACAGCGCACCGCGATAGAGGTCGAACTTCTCGGCGATAGCCCGGCTGTGGCGCAGGATCTCAGGCGCGCGGCTGTACTTCTCCACCGGCACGTAGCCGACCTCTTCCAGCAAGGGCAGGTAGATATAGCTTTCGATATCGCAGGCCGCGCCCGGATAGCGGTTCCAGTACCAGGTGCCGCCGAAGTCGCCGCCCTTCTCGATGATGCGGATGTCGTCGACACCGGACTCACGCAGCCGGGCCGCCGCCAGCTGACCGCCGAATCCTCCGCCAACGACGACGACCTCGACGTCCTCGCTCAGCGCGGCACGATCCAGACGCTCAACATAAGGGTCTTCCAGATAGTGAGCGAACTGCCCCGCGATCTCGACATACTGCTCGCTGCCGTCGGCGCGAACCCGCCGGTCGCGCTCGGCGCGGTACTTGTCGCGCAGGGCGTTAGGGTCGAACCCGAGGTCGTCGGCCATGGTCTTGCTCCCGCTGTAGGTTATCGGTGTTCAGCGTGCCGAACGGGCGTTCGAATGGCAAGTATGCCCCAGCGTCATCCTCGTCCCTCCCCTTACGGAGGGGGGACAGTCACGGACGAACAATCCGTCCACCGGTCATCGGTTCGACCACGCCGGTGGTCCCCGGAAAAGAGATCGGCAGGCCCTGGTGTGTGCGGGCCGCAAGGTACGCAAAAGCCTCGGCCTCGATGCTGTCACCGCGCCAGCCGTGGTCCTCTGCGGTCCTGACCGGAACCGTCAACCGCGCGGTCAGCGCCTTCATGATCTCGGGATTGTGGCGACCGCCACCACACACAATCACCTCAGTCGGCATCTGGCCTACGGTGTCGAAGGCCAGCTTCACGCCTTCGGCCATGAAGGCCACCAGGGTCGCGGCGGCGTCTTCCAGCTTCAGCGTCTCCAGCGCTTCCAGCGAGAAATCATGCCGGTCCAGCGACTTGGGCGGTGGAGCCTGGAAATAGGGATGGGCCAATAGCGCCCGGACCACGCCTTCGTCCGCGCGCCCGACGCTGGCGTAGTTGCCGCCGTCGTCAAAGCGACCCGCGCCGCGCCCCTGGACCAGCAGGTCGATCATCCCATTGCCGGGACCGGTGTCGAAAGCCACCAGATCGTCACCGCCGAACCAGAATGTCACGTTGGCCACGCCGCCGATATTGAGAATGGCCAGTGGCGCGGCCAGACCCGAGGCCCTTGCACGGGCCAGATGGTAGATCGGTGCCAGCGGCGCACCCTCGCCGCCCGCCGCGACATCTGCGGTCCGGAAATCGAAGGCCACGGGGCGCCCGGTCAATCTGGCCAGCATCGCGCCATCCCCCAGCTGGACTGTCCGCCCCGGCAAGCCATCCTTCGGCCGTTCATGGAATACCGTCTGGCCGTGCATGCCGATCAGATCGATATCGGGCCACGACAGGTTGTTCGCCAGCAGGAACGCTTCGGCAGCGGCATAGTGCTCCTCGGCTACCATTTCGGCCGTGTGTCGGAAGATCACCGGCTCCGGCGTGCCACGCACCCAGCCAAGTGCCTGTCGTGTCGCCTCAAGTACGACGTCACGGGTCGCCTCCGACAGTTTGCGTTCGCCCGCCGGTCCAAATGCATGGATCTCACGCCCGTCCGTCTCCAGCACCGCCATGTCAACGGCGTCGAGCGAGGTCCCCGTCATGAATCCCAACACGCGCATGGTGCTTGACTGCCACGACCCGGGCGATGTAGCCAGCCCGTCATGATCGGTTCTGCCGCCCAAACCGGACGCTATTACCGCCTGCTCCCCTAGCAGGCTGCCGATCCTTCGCGCCTGCCCTTCCTGGCCGGCGCACTGATAGGGCGCTGGCGATCCAGCCCGAGTATCCCCAGATGTCCGCCCCCGCCTTCAAGTCCGGTTTCCTGCGCACCATGCAGGCGCGCGGCTACATCCACCAGATCACCCATCCGGTTGAACTGGACGCAGCGGCCGCATCCAGTGTGGTCACGGCCTACATCGGCTTCGATGCCACCGGCCCCAGCCTGCATGTTGGTCACCTGATCCAGATCATGATGCTGCGGCGTCTGCAGCAGGCGGGCCACAAGCCCATCGTGCTGATGGGCGGCGGCACCACCAAGGTCGGCGACCCTACAGACAAGGACGGCCAGCGTCCCCTGCTGACCGACGCCCAGATCCAGGCCAACATCGCCAGCATCAAGGGAACCTTCGCCAGGTTCCTGACCTTCGGCGACGGGCCGACGGACGCCGTGATGGTCGACAACGACGTCTGGCTGTCGAAATTCGGCTACGTCCAGTTCCTGCGCGACTACGGCGTTCACTTCACGATCAACCGGATGCTGGCCTTCGACAGCGTCAAGAACCGGCTGGAACGTGAACAGCCGATGACCTTCCTCGAGTTCAACTACATGCTCATGCAGTCAGTGGACTTCCTCGAACTCGAACGTAGCCACGGCTGCGTCTTGCAGATGGGCGGCTCGGACCAGTGGGGCAACATCCTGAACGGGGTCGAGTTGATCCGGCGCGTGGACCAGAAACCGGCATTTGGACTAACAACGCCCCTGCTCGCGACCGCATCTGGCCAGAAGATGGGCAAGACGGTGGGCGGGGCTGTGTGGCTCAACGCCGACATGCGCAGCCCCTATGACTACTGGCAGTTCTGGCGCAACACCGAGGACGCAGATGTCGGCCGCTTCATGCGCCTGTTCACCGACCTGCCAGCGGACGAGATTTCGGTTCTCGAACGACAAGCGGGAGCAAATCTAAACAGCTCCAAGGAGCGATTGGCCGACGAATGCACACGGTTGCTTCATGGCGACGAGGCCGCACGCGACGCGAAGGCGAAGGCGCGGCTGGTCTTCGAAGAAGGCATCGTCACTGAGACCCTCGAAGTCGTGGTCTTCGAGTGGGGCGAGAAATTCGAGAAGCGTTCGGGAGCTGCGTTGATCAAGGGCGCGGGCCTTGCGACCAACATGAAGGAAGCAAAGGACCTCATCGCGCGAGGCAACGCTATCATCAACAACCATCCGGTGACGCTGGAGTCGTTGTTCGCAATTTCCGATGTGATGCCCGAAACGAGAATGTTCCGAATTCAGGTCGGCAAGCGCCGCATCAAAGACCTCAAGCCAGAGTGAGTTTCATGACCGACGTGACCGAGGGTACTGCAGCGCCCGATTTCAGCCTGCCGACCGCCGAGGGCCCTGTGACCTTGGCCGACTTTGCTGGCAAGACATTGGTCCTTTACTTCTACCCCAAGGACGACACCGGCGGCTGCACCAAGGAGGCGCAGGAGTTTACCGTCCTGCTGCCGGAGTTCACCAAGGCTGGAGCCACAATCCTCGGCGTATCAAAGGACAGCCTGGCCTCGCACAAGAAGTTTACGGCCAAGTACGATCTGTCGGTCCAGCTGGGCTCGGATCCCGAAGGTGCGCTGATCGAGCGCTACGGGGCCTGGGTGGAAAAGAGCCTCTATGGCCGCAAGTACATGGGCATTGATCGCTCGACCTATCTGATCAAGGACGGACAGCTCGTCCGGATCTGGCGGAAAGTCCGGGTGCCGAGCCACGCGCAACAGGTGCTGGACGCCGTGCTGGCGCTGTAAGGCCCAACTTCGAATCGATGAACGATGATAACTTCAGCCTGCGGCGCCAAAGTCGGTTACCAACGCCTGAATAAACTTGCCTGCCGCAATAAATTCATCGCATACCCGCCGGAGCGTAGGGGTTGGGGACTTCCGGTTTGATGGAACGACTGACGAGGCTTTTGCGCTCGCTCGAGGAGCTATTCCCGGAACGACACCTCTACGTTCGTTCCGGTGGCGCCATGAAGGCGTTTGTTCTGACTACGAAGAAGCAGATGCTCCTGGCCACAGGCGTCGCTTCTGCCGCGCTATGGATGGGGGTCAGCACGGCTGCCATGCTGGTGACCCTTATGTCATCGTCGGCGTCGGACCGCGAAATCGCCACGCTGAAGGCCCAGTCCGAGCGCTATGTCGCCGACCGTCAGGCAAGGCTGGACAGCGCCATGGCACGCTTGAATGCCTCGTCCGGTGCCAACGAGGACGCCGCGACCTCAATTGAAAAGCGGCACGCCGCGCTGGCCATGTTGCTGACGGGCATGAAGGGCGAGCCTGGTGCCGCCGAAGCGCTGACGCCAGCCATCGACCGCGCCCTGGCCAGAACCGACGGCAGCCCGGTGCGGCGTATCGAGATGGTGCGCGTCGGCCAGGAACAGCTGCTCGAGGCGGCTGACGGTTTCTCGAAAAGCCGCGCGGACCGTCTGCGTCTGGCGTTCCGCATGGCGGGGCTTTCGCCATCCAACTTTTCGGATCGCGGCGGGTCAATTGGCGGGCCGTTGATCGAATCCAGAGACCCTCGGGCCCTCGCCGCTGTCCTCGACGTCGATGACGATTTTGCCGTTCGCATCCAGCGCGTTGCCCGCGACCTGTCCGAAGCCCAGGCCCTGTCAGACGCCGCGCGTGAACTGCCCTTCGGACGACCGACGGCGAACGCATCGCAGACCAGCGGCTTTGGCGTACGTTTCGATCCCTTCACCCGCCGGCCAGCCTATCATTCCGGGCTCGATTTCTCCGGGGCCCACTCCAGCGCGATCTATTCGACCGGGCCCGGCGTGATTTCCTACACCGGCGTCCGCTCCGGCTATGGCAATGTCGTGGAAATCGACCACGGTCGGGGCTTGAAGACCCGCTATGCGCACCTGTCGTCATTCGCCGTCCGACCGGGCCAACGCGTCGCAGTCGGCCAACGCATCGCCGGCATGGGCTCGACCGGTCGTTCCACTGGGACACATCTGCACTATGAGATATGGGTGAATGGACGGGCCCAGAACCCGGGCCGTTTCCTGAAGGCCGGGCAACATGTTTTCCAAGGCGACTAAGGGACCAGAACCCGTCGAGTATGCAGCGCTACGGAAGCTGTCCGTAGCCTCGCTGGTCGCCGAGGGCGTGCGGATCAAGGGCAATGTCGCCACCGACGGCGATCTGCATCTGGACGGCGCAGTCGAGGGCGACCTGACTGTGGCTCGCCTGACCATCGGGGAAACCGGATTAGTCACCGGCGCGATCAAGGCCGAAACCATCGAAGTCCGGGGTCGCGTCGTCGGTACGATTTCCGCCCGCCAGGTCCGCCTGCTGGCCACCGCACGCGTCGATGGCGACATCAGCCACACCGAGCTATCCATCGAAGCGGGCGCACATTTCGAAGGCCGAAGCCTGATGATCGTGCCGGCACCGATTGTCGAAGCCGCGGCGCTGAGCGTGGTAGCGGCGGAGTAGCTCTAGGCGTCCCGCGTCGCGCCGACCCGCTGGGCCAGCGCCGCACCCATGAATTGATCCAGATCGCCATCCAGCACACCGCCTGTGTCGGAAGTTTCGACCTCGGTCCGCAGGTCTTTGACCATCTGATAGGGCTGCAGGACATAGCTGCGGATCTGGTGGCCCCAACCGATGTCGGTCTTCTGGTCCTCAATGGCCGCCTGAGCCGCCTCGCGCCGCTGCAACTCCGCCTCATAGAGACGCGCGCGCAGCATTTTCCAGGCCTCTTCACGGTTCTGGTGCTGGGAGCGGCCCATCTGGCAGGCGACCGCAATGCCGGTCGGCAGGTGGGTCAGTCGCACCGCGCTGTCGGTCTTGTTGATGTGCTGACCGCCAGCACCCGACGCCCTGTAGGTATCGGTGCGGACATCGGATGGATTGATCTCGATGACGATGTTGTCGTCCACCACCGGATAGACCCAGACCGAGGCAAAACTGGTGTGGCGTTTGGCAGCGCTGTCGAACGGAGAGATCCGCACCAGGCGGTGCACCCCGGCCTCGGTCTTCAGCCAGCCATAGGCATTGGTGCCCTTAACCTGCAGGGTGACGGACTTGATCCCCGCCTGCTCGCCGCTGGTTTCCTCGAGAAACTCCACCTCCATGCCGTGAGCGTTGGCCCACCGCGAGTACATGCGCAGTAGCATCCCGGCCCAGTCATTGGACTCCGTCCCGCCCGCGCCCGAGTTGATTTCAACAAACGCATCGTTGCCGTCAGCCTCACCCGATAGCAGCGCCTCGAGCTCGGCTCGACCGCCCCGCTCTTTCAGCGCCTTCAGCTGCGCGCGCGCCTCGTCGAGACTGGCTTCGTCGCCCTCCTCATCGGCCATTTCGGCGTAGCCCAGGGCGTCCGTGAGGTCGCGCTCCAGACCCTTTACCGCGTCAATCTGGCTGGCCAGCCGCGTCCGCTCGCGCATGAGCGCCTGCGCCGCCTCGGCATTGTCCCACAGGCTCGGGTCCTCGACCCGGGCGTTCAGTTCGTCGAGCTTACGAAGTGCAGGGTCCCAGTCAAAGACGCCTCCTGAGCAAGTCGATTGACTGCTCGATGTCGGCCTTGGCGGCCTCGACATCCAATCTCATGGGGGGAACTCCAGATGCGGGCGCGGGATTTAGTCTGAGTGGGCGCTAAGGACAAGACGGCGAAATCAGAAGAGGTCCGAGAGATCGTCCTTCTTCTTCGCGGCGGGTGCCGCCGGTGGCGCAACCGCTGCGGCAGCGCTGGGGGCACCGGTGATGCCGTTCTGGAAGACCGTGGAATAAGGCTGCGGGCCCGAGGGGACTCCGGCCGCCCCGAGCGGCGCACTCAGGCTTGTCGGCTCAGTCCCCGGGCGGAACGCCTCGCGAATGCCACGGATCATCGCGAACTTGGCCTCGGTCGGCGCCTTGAATTCCTCTGCCGGCTTGTCCTTGAGGGCCACGCCCATGAAGTCGACAAAGATCGGTACGGCCGCGACACTACCAGTTTCGTTGTTCCCAAGGCTGCGATTGTCATCGAAACCGATGTAGACGCCCACCACCAGATGCGGCGAGAAACCCATGAACCAGGCCGATCGGTAGTCGTTCGTGGTGCCCGTCTTTCCGCCGACCGGCTTTCCCAGCGACAGCGCCTGGGTCGCCGTGCCGCGCTGGACGGCGCCCTGCAGCATTGAGGTAATCTGATAGGCGGTGACCGGGTTCAGCGCCTGGTCGCCGGTCCTGAGAATCCGGGGGCTCTCGGCCCCGATGAAGCCCAGGTCACAACGCTCGCATTCCCGCCGATCCGCACGCCAGATCACCTTGCCGTTTCGGTCCTGAACCAGCTCGATCAGATGCGGTTGCACAAGACGGCCGCCATTGACGAAGGTCGAATAGGCACCTGCCATCCGGTAGACCGTCGTCTCACCGGCTCCCAGTGCCATGGCCAGCACATTGTCCATGTCCTTGGTTACGCCCACCCGTTTCGCGAGGTCTGACACCTTGGCCATGCCGATGGACTGGGCCAGCCTGACCGTCATGGTGTTGCGTGATAGCTCAAGGCCGCGCCGCAGCGTCAGCGCACCAAAATAGTCCCGGCTATAGTTCTCCGGGCTCCAGTCCTGTCCGCCATAGCCCCGCAACGTGATCGGGGCGTCCAGCACTGTACTGGCGGGCGTGTAGCCATTCTCGAGCGCGGCCGCGTAGACAATGGGCTTGAACGACGATCCCGGTTGGCGCAGCGCCTGGGTGGCGCGGTTGAAACTGGATAGCGAGAACGAGTATCCGCCCACCATCGCCACGACACGACCAGAATAGGGCTCCATCGCCACCAGCGCACCGTTGACGGCAGGCACCTGCTTCAGTCGGAAAGCGGGCCCCTCCTCATCCGGCGCGACGAAGATCAGGTCGCCGACACCGATCCCCCTCCCCGCCCTGGCCCATGATACGTCGGCCCCGGCCAGGGTCCCGACCACGCCCTCGATCGTGCGGATCTGCACCGAGCCGCCCGCGACGCTGGTGACGACGGCCTGTCGCCATGTCCGTCGTTCCGAGGGTTTGGAGCGCTTCTTGGCGATAGCTTCCCAGCCGTCCAGGGTCTCAACCTTCCCCCAGGCACCGCGCCAGCCGTGACGGCGATCATAGCTCTCCAGACCGTTCATCAGCGCGGTTCGCGCCGCGCTCTGCAGCTTGGGGTCCAGGGTGGTCCGGACGTAGTAGCCGCCGGCATTCAACCGTTCGTCACCAAGCTCCTTCATATTCAGCGAGATACGGCGCACCTCTTCGACGAAGTAGTCGGCGTCGCGGTACTGGGATCGCGAAGGGGCTGCCTGCACCTTCAGCGGCTGTTTCATCGCCGCGGTGGCATCTGCACGCGACACCCAGCCCAGGTCGGCCATCTGATCGATAATCCAGTCGCGGCGTCCGACCGCCTGACCGTAGCGCCGGATCGGATGGTAGTTGTCCGGCCCCTTCGGTAGCGCCGCCAGATACGCGCTCTCAGCCAGGGTCAACTCACTCAGCGACTTTCCGAAGTAGTTGTAGGCGGCGGCCCCGACCCCATAGGAACGGTATCCCAACCAGATCTCGTTCATGTAGAGCTCGAGGATCCGCTCCTTCGACAGCGTCCGCTCCAGTTGCGACGCGAGGATAGCTTCCTTGAGCTTGCGCCCTATGGTCTGGTCACTGGTCAGCAGGATGTTCTTGGCCACCTGCTGGGTGATGGTGGAACCGCCCTCCAGACGACGTCCCTGCGCCAGATTGAGCACATTCTTGGCCATGGCCCGGCCGAAACCACCGATGTCCACACCGCCGTGTTTGAAGAAGCCATGGTCCTCGGCGGCCAGGAATGCCTGCGCTGTCTGGGCCGGGATGGCGTCATAGGGCACAAAAATCCGGCGCTCGCGCGAGAACTCACCAATCAGGGTGCCGTCCCAGGCGTAGGCCCGCGTAGCCGTCGCCGGATGATAGTCCGCCAGATCGCCGGCATCCGGCATGTCGTGGAACAGCCAGGCGGCATAGATACCCGTCGCCAATGCAGCCACCGCAACGAAGCTGAGCGCCGCCACGCCGGCCAGACCCAGCCAGCGGGTGCGGCTTGCCGGTTCGGATGTGGCGGGGGGAATCAAAGGCGCACACGCTCCAAAGGCTCAAGCGCCTTTCAAGTCGCGTCGTCTAGCCTGTGTCGCGGCGGGTGCCAACGGCCCCGGACGTATGACGCGTCAGCGCGAAGCCAACCGCATCGTTTCGCCGAAATGCTCATCGACCGCACGGGCGACGGCGGACATCAGTCGGGCGCGCCCCGCGGGATCGCGGAGCCGTGCTTCGTCGTCCGGATTCGAGACAAACCCCATTTCGAGCAGGACGGCAGGAACGTCCGGCGCCAGCAGCACCATGAAGCCGGCATCCCGATGGCTGCGACGGAGCAAGGGGGCCTTGCCTTCGATGTGGGTCAAGAGAGTCTGGGCGAATACCGCCGAGCGGTTGCGAGTGGCCCGCTGCGTCAGGTCGAAAAGAATGTCCCGCACGCCCTGATCGCCGGTCAGGCTGGCCTTCATGAACCAGTTATCGCCGCTGACGAACCGCGCAGAACGCTGGGTCGCCTTGTCGGACAGGGTGTAGACCGAGGCACCTTTGAGCGCGGTTTCCGGTCCCGAATCCGAATGGATGGAGATGAACAGATCTGCGCCGGCGCGCTGGGCGATCCGCACCCGGGACTCCAGTGGCACATAGACATCCGACGTTCGCGTCAGCACGACTTTGTATCGTCCGGACTTGCCCAACTGATCTGCCAGGCTACGCGCCGCCGCAAGATTGATATCCTTTTCCACGCTGACCGTGCCGACGGCACCGCTGTCGCGCCCGCCGTGGCCGGCATCAATCACCACCACCTTCTTCAGCGGCAAGGCCACGACCCTGGTCGGTATTACCGACGCCTTGGCCGGCAAAAACTGGGTCCGCAGCGCAGGCGTAATGGGCCTTGCAACCGTCGACGACGTCATGACCGCACCGGGCGCTGCGGCGACGTCGATCACGTAGCGATAGCTCGCGATGCCATCGGCCGGAGGCAGCAGGAACCGTCGCTTCAGTTTTCCATCGGCGGAGAGATCCATCTGTAGACGGGTGCCGCCCGAAACCTGATCTACCAGCCAGGTCTTCACGACGCCACGCCCGGCGCCCTGATGAAGCTGCGCGGCTTTCACGCCCGGGAGCAGAATGACAATGCGCCGGTCGAGCGAACCGTCAAACTGGACCTTGGCCACCGTGGCCCCATCCAGCTCGATCACGGTGCGTGTTTCGGCGGCGTCGCCGCCCATCCGGACTTTCAGCAGGCTGACGTCGGTCGTTGCGGCGTGCCCTACGGCGACAACGGCCAGGCCCGTCACGGCGACAAGCGACACGACGGCTATTCGCCCCCGCGCTCGCCCGAACATCGCCGCCAGCCGCCTCAGCATTCCGTCGTCCCGAATAAGAGCAACCTGCGTACTCTGCAAACCGAGCTCCATATAGCCCGCCTTGCCGTGGACAAAGGGTTAACGAGGTCTTGCGTTTGCGGATGATGCGGCAGCGATTACGCGTGGCGCTTTCCTTTTGCCGTCCACTCTTGCTATTGTCCCTTCGCGCGACGTCGCAGGCTCGCATTGGGCCCGAACGTCGCGAACGAAAATACAAGCCCGCGTCAGCTTGGACCGAATCCTCGGTAACGACGCATCCTCCGATCCGCGCCCCTCGGGACGCGCCTGGGAACACATCCGATGAGCTGCGCAGCTCGACTCACCTTCGGCCCCAAGGCCGCCCGAGATGCCGTTGCCGGCGTCTTGCGGGGTGGCGCGCGCGCTCGTCCCACACACCGGCAGCACCGGGGCTATGCCCCCGCGCGCCGTGGAGATAATTTTTATGCCCAAGACTATGTTGATCGACGCAGCCCACGCCGAAGAGACGCGCGTGGTTGTGGTCGACGGAAACCGCGTTGAAGAATTCGATTTCGAAAGCCAGAACCGCAAACAACTTCGCGGGAATATCTATCTCGCCAAGGTCACCCGCGTAGAGCCATCGCTGCAGGCCGCCTTTATTGAGTATGGCGGCAATCGCCATGGCTTCCTGGCCTTCAACGAAATCCACCCGGATTACTATCAAATCCCGCTGGCCGACCGCGAAGCGCTGATGCGCGAGGAAGCCGAGGATCACGACGAGGATCGGCCGGAGCCGAGGGGTCGTGGCCCACGTGGTGCCGTCAGCGAAGGTGGCGACGAGGACGACGACGCAGACGTCAGCGTCTCCAACGACGACGACGACGACGTCATGGAAGAAGAGGTCGCGCGCCGCCGCCGGCGGTTGATGCGCCGCTACAAAATTCAGGAAGTCATCCGCCGCCGCCAGATCATGCTGGTCCAGGTGGTCAAGGAAGAGCGCGGCAATAAAGGCGCAGCGCTCACGACCTATCTGTCGCTGGCGGGCCGCTATGGCGTCTTGATGCCCAACACCGCACGTGGCGGCGGCATTTCGCGCAAGATCGACACCGCCACCGACCGCAAGCGCCTGAAGGGCGTGGTCGCCAGCCTGGACGTGCCGCAGGGCATGGGCCTTATCGTCCGCACCGCTGGTGCCAAGCGCACCAAGGCCGAGATCAAGCGCGACTATGACTATCTGCTGCGTCTCTGGGAAAACATCCGCGAAAAAACCCTGCACTCGATCGCCCCGGCGCTGATCTACGAGGAAGAAGACCTCGTGAAGCGCACGATCCGCGACCTGTACGACAAGGACATCGACGAGGTCTGGGTCGAGGGCGAAGTTGCCTACAAGGAAGCCCGCGACTTCATGCGGATGCTGATGCCCTCGCAAGCCAAGAAAGTCATGGCCTACCGCGAGCCGACGCCGCTGTTCGTCAAGCATCGGGTCGAGGACCATCTGGCCCAGATCTATTCCGCAAATGTACCGCTGAAGTCTGGCGGCTATCTGGTGATCAACCAGACCGAGGCCCTGGTGGCGGTCGATGTGAACTCCGGCAAGTCGACCCGCGAGCGGAATATCGAGGCCACCGCGCTCAAGACCAATATGGAAGCGGCGGAAGAGACCTGCCGACAACTGCGACTGCGCGATCTGGCCGGCCTGATCGTCATCGACTTCATCGACATGGATGAAGCCAAGAATAACCGGGCCGTCGAAAAGAAACTCAAGGACGCGCTCAAGGACGATCGCGCCCGCGTCCAGATGGGCCGCATCAGCCCGTTCGGCCTGATGGAAATCAGCCGTCAGCGTCGCCGCACCGGCGTGCTGGAAGGTACTACGCACGTCTGCGAACACTGCGCCGGCACCGGGCGGGTGCGTTCCGTCGAATCCAGCGCCCTGGCAGCCTTGCGGGCGCTCGAACTGGAAGCCCTGAAGGGCGGAGGCGAGGCTTGCCTTCGCGTTCCCCGTGCCATCGGTCTCTACATCCTCAACGAAAAGCGGGCGCATCTCGCGCGCCTGCTACAGGCGCTTGGCCTGTTCGTGACGGTTGTCGTCGAAGACGAGATGGCTCACGCCGAGCACGTCATTGAACGCGTCTCGATGGAAATGCGCCCGGAACATCTGGCCTCGCTCTCGGCCGCACCGGTCCAGGCCTATGAGCCGTCCGCGCAGGATGACCTCGACGACGATGTCTTTGAGGACGAGGACGAGGACGAGGACGAAGACGAGGAAGATGAGGACCAGGCGGCCCTTGAGGTCGAAGACACCGATCACGACGCAGCCCATGCCCGTTCCGATCAGGAAGCCGCACCGCGCGACGATGAGGACGACAGCCGCCGTCGCGGTCGTCGGCGTCGCCGTGGACGTCGTGATGAACCCCGCACCGGTGATCGTGAGGCCGCATCCACAAACCCGCCGGCACAGACGGCCGACGCGGATAGCGACGATGACGCCGCCAGCCGCCGCCGCCGCCGTGGACGTCGCGGTGGGCGTCGCATGCGCGAAGATTTCCGTCCGCAGGACAGCTTCTCGTGGGTCCGCCCCTGGGTGCCCTACGGCGACGACCCGTTCGTTTGGTACGATCCGTCGGAAGACCTGAAGCCGCTGGCACCGCCTGCTGCCGAGTCGCGCCCTGAGCCGCGCCCTGCTCCGGCCCGTTCGCCGGCGCCGGTGGCATCCGGCCAACAGGAGGATGTCGATATCTGGGTTGAGTTGCCCGCCGCCGAGGACAAGCCCAAGCGGGCGCGTCGTAGTCGCGGTCGTGGACGGGATCGGGATCGGGATCGCAGCGAGGCCCCGGTCGAGGGCGTCGTCGAAGCGTTGGCCCCGCCGCAGGTCGAACCTGAAGCTGTGGTCGAGACCGTCGAGCCCGAAGTTGTGATCGAGCAGGTCGCACCCGTCGAGGACGCGCCAGCCGCCAAGCCGAAGCGTTCGCGCGCCAAGAAGGTTGTTGCCCCTGAGGTGGAACCCGTCGTGCCGGAACCCGAGCCGACGCCCGAGCCCGTGGCCACGGCACCCGAGCCCGAGCCCGAGCCGGTACCGCGTGAGCCCGACCCGAACGAAATCTCGGGTCCGGCCTCTGCGCCGCGCAAAGGCTGGTGGAGACGCGGTTAACGCATTAGAATCGGCGATAGTGGGGACTCAGGACGTCAAGAGAGTTTGCGCATGGTCTCCCTATTCCGATCAGCTTCACGGATGGTCATCGCCGTCGCCCTTGCGACCGCGGTGGCCGTCGCGCCTGCAGTCGCCTCGGCACAATCACTGATCCGCGACACCGAGGTTGAGGAGATACTGCTCCGCGATTCCGAGCCCATCCTCAGGGCTGCCGGCATCGACCCGAAGAACGTCGATATCCTGTTGATCGGCTCGAAGGAGATGAACGCCTTCGCGGCCCCGCGGGTCATGGGTTTCAACACCGGCCTGATTCTGGAATCCGACGACCCCAACGAGCTTCAAGGCGTCATCGCCCACGAGGTCGGCCACCTGGCGGGCGGACACAGCGCCCGTTCCGACGACTTCAGCCGCGCCGGCATGCGACCGTTCCTTCTGACGATGGGTCTTGGCGTACTTGCCGCCATCGCCGGCGCGCCCGACGCCGCAATCGGCTTGGCCAGCAGCGCCAGCATGTTCGGCACCATCGGCATGCTGGGCTACAGCCGCGAACAGGAGAGCCGCGCCGATCAGGCCGGGGCCACCCTGCTCGACAAAGCCGGATTATCCGGCAAGGGTCTGGCCGTTTTTTTTGACAATTTCCGCTACCAGGAAGTGTTCGATGAGGCCCGCCGGTTTGCCTATTTCCGGAGCCACCCGATTTCGTCAGACCGCATCGAGGCCCTGCGTCGCCGTGTCGAAAAACAACCCAACTACGCCAAGGTTGATAGCCCAGAGGCTGTCGCCGAGCATGCGATTATGAAAGCCAAGCTGGACGCGTTCCTCAATCCCCAGAGCGCCATCGGAAAGTACAGCGAAAAGGCCACCGACTACCCCTCTCGTTACGCCAGGACCATCGCCTACTACCAGTTGAAAGAACCGGATCGGGCGCTGAAACTACTGGACGTTTTGCTGACCGAGCAGCCGCAGAACCCTTATCTCTGGGAACTCAAGGGCCAGATCCTGTTTGAATTCGGCCGCGTCGAGGAAGCTGAGGCTCCACAGCGCAGATCCGTCGTGTTGAAACCGGATGCACCGCTGCTGCGGATCAACCTGGGCCAGACCCTGGTGGCCCTGGACAACAAGGAGCGTATCGCCGAGGGCGTCGCCGAACTACGCAAATCCCTGACCCAGGAAGAGGACAACGCCGTCGCCTGGCGGTTGTTGGCAGAGGCCCATGACAAGCTTGGCCAGGACGGCCTCGCTCGCCTCGCAACTGCCGAATACAACTTCAACATCGGCGACAAGCGACAGGCGCGGGTCTTTGCGATGCGGGCGCGAGAAATGTTGAACAAGGGCACGCCGGAATGGCGACGCGCCACCGACATCGTCCTGGTGTCCGAGCCCAGTCGCGAGGACCTGCGCGGTCTGGCGCGTGAAGGCCTGGCCGCGCACAGCGGACATTGAGCCCGGCGCATCTAGCGACTATCTGAAACGTATGAAACTGACTTTGCCCCTCGCCCTGACCCTGGCCGCCACCCTGGCGATCTCAGGCTGCGAGAAAACCGCAGACGCCGCGTTCGGTGCCAAGGTCCGCGCCTATCTGCTGGCCCACCCTGAAGTACTGCAGGAGATGGCAACCAAGCTTCAAGAACAGGAGCAGCTCAAGCAGCAAACGGCCTCAAAAGACGCCGTCCAGAAGTTCCGCCAACGGCTGGAGCGCGACCCTCGCGACCTCGTGGCCAATCCAGGTGGCACCATCACGGTGGTCGAGTTCTATGACTACAACTGCGGCTACTGCAAATTGTCGGCCCCCGATGTGGTGAAGTTGATCAAGAGCAATCCAGATGTCCGCTTCGTCTTCAAGGAATTCGCTTTCCAGACCGAAAACTCCATCGCAGCGTCCAGGATGGCCTTGACCGCAGGCGCCAAGCCACAAGGCGTGGCGCTCTACAGTGCCCTGATGGCCCAAAAGCCGCTAAACCCCGGGAGCATCGATCAGGCGTTCCGTGCGGCGGGCGTCGATCCGGTTGCGGCGCGCAAGGCCGCAGCGGACCCGGCAATCGAGCGTCAGATTTCCGATACCCATGACCTCGCCAGATCGCTGGGGATTGACGGTACGCCGGCCTTCGTCGTTGGCGACAACATCATCTCAGGGGCAGACATGAACGCCTTGCGGACGGCGATTGAGGCTGCCCGGGCCGGTCCAATGAAGCGCCCGGGCTCCCCAACGTAAGCCGCCGGGTCTGCTAGCTTCCCGCCAATTGTTTTCGGGGTCGATGTGATGAGTGAACGGATACTGGTGATCGGTGCCGGGATGGCGGGCCTGTGGAGCGCCATGGCTCTGGCCGGCGAAGGCCGCGAAATCACGCTGCTGGACCGCGACCCGTCCCCGCCAGAAGGCGGGGCGGATGAAGCCTTCGACACCTGGAAGCGGCGTGGCGTTAGCCACCTTCGCCACAGCCACGCGTTTCTGGCCCGGCTGCGCACCCTGGCGCGCGACCGCCACCCGGCGCTGCTGGACGCCCTTCTGGAGGCCGGATGCCGGGAGTTGGGCTTCGAAGGCTCGCTGACCCCCAAACACAAGGAAAACTATCGCCCGGAGCCCATCGACCGCGACCTGTCGATCCTGACCAGCCGTCGCACGACGCTGGAACTGGTCATGCGACGCTATGTCGAACAGTTGGCCGGCGTCACGATCCGATCGGAGACCTTCGTCAAGGACCTGCTCGTCACGCCAGGCGCACCCGCGACCATCACAGGGGTGAAGTTGGAGGATGGAACGCAGTTGACCGCAGATCTGGTGGTCGACGCCGCTGGCCGCAATTCCCTGGCACCGGAACAACTGGCGGCGATCGGCATCACCATCCCCGAGACATCTGAGTCGTGTGGGGTCATCTACTACACGCGCCACTACCGCCTCGTGTCGGGCGCGGAAGAGCCGCCGCGCGGCGCGGGGTCCACGACCGGCGACCTGGGCTACATCAAGTACGGCGTCTTTCCCGGCGACAACGGCTGCTTCTCGATCACCCTGTGCGTGCCCGAGGTCGAGGAGGAAATGCGCAAGGCCGTCGTCTCACCCGAGACCTTTGACGCCATCTGCCGCACGTTTCCCGGCGTCGCCCCCTGGATCGAGCCCGCGCGGACGACGCCCATCGGTCGGGTCTACGCGATGGGACAGCTCGAAAGCCGCTGGCGCGAACTGGCACCCGGCGATCAACCAACTGTGCTGGGCTTCTTCCCCGTGGGCGACAGTATCGTCCGGACAAACCCGCTCTACGGCCGGGGCTGCTCGTTTGCCGCCGTCAGTGCCCATCTGCTGGCCGACAGTCTCGCGGCCAGCCGTGATCCGGCCCAACGCCTTAAGGCGTATCGTGATGCCATGGACCACGATCTTCGCCCCTATTATGACGCCATGCGGCAGGCGGATCGTTCGGCGATCAAGCGCGCGCGCGCGGCCCTGCTCCCCCCCAAACCACTGACGATGAGGGGGCGGTTGCTGAAGGGTTTTCTGGAGGATGGCGTCACCATCGCGATGCGTGAGGACGTGACGCTTCTGCGGTCCTTCCTGCGCGGCTTCCACATGCTGGAGCATCCCAACGCCTGGCTGAAACGTCCTGCGAATATCGCCCGCATCGTTCGCGTCTGGGCCCGGGGCAAGACCCGCAACGCCGCACTCTATCCGCCCAAGGGCGGTCCGGAGCGCACGGAACTGTTCGAGGGTCTCGGCATCTCCCACGTGGCCGACATGGACCGCGTCCGCGCGGAGTTCGCTTGACCGCCCCAGCGTAAAGGCGCGAGCCTCCTTCTCAACAATTGCGGAGGACAAGCGATGTCTGGGTTCAAGCTGCTCATCAACGGCGCGATGGTGGCCGGTGATGCCACCATGGACGTGATCAATCCTGCGACCGAGGAGCCGGTGGCCACCTGCGCACGGGCCTCCATGGCCCAACTGGATCAGGCCGTCGCGGCTGCCAAGGCCGCCTTCCCGGCCTGGAGCAAGACCTCCATCGAGGATCGTCGCAAGGCGCTCATCGCCATGGCCGACGCCATCCAGGCCAATATCCCCGAGCTCGCCCGCCTGCTGACCCAGGAACAGGGCAAGCCGCTGGAAGCCGCCATGGGCGAGATCTTCGGCGCCTCGGCCTTCTTCCGCTATTTCGCCAGCCTCGACCTGCCGGCCAGGGTCATCCAGGACACGGCCGAGGGCAAGATCGAGATCCGCCGCAAGCCGCTGGGCGTGATCGGGGCCATCGTACCCTGGAACTTCCCGATCATCCTGATGGCCTTCAAGGTCCCCGCCGCCCTGTTGGCCGGCAACACCATCGTCCTGAAGCCCGCCGCCACCACACCGCTGACCACGCTCAGGATCGCGGAACTGGTCAAGGATCTGCTGCCGCCCGGCGTGCTCAATGTCATCGCCGACGCCAATGATCTGGGCGCCGCGATCACCAGCCACCCGGATATCCGCAAGATCAGCTTCACCGGCTCCACCGAGACCGGCAAGCGCGTCATGGCCGGTGCCGCCAGTGCGCTCAAGCGCGTGACCCTGGAACTGGGTGGCAACGATGCCGCTATCGTCATGGGCGATGTCGACCCGGTGCTGACCGCGCCCAAGATCTTCAACGCCGCCTTCCAGAATTCCGGCCAGGTCTGCATCGCCGCCAAACGGATCTATGTCCACGAAAGCATCTATGACGCCATGTGCGACGAGTTGGCCAAGCTGGCCGACGCCGCCGTACTGGGCGATGGGCTGGAACAGGGCACCCAGTTCGGGCCCCTTCAAAACAAGGCCCAGTTCGACAAGGTACTGGGTTACATCGAGGCCGGACGCCGCGATGGCAAGGTGATCGCCGGCGGAGAGCGCCAGGGCGACAAGGGTTACTTCATCCGTCCGACCATCGTGCGCGATATCACCGACGGCTCTCCACTGGTGGACGAGGAGCAATTCGGCCCGGTACTGCCGATCATCAAATATGCCGATGCTGACGAAGCGGTCGCCCGCGCCAACGCCTCCGACTACGGCTTGGGTGGCTCGATCTGGGCCAAAGACAGCGACAAGGCCTGGGACCTTGCCGCCGGCATGGAAAGCGGCACCGTCTGGATCAACAAACACGCCGACCTGCAACCCCACCTCCCCTTCGGCGGCGCCAAGTTCTCCGGCCTGGGCAGCGAGCTGGGCCAGGAAGGCCTGAACGAGTTCACGCAGATCCAGGTGCTGAATATGGCGCGGTGACCGGGCTGCAACAGGCGGCTTCCTCGCCTTCCCCGTTTACGGGGAAGGGGGACCGTCGGCGCAGCCGAGGGTGGACGGGGCAGGACCGGGCCCGGCAGACAGTATCCCGCCTTCCCCCTTCAAGTGGGAAACCTTAGGTCGTCCGCACCCTTGCAGCGCCTGAAACCGTCCCGATTGTGCGGGATAGCACTCAACGCGACCCGCAGACCGCGCAATGTGCACTCATGGGCCTATAGCTCTATTGCCTGTAGCGCGTCGCCAGGCGACCAACACGCCGGTCATGGCAAAGGCGAAGCCCAGGGACAGCGGGACAAGTAGCAGCGTTTTCCGCAGTGTGGGTCGATCGGACAGGCCGGGATAGTTGTAGGTGTGGACCATATAGTAGAGCCAATCATAGGCCGCACGACGTCGATCCATCACCAGAAGCAGCCTGCCACTGGCTGGATGGACGAAAACGTCGAAGGGCGTGGCCATCTCGACCCGAGCTCGGAGTACCCCGTCCGGCAGGCCTTCGGCCTTCACGTAGGGGGCGTCGGCGCGCATAGCGGTCAAGGCACCGATCCGGGCGTTCGGCCAGGCTGCGTGCAGGGCCGTGACGATCAAGTCACTGGGCAGGGACGCGCCTGATCGAGGTCCCTTGGGACAGGCTGCCAGGATCCTCTGTCCGCCCCGCCCTGCCGCCGTGGCCACCGCGCAGCCCGCGACGCGTCCGAATTCGATGCGGCTGGCGCCTTGCGCCAGGCTCTTCAGGTCCGTCGTGGCCAACTGAGCGTCGAACGGGACACGTCCGCTTCGGTATGCCGCAGCGGCGGCTGGCGAGGCTTCGCCACTCGGGAACAGGCGAGCGTGGTCCATCGAGAGCCAGCCGCTCCCGATCCAGGCGAACACAAACAGGCCGCCCGCGAGCCCCAAGAGGTGGTGCCAGCGTAGCAGCCCCCGGAATGGCGTCGGCGAAGGGCGCGCACTCCGCCGCGCCTTCAGCGACGCCCGTACGCCGAGTGTCAGGCCGGCTCCAACCGACGTCAGACCGATCAGGCCACCGATCCAGACCGTCCAGTCCCAGGCGGCGAAGCTGCGCCGCAGAGGCACGTAGTAGACCCAGTGGACGACCGAGCCGACCCAATTGGCGGCACGCTCCAGCCGGCGGGTCTGTTGCACTACCTCGCCCGTGCGCGAAGAGACGTAGAGGTCCCGGCCATCCCCTTCCCTCAGTCGCACCCGGTAGAACGGGCGCAGGGGGTCGAACTGCTGGTGGACGACCCATTGATCATAGTCGAACGGCCTGGAGACCGAGGCGGCCGGGACCTGGGCAAAGGCCGAGGCAATGCCCGCCGCCTGTCCCGCGTCCAGCCGCGCCATCTCGTGCCCATCGACCGCCGAAACCGCGACAGCGCGCCCCTCGCGGGTTCCCACGTAAGCCGCATGGCCAGCGCGACTGACGAGGCGCAGGTCGTCCGGATCGCCGAGCCGAGCCGCGGCTTCGCGGGCCGCGAGGCTGATCTTGCCTGGAGCGATTACCTCACCGTGAGCGGCTCGGTCAGCGTAAGGCAAGCTCGGGAAGGCCACGAAGACCATCATCGCGCCCGTTGCGAACCAGGCGGCGAACATCAGGCACAGCATGACCCCGACCCAGCGATGAAACAGGATGAGAAGGCGCATGAATCCGGACCCGAGCCTGGCGATCAGAACTTCGCCGTGAGATCGACCTGATAATAGCGCGGCCGACCCAGCAGAACTTGCGACGGATAGAAGACGTCAGCCGCCTGGGCGAATGCCTTGTCGGCAAGGTTTTCCACCCGCCCCGACAGCGCGAGGTTTGGCCGCAGTCGCCAGGTCAGATAGGCGTTGGCAACCGTATAGGACGACAGGGTCAGCGTGTTCGCGTCGTTGCCCGCTTGAGCGCCCACATGTTTTAGCCCAGCGCCCAGGTCGAGCGGCAGGCCAAACAGGTTCGCATAGCTCGCCCAGAAATTTCCGACCCACTTCGGCGCGTTTGGAATGCGATTGCCGGACGCCTGCACCAGCACGCCATTGGCATCGACAAAGCTGAAGTTTCGGTACTTCGCGTCAGTGTAGGCGAGATTGGCATTGACGGTCAGGTGGTTCGTCAGCTTGGCGTCGGCCGTCGCCTCGAAGCCGCGCGACGTCTCGCTGCCCACGGGTACGGCCACATCAGGGGAGATGGCCTGGAGGATGTTCTTACGCAAGATGTCGTAGACCGCGAACGTCATTGAAGCCCGGTTGCCGGGCGTGCTCGCCTTGATCCCCGCCTCGTATTGTCGCGATTTTCCCAGCGAGAAATCCTCGCCAGCGTTCACCAGGAAGATATTCGACCCGACCGGATCCTGCCCGGTCGTGAACGACAGATAGGGGGTTATGCTGGGGGTAACGTTGTAGACGAGGCCCAGCCGGTAAGTGAACGGCTGGTAGGTGCGCGAGAAACTCGACCCGGCGTTGAAGCTTCCGTTGGCGTTGAAATTCTTCCGATCCAGGTCGAGGTTGTCGTACCGCCCGCCCGTCACCAGCTTGAGCCGATCCGTCACCGACAGAATGTCCTCGAAGAACACTGCTGTGTCGTCCCACTTCGTGGGGCTGACGCGCCGCACAACTGGCCCGAACGTCCCGGGCCTGGGATTGAAAGGGTCGACGCTGTCGCCATCCGGGAAGCCCCGGGCGCGCGAAAAGTCGAGGTGGCTGTAATCGAAGCCCACCACCAGCTGGTTTAGCCGGCCAAATAGCTCAGCCTTCCAACTCAAGCTCCCTTGATCGCCGTAGAGTTTCTGGTCATGGAACACAAAGAAGCGATCGCGGTCGATCAGGCGCGTCAGCGGGTTGAACGCGTAGGATTCCGAATTCAACCATTTGCGGCTGGCGCGATAGAAGTACGCGTAGTTTTCGAGCGTGATGCTGTCGCTCGGACGCCACTTCACGAGGAACTGCGGCCACGCGTAGGTCGATCGGATAAAGGCATCATCGACGTTATAGTTGATGTAGCGCAGGCGCTTGTCGAGGGTGAGCCCCGTGGTCGTGGAGACCACGCCGTTGAGCGGCTGGGTGGCAAAGCTCCTGGTCACCAGCGGAGTTCCCCAGTAACCGGAAGGGTGGTCCTTCAGGAGGTCCAGGGAGAACTGGACGTCGAGTTCGGGCGTGGCGCGCCACAGCACCGACAGCGTGCCGTTGGTGGAGTCCCCGTCCGTGTCGTGAACGAAGCCATTGGTTCCGGTGCGGCTGATGTCGAACCGGATGGCCACTGCTGAGCCCACCGGGATGGAGCCACCGACACCCACGGCATAGGTACCGAAACTGCCGTAGGCCAACTGCGCGTTGGCGGTCGGCGGCCCGAAGCTGGGTGCCTTGTTCAGGACATTGATGGCCCCGCCAATCGCGCCCTGGCCGTAGAGTACGGAGGCCGGGCCTTTCAATATCTCCACGCGCTCGACGTTGAAGGCGTTCTGCGGTCTGTTCACCATGTCGGACGGGCCAACATAGATGCCGTTGTGCAGCACGGTAACCTGGGTACCGGAGAACCCCCTGATGTGGAAATTCTCAAGGTTGCCGGGCGTGCCGCCCGAGGTCACCCCTGGCATGCTGTTGGCCGCTGCCTCGACGTTGAGAAACCCGCGCGTCGTCATGGTCGCGCTGGTGATGACGTCGAGCGTGGCCGGCGTCTCGCGCGCCGCGAGGTCAAGCCGGCTGGCGGTGGGCGTGAACTGTTCAAGAGAACGGACCTGTTCTCCGGTGACGACGACTTCGGAGACGCTGGGCGTTGCGACGTCTTGCGCTTCGGCGTTCGCTCGCCCTCCCAGACATGCCGCAGCGCTGCCCAGCAACATCAGCCGCAGACATGCTGCATAAACACGCGTCTTCAAGACTGGTCCCCTCGCGCGGGTGCCTCTTCCCCGGCACCCCTCCCGACCAGCACGCCAAACCATGCTCATGGGCACGTACTATACGGTTTCACCGGACGTTACAGCGACCGGTAACGTCCGGTCCGAACAGCCACTTCTGCAACAATTATTCGTATTTCCTCGTGCTGTCCTGGCTGCCGCTCCACCTCGTGAAACAGCAAGGTTTCTCGTTGACCACGATGGCCTGGCTCGGCGGTGCCGTGTACCTGATCAGCTCGATCACGGGACTGATCGGCGCGCGTGGTCGATGGCTGATCTGGAGTGGCCAACGGGCTGGCCTTCTTCAGCATCTTCTCGATCGGCCAGACCCTCTTGGGTGATCTGCCTCGCGCCCAGGTAGACTTGAAGCCCTGCCAGGGTAGGTTTCGTCGATGGAAACGGTCTTGTGCGTCTGTCTCGGGAACAGCAGCCGCAGCCCGATGATGCAAGCTGTTCTGCAACAGTAACTGGGCGAGACTCTTCAGGTCGAGAGCGCCGGCGTTCTCAAGCCGGCGTCAGGGCGCGGCGGATAATGTCCGGTTGAGAGATGACTTTCGGGTGATCGGGAAGCACCACCTTCAACCCCGCCCAACCCTTCCGGATCGTCCGCCGGGTTTGCAAAGCACTTTGCAAGCCGCAAAAGCCGATCCGGCGCTGCTGTCAAACTGCCGCAGGCCCGTCGAGTCCCGGATCTGCGTCTCTGAAATTTCACTATTTCGCATAACAATCAATGAGTTGAAGAAAACCCACTGCTCACAGCAGGCCGCCGCGACTTTGCACACCAGCCACACTAACTGTACGGTCGAATACACACCTACTTGTGACAAACACATCCAGATCGTGCCGGGCAATGATCGCGTGGCCCGGCGACAGGGACAGCTTGCCTGTCACCGTCCGGTGAAACCTCAGATGAGTCCCGCGCGCGGCGACGAGGGGTCGGCATACATGCGCCTGTCCATCCGGCCGGCCAGGAAAGCCTCCCGACCTGCAATAACCGCGTGCTTCATGGCGCGCGCCATCCGGATCGGGTCCTTGGCCTCGGCGATGGCGGTGTTCATCAGGACCGCGTCGCAGCCAAGTTCCATCGAGATCACCGCGTCGGACGCTGTTCCCACTCCAGCGTCCACCAGCACCGGCACCCTGGACTGTTCGATGATCAGCCCCAGGTTCAGCAGGTTCTGGATGCCCCGCCCCGAGCCGATAGGGGCCGCCGCCGGCATGATCGCCGCTGCCCCGGCATCCTCCAGCTTCTGGGCATAGACCGGATCGTCCGAGCAATAGACCATCACCTGGAACCCCTCGGCGATCAGCAGCTTCAGGGCGCGCAAGGTCTCTTCCATATCCGGCAGCAGGTGCTTGGTGTTGGACAGCACCTCCAGCTTCACCAGGTCCCAGCCTCCGGCTTCCCGCGCCAGCCGCAACGTCCGCACGGCGTCCTCGCCCGTGAAACATCCCGCCGTATTGGGCAGGAAGGTGAACCGGTCCGGCTTCACATAGTCCACCAGCATGGGCTGGCTGGGGTCCGACAGGTTCACACGTCGGATCGCCACCGTGACGATCTCGGCGCCGGCCGCTTCGGCGGCGGCGGCGTTCTGTGCGTAGTCCTTGTACTTGCCCGTGCCGACAATCAGGCGGGACCGAAACGTACGCCCCGCAACCGACCAGGTGTCGTCAATCTGTGCAGACCCATCCATGTCAGCCGCCTCCAATGAAATGCACGATCTCGATGCGATCGCCGTCTGTCAGTTTTGTCTTGTCATAGGTCGAGCGCGGCACGATCTCCAGATTGCGTTCCACGGCGACCTTCCGGACATCCAGGCCAAGCGCCCGCACCAGCCCCGCCACGTCGGCGACACCGTCAAAGGCCCGATCCTCACCATTCACAATCAACTGCAACTGCGTCGCTCCCGTCGCCATGCTTGTGACGCGGCCTCTCCCCCGTTACAAGACACCGGAATCGACGGCGGAGCCGAATGGGCAAACCGATCTATGTGCTGAGCGGCCCTAACCTCAACATGTTGGGGACCCGCGAGCCGGACATCTACGGACATCAGACCCTGGATGACGTGCGCGCGCTTTGCGAGGCCCGCGCATCGTCCCTGGGCCACGTTGTCGTGTTCCGGCAATCGAACCACGAAGGCGTCCTGGTCGACTGGATCCAGGAAGCCCGCGACGCGGCGTGTGCGCTGGTGATCAACCCAGCCGCCTATGGACACACCTCGATCGCCCTGCTCGATGCGCTGAAGATGCTGAGCATTCCGGTGATCGAATGCCATCTCTCCAACCCGGCGGCCCGAGAAGCCTTCCGCCGGGAAACCTATGTATCGCTGGCCGCGACCGGACTGGTCTCCGGTTTCGGCGCAAAGAGCTATGAACTGGCCGTTGAGGCCGCCGCGGGCCTGGTCCGCTAGTCGTCAAGCCAAGGATTGAGGCCGTTTCCATGCCCACCACGTCAAAGGCGTCCGCCGATCAGATCGACACGCGTCTGGTCCGCAAGCTGGCGGACATTCTGACCGAAACCGGTCTGTCCGAGATCGAGGTCGAGCACGGTGGCCTGAAGGTCCGCGTCGTCAAGACCCTGACGGCTGCCACGGTCCAGTACGCCGCGCCGGCTATGGCGCACGTCGCCGCCGCGCCTGCGGCAGCAGCTGCCGCCGCCGTTGTCGTGGCCGCACCTGCGTCACGCGGCGAGACAGTGAAGTCGCCGATGGTCGGCACGGTCTACCTCCAGCCCAACCCCGGATCTCCCGCCTTCGTGCAGATCGGCGACATGGTGGAGGCAGGCCAGACCCTGTTCATCATCGAGGCGATGAAAACGATGAACCCCGTTCCCGCACCGCGGGCCGGTAAGCTCCTGGAGATCCTGATCGAGGACACTCAGCCGGTGGAGTTCGGTGAACCGCTCGCGATTATCGAATAGCGCCATGTTTGACAAAATCCTCATCGCCAATCGCGGCGAGATCGCCTTGCGCGTCCATAGGGCGTGCAAGGAAATGGGCATCGCCACCGTGGCTGTCCACTCCGAGGCCGATAGCAGCGCCATGTGGGTGAGACTTGCCGACGAGAGCGTGTGTATCGGCCCGGCTCCGGCCTCCAGGAGCTACCTGCACATCCCGGCGATTATCGCCGCCTGCGAGATCACCGGCGCGCAAGCCGTGCATCCCGGCTACGGCTTCCTCTCGGAAAACGCCCGCTTCGCCGAGATCGTGAACGCCCACGGCTTCACCTTCATCGGACCCAAGCCGGAGCACATCCGCATGATGGGCGACAAGATCACCGCGAAACAGGCCGTGAAGGCGGTGGGCATTCCGGTGGTACCAGGCTCTGACGGCGCGGTGACCACCGAAGAAGAAGCCTTAGCCGCAGCCAAGGAGATCGGATTTCCGGTCCTCATAAAGGCGGCGGCGGGCGGTGGCGGGCGCGGCATGAAGGTCGCCAGGTCAGAGGCGGATCTGGTCGAGGCCGTCCAGACCGCCCGCTCCGAGGCCAAGGCCGCGTTCGGTGACGACGCGGTCTATATGGAGCGCTACCTTCAGACGCCGCGCCATATCGAACTGCAGGTCATCGCCGACAGCTTCGGCAACGTCTGCCACCTCGGCGAACGCGACTGTTCCTTGCAGCGCCGTCACCAGAAGGTGCTCGAGGAAGCCCCCTCACCCGCCCTCGACGCCGCTGGTCGCGCCAAGATCGGCAAGGTGGTGGTCGATGCGATCAAGGCCATCGGCTATCTCGGCGTCGGCACCATCGAGTTCCTGTACGAGAACGGCGAGTTCTTCTTCATCGAGATGAACACCCGCTTGCAAGTCGAGCACCCCGTCACCGAGGCCATCACCGGCATCGACCTGGTCCGCGAACAGATCCGCATCGCGGCCGGCCTGCCCTTGTCCTTCAAGCAGTCCGACATCGTTTTCGAAGGCCACGCCATCGAGTGCCGGATCAACGCCGAGAACCCGAAGACCTTTGCCCCGTCGCCCGGCCTGGTCACAGACTATCATGCCCCCGGCGGCTTGGGGGTGCGGATGGATAGCGCGCTCTACGCCGGCTATTCGATCCCGCCTTACTACGACAGCCTGATCGGCAAGCTGATCGTCCATGGTCGAGACAGGGATGAGTGCATCGCGCGCCTCAACCGATGCCTGGGAGAAATCGTCGTCGGCGGTATCGACACCAACATCGCCCTGTTCCAGGAACTCCTCCAGCAGCCCGACATTCTGAAGGGCAACTATAATATCCACTGGCTGGAACGCTGGATGGCGGCCAACGCCGGTTAGGCCAGGTCAAGCCAGGATTGATCGGCTAGACGACGTTCATGTCTGTGTTTGACGTCGGCGATCTTCTCGACTGCTATGCGCGGGGCGTCTTCCCGATGGCTGACGCGCGAGAGGACTCGCAGGTCTTCCTGATCGATCCGGAACGCCGCGGGGTCATTCCGCTGACCCGGTTTCACGTGTCGCGGCGCATGGCACGCACGGTGCGGGCAGATCCCTTCGAGGTGCGTGTCGACACGGCCTTTCACGAGGTTGTTCTGGCCTGCGCCGCGTCAGGGCCGGGTCGAACCGAGACCTGGATCAATCGGCCGATCGAGGCGCTCTATCTGGAGCTTCATCGACACGGACACGCCCACAGCGTGGAGTGCTGGCTGGATGACCAACTGGTGGGCGGCCTCTACGGCGTTTCCATGGGCGGAGCCTTCTTTGGCGAAAGCATGTTCTCACGCCGCCGGGATGCGTCGAAAGTGGCCTTGGTCCATCTGGTCGGACGTTTGATCGCATTCGGATATCGGCTCCTCGACGCCCAGTTCATGACCGAGCACCTGACCCAGTTCGGGGCGGAAGAGATCACCCGTTCGCAGTATCAGAGACGCCTGAAGTCAGCCCTGGCGGTGCCAGCCGCGTTCTATGGGGTGACAGCAGCCGCGGGGACCGGGGCGGGTTCGGCAGGCGGCTTGGCTGCTGGTGCAACAGGCGCAGGCTTTACAGATGCCATCGGTGCCGCTTTGACTGCAGGAGAGCGTACCGCAACGGCGGCAACCGGCTTGACCGGCGCATTGGTCCTGCAACTGATCGCCCAGGCGTCGTAACTGGCGTGCTGCACCGGGTTCAGGCCCGGCGACGACGCAAACATCCATCCCTTGAATGCGCCTCGCGGGGGCGGACTGGGCCGACCCGGCTGGGGTCGGGGTTGAGCATCGATGGTCAGATAGACAATTGCGTCCTCGATCGGTTCATTGGGGGCGGAACGCTCGCAAGCGCTGACCGTGAAGACCAGGCCTTTCCAACGAACCGGGCGACCGACCTCGGCCTCGAACCTGAGGGTCTCAGCTGTGACCTTGTCGAGCGCTTGCAGCACGGCGATGTTGTATCGTTCACGTCGCACAATCGTCTCGACCGGCTTTTCAGCCACCCGTTCCTTTGGGGCAACCGCGGGCGCGACATCCTGATCAGCCACAGGCGCTGCCGTCGGCACGGCTGTTGGTGTCGCGACGGACGCAGGTGGGGCCTCCTCGGGCGCAGGAACGCTCTCCGTCGGCGCAACGGGCGCATTCGGGGCGACCGCTGCGGTCGGGACCGGCTGTGCCGAGACGATGCCAGGCGCCAACACAGCCGCCAATGCGCCAAAGCCCGTGTGGCGCAATCGTCGGGGCGAGGTGCGAAGGGGTGTCACGGCTATTCGGGCTTCCACGCCTCGTAGTCGCCCGTCGCGGCCTGCCGGTCGCCACCCTGCGATATGGCACCTTGCGGACGCCGCGCGTGAATGGTGCCGGTCAGGTTGGGCAGATGGCCCTTCTCCCAGGATTTGATCACGAAGGGCTCGACCGTCGGCGGTTCATCGAACGTATAGCGAAGCCAGCCATGCCAATCCGGTGTCACCTTCGAGGCGTCGGCATAACCCTTGTAGATCACCCAGCGTCTTTTGCGCCCGCGGTCATAGCTGTCGAGATCATTCCGCGCTTCAAAATAGCGGTTGCCGAGTTCGTCAGCGCCGACGAAACGGCCGCTTCTGGCAATGGTGAAATAGATGCCGGTCGTGGCACCGTTCCACCAGGTGAAGATCGTCTTCAGCACGGACAATTGGAGACTCTCTGTGAGCTTGATCGGGCGGGACTATAGGGGCCGGCCTTGAGGGCGTCCAGCGGCCGGCAAAAACCAGCAATTCCGCAATATGTTGGGGACGACGGGTGCGGTGCACGCAACATCTATTGCCTGTTCACGGCGGCCACGCTTACGCTCCCTCGTCTGAGGGAGTCGGCCATGGGCACGGACACGTCGCGCGCGGGAATCGAAGGGCGAACCCTGGAACTGGGTGATCGGCTGGTCGAGGTCGAGGCACCCGCGCACTTCACGAACGCTCGGGTTGAGGCGTGGATTGACTGGGCCGGCGGTCAGACCGATCTGGCAGCAGCCATACAGCAGTATGCCTATGATCTGGCCAGCAAGGCACAAGCCAAAGGGTTGACCAAAGACCTGCGCGCCCGCACCCGATTCCGCGAGGCCATCGCTGAAGCCATGCAACGGGGCGTGATCGCCCTTTCTCCCGAAGCCGTACCCCTCAAGATTCTGGACCCTGGCCACGATGAACTGGAGCGCTTGACGGCCACCCATCGCGAGCGTGAAGCGGCCAGCGCCGCAGCGGGTGCCATAGGGGCGCGTCTTCAGTCGGTCATGGACGCCGTCTTGCGCTGCGAAGGCGCACCTGATGCCTGTGCAGACCCCCGGCGCAACACCAGCCTGGCGCGCGCCGCTGAAGCCGCCCGCGCGGTCGGCGTTTCGGACGCGACCCTCATGGACGCCATTGTCCTCGCCCGGGCGGGCGAGAGCGACTGGGTGTGTTCCGCCCCCGCTGCCGCCCCCACGACACCCGTCGTGGCGGTGAATGTTCCTACGCCCTCGCTCACCCGCGCCGTCTGGACCACCGGGCGCGTCATCGCGGCGCGCTCGCGACAAGACGCGGAAACCCTTGCCGAGGCCGCGAAGTTGCCGATCGCGGGGCTGGAACTCGTGGGACTTTGGCGTGATGGCGGTTTTGACGACGTGGCCTTTGCCGCCACGATCAATCTGGCAGTCACGGCGCTGGCCGCGGAGTCCGAGGGGCCACTGATGCTGGCTTTGGGCGGCATCGGTGACTGGCTGGTCGCCCAGGGGTTCGACTACGACACTGAGCCGGCCCGTCAGGCCGTCAAAAATCTGTTCATCTCCGCAAGGCAAGCCGTCAGCGGCCTAGACCTGGATGTTCGACTGGGGCTGGTCTCGGATCCGGAAATCGCGCTTCGCCTTGGTGCGCGTCTCGATGCGGCGCCGTGGACCGGGCCCTCCACCGTTGCGGAAACCTCCGATGGTGAGGTTGTGCGCGTGCTGTCCGAAGCTGCGATTCTGGGTTTGAAGGCCTTGGACTGCGATCTTGATGTCGCGTTGTCGACGGTGCTGGGGCACCGCACCCTGGCCGACGCTCCCCGCGTGAATGCGCAGACATTGGCTGCGGCAGGTTTCACCGATCTGGAGGTCGGCGCGGCACAGGCGGAACTGCCGTTTGTCAGGACGCTGTCCGACGCCTTCGCGTCACACATCGTGGGCGCGGGATTTGTGCGCGATGTACTGGGTGCGACACCCGCGGAACTGGAAGATCCAGAGCTGGATATCCTCGCACTCGCCGGTTTCTCCGATGTCGATGTTGCTGAAGCCGAGGCCTTTGTTCTGGGTACCAACACGCTGGCCAGTGCCGGCTCCTTCACAGAATCCCAACGCAGCACCCTGCGAAACGCGGCTGAATTGGGCGTTGAGGCGCAGGTGGCCATGCTGCACGCTATCGCAACGGTTCTGGATGTCCCGCCAGTGCTTGAACTCGCTCTACCCTGGCAGTCTGATCTCCAGGCTGTGGAGGTCGCCCTGAGCGCGCGTGATGTCGCCATCAGGATCAGGCGTGAGGCGCCGCCGGCGATGGTGCAGTTCGACGTGCCAGCGGTTGCGGACCTGGCCGTGCGCGCACCCGCGCCTGATCCGGAACCGCGCGTCGTGGAGCGGATCATCGAACGCGATCGCACGCGCCGCAAACTGCCCGACCGCCGGAAAGGCTATATCCAGAAGGCCAGTGTCGGCGGGCACAAGGTCTATCTCCACACCGGGGAGTACGACGACGGCGAGCTGGGTGAGATTTTCATCGACATGCACAAGGAAGGTGCCGCTTTCCGGTCGCTGATGAACAACTTTGCGGTGTCCATCTCTATCGGCCTCCAGCATGGCGTACCCTTGGAGGATTTTGTCGACGCCTTTGTCTTCACCCGGTTCGAACCTGCGGGTCCGGTCACTGGAAACGATACGGTCAAATCAGCGACCTCGATCCTTGACTACATCTTCCGCGAGCTGGGCATCAGCTACCTGGGACGCGATGACCTGGGTAACGCCGACCCGAGAGAACTGAACGCCGACGGCCTGGGCCATGGCAAGGCCGATGCCGTCTCCACAGAAGAGCCACAACCCGCCTCGCGGTTTATTTCGCGAGGGTTTGCGCGGGGTGCCGCACCGGACAATCTGGTCTTCCTGCCCAGTGCAAACAGAGATTCTGGTCCTGCCGCCTTGCGCGATGCGGAGGTGTGCGCGGGCTGCGGGGACATAGCCGTCGTGCGCAAGGGTCAGGCGATGATCTGCGAGACCTGCGGGACCCGTGCAGGACGTGCTCCAGAGGGCCAGGCCGGTTAAGTCCTCAAGAATTACCGCGATTTAAGTGGCACCAACGGACCACGGCGGGCAGAGATGTTGCCTGAACTCCGAGGTTTTGCACGCTCCATGATGCGCCTTGCCCCCCTTCTGGTCGTCGCCGCCACAGCACTCGCGGTCCTCCCGACGGCGTCTGCTGCTGTGGCCGGTGATCGGGAAGTGTCACGTCTCACGTCCTTCGGGGGGGCCTGCAAGAGTTGCGAACTGGCAGGCCGAAACATGTCCAACGCCCGGATCACAGGCGCGAACTTTTCCGGCGCCAACCTGACCGGTGCCAGCCTCCGCGACGCCCGGCTGTTTGCTTCAAACTTCACCGGCGCAAACCTGACAAAGGCTGATCTGCGGGACTCGACCATAAGCGGCACCAGCTTTGCCGGTGCCAACCTGACCAGCGCCTTGCTGACATCGACCAATGCGATGGGCGTGACCTTTAGCGGCGCGACCTTGTCGCTGGCTGACTTTTCGGACGCCAAGACCAGCGGGACGGCGTTTCGGGGTGCCACCATGATTGGCACCGTCCTGCGCTCGGCCACGCTGCGTGGCGTCTCCTTCGAACGCGCCGATCTGTCCCGAGCCCAACTGCGCGACATCAGCGCCGCCGGCGCGAACTTCTCGGGCGCTCGACTTGTCGATGCTGGTTTTCGGTCCGCAGACCTGAGAGGTGCCGCTTTCAGTCGCGCAGACGCTTCCGGTGCCAACTTTCGTGACGCAAAACTCGAGAGTGCGTCCCTGACGGGCGGTGAGTTCGCGCGTGCCTCGTTCAGGTCGGCGGACTTAACGGGTGCCAGCCTCGCAAATGCAAGGTTTGAGGGCGCTGACTTCCACGACACGGATCTGTCGCGCGCAGCACTGGCCGGTGCCGATCTGTCCAACGCACTCGGACTGACCCAGAACCAGATCGACGACGCCTGCTCAGGCCCTGGAACCCGTTTGCCGCGCGGGCTGGTTCCACGAACCTGTCGCGGGATTCGGTAGTGCGTTCGACGCTCGAGCGTTTCGGCTCAGATCTTGAGTTGGGGAGCTAGCCGGATACTCAGCTCTTTGAGTTGCTTGTCCTCGACTTCTGAGGGCGCATTCATCATCAGGTCCTGACCCTGCTGGTTCAGCGGGAAGGCGATGACCTCGCGGATCGCGGTCTGACCGGCCAGCAGCATGACGATCCGGTCAATGCCGGGGGCCAGACCACCGTGCGGCGGCGCGCCATGGCGGAACGCGTTCAGCATGCCGCCGAACTGCTCCTCGACGACGCTCTCGTTGTAACCCGCGATCTCGAACGCCCGGACCATGATCTCTGGCAGATGGTTGCGTACCGCGCCGGAGCATAGCTCATAGCCATTGCAGACGATGTCGTACTGATAGGCGAGGATATCGAGGGGATCTTTGGTGTTGAGAGCTTCCAGCTCGCCCTGCGGCATCGAGAACGGATTGTGACTGAAATCGACGTGGTTGGTCTCTTCGTTCATCTCGAACATCGGGAAATCGACGATCCAGACGAATTCGAAACGGTCCTCGTCGACCAGCTTGAGGTCTGTGCCCACTTTGGTCCGCGCTGCGCCGGCAAACTTCACAAATACCTTCGGATCGCCGGCGACGAAGAAAGCAGCGTCGCCCTGCCCCATTCCGATCTGGGTCATGACGGCGTCGGTCTTTTCAGGCCCCAGGTTCTTGGCGATCGGGCCGCCCCAGCCGCCCTGGTCTTCGCTCCAGAAGATGTAGCCAAGACCCGGCTGGCCCTCGCCCTGCGCCCAGCTGTTCATGCGGTCGCAGAAGGCGCGTGAGCCGCCCTTGGGTGCCGGGATCGCCCAGACGGCGTTCTTCCTGTCTTCGAGGATTCGCGCAAACAGACCAAAGCCGCCGCCGCGGAATGGATCGGACACGTCCTGCATGATTATGGGGTTGCGTAGGTCGGGCTTGTCCGTGCCGTACTTCGCCATGCACTCGCGATAGGGCACGCGCGGGAATGGATAGGGCGTCACCGGCTTGCCGTTCGCAAACTCTTCGAACACACCGTGCATTACCGGTTCGATGGCTGCGAACACATCGTCCTGGGTGACAAAGCTCATCTCGACGTCGAGCTGGTAGAACTCCAGGCTGCGGTCGGCGCGCAGGTCCTCATCGCGGAAGCAGGGTGCGATCTGGAAATAGCGATCAAAGCCCGAGACCATCAACAGCTGCTTGAACTGCTGGGGTGCCTGCGGCAGGGCGTAGAATTTCGTCGGGTGCAGACGCGACGGCACCAGGAAGTCGCGCGCGCCTTCCGGCGAACTGGCCGTCAGGATCGGCGTCTGGAATTCCAGAAACCCCTGCCCGATCATCCGGTTGCGGATCGAATGGACGACCTTGGACCGCAGCACGATGTTACGGTGCAAGGTCTCGCGCCGCAGATCCAGATGTCGGTTCTTCAGCCGGATCTCTTCAGGATAGTCAGGTTCGCCAAACACCGGCAGCGGCAACTCGGAGGCCTCCGACAGCACCGTGAGCTCGCGCACACGAATCTCGACCCCACCGGTGGGAAGGTTGGTGTTCTGGGTCTCGGGCGAGCGGGCCACAACCTCACCATCCACGCGGATGACGCTCTCGGCACGCAGGCGCTCGATGACGTTGAATCCCGGCGTCTCGGGGCTGATCACAAGCTGGGTGAGGCCGTAGTGGTCACGCAGGTCCACGAACATGAGCCCGCCATGGTCACGCTTGCGGTGTATCCAGCCGGACAGTCGTACCGTCTTGCCAGTGTCGTCGGCGCGAAGCGCGCCGCAGGTATGAGAGCGGTAAGCGTGCATTTTCTCGGGGGAATTCAACTGATTTGTGAGGCGCGGAAGGGCGCATGTACCCCCCCGAATGTCAAGGAAATGCTCCCCCGTCCGCGCCCCGATTGCGGGGTCTACTTTTCCGGATGGATCAACGCCTGATAGGTCAGGGCCCGCGCCATGCCGCCCAGATCGTCGCCACCACTGCCGCCCATTCGCTGGATCATGCCCACGAAGATCAGGTCGTTGGTGGGATCGACCCAGAACCAGGTGCCTGCAGCGCCGCCCCAGCTCAGACTACCATCGCCCTGATTGGTGCCCGCAGCGCGCGCATCACTGACCACCATGAAGTCCAGGCCAAAGCCCACCGCCTCGTTGAACCGTGATCCAGAGGTGCCGTTGGAATTCACCAGCACATCCTTGGGAATGACGTTGGTTCCCATCAGCTCGACCGACGACGGGGCCAGCAAACGCACCCCGTCCAGTTCACCCTTGTTGAGGATCATCTGGCTGAAGCGAGCATAGTCCATGGTCGTGCCGACCAGGCCGCCGCCGCCAGACTCCATGGCCGGCTGGGTCAGATAGGTCGGCATGTCATTACCGAACACTTTCCGCGCGGCCTCTATCTTGCCGGTCTCGCGGTTTGCCGCATAGACCTCGGCCAACCGACTGGCCTTACCGGCGGGAACAAAGAATGCGGTGTCCGTCATCTTCAAGGGCTTGAAGATCCGGCTTTCCATGAAGGCCCCGAGCGTCTGACCGCTTAGCTTTTCCACGATGTAACCCTGGATATCGACCGAGGACGAATACCGCCACGAGGTCCCGGGCTGGTAGACCAGAGGGATGGTCGCCGTGCGGTCGATCATCTCCTTCAGGCCATTGGAGCCCAGTACGCGCTTTTCGCGATACATCTTGTCGACCGGATGCTCGTCCTGCAGGCCGTAACCGAAGCCAGCCGTGTGGCTCATGATCTCGCGCATGGTGGGCGGACGCTTCATGTCCTCCAGGATCGGTGCGCCGACGCTGTCAGTGCCCTTCATGACCCTCAGGGTCTTGAATTCCGGAATATAGCGGGTGACCGGATCATCGAGACGCCATTTGCCCTCTTCGAACAGCAACATCATCGCAACGCCCGTGATGGGCTTGCTCATGGAATAGATGCGGAAGATCGCGTCCTTGGTCATCGGCGCGCCGGTCTCGAGGCTGGCCTTCCCGTAGGTCTTGAACGAGACCACCTTTCCGTGGCGCGCCAACAGGGTGGTCATGCCGGCGACGCGGCCGTTGGCGACGGTGCCGGCCATGTAAGCGTCGAGCCTGGCAAGTCTCGCACTGTCAAAGCCAAGAGATTCAGGGCTGGCCGCCGGCGAAAGCGCCATCGGCCTGGACGCAGCTGCCTTCTTCGCCGTCTGCGCATATCCAGCCGACATCGGCGCGAGCGCCAGTGATACGGCGGTCAGCGCCACCGCAAATCGAGTATGCGCGATCATCTATTCATCCCCTGCCCAAACGCTTGTTAGAACCAGTTTTAGGCTGACCGCCACGCGGTGCAAGCGGATGTGGGTTTCAAGCCTGCAACCAAGCTAGACTGGATGGATGAAACAGCTCCTGATTGTCTGGCACTCGCGCACCGGAGCCGCGCAAGCCATGGCCGAGGCGGCAGCGCGCGGCGCCCGGGGGGAACTCGACATCGACGTCCGACTGAGGGCCGCGGAGGCCGCCAGTGTTGAAGACCTGCTGAAAGCCGACGGTTACATCTTCGCCGGCCCGGAAAACCTGGCTGCCCTCTCGGGCGAACTCAAAGCCTTCCTTGATCGCACCCACTACGGCGTCCTCGACAGCCTGAACGGTCGCCCCTACGCCCACCTGATCGCTGCGGGCAGCGACGGGACGGGCGCGGCGCGGCAGCTGGCCCGGATCGTAATGGGATGGCGGCTGAAACCCATCGCCGAACCGGTCATCCTGTGCACCCATGCCCAGACCCCCGAGGCGATCCTGGCACCAAAGCATCTCACCGACACCGAGCTTGCACCCTCGGCAGAACTGGGCGCGGCCATGGCGACGGGATTGGCACTGGGCGTTTTCTGATGGCCGCTTGATCGCGGTCAATTCGGCCGGGAAACGTCCGACCCACTGTAGATCAAGCCAGCACCTGGATCGCCCGACATGACCTACTACGTCTCAAGAACCATCAATAGCCCCTATCATGCGGCCGTCACTGCGGTCCGCGAAGCCCTGGCCAGAGAAGGGTTTGGTGTCATCACCGAAATCGATATCGCCAAGACCATGATGAGCAAGCTCGGTGTTGTTTTCCGGCCATACTTAATCCTGGGAGCCTGCAACCCGGCGCTCGCCCACGAGGCGCTGTTGCTGGATGACAAGGTGGGCACCATGTTGCCGTGCAATGTCATTGTTCAGGACATCGGCGAGGGTCGCTTCGAAGTGGCCGTCATCGATCCTGTGGCCTCCATGGCCACGATTGACAATCCGGCCCTCAAGACTGCAGCCGCCGACGTGGCGGAAAAGCTGCGCGCGGCGTTGGCGCGCCTGCCCGCTGCGGGATAGGCCCGCAAACCGGCTGATCGACAATCGGTCTCAGCTTTCCACGGAACACTTCGGCGGCCTGCGTGTTTGTGCCGGACACCATGCAGGAGAGCCCTATGTCCAACGACGCTGAAATCGAAACCAGGTTCTGGAAGGCGCTAAAGTCAGACCGCACCGTGATGCTCGGCATCGTCGGTGTTGAGGACGGCGTCGGCCAACCGATGACCGCCCAGACAGAACAGGAAGGCCGAGGGCCAATCTATATCTTCTCGGCCAAGGACACAGACCTCGTGCGGCAGCTGGGCCAGACTAAGCGGGCAACCGCCCACTTCGTTGATAAGGGTCATCACCTTTACGCCAACCTCGCCGGCCAACTGAGCGCTGACAACGACCACGCCATGATCGAGCGCCTGTGGAACCCCTTCGTGGCGGCCTGGTACGAGGGCGGCAAGGACGATCCCAATCTCCAGCTGCTGCGCTTTGACGCCGAAAACCTTCAGATCTGGCCCAATGAGAACAGCGTCTTTGCCGGCATCCGGATGCTGCTCGGGTCAGACCCCAAGAAAGCCTACGCCGACAAGACGGCGCAAGTGACGATCCCCTAGGAAGCTGAACGCCGGGGTTTGCAGTTGCGACATCGACGCAGCGTGAATTCGGGATAGGGTCTCAACCGTGGCTGGGGTGTGATCCACACCTCCGGCAACGCGTTCGTCATGGCGCGCGAGCCGCGCTGTCCCAAGGTCAGCCACCGCTGGCTTGGAAGTACCCTGTCTTGCTTGACCACCAAAAAAACGCCGGAGAATTCTCATGACCCAGCCCATCGCTCGCCGCTCTTTGGCGCTGCTGGCCGGCCTGGCGCTCGCGCCGGCAGCCTTCGCTGCGACTGCCAAGAAGACCAAGGGACCGGCCCTGCCGATGCCTGACTTTACGATCTATCACCTCGAGGGTCGCCGCTCCGAGCGCGTGGTCTGGATGATGGAAGAGTTGGAAATGCCCTACAAGCTGGTGTTCACGCGAGGCAATCTGGGTGCCTCGATGGCCGCGATCCGGGCCTTGAGCCCCATAGTACCGATGGCGCCCACCGTGCAGTACGGCGATCAGATCCTGGTCGAGTCCGGCGCGATCATCGAGATGGTGCTCAATCGCCATGCCGGCGGCCGCCTCCAGCCCGCGCTGGACAGCCGCGATTATCCCAATCACCTGATGTGGATGCATTATGCCGAAGGCTCGCTCGCAGCACGGCTCTTCTCGGACTACCGCGCCTGGCGCACGGCCCCCCCGGCGACACGATCACCCGCGGTCGACTCCGAGGCCGTTGTGCAATTCGCGGAAGATTTCCTGGGCAAGCATCCCTGGTTCGGTGGAGCGGAATTCTCCGGCGCAGACATCATGATGATGTTTCCTCTGAACGTGGCAACGGCGCTGAACATTGTAGACGGTGCTTTGTTCCCCAATGTCGCCGCCTGGAAAACGAAAATTGAGGCCCGGCCTGCCTACAAGCGAATGCTGGCGAAGGCGCGCCCCGACGGCATGATTGGCAACCTGCCGGTGCTTCCGAAGCATGCGCCGTCCGGACCGCGCACGCCTCCAGCACCGCGACCCGGGACCTGACCAGGACCTGCGGTCGGGAAACCGGCCGCCGAACTTCTCAAGTGCCGATAACGTCCAGTCGCTCCAGGCCGCGGAAAAACGGCAGCATGCGCCAAATTGGGGCCGCGTCGGGATCGGCGAGGCGCAGGTCCGGAAAGCGCTCAAACAGCCGTACCAGCGCGACCTGCGCCTCCAGCCTTGCCAGCGGTGCGCCGATGCATATATGCGCGCCGCCGCCAAACGAGACGTGCGACTTGTGCTTTCGGCTGACATCGAACCTGTCTGCGTCGGGGTAGGCTTCGGGATCACGGTTGGCCGCGCGCAGCAGCACAGACATGGCTTGACCCGGCTTCATTGGACATCCGCCGACGTCCATGTAGCGCGACGCAATGCGGCCGGTGATCTCCACCGGCGGCTCAAAGCGCAGCACCTCTTCGACAACCGAGTTGACCGTCTTGGGGTCGGCGCGAAGTTTAGCCAGTTCCGCAGGGTGCTTGAGCAACAGTCTGACGCCATTGCCGATGAGGTCAGTGGTGGTTAGGTTGCCGGCAACCAGCAGGGCTGACAGATTGATCCGCAGCTCTGCTTCAGAAAGCACTGCGCCCTCGGCCTGCAGCGTCACCATATCCGTGATCAAATCGTCCCGCGGCTCAAGCCGGCGCGCAGCCAGCGTCTCCGTGAAGTAGTCGTTGAGCGCGACGCTCGCGACTTCCATCGCCGTTGTCTGTTGGGGGGTACGGAAGGGATTGAGACTTTGAATGATGCCCTCGGACCATGTCCGGAACTCACCCAGCCGGTCAGGATCAACACCGAGAAGTGACGCAATGACATCAATGGGAATGGGGACGCAGAACCGATCCATCAGGTCGAAAGGCTCGTCCTTCGGCAGTCCATCCAGCGTAGCGTCGATGATGTGTTCGACCTGCGCCCGGCACCTGGCCACACGTGCGTACAGGGCCTGCGAAAGCGGTTGACGGATTCGGGCGTGATCGGGGTCGTCCAGCATCAGGATGCTGGTGGTTGAGGTCCGCGGGAGACTGCGATCAACCCCGGCAATCAGGCCTCGCTGCAGGGTGGCGCCTTCCTCTGCCAACAGTGGATCGCGCCACATCTCCCGATCATTGACGACGCCACGCACGTCCTCGTATCGGCTCAGCAGCAGGCTGCCTGACGAGGCATCCCGATGCGCCGGGCAGCGGGTGCGCAGATCGTCCAGCAGGACCTGCGGATCCTCTCGATAGGCTGGATTGAGTGGAGTAAGTTCGAAGAGAGATGGCAAGGGCCGGTCGGTCATGCGGGTCTATCCGTCAGCCGCGTTGCAGATGCGCGGCCAAGGCTTCATAGGCCGGCAGTGAAACCCGATCCAGCGGGCCATTGCCGTTGGCCGCCGTCGGGTGCGAGGCGTAGCGTGCGATCACCATCTCAGCGCCCGGTGCCACGTAGCAAGCCTGGCCGTGAATGCCGCGCGCCGAGTAAGCCCCGAAGCGATTGTGAGACACCCACCACTGGTTCCGATAGCTCCAGCCTGGGAGGGTAACGTAGCCGGCTTTGGCGAAGTGATCGCGATCTGCACCCCCGGCAATATCGGCCACCACAGCGGCGGGCGCGATCTGCTGGCCATTGGCGTTGCCGCCATTGCGCATCATCTCGCCGAACCGGGCAAGGTCGCGCAGGGTGGTGTTGAGGGCCGCCCCGCCGATCGCCATGCCTGTCCGGTCCACCATCAGATAGCCGTCTTCCTCAACGCCCAGCCGCTGCCAGATGCGCTCCGAAATCTGTTGTGCCAGCGGGGCGTCCGCAGCGCGCTGGACAATCCAGCTCAGCACCTCGGTGTTGCAGGTCTTGTAGGCGAAGGCCTGACCGTGCTGGCCTTCCTTCGCCAGAGTCCGCAGGAAATCAATGATGTTGTCCGGGCCCGTCGGGTTCGGCGGGGACCACAGGCCCGCCGCTGCGGCGTAGGCCTGCACCTCGGCTTTGGGATCGGTGTAGACCTCGGAATAGCGAACGCCGATGGTCATATCCATCACCTGACGCAGGGTCGCGTCGCCATAGGCCGTGCCGGCCATCTCCGGCAGCCAGGTCACTACAGGCGCGCCCGGGTCCAGCACCCCCTCGTGGGCCAGTGTCGCCGCCAGCAGCCCGGTGAACGATTTCGTCACCGACATGGCATGGTGCGGCATGTGCGGTGCCAGAGCGCCTCGATAGGTCTCGTAGACCACCTTGCCGCGATGCAGCACGATCAGCCCATCTGTGAAGTTCACGTCCACCGATTGGCCCCAGGTCATGGCGTGGCCATCCTGGGTGGTGAATGTCACGGCATCGAGGTCGTCGCGCAGGTTATACCCAAGGGGTGCCGCTGCGCCGGGTCCACGTCGGATGACCGCGGAGGGCCCCAGTTCTCGCTGATGACTGAAACTCCAGCGATGGTTTGGAAAACCTCGACTGGTCCCATCGGAGACGCGCTGGATCCGGTCCGGGGTCGGCGGAAAACCCTTCATCACACCGCGGACGACCGGGTCGCTGGTTTTTGCGTCGAGAAATTCACTCATGACCGCTCCCTTGGCAGATGTTTGCCGCATCCCATCCGCATTCCGTCCCATGTTCAAGCAGCGGATTGACCCAAGCTCCGAAAGTCGTGACTTTCGGGTGCCGGGCATAGGCTTCGGCGTCCTGGAAACCTTCTCCGATGCCCCAGCTACACCATATAGTTATGATGATCGCCGTGGCGCTGTCGGTTCCTGGACCCGCACCGGCTCACGCCCAGGGCGACGCCGATCAGGAAATCGCGCCGACACGCCCGATCAGCACCCGCTTCAAATGTCAGGACGGTGGCGAACTCAGTGCCCGATTCGCCCTTGCGGATGCCAAGCTTGTAGCCATCGTTGACCCCGGTGACGGTCCTCACGCCCTGCCTGTACGTCCCTGGAGCGGAGGCCCGCCCGTTCTGACCTGGAGCGACGGCCAACGGACCCTGACCTGGAGCCCGGGCGTCCAGATCATGTGGATGGACGGTAGCGCCCACCGCATGTGCGGACGCGGCGAGCACAAGCACTAACGAGGACTGCCGCGAGAGCTTGCGAACAGCAAATCCCGCCAACGCCAGGTGCCCGACCCCAAAGCCAGGCGGGCGGCACCGGGTGCATCGCTCATGGTTACGACCACCAGACCATTTACGGGCTCGACACGACATGCGGGCGGGGCAAATCCAACCTCCCACAGGATGGCTTCACGCACCGCTGCCAATCCGGCACCCTCCTGTCCGGGGTGACGGACCCAGTCACCGTTCCAGACCATCAGTGCACCAGCGTGGTCAACCTCACCCACTGCGGCCTGAACGCGGCGATCTTTGCGCAACGCCTCCTGTAGGCGGCGCAGCATGTTGCACCCGGTGCCCTCGCCCTGTCCTGAACCCACCGTCGAAGCGCCTGCGAGGAGCGAGTCGCCAATGCCTGTTGCAGGACCTGGGTCTCCGGCGAGGGCCGTAGGAACCATCGTCGGGTTTCGGACCGGTCGTGCCAGCCGTCGTTGCGGCACTGCCGGGGCCGGGGCCGGGGCCGTCCGCGGTGCCGCCGCCATCTTCGCAATACTGGGCGTCGGTAGTGCCGGGCCTGGCGGCGGCGTCGGCATCCACGGGGGAGCGAGCGAGACCGTCATCACCGGTCGCTCCGCAACCACAGGCAATGCATCCGGCTCACGCCCCACAAGGACGCTCAGAAGCGCGCCATGTCCGACCACACCGAAAGCAGCTATGAGCGCCCACCTGCGGCTCATGGAGTTGCCGCAAACGGACGACATAGCCAGGCCTAGGTCAATACGATCAGGACCACGCGCCGATTTTGCTGTCGACCGTCGCGATCCTCGTTGCTGGCGGCGGGCGCATCAGGACCATAGGAAATCGTCCCGATCCGGTTCAGCGCAACGCCATGCTGGTTGAGGTAACGACGCACGGTCTCGGCCCGCGCCTCGCCCAGCCGATAGTTGTGATCCTTGGGAACAGTGGCGTCCGTATGGCCCTGGACCTCGACATAGACGTTGCGATTGTCAGTCTTCAGCTTTTCGACAAAGGCATCCAGCCGGGCCTGGGCTTCCGGCGACAGCGACGCCTCGTCCACCGGGAACTTCATGCTGTCGTCCGACAACACTTCGGCGAACAGAAACTTGCCTTCTGCCAGTTTGCCGGCCGCGGTGGCCCGGTCCAGAGCGTCCTTGGCCGTACCGCCGACTGCCGCGAGCTCTGTGGACACCACATCGACACGAGAGCCGACAACCGCCACATTCTCGCGAACAAAACCCTTGGTGGCGCAGCCGCCGAGACCTGCCATTCCCACGACGACCGCCGCAGCCATCATCATCTTCGAACCGTGCTGAATCATCTGAGCTCCTCTTTCCTCTTGAGCCCCCCGACTGCTTCAATAAGGGACTCAATCGGATCGAAAAGGGGCCGTTTTCGGGCGCGGCTTGGCTGTGGAGCGGGCGCGTCAGGCGCCGAAGATGGTTCCAGCCGATAGGCTCGACATCGAAAAACCGACCAGCACCACCTGCGCATTGCTCATCTGGACTATTGTATCGCCGCCAACCTGCATCACGGTGAAGGCCGTTCCGGGATCAAGCAGCACGCGATCACCGTCAGCCAGGCTGAAGTCCAGAATCCGATCGATTCCGGCGTCACTGGAGGAGTGGAAGATGTCGGCCCCCGCCCCGCCCGTCATGGTGTCGTCGCCACGGTCGCCGGATACGAAGTCGTTTCCGCCGCCACCACTCAGGGCGTCTGTCCCCTGTCCGCCGCGAACTGTGTCGTTGCCGCCGCCACCGGTGCAACTGTCGTCACCCAGATTGCCATAGACGAAGTCATTGCCCTCATCGCCGAACAGAACGTCATTGTCCTTGCCGCCGACGCAGAAGTCATCGCCGTCGCCGGTTGCGACCGTGTCATTGCCCATGTTGCCATTTGCATCGTCGAAATTGTTACCGCCTGTGATGCTGTCGTTGCCCTCGTCGCCGCGCAGGTAGTTGCCCGCAACCCCGGCCGACCCACCCTCGATGATGTCGTTGCCAGTGCTGCCGTAGATCCGGTCAGACCCCGCCCCGCCGGACAGGCTGTTGTCGGCGGCATTGCCGTTGATCGTATCGTTACCGGATCCCGCCCGGACATTCTCGATCACCGTGTCCTGCGAGGTCGCAACATTGTTCGACCAAGTGTAGCCACCCGGCCGATTCAGAGCATCGGAAAAGAAGGACGCCGGCGTGTCCGGAAACTGCCCGCGCCAGAAAGCGAGTTGAGCCTCTATGGACAGGTACCCGATGCTGGAAAATGCGCCCGGCGTCAGGTTCACCACGGACGGCCGCGTGTGGTCCGACATGTCAAAGGTGTCTATGCCCCCGCTGTCGACCACGGTTTCCATAACCGGAAAGCGGGTGTCGAACTCGTAGGTCGTAGCCCCCTGCTCGATGTTGGTCGCCGCGCCGTAGAGACCCTGAATCGCCAGTATGTCCAGGGGCATCGGTGTCGTTGGCTGGACAAGGAACGTCGCCCCAGTGACTTGCCCGTTCTCGAGGTAGAAGAACCGGTACCACGCATCGTCGAAGTCGTTGTAGGCCATAACCGTGTAGCGGGTATTGTCGAACTCTGTAGGCAGCAGGGTGTCTTCAAACGGGTGCTTCAATCCGAGGACGTGTCCGATCTCGTGTAGCAAGGTCAGGAACAGAAACCCGCCAAATTCGAACTCTTCCCCCCGATATTCCCCATCAATCCAGATATCGCCCTCGAACGCGGCGGTGCCGGATCCCACGACCGGTGGCGGATAGGCATAGGCGGCGGCATCCTCGCCCGGGTCGAGGTAGTCCGAGGTATCGGTGAACGCGATCCGGATCTGACCAGACCCGGTCGCATCGTCCGGGACTTCGACAAAGTTCAGATTGATCAGTCGATCCCACATGAACATCGCCAGCCGAAAGGCGCTGCCCTGGCTGGTGGTCAGGACCCCAAAATCGACGTTCGAGGGCTCATCGCCCTGGGGGTAGGAGAAAGGCGACCATAAGCTGCTGGCGGTGGGGATGCTGAAGGAAAGGGTCGGACCGGTCCACCTCGAGCCATCGGCATAGTGCAGGCCAGCATAGACCTGCGCGAGGGTGATCCCGGCCATGACGCACTCCCGAGCCGACGCAGCCCAGTATACACGTTATGCGATAGAACAACCGGCTCCAATCTCAATTCCGCAGCGCCTCCACGGCGGCGGCCAGCAGGGCATAGGTCTCGAACTCGGTCGCTGTCTGCCAGGCATCGCGCCAGGCGCTCCAGACCACAGCCACCACCTGCTCGCGCGGATTGACGTAGACGAACTGGCCGAAAATTCCCTGGGCGGTGAAGGCCCCATCGTGGGCGGTCCCGGCCTTTCGGGGCAGCGTCCACCACTGATAGCCGTAGCCCAGCGGATAGTCCTTCTCCAGCTTGCCGAAACCGGTGGCCTCGGTATCGGGCTGTCCGGCCAGGTCGCGCCAGCCCACGGGCAGGTATCGCACACCGCCCGCCAAGCCGTCTTCCAGGATGAACTGGCCGAACCGCCCGAAATCGCGCAGGCGCGCGCTGACACCCAGGCCCGCAAGCTCCAGCCCTTCTTTTGATTCAAGCTGCCAGTAGCCGTCTGCCTCCATGCCCGCCGGACCCCAGACCCTGTCGGCGTAGTAGTCCGACAGCGGTCGACCCACGGCGGCGCGCACAACCGCCCCCAGCAGGCAACTCTCCCCGGTCGAATAGTTGAACTTCGCCCCTTGCGCCCCGGCGCGGGCCCGGGTGCGCATCAGGTTCAGCACCGCGCCGTCCTTCTGGCCGGCCATCGCGGCCCCCAGGTTCACGATGTCTGACTTGCCCTTGGGATCATACTGCTCGTCCCAGGCCACGCCCGAGGCCATCCGCATCACGTTGCGCACGCTGACGCCCTCGTAGACGCTGCCCGTCATCTGCGGCAGGTAGCGTTCCACGGGGTCATCCAGGCTCCTGATCGATCCGTCGTGCAGGGCCGCCCCGGCCAGGGTGGAGGTCATCGACTTGGCGGTGGAAAAACTGGTCCAGCGGCTTTCCGGCCCATTGCCCATGCCGTAGCGCTCCAGCGCCACTTCACCGCGCTTCAACACCAGGAGGCCCGCCGTGCGGCGGCGCGTCATGTAGTCATCCAGCAAACGTGTCGCCCCGCCGCTCTCAAACGCCAGCCCCTGCAACGACCGCGCATGCGGCGGCAAAGCGCGCACGCGACTCCCGGCGCGGATCATCCGGACCGGACGGTACTGATCCTGGTTGCGGAAGGTCGCGGCCTGGTTCTCTGCCGTAGTGTCCAGCGCATTCTGCGCCGCCACCTCGCGGGGCTGGGCACCGACAGACGATGCGATCGCTGCCGCGCCAACGCCGAGTAGCAGTTCGCGGCGGTGAATTATGGTCATCAGCGGCCTCCCCTTTTCGTTGGGGTCAACCTAGTCTCATTCAGGCCGTGACGTCGATGCCGGTTTCCGGCTGCACGTGAGCGGTTCTGAAGGCTTCCGCGGCCAAAAACAGGGCTTGGCCGTAAGCCGGCGCGGCGGTCCGACCTGACGCATTCGGACCCGTGACACCGGGTCCGGTAGCAGCCGTCTTGTCGGTCGCTTTCTCCAGCTCCTCTTCACTCGCCTACGGCGGCTTCAGGACAGTCTTCGAAGTCGAGGCGGGATCGGGATCGTTGGCCACCAGCATGGTGATCAGGACCAGGATCTCCGGCGAGCCCTGCATAAGCCCGTTGAAGAAAGCGAAGCTTTCGCCGCGGCTCAACACCCCGTCGCGGTTGGTATCCGCCGTCTCGAAAACCTCCTTTTCCTCTGCGTCCGACCGTGCCTGGCCCAGCTTGCGCAGGATGCCGGAGTGTTTCACTTCCTGCAGGCTGACGCGGTTGTCCTGATTGCCGTACAGCCGGGCGAACAGCTTGCGAGCCAGGCCCGCGATCTGCGGTGCCAGAGCGGCCACTCCCTCTGCGCGCATGCTACGCCTCCCCACCAGGCGACACCCCTCAGCGCCGTTCGCAGACACACTAGCGGCCAGGCGTTAAGGGACGATGGTGCCACAATTAAGGGATAGGAACCCGCTCCAGCACCGGCAACCACAACCAAAATGCCGCAGGTGCGACCAGGAACATCGGCCCTCGTGAGGCGTTACCCAACCGTCGGGGACATTTTGTATGCGCAGCGTCGTTATCGCGGTCGGGCTCGTTCTATGCATGGCCATCGGCCAGGCTAACGCCGCGGGCCTGCGCATTGCGCTGGTCATCGGCAATTCGAACTACAAGCCTTCCATCGGCCTGTCGTACTTCCTCAGCGACCATGTGGCCGTCGAGGTGATCGCCACCACCACCGAGCACCAGGTCCGCGCCCGGGGCCCTGCCACTGACCTGACCGTCCACAAGACCTGGGTGCTGCCGCCGGTGGTCTCCCTGCAGTACCAATTCGCGCCTGCCGCCCAGGTCAGCCCGTATGTCGGAGTGGGCGTGCACTACATGCTGTTCCACAACGGCAAGAACCGGAACGGCTTTAGCGTCAAACTGAAGGACGGCTTCGGCTACGCCCTGCAGACCGGCGTCGACGTCGCGGTCGGCGGCCCCTGGAGCGCCAACGTCGACGTCAAGAAGGTATTCTTCGACACAAGAGCCAGCATCAGCGGCGGAACCCTGAAGTCCAAAGTCAACCTGGACCCCTGGGTGGTCTCGGCGGGCGTCGGCTACAAATTCTGGCCGCCCCGATCGGCGGCCACGCCCCGGACCGGGCACGGTGGCAAGGGGTGTTGAGAGCCACGGAGACCGGGTATCCTGTCCGCCACTGCTCAGCTTCACCGGCCACCAGGAGCTCACCATGGGTGCCACCAAAACGCGGTTCCGCTACGAGGGCGCGGACGGCACCGGCCTGGCCGGATTCCTCTGGCGCGACCCGGATGTCCAACCCCGGGGCGTGCTTCAGTTGGCCCACGGTGCCGGCGAGCACGCAGGGCGCTACTTCGGCCCCTTGGGTCCCGTGATGCCGGCCGGCTGGGTGATCTATACCGCCGACCACCGGGGCCACGGCCAGACCTCGGGCATGAGCAGGCTGGGCGACTTCGGTCCCGGCGGCGCGCCCGCCGCGGTGGATGACATGGCCGTCCTCTCCCGCCGCGCGCGGGCCGAGCACCCCGACCTGCCACTGGTGCTGATGGGCCATTCGATGGGCGCCATGTTCGCCCAGGCTTACCTGCTGGACCACTCCGGGCTGATCGACGCCCTGGTGCTGTCGGGCACCGCAGGCCCCGGCCCCCGCTTGAAAGGCGGCCCCAACAGCGTCTACTCCAACCCACGCACGCCTTACGACTGGCTGAGCCGCGACGCCGCCGAGGTTGACCGCTACATCGCCGACCCCTTCTGCGGCATCCAGTTTACCGAGGGCAGTGCCACGAGCTTCGCGGCCCTGCGCGAGCGCGGGGCCACGCCGACCGCGCTGGCAGCCGTAAAGCCCGGCCTGCCCGTCTATGTGTTCGTGGGCGACGAGGACCCCATCAACCAGAAACTGGAACGCCTCACCCCCCTGATCACGGCCTACCGCGCCGCGGGCCTAGACGTGACGCTCAAGGTCTATCCCGGCGGCCGCCACGAGATGCTGAACGAGACCAACCGCGCCGAGGTGGTGGGCGATCTGGTGGCGTGGCTGGAGGGGACACTGGCGAAACGGAGATAGGGATCACGTCCCTTTTCCGTAGCCCCATGGAACGCTCCGGCTTCCTGCAGCTTTGGCTGAATACGCGGAACCGCCCAGTGGGGCCAGCCCGGCTTCGCCAGTTTGCAAGGCAGTTTGATTCCGGCGTTTGTCACAAGTAGGTCTATAATCAAGTGGACAGTAAGCGGGCCTGAATTGGGGTCATAGTGCTCCTGGATAAAGGGCAAGGTGGCGCGCGCCGTTGGCGGCCAGCTATGTCGCCCGGATCTATATCCCGCCTCTCTACCGCTTAACCTTATTGTAAATTACATATGTCATATTCCAGGATCGGAGTGGAGCAGATCGTCGGCGATTGAGGGAGGCGGGTGCGAAGGATGTGCTCGTGTCCCGCTTCCTTCAATCCCCCAAGCTTTCTACCGTGCCAGGGCAGGAATGACCTGGGAGGGTCGCATGCTTAAATTCGGACTGTGTGTCGGCCTTGTTCTGTCGCTTGGTTCCGCAGAGCCCGCCCAGGCGCAGACGATCACCAAACTGGTCCAAGGCTCCGCCTTCAAGGGTGTCCACGGCATCAAGTTCGCGCCGTCTGGCGAGCTCTATGCCGGCAGCGTGGTCGGCCAGACCCTCTACGGCGTCAATGTCGACACCGGGGCCATTCGCGTCATCGAAAAGCCTCCTGAGGGCATGGCCGATGACATGGCTTTTGGCCCCGGCGGCCAGGTCGTCTGGACCTCGATCTCGGCCAGCCTCGTCCGCAGCCGTATCGGCAACGGCCCTGTCACGGTGCTGGCCAAGGACATGCCCGGGGCCAATTCCATCGCCTTCAGCCGCGACGGCAAACGCCTGTTCCTCGGTCAGGTCTTCCAGGGCGACGGGGTGTGGGAGCTTGACCCCAAAGGCATCAAACCACCCCGCGCCATCACCGGCCCGGTCGGCGGGTTCAACAGCTTCGCGCCGGGACCCGACGGCATGCTCTACGGCCCACTGTGGTTCAAGAACCAGGTGGTCAAGATCAACCCCGATACCGGCGCGGTCACCGTGGTCGCCGACGGCTTCAAGACCCCGGCCGCCGCCAAGTTCAACTCCAGGAACGTGCTCTATGTGATCGCCACGGAGAGCGGCGAGCTGTTCGCCGTCGATATCAAGACCGGCAGCAAGACCAAGGTCGCCCAGCTCTCCAGCTCGCTGGACAACATCGCCGTCAGCCGAGACGACCGCGTGTTTGTCTCCAACATGGCCGACAACGGCATCCAGGAGGTCAATGTCAAAACCGGCGCCCTGCGCCAGGTGGTGCCGGGCGGCGGCCTTGCCATTCCCGCTGACATCGCCGTGACCAGCAAGGACGGCCACGACACCCTCTATGTGGCCGACGTCTTCGCCTATCGTTCCGTGGACGGCACCACCGGCAAGGTCACCGACATCGCGCGCGCCCACGGCCCCACCCACCTCGACTACCCCACCGGCGTCAGCGTCAGCGGCAACAGCGTTTACCTGTCGGGCGTCGCCACCGGCACCGTGCAGGTCTTCGACCAGACCACCGGCAAGAGCACCGCGCTGATGGGCGACTTCAAGGTCCCCGCCGACGCGATCATGATGCCGGGCGGCTCGCTGATGGTCGCCGAGATCGGCAGCGGCAATCTGGTCCAGGTGCGCGGCGACGTCCGCACCGTCCTGCGCAGCGGCCTGAAGGGTCCCGCCGGCCTGGCGATGGCCGCCGATGGCTCAATCCTGGTCGCCGAGATCGACGCCGGGCGCGTGACCCGGGTTGACCCCGCCACTGGCGCTTCTACCACCCTGGCCGAGGGCCTTAACCGCCCCAAAGCCATCGCCGTCACCACCACCGGCCAGGTCCTGGTCCTGGAGGTCGGGGCCCGCCGTATCATCGAGATCGACCCCAAAACCGGCACCCGGAAGCAAGTGATCGACAACCTCCCCGTCGGCTTCGAAACCCAGCCCGGCTTGACCGGAGCCGGCATCGCCGTCGGCGAGACCGGGGTGATCTATCTGGCGTCAGACGTGGAGAATTCGATCTACAGGATCGTGCGGTAGGTCGGCATGTAGCGAGCTTGGCTGTTGGGACTTAGGAACACCCCGAAAGCAGACGTTGTGAACGTCTCAGATGGGGGGAAAGCGGACATTGCTTGAGACGAGTTGCCCTTGCACTGCCAGCACCCTCGGCGGCTTTGATCTGACATTTCCGACAGAACCGTCTGACAGCCCGCTCCCTCCGTTGATATTCGTTGCGCCTAAACTCCAGCAATGCAATGTTATAACATAACATTGTTGGAAAGGTCGGGCTATGCGCCAGTTGCCGGTGACGGTGCTCTCCGGATTCCTGGGGGCCGGGAAGACCACCCTGTTGAACCACATTCTGCGCAACCGTGAAGGCAAACGCGTTGCGGTGATTGTGAACGATATGAGCGAGGTGAACATCGACGCCGCGCTGGTCCGGGGTGGCGATGCCGGTCTTTCGCGGACCGAAGAGCGCCTGGTTGAGATGAGCAATGGCTGCATCTGCTGCACCCTGCGTGAAGATCTGCTCGCTGAGGTGCGTCGGCTCGCGGGCGAAGGGCGGTTCGACTACCTGCTAATCGAGTCCACGGGTATCTCCGAGCCGATGCCCGTCGCCGCTACGTTCGACTTCATCGAGGAATCTGGGGACTCGCTGCGCGATGTATCTCGGCTCGACACCATGGTGACTGTGGTGGATGCCTTCAATTTTCACCGGGACTACGCCAGTCGAGATTTCCTCGCCGACCGTGGCGAGAGCCTTGGCGAGGGTGATGTCCGTACAGTGGTCAACCTGCTCGTTGACCAGATCGAATTCGCGGATGTCATCGTTCTGAGCAAAGTTGATCTGGTCACATCGCAGGCGCTCCGCGAGGTGAAGGCGATCTGCCGCATGTTGAATCCCGGCGCGCGTATCGTGTCGGCGGAGAATGGGCAGGTGCCGCTCAGCGAGGTTCTCGATACCGGGCGGTTCGATATGCTGAAGGCGCAGAGTGCCGCAGGCTGGCGGCAGGCCCTTGAATTCGGAAAGACCCCGGAAACCGAAGAGTACGGTGTCAACAGCTTCATCTACCGCGCTCGCCGACCGTTTCATCCTGATCGGCTAATGGACGTGTTTAACCGGGAATGGCCGGGTGTCTGGCGATCAAAAGGGTTTTTCTGGCTCGCCACACGAATGAACCAGGTGGGAACCTGGAGCCAGGCCGGTGCGGTGGTGAGCCACGAGTGGGGCGGCTACTGGTGGGCGGCCATCCCGCCGGAACGGCGACCCCAGGACGCGGACTCGCGGGCAGCCTTGGCGACTGTATGGCGTCAGCCCCACGGTGATCGGCGACAGGAACTGGTCCTGATCGGCAAAGATATGGATCAGGCGGCTTTGACCGCGATGCTGGACAGCGCACTGCTCACGCCGACCGAGGTTCAGCGCGGGGTCAGGGGCTGGGGCAAACTCTCCGATCCGTTCCCGGTGTGGGGCCGCGAGGTTGAGGCTGCATGATGCCGCGAGACAGCCTGCACCCTCGTCCCACGCCGGAGGCGACGCGGCAGACTGTGGCTACGCCGCATCGCGATTGCGACAGCGACCACTACGAGCCGCCGGGCGTTTGCCCGGCCAATGCTGACCCATCGAACTTGCGCCGCCAGACGACCTTCGAGGGCGTGATGCAGGACCGTGTCACTCGCGCAGCCGCACACCGATACCGAATTGGAGACCTCTGAAATGCCGCCCGCCGCAACGATCCCCGTCACAGTGCTTACCGGCTATCTCGGCGCCGGCAAGACGACCCTGCTCAATCGCATCCTTACCGAGAACCACGGCAAGCGGTACGCCGTGATCGTCAATGAATTTGGCGAACTCGGCATCGACAACGACCTTGTTGTGGGCGCCGACGAGGAAGTGTTCGAGATGAACAACGGCTGCATCTGTTGCACCGTGCGAGGTGATCTGATCCGTATTCTAAACGGACTGATGAAGCGCAAAGGCGGGTTCGACGGCATCCTGATAGAGACAACGGGACTGGCCGATCCTGCGCCTGTGGCGCAGACCTTCTTTGTCGACGATGAAGTCCGTCAGCGCACCCGACTGGACGCAATTCTGACCGTCGTGGACGCCATGCACCTTGAAGCCCGTCTGGCTGACAGCCACGAGGCCGCCGAGCAGATCGCCTTTGCCGACGTCATCCTGCTGAACAAGATCGACCTTGTGTCATCCGCCGAGGTTGCCCGCCTTCAGACGTTGATCGCCAGGATGAACCCGACGGCGCGGATTGTACCCACCCGGAACTGTGAGATCGAGATCGCAGACCTGTTGAACCTGGGTGCGTTTGATCTGGATCGCATTCTGGAAATCGAGCCGGGCTTTCTGGGCGAAGACGAGCACGAGCACGATGAGGCCGTGGTCTCGGTTTCAATGAGTCTGGACAAGCCGCTTGATTCCAACCGTGCGCGGGCTTGGGTTTCGTCCATTGCATCCGACCTGGGTCAAGACATTCTGCGCTGGAAAGGCATCCTGCATATCGCCGGACAGGATCGTCGCCTGGTGTTCCAAGGCGTGCACATGTTGCTGGACGTCGATCTGCAGAGGCCTTGGCGAGACGATGAGGTCCGGGTTTCGCGGGCGGTCTTCATCGGCCGCGATCTGCCGGCTGAACGGCTGAAGGCGGGTTTTGAAGCCTGCGTCATCCGGTGAGTGATCCAGGACTGCTGACAGGCCCGGCGCTTGGCCTGGTTCTGCTGCTGGGTTTGAGACATGGCCTCGATCCTGACCACATAGCCGTTGTCGATAACCTTACCTTTCGCGCCACAGAAGAGCGGCCGTGCTGGGCACCTTGGACGGGCACGCTTTTCGCGATTGGCCATAGCTTGTCCGTGGCTGCAGTGGCCATAGGCGTCGCCGCATTGTTTCCCCGGCTTGCTTGGCCGGATTGGGCGAGCGCGGCGATCGACTGGGCGGTCATTGGCTTGCTGATACTCGTCGGCGCCTTGAACTTTCTGGCCTTGCGCCGCCCGGGCGCCTACACTCCGGTGGGGTGGCGGCAGGGTTTGATCCCGCGCGCCGTGCGAAGCAGTTCGCATCCGCTGGCGGTGATCACCACCGGGATTGTTTTCGGCCTGGTGTTCGATACGGCCACCCAAGCCGCAGCTTGGGGCCTTGCCGCCTCGTCGACGGCAGGCGTCGGCGGTGCGGCGACCGTTGCCGCAGTGTTTGCGCTGGGCATGATCCTGACCGATACGGCCGACAGCCGCATCATTGCGAGCCTGCTCCGCGATCAGGGTGACCCCGATCGCGTGCGACGCTATCGCAGAGGGGTCGGCTGGTTGATTGTCGCCATGTCGTTCGGAATGGCCGGCTATGCTCTGGCGGGCCTTATCCTGTCCGATGCCAGCAGGCTCCCGGACCAACTGTTCACCGCCCTCGGCGTCGGCATGGCCGTCACTGTTGTCGGCCTGCTCCTATGGGGGCACCGAAATGGTCATCACAGCACAACGAAACTACGGCGACACCATACCCATCCCCTTCACTGAGCCGCCAACGTCCTGCGCAACTCCTCGGGATCGCCATTGATTGCCCGCCGCAGCGTCCCCGCGGGACCGCTGGGGCGTTTGGCTTCGCGTTGCCTCCTGGAGGGTGCGCAGGTTGAAGTCATAGGCGGCGGCGACCCATGAACTCCGGGCTTCAGAAATACAGTGACAGGTCCAACAGTCCCTCACTCTCGCTACAGCAACTCGAGCGGTTCCAGCTTGGCGATCACCTTCTGCCGCCCCGAAGTCTCTCGGGCGACAGTTGGTTCAGCACTACCGGGCGTAATGTGAGATTCGGCGACACCATACCCAACCCCCTCACCCCGCCGCCAGCGCCCTGCGCAACCCCTCGGGATCGCCCTTGATCGCCCGCAGCAGCGTCCCCGCCGGGCCGCCGGGACGCTTCGCGCCGCGTTCCCATTCCTGGAGGGTACGCACGCTGAACTCACAGGCGGCGGCGAACCCCGCGTGGGTCATGCCGCTCGCCGCACGGATCGCGCGGACTTCGTTCTACGGGGCGATGTCGGGCGCGGCGTCAGAGTTGGCGGCGATCTGACGGGTTAGGTCGGCGTCCAGGGCTCGACAGGAAGCTGATCAGAACCCAACTCTGCTCGTCATCATCCGGCTCCTGGGAGCCTGCGCCGAGGGGGCTGCGCAGCGGCGCGCCCCGGGGGGTGACCCGTGGATTTCGAGCTTGGCTAATAGTGTCGAAGCGTCGCCGCTGTGGCACATTCGGGAGCGTCGGCGTTTATGGGTTACCCGGACAAGCCGGGTAATGACGAGCTTTTTTTGAGGGGAGCGCGCCTGCGGGGAACGCGGGCTACACTCGCTTTTCCCGCCCCCACTCAATCCCGCCCCAGCACCCGTCCCGCGCTCGCCCGCTGCCGCGCCAGTATCCCCTCGCGCAGGCGGTCGAACAGCGCCTTCGGCAGCATTCCGTAGGCATGGGCCCCTGCCTGACCGGGGATGATCCGCAGGTCGTACCCTGGCCAGACAAAGCGGTTGAGCTCGTCCAGGCGCAGCCAGTGGTCTCCTGCGTCGAGGCCAAGGTCACGGCAGGTCGACGACGGGTTCGGGATTGATGCTCATGGCCTGACCGCCGCGCCTGATCCACGCCCCCTCCACCGCGTTCCGCGGTCCCCCTCCCCCGCACTCTGCGGTGCGGGGGAGGAGCGTGGCGCTTGGGGAACACGATCAGCGGATGACGAGACCCGGTTTGGGTGTCGGGAATGTCACGCAGGTTCGGCGGCGTACATGGCGGTTTCAATGTCGCGGATCACGTCGTCGGGCAGTTCGCCCACGCGCAGCGCCTGGCGCTCACGGGCCTTGAGCTTTTCATAGTTTGCCAGTTCGCTGGCCGAGAGATAGCCGCCGACCACGCGGTCGTGGCTGGTGACGACGATAACCCCGACCTCGATCGCCTCGTCCTGATAACGGGCGAAGTTGCGGGCGAAGGCGGTGGCGCGGACTGTGGACGTCGGGGGCATGAGCGAACTCCGGGACGTGTAGAATACGCATTATGTGGGTTTTGTCGACTTCGCGCTTGCCCAGTCGTGTTAAGGCGTCGCCGCAGTGGCACGTTCGGGAGCGCCTGCGTTTATGGGTTACCCGACCAAGTCGGGTAATGACGAGCTTATTTTGGAGGGTTGTGCGCCTCCGATCAACGCGGCCGGAACCGCTTGGTCGCCGGGAACCCCTTCGGGGCCAGCTTGCCCGCTGATGCCCGGCGCCCCAGCCATTCGCGCCATTCGGGCCAGGCCCGCGTGCGGCCGTCCGAGGTGGTCCAGGATGCGCCCTCGCCTTCGCCGAAGACCATGGCGTCGCGCAGGCCGCCTTCGCGGTAGCTCTGGAGTTTGACGCCCTTGCCGCGTGGCATTTCGGGCAGTTCGCTGATCGGGAAGACCAGCAGTTTGCCGTTGTCGCCGACCACGGCCAGGTGATCGGCGGCACCCACGGCCACGCAGGTCAGGGCCGTGCCGTTCAGCACCTGCTTGCCCGCGCGACGGAAGGCCACGGCCTCGGCTTCGGGCAGGATGAAGCCGTAGCCGTCCTTCGAGGCGATCACGCGGCGGGCACCCGGTTTGTGCACGAACACATCGATCAGCCCCACCCGGTCGTCGAGGTCGATCATCAGGCGCAGCGGCTCGCCGTGGCCTCTGGCACCCGGCAGTTTGTCGCAGGCGAGCGTGAAGAACCGGCCGTCGGAGGCGAAGATCAGCAGCTTGTCGGTGGTCTCGGCCGGGACCAGGAACTGGAGCTTGTCGCCCTCCTTGAACTTCAGCTCCGAGGGGTCTTCGACGCGGCCCTTGGCGGCGCGGATCCAGCCCCGTTCGGAGAGGATGATGGTGATCGGCTCGCGCACGATCATGGCCTCCAGCGCCGCCTCGGTGTCGATCTCGGGCGCGTCGGCGAACAGGGAGCGGCGGATGTTGAGCACCCCCAACGCCTTCTTCACCTCGCGCAGGCCCGCGCCCACCAGTTTCCACTGGGCCCGGTCGTCGGCCAGCATGGCGACAATGCCGTCGCGCTCCTCGGAGAGCTCGGCGTGCTCGCGGCGGAGTTCCATTTCTTCCAGGCGGGCCAGCTGGCGCAGGCGGGTGTTGAGGATGGCGTCGGCCTGGATGTCCGACAGGGTGAAGGTCTCGATCAGACGGGCCTTGGGCTCCTCCTCATAGCGGACGATGCGGATCACCTCGTCCAGGTTGAGGTAGGCGATCATCAGGCCGTCGAGGATGTGCAGACGCGCCTCGATCTTGCCCAGCCGGTGGCGGGCGCGGCGGACCAGCACGTCGCGGCGGTGATCGAGGAAGGCAGCCAGGGCCTGCTTCAGGTTCATGACGCCCGGCGTGCCGCGCGCATCAAGGACGTTGAGGTTGACGCTGAAGCGTGTCTCCAGATCGGAGAGCTTGAACAGGCTCTCCATCAGCACCTCGGCCTCGACGTTGCGGCTCTTGGGTTCGAGGACCAGGCGCACGTCCTCGGCGCTCTCGTCACGCACGTCGCCCAGCAGCGGGGCCTTCTTGGCGTCGATGAGCTCGGCGAGGCGTTCCACCAGGTCGGCCTTCTTCACCTGATAGGGCATCTCGGTGACGACGATCTGGTACATGCCCTTGCCCAGATCCTCCTTCTCCCACTTCGCCCGCACCCGGATGCCGCCGCGCCCGGTGGCATAGGTCTCCAGCATCGAGGCGCGGGCCTCGACGATCACCCCTCCGGTGGGGAAGTCCGGCCCCTGGACGTGGGCCATCAGCGCCTCGACCGAGGCGTCCGGCTTGTCGAGTAGCTGCAGGCAAGCGTCGATCAGCTCACCAGCATTGTGGGGCGGTATGGAGGTCGCCATGCCCACCGCAATGCCGGTCGAGCCGTTGGCCAGCAGGTTCGGAAAGCCCGCCGGCAGCACCGTGGGCTCATCGTCGGAGCCGTCATAGGTGGGGCGGAAGTCGACCGCATCCTCGTCGATGCCGTCCAGCAGCATCATCGCCGCTACCGTCAGCTTGGCCTCGGTGTAGCGCATGGCCGCAGCATTATCGCCGTCGATGTTGCCGAAATTGCCCTGGCCGTCCACCAGCGGATAGCGCTGGGCAAAGGCCTGGGCCATGCGCACCAGGGTGTCATAGATCGACTGGTCGCCGTGCGGGTGATAGCCGCCCATCACCTCGCCGACCACCTTGGCGCATTTGCGGGCCGCGTTCTCCGGGTTCAGCCGCATCTCGCGCATGGCGTAGAGCACGCGGCGCTGCACCGGTTTGAGGCCATCACGCACATCCGGCAGCGCGCGGTCGGTGATGACGCTGAGCGCATAGGCCAGATACCGCCGGCTGAGGGCCTCGGTCAGCGGTTCATCGATGATGCGGTCGCCGGGGGGTGGTGGGGCGGTCGTGGTGGCCATGGGGCTTGTCTAGCGCGCCGGGAGATTCGCGTCTCGCTACAGCCGTCCCGCATCGGTCAACCGATCCAGCAGCCACAGCCGGGCCGGCGGCAGCGGGCGGTTCAGGGGGTTGAAGATGAAGGCTTCCAGGAAATATGCCGTCAGGGTCAGGCCCGCGCCGACGTCGCCGGGGGCGAGGCGCGACTGGGACGCCAGCAGGAAGGGCGGCAGGGCCAGCATGCGGTCCTTATAGGGCTCACCGGCCTCACGGCTGACCGCGCGGCCGGTCTTGGGGCTGACGTAGATCAGGTCGTCAGTGGCGCCTGTCGCCGCGCACTTCGACAGATCGAAGCCGAAGCCCAGCTCGGCCAGCAGCCCGGCCTCGAACCGCACAAATACCGCTGGCCAGATTTCGTCGTGGGCAAAGGCGGCGGCCAGCGCCTCGAACGCCATGAAGGCCCCCGGATGCGGCTCGCGCTCCGGCAACGCGCCTGCGGTGACGGCAGCTGCAGCGGCAATTCCGGCCAGCGCCAACGGATCATCGAACAGCGCCGAGGGCCCCTCGCCCATCGGCTCCAGCGTGGCCGAGCCCAGCTGATCGGCGACCCGCGCCCGGTAGCGAACGGTGACCCGGGCCCCCGCCTGCAAAAACGGCTTCATCCGCCGCGACGCGCCGCCGGCAACGTGGGCGGCCCACTTGCCATGATGGGCGGTCAGCAGCTCGACAATCGCGCCGGCCTCGCCGTGCGCCCGGGCGCTGAGGACGAAGGCGTCGTCTTCGAATTCCATGACTGAGGCTTAGTGGAAGTGGCGAAAGGGCGCACAAAAAAGTTGCCGAGGAATGCATCCGCGCCGGATTAACGCGCGCTAAGGATGACGTTTCATGCGGGTTTAAGCCTCAGCCGCGATTGTGCAGGCATGCTGATGAGGCCGCCCCGTGTCGATTTTCGCGCCTGGTTCACCCTGGCAGTGACCGGTCCGACGGCGCTGTTGGCCCTTGGTGCCGCAGCCACTCAGGTGGGCACAGCACAGATGGCCGGATGCTGGGCGACCCTCATTCAGGGCCTCATTTTTCTGCTAGCGATCAGCCGCCTGCAGCGCAGCCGAACGGATCCAACACTGACGGAACTGCCCGGCCCGGCGCGCGACCGGGAACAGGCCCTGCTGGCCGCTGTGTTGTTAACCTCAACGGAGGCCAGTGGCGTCCTGCTAAGTGTGCTGGCGGGCCTGCCGTTGTCCAGCGAGTCGATTGCCGCCGCCCTGACCGTCGCAGCCTTGCCGCTTTGCCTGGCCTTACCGGCCTATTTCGCGAAGCCGACCCTGGCGAAAATGAGCCTGGATGCTCACCTGACAGAGCCGGCTCGCGCGACCACCTATGCGCGCCGCGAGGTTCGCGAGGTTAATCCGGTGCTGGTCGGCTGGATGTGGTCGCTGGGCCCGGAACAGACCTGCACGTTGTACACCTACAACCTGATCGAGATGGCGCAGGTCGAGGAGATCCTTCCGAAGGCCGCGCCGGAGCCCGCATGGATCGCACCCCTGCCGATCCGAGCCCAGAAGCCCTTCACACTGTTCCGGCCGCGCGAGTTTGCCCTCGCCGAGCAACGGGCGGCGGCCTAGACCCTAGGCGTCGTAATCCAGGCCCACGTCCCCGTAGAACTCGCGCTTGTCGGCCCACTTCTCGTCGACCACCACGTGCAGGAAGAGGTGCACCGGGCGGTCCAGCAGCTCGCAGAGCTCCTCGCGGGCCTTCTGGCCGATCCACTTCACGGTCTGGCCGCCCTTGCCCAGGATGATGGGGCGCTGGCTTTCGCGTTCGACGTAGATGTTCTGTTCGATCCGGACGCCGCCGTCCTTGCGCTCCTCGAACTTGGTGGTCTCGACGGCGGCCGAATAGGGCAGTTCCTCGTGGACCCGCAGGTAGAGCTTTTCGCGGGTTATCTCGGCGGCAAGCAGGCGGGCGGGCAGATCGGCGGTCTGGTCGGCGGGATAGAGCCAGGGACTTTCCGGCATGGCCAGCGCCAGCCGCGCCTTCAGATCATCTACGCCCGCGCCATCCGCCGCCGAGATCATGAACACCTCGGAATAGACCCCGGTGTCGAACAGCCGCTGCGACAGGCCCAGCAGGGTGTCGCGGCGCATGCCGTCGATCTTGTTGAGCGCTAGGATCGCCTTCTTGCCCGAGGCCTTCAGGCCCTCAACGATGGATTCCACATCGATGGCGGCCTTGCGGTCGGCGGGCGAGCCCTCGCGGGTGGGGGCGGCCAGTTCGGCGACGCTGTCCACCAGATGCACGATGATCTCGGCGTCCTCGGCACCGCCCCAGGCAGCGCGGATCATGGCGCGGTCCAGCTTGCGGCGGGGCTGGAAGATGCCGGGGGTGTCGACCAGCACGACCTGGGTGTCGCCGTGGATTGCTACACCGCGCACCGGAAAGCGCGTGGTCTGGACCTTTTGCGTCACGATCGAGACCTTGGCGCCCACCAGCCGGTTGGTGAGTGTCGATTTCCCTGCGTTAGGGGCACCGATGATGGCAGCGAAGCCAGCGCGGGTGGCGAGGGGTGCAGTGTCGGGGGCTACGCTCATTGGTCGGTCTCCGGCTCGGACTCTACACCCTCGCGCTTTAATAGCATGGTCAGGGCTGCGGACTTCTCCGCCGCCTGGCGGGAGCCGCCCTCGCCGCGTTCCGGGCTGAAGCCCTGAACCTCGACTTCGATGACAAAGGCCGGCGCATGCGCCGGGCCTTCGCGGCTGATGATTTCATAGCGCGGCAGAGGCAGCCCCAGGCCTTGAGCCCACTCCTGAAGCTGGGTCTTCGGGTCCTTGGTGCGCGGCGCGTCGATGTCCTCGAACTCCTCACCCCAGAACTGGAGGAAGAAGGCCTTGGCGGTGTCCAGCCCGCCGTCGATGTAGAGGGCGGCCATCAAGGCTTCGCAGGCGTCGCCAAGCACGGCATCGGACTTTCGCGCGCCGACCTTGGTGGCACTGGCAGACAGGCGCAGCGCATCCGGCAGTCCGGCGCGGTGAGCGGCGCGGGCACAGGCGTGATAGTTGACCAGATTGGCGAGGCGTCGCGACATTTCGCCCTCGCGGCTGTCGGGATCCAGCGCCATCAGACGCTCGGCGGCACACAGGTTCAGCACCCGGTCGCCCAGAAACTCCAGCCGCTCGTTGTGCCGTACCTCGCGCGCGCCGTCACCGACGCTGGCGTGGGTCAGAGCGCGCTCCAGAAGATCGCGATCAATGAAGCTGTAACCGATGCGGCGCTCGAGCTCCTCGATTGCCGCGACGCGCGTGTTCATTTCAGGATCTTGAAGAACCGGCTGGGTCGGGCGTCCAGCACCCAGGTCCAGGGCTTGAAGATCGAGGCTTTGGGGTGCCAGGACAACAGAACGATCTGCGCCTTGCCAACCAGGTTCTCGGCCGGGACCATGCCCACGCCGCCTTCAAACGGATCAACGCGGCTGTCGGACGAATTGTCCCGATTGTCGCCCATCATGAAATAATAGCCCTCGGGCACGATGAACTGGGCGCCGTTATCGAGATTGCCGTCGGTGCCCATGTCCTGGGTGTCATAGGTCCTGCCGCCGTCCAGCCGCTCGCGGAATCGGGCCACGTCGACCACTTGGCCGAAGCCGAGATCGGACTTGACCGGCGACATGGCGTCACGCTGGACCAGTTTATCATTGAGATAGAGCAGGCCGGCCTTCATCTGCACGCGGTCGCCGCTGACGCCGATCACGCGCTTCACATAGTCGGTGCGGCCATCGCTGGGCAGTTTGAACACCACGATGTCGCCGCGACTGGCTTTTTGCTCAAGGACCCGGCCCTGGTGGATGTTGGGGCTGAACGGGATGGAGTGGCGCGAGTAGCCGTAGCTGAACTTCGAGACGATGATGTAGTCGCCCTCATAGAGGTTGGGCTCCATCGAGGCCGACGGGATCGTGAAGGGCTGGAAGAACAGCACGCGCAGGAACAGCGCGATCAGCAGCGCATAGACCACCGTCTTGATGATCTCGACCACCTCGTTGAGGGCGCCCGACGTCTTGGGGCCCTCGCCGCTCTCTACCGTGTCATTCATTCTGGAATCCCTGGCCGCCCCGGTGACCCGAAGCGGGTGTTGCCTATCCGGTCACCGCCGGTTGAGCAAGTTCGGGGCCTGTGATGGGCGGCCGGGGTGGGTGGTGGGTTTTACCGCAAAAAGGCGCTGAAGACGCAGAAGGGCACCGGGGAGGCTTGAGCCGCGCCGGGTTGGAAACCGTGCGAAGGAGACCCCCTACACCCCGCTTCGTGCGGTCCCCCTCCCACGACGGGTGAGGAGAAGCGCCACCGGACCCACCAAACGCTTCGCCGACCCAATTCCGCGCAGCCGGTAGCCATCAAGCAGGCGAAAATGGTTCGGAGCCGCTCCCGGCCAACTGGCGTCGTGACACCCATCCCTGATCACCCGATAACCCGGCCATGACCCGCGCCGCCCTGCCCCCGCTGCACCTGCTTCTGGCCCTGGCCGTGGTGGCGGTATGGGGGACCAATTTCGTGGTCATCAAGTGGGGGTTGGAGGACTTTCCGCCGCTGACGTTCGCGGCCTTGAGGTTCATGTTTGCGGTGCTGCCGGCGGTGTTTTTTCTGAAGCGGCCGGCGGTGCCGTGGTGGAATCTGGCGCTCTATGGGGTGTTCATCGGGGTGGGGCAGTTTGGCATGCTCTACATCGCCATGACCCACTGGATCTCGCCGGGGCTGGCCAGCCTGGTGGTGCAGACGCAGGCGTTTTTCACCATCGGGCTGGCGATGCTGCTGACCGGGGAGCGGGTGAAGCCCTATCAGCTGGTGGCGCTGGGGCTAGCTGCGGCGGGGCTGGGCTGGCTGATCAGCCACGTGAGCGCGGAGCTGACGCTGGTGGGCCTCGGGCTGGTGTTGATTGCGGCGATGAGCTGGGCGGGGGGCAATACGGCGCAGCGCAGCGCCGGTCAGGTGAACATGCTGGCCTATGTGGTCTGGGCCAGTGTGTTTTCGGCCCCGCCGTTGTTCGCATTGGCGCTGATCAGCGAGGGGTGGCCCGCGATGTCGCAGGCGGTGACGCACGCCAGCCCGGCGGCGTGGGCGGCGGTGTTGTGGCAGTCGGTGGGCAACACGATCTTTGGCTACACGGCCTGGGGCTGGCTGTTGGCCCAGCATCCGACGGCGACAGTGGCACCGCTGGCGCTGATGGTGCCCGTGTTCGGGATGGGGGCATCGGCGATTTTGCTGGGTGAGGCGCTGACACCGTGGAAGCTGGGGGCGGCAGCGCTGGTGCTGGCCGGACTGGCGCTGAATACGCTATGGCCGCGGTTCGCCGGCCGGCAAGCTGCGCCCTGAAGGAAACCTCCATGCCCACTCAAGCCTCGGTCGGCGCCTTCATCGCCCAGGTGGCGAGCGGTGATCATGGGGGCACCATCGCCGACTGGTATGCCGACGACGCGACCACGCGTGAGAATGAAGGCGCAAAACGCGGGTTCGAGGAGATCGCCTGGCAAACCTGGAAGGGCGAGGAAATCCGGCGCGAAGTGTTCTCCTACGATCCGGCGTGGCGTAAGCGGTAGCCACAGACACCGTCGAGAATCGGACAGAATGAAGCCCATCGCCGCAAGCTGGCTGATCGTCGTCACGGCGCTGCCAGGCGTTTCGATCGCCCAGACACGAACGACAGAGGTCGCGCCGATCGATGTGATTGCGACAGCGCCGATGGATGGACGCGGTTCGCCCGTCACCTCGATCCCGCTGGCGGTGACTGTCTTGAAGGGCGAGGACTTCCGGCGCGGCGGTCCCAGCAGCGTATTGCGCGCTCTGGATGCGCGACTGGGCGGCGTCTCCCTCGATCAGGCGCAGGCCAATCCGTTTCAGCCCAACCTGATCTATCGCGGATTCGAGGCGTCTCCCCTGGCCGGCAACGCACAGGGGCTGGCCGTCTATGTCGACGGCGTGCGTTTCAATCAGCCCTTTGGCGACACTGTGAACTGGGACCTGCTGCCCGATGTCGCGGTTTCCAGGGCCGAGGTGGTGGGCTCAAATCCGGCGTTTGGTCGCAACGCGCTGGGGGGCGCGGTCTCATTCCGGCTGAAGGACGGCTTCAGCGCGCCCGGCGGAGATCTGGACCTGTCCGGCGGATCATTCGGACGGCGACAGGGGTCGGCGCAATATGGTCGGGTCGATGGCGCCTTCGCCTCCTACGTGGCGCTCTCCAGTCTTGATGATGACGGGTGGCGCGACCACTCGCCGTCACGGCTGCGGCAGGGCCATGCCGACTTCGGGTGGCGGGCTGACGACGCCGAGGCGCACCTGGCCCTCACGGGCGCCGACAATGCGCTGACGGGCAACGGCCCGGCGCCCGCCGAACTGCTGGACATTGACCGATCGGCGATCTTCACGTTTCCGGACCGGACCCGAAACCGCTTCGGTCGCGCCGTCCTGAGCGGAGAACGTGATCTGGCTGCCAACTGGTCATTGCAGGGAAATCTCTTCGCCCAGCAATTGCGGCAACGAACAGTCAACGGCGACGCGGCCGAGATCGGGCCATGCGTCGCTCGCCCTGCCATGCTCTGCCCGGAAGACTCTGACATCGCCCTGACCGACACGTCCGGGCGCACCATCGGCAACTTCGTCAGAAGTGGACCCTATGCGGCGGCGTTTCCGGTCTATCGAAACGGCGGACCCTATGCCTTGCTGAACCAGACCCGGACCCGCACCTCAGGTCTCGGGGGAGGCTTTCAGTTGACTGGGCTGGGTGCGATGGGTGGACGACCCAACCGGCTGGAGTTGGGCGCGGGTCTCGACGGCGCGAAGTCGAAGTTTGCGGCTGGGACGTCAATCGGCGCGCTCAGCGTGGCGCGGGCCTTCGACGAACCTGGCGTCGCCGTGAATTCGCCGGATGCCGAGATCACGCCGGTGTCCGTGCATGTGCGACAGCGAAACTGGAACGTCTATCTCAGCGACACGCTCGATGTGACCGATGCGCTCAGCGTGACGGTCTCCGGGCGATACGACAACATCGCGGTCCGTTTGCGCGACCAGCTGGGGGATGAGCTGGATGGCGATCACCACTTTGCCCGCTTCAATCCCGGCACCGGTCTGACCTATCAACTTGCCGGCGGTCTGACGGCCTATGCCGGCCTTGCCTATACGAGCCGCGCTCCGACGCCGGCAGAACTGTCGTGCGCAGATCCGGACGCGCCCTGCAGCCTGACAAACTTCTTTGTTTCTGACCCGCCGCTGGAGCGCGTCGACGCCCGGACGGTGGAGGCCGGGTTTCGCGGTCTGACCGGCGGGCGCGTGCGCTGGCGGGCCGGCGTCTATCGCACCGATGTGCGACGCGACATTCAGTTTGTGGCCAGTGGCACGTCCGGTCGCGGCTATTTCACCAATGTTGGAAACACCCGGCGTGAGGGCGTCGAACTGGGGCTGGATCTGAAGACACGTCACATCGCCGCTTTCGCCGACTACGCCTTTGCCCGGACGACCTACCGGACGGGCTTTGTGCTCAACGCCGGATCAAATCCGGCCTTTGAGAATGAAACGGACCCCATGGTGGTCGCTCGCGGCGACCGCAAGCCGGGCGGCCCGGCGCACAATCTGAAACTGGGCCTGGACTTCATGCCGTCCGAAGACTGGACCCTGGGCGTCGATGCCCAGGCGAGCAGCGGGCGACGCTTCGCAGGCGATGAGGCCAATCTGAATCCTAAGACCAGGGGCTACTGGCTGGCCAACCTGCACATCGAGCGCCGGGTCAGTGAGCAATTTGCGATCTACGGCGTGATGCAGAACGTGTTCAACCGGCGCTATGCCACCTTCGGAACCTATGCCCCAGTCGACAGCGTGCCGGTCCTTGAGGCACCAGACCTGGAGGACCCGACAAGCGTGAGCCCGGGCGCTCCGCGATCTGTCTACCTGGGCCTGCGCCTGAGATTCTAGCGCCCTTCGGCCAGGGCCTTGGTGCGGGCGAGTGACCCTCGCATCCATGCAGCGTAGGGGCCGTTCAGGAAGGTGGTTTTCAGCAGCCATCCACCCAGAGACCCCAGGAAGCCCGGAAACCGGTCGCGGCGCAGTTCGAAAGAATAGGTCCAGCGAACCCGGGTGCGGCCCGCGCCGGCGTCAGTGTACTGGAAGTCACCGAGCCCGTAGAGCAGCGGGCGCGCGGCGGCGGTGACGTAGTTCCAGACCACGTATCTGAAACGGTAAGCGCCCTCGGTGCGGGTCTTTTCCAGCACCTGTTCGACGATGGTGGTGCCGTCGGTCAGGAAGACCATGTGCCGTGATCCCGGCGCATCAAAGCGGTCGCCCGACAGCAGGCGCGTTCCCGTCACGCCCGGCAGCGAGCCCGAGCCGTCGATCCAGTCGGCCAAGGCCACGGTTTCGGTATGCGCGATCACCTCGGCCAGCGGGCGGTCGATGGTGACTTCCTCGACGTGGGAGACCAGCCGTTCCGGCCCGGCGACCGGCGGGTGCGGGGTGTCGATGAAGCCGGCGGGCAGTTGAAACATGGTCATTTGATCTTGATCGTGGCTGTGCCCTGCGGCGAGGCGAGATCAAAACTGTCGCCGGACTTCTTGTCCTTCGGATAGGCCACGCAGGTTTCTGCCGGTTCGAAGTTGGAACTGGTGCACAACTTCTCGCCGTCGATCCGCCAGGTGCCGGTGACCTGGCCGTCCATGGCGGTGAACTTGCCGTCGGGCGTGTAGGTGACATCGATGTCCATGCCCTGGGCCGAAAGAATGATACCCTTGGTGGTCACCTCCTGCAGGGTGTCGCCAGTGGCGCCAGTGGCAAACGCCAAGGCTGCGACCGTCGTGATGGCGGACAGAAAACGCATGATCACTTCCCTGAGCTTTTCGTCACACTGTAGCCAACTCACGTGCCGCTGCAATCTGTCTGACGACGCGTCAGCTTGACAGGCCGAGGTGCACTGGGTGTGGTCGGTTTGACAAACGCAGGAGCTTTCCTTGTACCCAGGCGCGCACGCGAAGACCCGGCCGGACCACCCGGCCTTCATCATGGCCTCAACCGGCGAGACGGTGACCTATGGCGAGCTGGAGGCGCGAACCAACAGGCTGGCGCACTATTTCCGTTCGGTGGGGCTGAACCGGAACGACCACTATTCGATCATCATGGAGAACAACGCGCGGTATCTGGAAGCCTGCGGCGCGGGCGCGCGGTCGGGGCTCTACTATACCTGCGTCAACTCGTACCTTACGGCGGAGGAGCTCGCCTATATCCTGACCAACAGCCTGTCGCGGGTGTTGATTACCTCGCAGGCCAAGCGCGAGGTGGCGCTCAAAGCCATGGCCATGGCACCGGGCGTCGAGCGGTGCCTGGTGGTCGACGGCCCCGGAGACGGCGACCGGGTCCTGAACCTGGACGAGGCGGTGGCGGCGTTTCCGGCGACGCCGATCGCCGACGAAAGTTCCGGCGCGGCGATGCTGTATTCGTCAGGCACGACGGGCAAGCCCAAGGGCATCCTGAGGCCTCTGCCCGAACTGCCGCCCTCGGAGAATGCGGCCCTGTTTTCATTTCTGGACGGGCTTTGGCGGTATCGCGACGGGATGATCTATCTGTCGCCCGCGCCGCTCTATCACTCGGCACCGCAGGCCGCTGTGGGCCTGACCATCGGTCGCGGTGGAACGGTGGTGATCATGGAACACTTCGATCCCGAGCAGTATCTGAGCCTGATCGAGCGCTATCAGGTCACGCACAGCCAGCTGGTGCCGACGATGTTCTCGCGGATGCTGAAGCTGCCCGATGAGGCGCGGACCCGCTACGACCTGTCGTCGCTGGAGATCGCAATCCACGCCGCCGCCCCCTGCCCGCCCCAGGTGAAAGAGGCGATGATCAACTGGTGGGGGCCGATCATCCACGAATACTATGGGGCCACCGAAGGCATGGGATTCAGCGCCTGTGACAGCGCTGAGTGGCTGGCGCACCGGGGCACGGTCGGGCGCGTAGTGTCCGGCGAGTTGCATGTGCTGGACGACGAAATGAAGCCCAGTGCGCCCGGCGAGCCCGGAACGTTGTGGTTCAAGATGGCCAATGCGTTCGAGTATTTTCAGGACCCGGGCCGCACGACCGAAACCCGATCCGCCGACGGCACAATGGCGACGGTGGGGGACGTGGGCTACGTCGACGCCGACGGGTTCCTGTATCTGACCGACCGGGCGACCTTCATGATCATCTCGGGCGGGGTGAACATCTATCCGCAGGAGTGCGAAAACCTGCTGATCACCCACCCCAAGGTCGCCGACGCCGCCGTGTTCGGCGTGCCGCACGAGGACCTGGGCGAAGAGGTCAAGGCCGTGGTGCAGTTGATGCCGGGTATCGAACCGGGCCCGGATGTGGCCGCCGAACTGATCGCGTTCTGCCGGGAACATCTGGCGGGCCTGAAGTGCCCCCGATTGGTGGACTTCGAGGCGGAATTGCCACGCCTGCCGACCGGCAAGCTGTACAAGCGCGTGCTGCGCGACCGGTACTGGGGCGACCGGAAGAGCCGGATCGTCTGAGGGCAGCTATTCCGGCAACGCCTCGATGATCACGAAGGCCTGGGCGTAGGGGTGGTCGTCGGTGAGCGTGAGGTGGATGACGGCCCTCATACCATCCGGCGTCATCTCGTGCAGCCGGGCCAGCGCCCCGCCGGTCAGCGCCATGGTCGGCTGGCCGGAGCGCATGTTGATCACGCCCATGTCGCGCCAGAAGACGCCGCGCCGCATGCCGGTGCCGAGCGCCTTGGCGCAGGCCTCCTTGGCGGCAAAGCGCTTGGCATAGCTGGCGGCGGCGTCGGCCTTGCGCTCGGAGCGGGTGCGTTCCAGTTCGGTAAAGATGCGTTCGCGGAACCGGTCGCCGAAGCGGTCCAGGCTGGCCTGGATGCGGCGGATGTCAGATAGGTCGGAGCCCAGGCCGAGGATCATGCCGCTTTGGTCGCACGGGCTTCGTCCATCAGGGCGCGCATCCTTTGAATAGCGGGGCCCAGGCCGATGAAGATCGCCTCGCCGATCAGGAAGTGGCCGATGTTAAGCTCCATCAGCTCGGGGATGGCGGCGACGGGCTTCACCGTCTCGTAATCGATGCCGTGGCCAGCGTGGACTTCCAGGCCGAGCTCGACGCCCTGACGCGCGGAGGCCTTGAGCTTTTCGAGCAGAGCAGAGGCCTCGGGCTTTCCCTCGCGCACGGCCTCGCAATAGGCCCCGGTGTGGAGTTCGATCACCTGAGCCCCCACGGCCTTCGACGCCGCAACCTGTGCAGGGTCGGCGTCGATAAAACAGGAGACGCGGATCCCGGCCTCTACCAGCCGCGACACCACCGGGGCGATGGTGTTGTGACCCTTGACCACGTCAAGGCCGCCCTCGGTGGTGACCTCTTCGCGGCGCTCCGGCACCAGGCAGGCGGCGTGGGGGCGGTGGACGAGGGCGATGGCTTCCATCTCCTGCGTGACCGCCATCTCGAAGTTGAGCGGCAGGCCGCGCTGGCGCGTGGTCATGGCCAGCGCGTCGATATCGGCGTCGGAGATGTGACGTCGATCCTCGCGCAGGTGGGCGGTAATGCCGTCAGCCCCGGCAGCCAGGGCCATTTCCGCGGCGCGCACCGGGTCGGGATAGCCCTCGCCGCGCGCATTACGCACCGTGGCGACGTGGTCGATGTTCACGCCGAGGCGGAGCCTAGTCATGCCCTCAGCCTCTTTGAGCCCGGTTCTTCGGCGGGCAACGCGGCGAGTTCAGGCGGGATATCGTCCGCCGCATAGGACGGCACATCGAGGGTGGCCAGCGCCACCAGCGGCCAGCCTACATCGGCCTTGCCGCCAGAGCGGTCGACGATGCAGGCGCAGCCCAGGATCACGCCGCCGGCCGCCTCGATGGGCGCGACAGCTTCACGGAAACTTCCGCCGGTGGTGATCACGTCCTCGATCACCACCACCCTGGCGCCGGGCTCGATCCGGAACGCGCGGCGCAGCTTGAACCCGCCATCCTCTCGCTCGACGAACATCGACGGCACGCCCAGCCAGCGGGCGGTCTCGTAGCCCGGAATGATGGCACCCACGGCGGGCGAGACGATCACGTCGGGCTTGCCGAATCGCGCCTCGATCTTCGCCGCCAGCGCCTTGCAGAGCCGCTCCGTGCGGTCGGCATACTGGAAGACCAGGTTCTTTTGCAGAAACATCGCGCTATGGCGGCCTGACGCCAGGATGAAATGGCCTTCCCGCAGGGCGCCTGCGCCGCGGAATTCCTCGAGGACGTCTTCGGTATTCATGCTGCGGGAGATAGTCTCGTTTGGCGGCCAGCGGAAGGTGCCAGTGCGTCGGAAGCGGCCACGTTAACCTCAACTGTAGGGTCGCTGTTAAGCGCGATCCGGTACCCCTGAACCCGGAATTCAGTCTGGGGAACACTTGAGTATCCACCCTTCAACAGGTGCCGCGGCTCGCGGTCAGCGCAAGACGTTTCCGGATGAGTTCCCGGAAGGTCTGAAACCGCGCCTGCGCCTGTTCCTCAGCGTCGATATGGTGGGCTCGACACATTACAAGCAGTCGCGCCAGGCGTGGCGTCCCGAGATTCTCAATTTTTACAGCCGTTTCGATCATATTTTTCGTGCGCAATACCGCGCGTTCAGCGACCTGCACGAACACGACGTTACCGCGCCAGAGTTCTGGAAGAGCAATGGGGATGAACTCTTGTACGTGTGCGAGCTGCAGGGTTTGAGCCATGCCCACGCTGTCATGCACGTTTGGCTGGCGGCGCTGGAGCAGTACCGCGCCGACGACTGCGAGGCTTCAAAACATCTGGATATCAAGTCGACAGCCTGGATCGGGCTGTTCCCCTTGCCGAACTGCGAAGTGTTTTTCCGTCGTGGCGGATCGCATCTGGAGGCCAGCGACCCCATCGTGGCGCAGTCCGATATGCGCGACGAGTGGTATGCCAACCCTACGACGCACACGATTACCCGCGACTTTGTCGGCCCGTCGATCGACACCGGATTCCGGCTGACCGCCTGGGCGAGCGCCAGCCGCCTGGTGCTGTCGGTGGACCTAGCTTATCTGCTGACGGGCGCCTATTCGCGCGGCATCGGGCCTTTGAAACTGCATGTCAGCGGGCGCGAGAAGCTGAAGGGCATTATCGACGACCAGCCCTATCCGACCATCTGGATACCGGTCGGCGGTCGCGATGTGCCGGCCGACCCTGTTGCCCACCCCGGTCATGTGGCGACGGACCGGACGACGATCCGGTCCTACTGCGAAGCAGTCATCGAACAGAACTACCAGTCCATTACGCCGCTTCACCTGGCGGGCGCGCGCTACGAGGATTTCGACTGGGTGCCGCCCTATGTCCTGAACCGGATTCGTCGTTATTGGGATGAGGAAGTGCGCTATCGCTCGGAAATCACCCAGGTAGTGATGCTGGGATAGTCTCGGCGCAGCTCACTACCCCTTGGTCCGCTCCACCTCTTCCACACTGGGGTTAGCCCTGAGCGCGGCGGTGATATGTGTGCGGTGGCGCGCGTCATGCACGTCAACTTCGATCTCGACATCGAAGAAATCGGACTGGCGATGGTTCATCCGCAGGCCGACAATGTTGCCGCCGGCCTCGCCGATCACCGTACAGACCTGGCCCAGCACACCCGGTGCGTTGCGGATGGTGGCGGTGAGCCGGGCCCGGGCAATGGCGTTTCGCTCGGCCTCCGGCGTCCATTGCAGGTCGCGCCAGAGTTCCTCGCGGTCTTCGAATTCGGCCAGTTTCTCACAGTCAATGGCATGGGCCATCAGGCCCTTGCCCTCATTCTCCAGGATACCGACAATACGATCGCCGGGTATGGGCGAGCAACACGTGGCGAAGTGCAGGGTCAGGCCGGATTGGAGCCCGGCACCTCGCACATAGAGGCGTGCGTGCTTGGCGTCCTGAATGTGGCGGCGCGCGGTGGCCGCCTCGCGTTCTGCCGGCTTCAAGCCCGGAAACACGATCTCCAAAACCTGGGACGGCGTCGCGCGGCCACGCCCGACGCCGTCGAAAAGTTCGTCTTCGCTCGCGACGGCGAAGCGCTGCAGCGCGGGCCGGAGGGAGACGTCCTTGCGGCTCTTGCCTGCGGCTTCGAAGGTCTGGTCCAGGGTGGCACGACCCAGGCGGATGAACTCCTCACGCTCGGTCTGGCGGATGTGGCGGCGGATGGCCGAGCGGGCGCGACCGGTGACGGTCAGCGAGCGCCAGTCCGGCGGCACCGCAGGCTTGCCACCCCGGATCACCTCGACCACATCGCCATTGGCAAGCGCCGTGCGGAGGGGCTTTAGCTCACCGTTGATCTTGGCACCGACGGTGGTGTCGCCGATATCGGTGTGCAGGCCGTAGGCAAAATCCAGCGGCATCGCGCCGCGCGGCAGGCTGACCAGCTTGCCCTTGGGGGTGAAGACAAATACCTGATCCAGATACATTTCGAGCTTGGCGTGCTCGACCAGTTCCTCGGCATCGCCGCCGTGCTCCAGCACCTGAACGAGGTGGCGCAGGTTGACCAACGGATCGCGGCCGCCGGCCGCCGCCTGGTGCTCGGCGTCGAAGCCATAGGACTTGTTCTTGTAGCGCCAGTGGGCGGCCACGCCCTCTTCGGCAACCCGATCCATCGCTTCAGTGCGGATCTGCATCTCGATCCGCATGCCCTTGTAGCCGACCACTGTGGTGTGCAGGGACCGGTAGTTATTGCGCTTGGGCGTCGAAATGAAGTCCTTGAACCGCTCGGGGACGGATGGCCACGCACGGTGGATCACGCCCAGCGCGCGGTAGCAGTCTTCCTCGCTGTCGACGATAACGCGGAAGGCATAGATGTCGGACAGCTGGGAAAAGCCGATGGATTTGCGCTGCAGCTTCCGCCAGATCGAAAACGGGTGCTTCTCGCGACCATAGACCCGGGCTGGAATTCCAGCGGCCTCCAGCTTTGTCGACATTTCCTGGCTGACCGTAGAGACCGCACCCCCCTGCTCGGTCCGCAAGACGGCCAGTCGCCGCATGATCGCGTCGCGCGCCACCGGATTGAGGTGCGCGAAGGCCAGTTCTTCCAGTTCTTCGCAGATCCGGTGCACACCGATCGAGCGCGCCAGGGGCCCATAGATGTCCAAGGTCTCGCGAGCAATCCGTTCCCGTTTTGCCGCCTGCTTGATGAAGTGCAGCGTGCGCATGTTGTGCAGGCGGTCGGCAAGCTTGACCAGCAGGACGCGGACGTCTTTGGAGATCGCCAGGATGAACTTCCGCAGGTTCTCCGCCTGACGCAGGTGCGCTTCGGAAAGTTCCAGCTTCGACAGCTTGGTGACGCCTTCGACCAGTTCGGCAATTTCCGAGCCGAACAGGCGCTCGATGTCTTCGCGGGTAGTCTCAGTGTCCTCGATAACGTCGTGCAGCAGCGCCGTGACGATGGTCTCGGTGTCCAGACGATAGTCGGTGAGGATGCCGGCCACCTCGATGGGGTGGGCAAAGTAGGGATCGCCGGACGCCCGCTTCTGGGCCCCGTGGGCCCGCATCGCGTAGACGTAGGCCCGGTTCAGCAGCGCCTCATCGGCGGTGGGGTCGTACGAGCGGACCTTTTCGATCAGCTCGAACTGGCGCAGCATTTTCTGCCGCGGCGCTGCCGTCGCAGGCAGTATAGTTGCAGGTACGTCGGGAAGCGCGGCGGCGGGTAGCGCCGCCGCGTCTTGAAGGAGGGGTTCTGCGCCTTCCGGGCTCAGTACCGCTCCTCCTGACCGCCATCGCGGTCGCTTTGCAGGGCGCGAATGAGCTCAAGCTCACTCATCTGCATGTGGGTCGGGTCGGCCAGCAGGGCGAGGGTCTCTGCCTCTTCCTCGGCTTCAGAGCGCTCATCGACGCGCTGGAGCGAGAGGATCAGGGCTTCCTTGAGTTCCTCGGCGTCGACCACGTCATCGGCGATTTCGCGCAGAGCCACGACCGGGTTCTTGTCGTTGTCGCGGTCCACCATGATCGGCGATCCGGCAGAAACAGCGCGGGCCCGATGCGACGACAACAGCACCAGGCTGAAGCGGTTGGGGACTTTTTCGATGCAGTCTTCGACGGTGACGCGAGCCATGGTATCTCTCAAACGGAAATAGAACCGCGGAACCTAGCGGTTTGAGCCTCATTGTGCAACGCCGCAAAGGTCGGGTTGCATATTCTTGGGCTCGCCGGGGGCATGCGCCTCGACGGGCGAACGGCAATTTCAGCGCGTAAGAGATAGTCAGATCAAGCCATCGCTTCGACGCACTTGCGAAAGAACTGGCTTTCGGCCGCGTCTCTGATATAAGGCGCTTGTCGAATATCGCTTTGGTTCGGTTGCTCTCTACGCTTTTTCTTCGGATCGAGCCCCGAGCCTACCACGATCCTCTCCGAGATTTTGATTTCGTAGCCCACTAGGGGCGCACGAAAACTTGCACCCGAAAGGTGACAACTATGGCTACCGGTACTGTGAAGTGGTTCAACCCCACCAAGGGCTTCGGCTTCATCCAACCTGACGACGGCGGCGCAGACGTGTTCGTACACATCTCGGCCGTTGAGCGTTCGAGCCTCGGCTCGATCAATGAAGGTCAAAAGCTTTCCTACGAGCTCGAGCGTGATCAGCGCAGCGGCAAGATGTCCGCTGGCCAGCTCGGCGCGGCCTAAGGACGGCGGGCAATCCCGGCGGCGTTGGCGTAAAGCCGGTGCCGTCGGGGCCCATCTCAAAAAATGACAACATCCACCATTGAACGCGCATATGAACTGGCCCGCTCGGGGAACATCCCGAACCTTGTCCAGCTTAAAGAGCGCCTGAAAGCCGACGGTTGCCGTGCCGTGGACGCCCTGCTGGCGCCCCGCGCCGTGCGCGGTCACCTGGAAGCGATCTGTGCGGCGACTTTCAAGGCCTCCGAGCCTGAGGCTCCCGCGCCGGAAAGCCCCACGTCGGAATCCTAGAGCCCAACCCGGCTCTGGTCTTCCCCGTCGATCGCAACGACACCGGCAAGGAGTGCGCGCATGGCGAGGAAGCCGAACTATCAATTTGAGCGCATGGAACGCGATCGTCAGAAGGCGCTGAAGGTCAATGAAAAGGCCAGCGCAAAGCGCGAGCAGCGTGAGCGTGATCGCGCCGAAGCCGCAGGCGAGCCTCCGCCCGAGACAACGCCGGACGAAACCTGAGGCCCCATGCCGAGCGACACCGTCTACAATCACGAATCCGTCCTGCTGGACGGTGAAACCTTCGATGCCTGCGAGTTTCGCGACTGCCGCATGATCTATGCCGGTGGTGAATCGCCGACATTTTCCGGCTGCCGTTTCGACGGCTGCGACTGGCGCTTTGACGAGGCGGCGGGACGGACCCTGGCCTATTTGAAAGTTGTCTGGGCTGCTGGCCAGAAGGCCACCGTACAGGGTCTGATCAAGGACATTACCGGCGCTGTGCGCTGAAACCGCGAACGAACTAGTTCATCGTTCCCCGCCGCAGCGTCATCTGTTCACTGAGCGCGGTCTCAAACAACAGGAACAGCGGCTCCAGCCGGCCCTCGGCGAGATGCCTGCGCCCGGCTTCCACCAGGCGATCAAACTGCCCCGCCCAGGGTATGGCGTCCGGTGCCTCGGCACTCTGGATTCGCGCCTGATTGAGGCCGAGATAGATAGCACACAGACAGGCCGTTTCCCGAGGATCCAGGCCGACGCGTCGCATGACGAACAGGCTGTCCATCAGATAGTCCTGCGGGATATCCGCCAGCAGTTCGGGGTCGCCAAGGCGTGCATCACCGTAGAGGCCCCCATCCCGCAGCAGTTGCGCCAGCATGGCGGTGAACGCCTCTACATCGGCAGGCATGGTCACGGGTCACACACTCCAGACAACGGGCTTTTTGCACCGCTGGCCTCGTGACATGCTGCGCCCGCGTTGCCAACGGGATTGCGCGACTATGTCCACCATCGAGCCTGACGACGCGCCGATCAACTACATTGGCCGAACCCATGCCTGGTACAGCGCGCTCGGGTACGACAATCCGTATCAGTATGTCCGGTTTGACGCGGTTCCATTTGCGCCCCTGCACACGGCCTTGAGCGCGTGCCGCGTTGCGCTCCTGACCACGGCCGCACCCTATCAGCCGGACAGAGGCGACCAGGGAGCCGGTGCGCCCTACAATGCCGCAGCCAAGTTCTTCGCGGTCTATTCCGGCGATGTCAGCCACGACCACGACTTGCGGGTCAGTCACGTGGCGGTAGATCGGGCGCATCTGAGCGACGACCCGAGCTGCTGGTTTCCCCTGCCCGCCCTGCGACGCGCGGTGGCCTCGGGTCGGATTGGCGGGTTGACGGCGCGATTCCACGGCGTGCCCACCAACCGCAGCCAGCGGCATACGCTGGGCGTGGATGCGCCCGAGGTGCTGGCGCGCTGTCAGGCCGATGGCACCGATGCCGCGGTGCTGGTCGCCAACTGCCCCGTCTGCCACCAGACCCTGAGCCTGGTGGCGCGGTCACTGGAGGCTGCCGGGATACCCACCGTGGTGATGGGCGCGGCGCTGGATATCGTCGAGGCGTGCGGTGTTGCGCGGTTCCTGTTCAGCGACGTGCCGCTGGGCAATGCGGCGGGTCTGCCATTTGACGTGGCCTCGCAGGACGCAACGCTGGCCCTGGCGCTGAGGATGCTCGACACGGCAACCGGCCCCCGCACAACGGTTTGGAACCCACTGAAATGGCCGGGGGCCCCGGGCTGGCGTCGGGACTATTTCAACCTTGCCGGACTGACGGCTGAGGACCTCGCGCGGGAGCGACACCTGAACGACCAGCTCAAGGACGTGGCGCAGGGCGTGCGGGATGCGGCGCTTCCGAGCATTGCGTGAGCGTCAGGCCGGTGCAGCGTCGGCTCCCACCGTCGCCGCCCTTGCCAGAACCTCGGCGGTCTTGCCCACCACCGGATGCACCCATCCCGGCGCAATCTCGGCCAGCGGTCCCATGACGAACCGGCGCTCACAAGCGCGAGGGTGCGGGAGGGTGAGGTTCGGGGTGTTGAGGATCGTGCGGCCATGGGCAATCAGGTCAAGGTCGAGGGTTCTGGGGGCGTTGCGGACCGAGCGATGGCGTCCGAGGGCTGTCTCGACGGCCAGCAGGGTGGTCATCACGTCGGCAGGGCAGCCGTTCGCCTCGACAATCGCCACGCCGTTGCGGTAGGCAGGTTGGGTCGGGTCAGGCCAGGCGGCAGACCGCCACCAGCAAGACCTGGACAGGATCGGCAGCCCCGCCGATGCAAGGTCGGCCAAGGCAGCCTCCAGCAGGTCTTCGGAGGCCCCGAGATTGCTGCCGAGCGCGATGATGACCGCCTGATCAAGGTCGAGGATTTTCAAAGACGTGCCCTGTCGCCCTGCCAAAGCCCGACCTACACCGGAGACAACCGCGTGACCACGCCTGCCGAAGCTCCGGCCGATTGTCAGCTGTGTCCGCGTCTTGTGACCTATCGCAACGCCAATCGGGCCTCGATCCCGGAGGGGTTCAACGGTGCGGTAGCCTCATTCGGAGATGAAGCAGCGCAGCTGGCGGTGGTGGGGCTGGCACCGGGACGCATGGGGGCGAACCGGACGGGACGACCGTTCACTGGCGATGGAGCCGGCGTACTGCTCTATTCCACCCTGCTGAAGACCGGGTTCGCCACCGGAACCTATGATGCTCGACCCGATGACGACGTCAGGCTGGTCGACTGCATGATCACCAATGCCGTGCGATGCGCGCCACCCGGCAACAAGCCGGAGACGTCGGAAGAGAGCGCTTGCCGCCCATTCCTGACCGCCCGCCTGGCCGCGCTGCCCCGGCTGAAGGTGATCGTGACCCTGGGCGACGTCTCGCGGCGCAATGTGCTGAAGGCGCTGGGGTTGAAGGCGTCGGCCGGGTTGCCCGGACACGGGACGGAATTTCAGGCCGGGCCCTATGTCGTACTCAACAGTTACCACTGCTCGCGCCTCAACACGAACACCGGACGGTTGACGCCGGCGATGTTCGAGGCTGTGTTCCGGCGCGCCCGCGCCATCATCTCGGGCTGACGTCCGACTGGAGCTTGTAACCAACGTGATACCTATCTCTGCCGCTCTGTTGGCTGCCGCCGTTCTGATTGCCTCGCCCGCTCTGTCTGCACCAAAGCCTGACCCGGCGCTGAACGCCCACGCACTGGAGATCCTGAAACGAGGCATCGCGTTTCGCACCGTGGCCGGCGGGGACCAGATGGTTCCCTACGCCGAGTACCTGAAGGGCGTGCTGGTGGCCGGGGGCTACAGGCCCGACGAAATCACCATCGAGCCGATGGCGGGCACCGCGTTCCTGATCGCCCGCTATCCGGGCAAGGATCCGAAGAAGAAGCCGATCGTCATCTCCGGCCACATGGATGTGGTTGAGGCCAGACCCGAAGACTGGAGCCGTGATCCGTTCACCCCAGTGATCGAGGGCGGTTACATTTATGGACGCGGGGCATCGGACAACAAGTTTGACGTTTCGGTGATCGTGGCAACGCTGGCCAAACTGCGCCGCGAGGGCTGGAAGCCCGGCCGCGATGTTGTCCTGGCGCTGTCCGGCGACGAAGAGACCGTAATGGCAACGACTGCGGTGCTGGCCGAGCGGTTGAAGGGTGCCGAGATGGTGCTGAACGTCGATGGCGGCGGCGGCAGCATCATCGACGACAAGCCGGCGGTCTACGGCATCCAGGGCGCCGAAAAGACCTATGCGGACTTCGAGATCACCATCACCGATCCAGGCGGCCATTCCAGCCGCCCCACACCGACGAACGCCATCTACCGGCTGGGCAAGGCGCTGGACCGTCTGGCGGCCTACCGGTTCCCGGCGATGCAGAATGAAATCACCAAAGGTTCGATGCTGGCGGCCTCGGCCGGTACCCCGGGCGTGATCGGCGATGCGCTGCGCCGGTACGCCAACAACCCGGGAGATACCGAGGCGATGGAGATCCTGAGCAAGGACCCCAGCCAGAACCCCGGCCTCCGTACCACCTGTGTCGCGACCATGATCGTCGGCGGCCATGCCACAAACGCCCTGCCCCAGAGGGCCAGCGTTACGGTCAATTGCCGGATCTTCCCGGGTACGCCCGCCGCCAACGTTCGCGAGACCCTGGTCCAGGTGATCGCCGATCCCAGTGCGACGGTGACGCGGATGGCGGACGGATCGGTGGACAGTCCCGCGTCGCCGCTGCGCCCCGACGTGATCGCTGCGGTCACCAAGGCGGTCCATGCCCGCTTTCCCGGCGTGCCGATTGTGCCGTCCCAATCGGCAGGCGCGACTGACAGCATGCATTTCCGCGCGGTCGGGGTCCCGAGCTATGGGGTCTCAGGGATGTTCACGCGACCGGGCACATCCTTCAGCCACGGCCTGAATGAAAAGGCCCCGCTGGACACTCTGGACGGCAGCCTCGCGCATCACGAGAGCCTGCTCCGCGATCTTGCGAAGTAGTCACCGCGACCAGTAGCGATACGGCCACACAGGCTGGAACCCGGCCTTGCGATAGAGAGATCTGGCGTCCTTGTTCCCTTCCTCGACCTGCAGGAACACTCGGGTGATACCTCTGGCCTGGGTGGCGCGGCCGAGGGCGGCCAGCACCTGGCTGGCCAGTCCCCGGCCCCGGCATTCGACGTCCGTGCGCATGCCGTGGATCCCGGCCCAGCCGTAGCCGAAGGTGACGCAGCCGACGGCGACGGTACGCCCGTCCTCGCGGACGAAGCCATACATGGCGTCGGGCGAGCGGGTCAGGGCCGCGACCCGGCTCGCGCCGTCCTCAGGATCAAAGCCCTCGCCCAGAAACACCGCGCCCCAGGCTTCATCCGGTTCCGACAGCAGGTCGCCCGGCGTATCGCGCAGCCGAGCCAACCGGTCGACGTCGCCGATTTCCACAACGGTAGGCTTGTCGGTCACATAGCCTCGGGTCGCCAGCGCGTCGCGAACAACGCGCAGGCCGGGCTTGTCGGCAACCCGAAAGGCGGGTGTCAGGCCCTCGGTCCAGTAGGCCGCTTCGATCTCGCTCAGGGCCGAGGCGTCGAGATCATGGCGCAGCGGCACCGCGCTCTTGGCGCGGCCGATGGCACCATCATCAAGTGGAACCAGCCAGCCACCGATCTCGACCACCTTGGCCGGCGCGACGCCTGCGACGGTGGCGCGTTCCAGGCTGTCGATGTCGTGCGGCTTCATCCTTTGTCCCGCATCAGCCGGGCCTTGTCGCGCTGCCAGTCGCGTGCAGCGGTCGCCTCGCGCTTGTCGTGCTCCTTCTTGCCCTTGGCGAGGCTGATCTCGAGCTTGGCCATGCCCTTGTCGTTCCAGTAGAGCTTCGTCGGGATGATCGTGCGGCCGTCGCGCTGGACAGCGCCGATCAGCTTGTCGATCTCCTTGCGCTTCAGCAGCAGTTTGCGATGGCGGCGAGGCTCGTGATTGAAGTGCGGACCGGCCTGGGCGTAGGGCGGGAAGTCGGCGTTGACGAGCATGATCTCCTTGCCCTCCACCGCCGCATAACTCTCGGCGATATTCGCCCGGCCCACGCGCAGGGATTTAACCTCTGACCCCGTCAGGGCCAGACCGGCCTCGAAGGTCTGTTCCAGAAAGTAGTCGAACCGCGCGCGGCGGTTTTCGGCGATCAGTTTGCCGGCCATCAGGTCAACCCCGCATCCCGCATTCCGGCCAGCACCTCGGCACGCGATGCCTCCGAGCAGGCGACGATCGGCAGCCGCGCGTCTTCGGCGCAAAGTCCCAGATGCGCCATGGCGAACTTGGTCGGCGAAGGCGACGCATCGGAGAACAGCGCCTTGTGCAGACGGATCAATCGGTCCTGACCCAAAAGGGCGTCCTTCCACCGGCCCGAAAGCGCGTCGTTGTAGAACCGTGCGCAAAGGTCCGGGGCGACATTGCAGGTCACCGAAATGGCCCCGTGGCCGCCGTGGGCCATGTAGCCCAGCGCAGAATCGTCATTGCCCGACAACATCACCCACTCGTCGCCACAGGACAGGCGCTGGACGCTGGTGCGCGTCAGGTCGCCCGTAGCGTCCTTGATCCCGACCATGTTCGGCAACTTGGCCAGTCGCGCCAGGGTGTCGTTGGAGATGTCCACGCTGGTCCGGGCGGGCACATTGTAGATCAGCACCGGCAACTGCACGGCGTCGTTGATCGCCCGGTAGTGAGCGTAGAGCCCCTCCTGGCTGGGGCGATTGTAGTAGGGGGTGACCACCAGAGCCCCATCAGCACCCACGGTCTTGGCATGACGCACCAGTTCGATGGCCTCGGCGGTGGAGTTGGAACCGGCGCCGGCCACGACCGGAACCCGACCTGCCGCCGTTTTCACGCACAACTCTACCACGCGCCGATGTTCGTCATGGCTGAGGGTAGCCGTCTCGCCCGTGGTGCCGACGGGCACAAGACCGTGCACGCCGCCGGCGATCTGACGCTCGACCAGAGCCACAAAAGCGTCCTCATCCAGCGCGCCATTGCGAAAGGGAGTGATCAGCGCCGGCAGGACGCCGTGAAACAGGGGATCAGACATGGGGATAAGCAAATGACCGTGAAATTGCCGCATGGTGATGCGACGTTCAGATTTGGCGCGACAATATGTCGGCGCAAGCCTAGCCCGCAACGCCGATTCCGCGCAGTCTTGATACGAACGGAGATCGATTGAACACCCGGACCCGAAACGCCCTGCTGGCCGGTTGCGCTATTCTGATCGCAACCACGGTCGCGCGCGCCCAGTCCATTGACCCGATCGGCGATCTGTTGAACTCCGCCGCGCAGGAGACGGCGGCGGCCATGCCGGCTTCAGTCCGTCAAACAGTAGCTCGCCCCTTGAGCGCGTCGGACCAGTCACGCTTTGCCCAGGGACTCGCCGCCGCCAGACGTGGAGACGTATCGCGCGCCCGGGATGCGATCAGCATGATGTCCGACCGGGTCGCTCGAAAGACCGTGATGTGGGCCATGGTCGACACCAGCGCTTCATCGCTCCGTTTCGCCGAACTGGACGCCGCGCGCCGTGATCTTGATGGCTTTCCGCGCCCGGCGCGGCGTCAAATCGCCGCGGAACGCGCTGTCGAAAGCTCGGGCAAATCGCCTGACCAGATCATCGCGTGGTTTGCGGGCCAGCCCCCCCAATCCGCGCAGGGCGCCATAGCGTTGGCCTCAGCTTACCGCAGCCTCGGTCGCCAGACCGAAGCCGCAGACCTGATCCGCAGCTGGTGGAGCGACAAGAGTTTCGAGGCTGATGCGCAGCGGTCTGTGTTGTCTCGTTTCGGCGACGTTCTGTCCGCTGAGGATCACGTTCGCAGGGCTGACATCCTGCTCTACGGTGCTCAAGGACCTGCCGCGCGCGACGTGGTGGCCCTGCTACCCGCGGACCAGCAACCAGCCGCCCTGACGCGGATTGCCATGCGCTCTGATGGCCGGGCCGGTGACGACGCCTACGCGAGCCTGACACCGGAACAGCAATCCAGCCCCGGCGTCGCCTACGAGCGTGCTGCATCTTTACGACGTCGAGGCCGGGAATCGGAGGCCATGGCTCTGTTGCCCCTGTTCCCCAGGGAAATGGTGACCTCTGACGGTGCCGAGCGCATGTGGGACGATCGCTATCGCCTGACGCTGCTGGCGATCCGGGCTAACAACTGGCGCGGGGCGTATCAGGCGGCGGCCAACTCGGGCCTCAGCGTCGGGAATGACGCCACCGAGGCCGAGTTCTACGCCGGCTGGATCGCGCTCAACCGACTTGACGATCCTGCGGCGGCAGCCCGTCATTTTGCTGCAATCGCGCGGATCGGCACCTCTCCAATCACCCGGGGCCGTGCTCATTTCTGGCAAGGCCGCGCTGCAGAAGCGCGGGGCGACCAGGCGGCGGCAAACGCATTCTATGATCAGGGTGCGGAACACGGGACGACCTTCTATGGCCAGCTTTCAGCTGAAAAACTGGGACGGCCGTTGATCTTGCCCCGCGATCCGATAGCGACGACGGCGGAGCGAGAAGCCTTCGAAGGCAAGGACTCCGTCCAGGCCATGCGGCTGCTGGCCGACCAGGGCCAGCGCGACCTGTTCCGCGCTTTTGCGCTGCATGTCGACGATACGGTACCCACAACGGTGGAGGCCGCCATGCTGGTGGACGCGATCCGCAGCTATGGAGATCAGGATACCTCGATGAAGGCCGCGCGTGCGGCGGCGACCCGGGGGCTGATCCTGGCCGACCGAGCCTATCCAATGCGAATTACGCCTGCCGTCCAGGGTGCCCCGGAGCCGTCTCTGGTGCTGGGCGTCACCCGCCAGGAGAGCGGCTTCGACCCCGCCGTCCGGTCTCATGCAGACGCGCGCGGAATGATGCAACTCCTCCCCTCGACCGCCTCGAGCGTCGCCCGGAAGATGGGGATGAGTTTCACGCCGGCCCGGCTGTATGAAGCCGAGTACAATATGCAACTGGGCTCTTCGTTCCTGGGCCAGTTGGTCGACAGGTTTTCCGGCTCCTACATCATGGCCGCCGCCGGATATAACGCCGGCCCCGGCCGCCTGCCCCAGTGGTCAGCGTTCTGCGGCGACCCTCGCGGGGGATCCAGCGACCCGCTGGACTTCATCGAGTGCATCCCCTTCGGCGAGACACGCAACTATGTGATGCGGGTGCTGGAGAATATGCAGGTCTACCGCGCCAAGATGAATGGCGGCTCGATCCCCATCACCCTCTCCCGCGACCTGCGTCGCGGGGCCTATGGGTATGCGGCAACGGGCGCGGCGGTGACCGCGAGCAATGATTAAGCCGGAACGGGTGAGCCACCCGTCAGGTAATCCATCTTGCCCAGCGGCACACCCTGGCTGCGCAGGATCGCGTAGGCCGTGACCACGTGGAAATAGAAGTTCGGCAATGAGAACCGCAGCAGGAACTCGCTGCCGGTGAACGTCATGGTGCGTCCGGGCAGCGGCAGTTCGATGGTGGCTGTTTCGCGGCCGTCCAGCTGGCTCGGCTGGATGGTTTCGACAAAGGCGATGGTCTTGGCCAGACGTACCTTCAGCTCGGCCCAGGTGGTCTCGGTATCGGCGTAGCTGGGGGGCGTGACGCCCGCCAGTCGCGCGGCACCGCCCTTGGCTGCGTCACTGACCATCTGCACCTGGCGGATCAGGGGATGCATGTCGGGGGCGAGCCGGGCTTCCACAAAGGTTGAGAGATCAGTGCCGCTCGTGGCGGCATGCCCCTCGGCCTTGGCCAGCAGGGCGGCCAGATTTCGCATCATCTGCAGATAGACGGGAATCGAGGCGTCATAGATCGAAAAGGCCATGCAGGTCTCCAAGGGTGACGAGTTGATGTGACACATGGGGCAAGACGCGTCAGGTCCCAAGAGCCAATTCAGGAATATCGAACGGCTCGCGACCGCCGCCATGCCAAGACGATCTGGGCTGTCACCGGAAGGTCGGTGGTTGCAGGTATGGTCACCGCGCCCAGGGTCAAAACTCAATTCGCGACGGTCAGGGTGACTTTGCCCGGTGCAGGGTCAAGCGTGGGCCCTCCTTGGTCGATTCCACGTAACCCTTCAGATTGAAGGCCTCTGCGAGAACAGCCGGACTCAGGGCCTCCAAGGGCGGCCCGTCCGCGATAATTCGTCCGCTCGCCAGGACCACCAGACGGTCGCAGTATCGCGCCGCCAGCGATAAGTCGTGCAGCGTCAGGACGGCAGCTGCACCGCGCGTAGCCTCCTCGCGAAAGAGGTCCATCGCCAGCAGCTGGGCGTCGGGATCGAGGCCCGCGGTCGGTTCGTCGGCGACCAGCAGGGACGCGGATGTGACCAGCAGGCGCGCCAGAAGCACCCGGGCGCGCTCACCCCCCGACATCTGCAGGACGCCGCGATCCTCAAGCCCCTGAAGACCCACGCGGGCCAGTGCCGTCCAGGCCGCTGCGCGCGCCTGAGCCGGCGGCTGATCGAAGGCTCCCAGGCCGGCGATCCGCCAGGCGCTCATGTTCCAGCCGACATGGCGCTCCTGCGGCAGATAGGCTGCCAGCTGCGCCCGATCCATCTCCGTCATCCTGGAGAGGTCCCGGCCAGCCAGCTCCACGCGACCGGTTGCGGACCTGGCAAGGCCCAGCGCCGCTCGCAAGAGCGTGGTCTTGCCGGCCCCGTTGGCACCGACCACACCGACCAGTTCGCCCGTCGCCACCGACAGGCTTATATTGTCGAGCACGACCCGATTGTCGCAGCGAACCGTTAGCTCATGCAGGGCCAGCAAGTTCATCCGCGCCAGCTCCGCGCAGCGCGCCAGGCGATCAGGGCGAACAGGGGCGCGCCGAACAGGGCCGTCACGACGCCCAGCTTGAGCTCAATATCCGTCGGGATAATCCGTGCGGAAATGTCAGCCCCGGCCAGCAGCACCGCCCCGGCCAGTGCCGAGGGCAACAGAATACGACCGGGATCTCCCCGGGTGGCGGCGCGTACCAGGTGCGGCGCGGCCAGGCCGACGAAGCCTACGATCCCGGCCATGGCCACCGAGGCCCCTGTCAGCAAGGACGCGCCCGCCACCGCAGCGGCGCGAAGCCGTGTCATCGGCAGGCCAGACATCGCGGCGGCCTCTTCGCCGAGTGTGAGCATCACAAGTCCACGTGCAGCGTAGGCGCACAACAACACCCCTGCCCCCATTGCCGGGAGTTGCCGGGTGATGTCGTCCCAGTCGCGATTGGCCACCGACCCCAGCAGCCATGAGAACACCTCCGAGAGCGCCACGGGCGATGGGGAGAAGTTGAAGACCAGCGAGGTCATGGCCCCCAGGAAGGCCGACAGCGCCACTCCGAACAGAATCAAGATTTCCGGCTCGCGGAAACGCGCCGCCAGCCAGGTCAGCATCAGTCCCACCGCCAGCGCTGCGCCCAGGGCCGCGACCTCGATAGCCCCGGGAACAACCGCGAACCCCAGCGAGATGGCCAAGGCGGCGCCCAATCCGGCACCGCCGGACACCCCCAGTATCCCGGGGTCGGCCAGCGGGTTGCGCAGCAGGCCCTGCATCACTGCCCCCGCCAGACCCAGCGCCGCGCCAACCACCAGCGCCGCAACGGTGCGCGGCAACCGGATATCGAACACTACTTCATGAGGCCCTGAGCCAGGATCCCGCAAAGCTTCGGATAGCTGGTCGAGGGTCAGTTGCGTTTCGCCAAGCAACAGTCCGGCCAAACCCAGCGCGACAACAGCGATGGCCAGCAGCACATTGAGGGTCAGGGATTTCAACGACCGACGGCCTTTGCCGCCAGCAGCTCCACTGCCGCGGCTGAACTCGCGTCGGGACACCCCAGCATGGAGCCGGGCAGGCTGGCCACCGCGCGGTCGCGCACTGCCGTGCGCAGGATCCGGTGTCCACCGACGCCCCAGTTGTCGCCGCCCGACTGAAAGGTGTCGAAGAACCCCAGCACCAGCGCCGGAGGCCGGGTCAGCGCCATCTGCTCCAGGGAAACCGTCTGAAACCCGCTGCGGGTCTCGGCATTGGTCATTCCGGCGGCGCGCAGGATCGCGTCGATCAGGGTACCCGGCCCGGAGGTCGCCCCGCCCGGCGTGAGATAGAGCGCTCGCATACCGCCCCACGCGCCCGCCGCGTGGCTCAGGCGTTGGTCCATTCGCGCGATCTGGGCTTCGCCGGTCGCGCGTCGATCAAGCGCGGCGCTCACCCGGCGGATGTTGGCGTGGACATCACTGAAATCCCGGGCGTCCGCCACGGTCACAACCCGCACACCCCGAGCCTCGAGCGCGCTGACAAGGCGTGGATCGCCTCCCCAGTATCGCACCACCACCTGCGGTCGGGCAGCCAGCGCAGACTCCAGGTCAACTCGACGTTTGGGCAAACCGACCGCGAGGCCGCGCAATCGCGAGTCGGCGTCATCAGCCCGCGTGGACAGGCCCACGATGGCCTCGCGAGGACTGAGCGCCAGCACAAACTGGTCGGCGCACTGATCCAGCGACAGCACGCGCGGCGCACACTGCGCGCTGAGCGGTGCACACAGCGCCACCGCCAAGGCGATCAGTCGATGACCAGTCCATAGAGCAGACTGTCGAGGGTGACCTGCATCACCTCCGACAGATCGGCCCAGCCGAAGGTTGGTCGGCTGGTGGCCAACGCCACGACGCCATGACAGGCCATCCACAGCGCCTGAGCCGCTGAGTCGCCCGTGCCGGTCCGTAGACGACCACTCGCCGCCACCTCGCGTACCACGCCGGAGAAAGTCTCGTAGCATTGTCGGCTCAGGTCCGCCGTGCCCTCGGGCAATGGCGTGCTCGATACCGGACCCCGCTGGCAATAGACAAGCTGATAGGCGTTGGGATGCTCGAAACCCCAGAACATATAGGCTTCCAGCATCATCTTGACCCGCACCACGGGATCAAGCGGACGGCGGGCGATTTCGCTGTTGGTCGCCAGCAGCTCGCGGAACGTGACCTCGGTGATCTCGTGAAGGATGCAGGCCTTGTCGTGAAAGTGCATGTAAAGCGCTGTCGACGACACGCCGACATCGTCGGCGATCTTGCGTATGGTCGCACCCTCATAGCCATCAGCCATGAAGATGCGTTCTGCGGCCATCAGGATCTCGGCCCTACGCAGGTGGCCGTCGCCCTTCGCCTTGCGCGCGGTTTTCCGCGTCGCAGTTGCGACTATGCCCATGGAGCCTCCCAACTTCATTAGCAGGGGCAGCGGACCCTAAATCGGCCGCCGTGACAAGCGTTTGTCACAAGTAAGCAACAAACAGACGCAAACCCGCCATCATCGGGAGGGCTGGACCTGCGCGCCCGGTTCGGCTTCAAGGTCACCTGATGAACTTGCCCCGGATCGCCGAGACACCTGGCGTGATGCGCACCACCGGTTGGGGGGACTATGCCCTGCTGGATAGTGGCCGGGGCCGGAAGCTTGAACGATACGGACCCTATCGGGTCGTTAGGCCCGAGCCACAGGCAATGTGGGCCCCTCGCCTGCCCGTCGCCGACTGGAACAGCGCCGACGCCGTGTTCGACCCCACCGATGATGATGAGGCAGGGAACTGGCGGTTCCGGGAACGTCTGGCAGAGAGCTGGCCATTAGGCTGGGGCGATGTGAAGTTCCAGGGCCGGTTCACGGCGTTCCGACACTTGGCGTTCTTTCCCGAGCAGGCGGCCAACTGGGCGTGGCTGGACGCTCAGGTACGTCGTGACGAAAGTCCACCCAGGGTTTTGAACCTGTTCGGTTATACCGGTGTTGCCAGTCTGGTGATGGCGGCGGCCGGTGCCTCGGTCACCCATGTGGACGCCTCAAAGAAGGCGGTGGGATGGGCACGGGAGAATGCGGCGTTGTCCAGGCTGGATGACCGCCCGATCCGGTGGATCACCGAGGATGCGCGCAAGTATGTGCAGCGTGAGGTGCGCCGCGGGTCGCAGTATGAGGGGATCATCCTTGACCCGCCCAAATATGGACGTGGCCCCACAGGGGAGGTCTGGCGGCTGTTTGAAAATTTACCTGAACTTGCAGGTTTATGTGCTCGTCTTCTTTCGGAAAACGCGAAATTTCTGGTGCTGAATGCTTATGCCGAACGGATCTCCGGCGCAGCGCTGGCCGGGTTACTGGCCGACAAATTGGGGGCACGCGGCGGCCAGATCGAATGGGGTGAGTTGGCGTTGGAAGAAGATCGCGGCGACCGGGCTATCGGCATGAGCTTCTACGCCCGGTGGTCCGCATGACAACGCGAACGGTCACCTCCCTGACCAACCCCATCGTCAAGGCCGTCCGGGCCCTGCACATGCGCAAGGAACGTGACGAGACCGGCCTGTTCGTCGCCGAAGGCCTGAAGACGGTGATCGAGGGCGTCGAAACCGGCCACGCGCCGAAAATCCTGATGTATGGCCAGGGTGCGGCGGATCACCCCCTGTTGCAGAATGCCATGCGCGCGACTCTGCAGGCGCGCGGTGAGGTGATCGAAGTCACGCAGGATATTCTGGCCAAGGTGTCGCGTCGCGATAACCCCCAGGCCGTGGTCGGCGTCTTCACCCAGGTGTTCAAACCGCTGGCGGAGATCGACCCGACGGCGGCGACCTGCTTCGTGGCCCTGCATCGCGTCCGCGACCCCGGCAATCTCGGGACCATCATCCGCACCGCCGACGCCGCCGGCTGCGGCGGGGTGATCCTGGTGGGTGAGTGCTGCGATCCCTGGTCGGTGGAGGCGGTGCGCGCGACCATGGGCTCGATCTTCGCTGTGCCGTTGACGGTGGCGACCGAGGGCGAGTTCGCCGCCTGGCGCGCAGGATGGCCGGGATCGGTGGTGGGCACGCTGTTGTCCGCGGAGGTCGACCACCGTGAGGCGAGCTACGCCAGGCCGGTTATGGTGCTTATGGGTAATGAGCAGCAGGGTTTGACGCCGGACATGGCCGCCCTCTGCGACGTCAACGTCAAAATCCCCATGCGCGGGCGTGCCGACAGCCTGAACCTGTCGGTGGCGACGGGTGTGATGATCTATGCGGCGACGGGGTAGGGTCGGCCGCGATCCAGACCTCACTTTCAGGTCGCAGGTTTGTTACCCATCCCAAGGCGTCGCGCTGCTTTGGCGACGATCTGCAGCACGACGGGCGTACTGACCACGGCGACGACGGCAAGGTGGAGTGCGAGCGTGGCGATGGCCAGGGTGGCCAGCAGCAGGGCCGTGGTTGAGCCTGTGCCGAACAGCACCAGCACCACATTGGCGAACACCAGGTCCTTGTTGGCCACGAACGGCAGGCGGGCAAGCAGCAGGCGGCTGGTCAACAGCACCAGCCAGACGCCCAGCGCCACATCGGGCAGCGCCAGATGCCACACCAGCAGTGTCAGACAGCTGAACACCAGTAGCCGCAAGGCGTGAATCCGGGCGACGAACCAGAGTTCAGCCCGGGTCAGTGAAAACACCTTGCGGGAAAAGAACATCACGCAGAACGACAGCGCCACGACACCCAGCCCGGGCCATAGCGCCGGGCCCAGCTCGTGTTCGAGACTGACCCCCGGCAAGGCAAAGGTGCTGATCAGCAGCATCACCAGGGTCAGAACGTTGCCGGCCAGAGCCGAGAGGATGTTGACGTCCTTGACCGCCCCGAACGGTGCCTCGCTGAGCCCCGGCTGACGTTTGGCCCAGACATAGAAATAGAGCTCGCCGCTATAGCCGAACAGCACCTCGTTGATCACCACCTTGCGAAGGATGACACCGAAGCCCTTGAGCGGCAGCCGCCAGAGGCGTCGGAAGATCACCATGTCCGCCACCGGCTGGGTCAGATAGAGCAGGACGAAGCCGATCCAGACCGCCGGCGACAGTTGCTGGATCATCGCCATGGCTTCGGCAGACGCACGGCTGATCTGCAGCAGCGCGGCCGCGACCAGCGCGACGGCCAGCAACCCACCGGCCCAGGCACCACAGGCGGCGGAGAGCTTCACTTTGCAGCCGCCTTCTGGAGGATGCCGGCGTAGTGCGCGAACAGTTCGGCATAGTGCTCGGCGTCTTTGCGGACCTTGGGGGCGGCCAGCAGGCTGGCGGCTCGCAGGGTCGCCTGATCTCGGGCGAACAGGCGCAGGATAGCGGCCATCGCGGCCTTAGGGTCGGCGGACCGGTAGATCTCGGTGACCTCCGGCGGCCCCAACTCCGAGCATGCCCCTCGATCCGGGAGAATAACCGGCAAGCCTGAGGCCAGCGCCTCGGCAGCGACAAGGCCAAAGGTCTCGGACTCACTGCCGTGAATCAGGGCGTCCGCGCTGGCGAACAAGGTCGCGACGACCTGACGGTCGCGGGTCGGCGACATCAACTGGACGTTGGCGTGACCTTTTGCCGCGCGGGCGATACGGGCGCGATCCATGCCGTCGCCCAGGATGATCAACCCCAACGGAATCTGTCGGCTGGCCGCAACGGCGGCGGCGATGATCATCGGCCAGCGCTTCTGGGCGTGATGACGCCCCACGCCCAGCAGGATCTTGCCGTGCTCAGGTAGACCGAGTTCGCCTCGTAGACGCGTCCGAACCCCTTCATCGCGAAGCGTCGGCGAAAAGGCGCTGAGGTCCGCGCCGAGCGGGACGGTTTCGACGCGTTCAAACCCTTGATCCCGCAATCTCCGGCCCAGCCAGACGCTGCCCGCAACCGAACTGTCAAAGTAACCCGCTAGTCGACGGAGGTGGCTCCAGAACGATTCGAACATCCGGTCGATCCGTTCGGGGCTGATGCGCGGGGCGAGCCACCGCTGCGGATAAGAGGCTACGGGATCGGCATGCATGAACATCGTTCGCGGGCTCTTGCCGCGCCACTTCGCCACGATCCAGGCCCCGCGCCAGGGCGAGGACGCCTCGACCAGGTCCGGCTGCAGGCGGTCGAGATGGGCGTGCACCGGCGTCGCATCGACAAACATCCAGTAGTTGGCGTCGAAGGGCAGCCCCGGTGCCTTCACCCAGAAGACACCGCCGCCATCGCGGGGCTCGAATCTGTCCGCCGGACCGGGCGCTATGACAAAGAGCTCGTGACCGGCCTCGGCAGCAGCCGTGAATTTCCTGTCGATGTATGTCCTGACGCCGCCGCCGTTCGGCGCATAGAATTCCGCCACATCTACAATTCGCATCGTTGGCCCCGAACCTGCCACCGTCGCAACGGCCCGCAACCCGTGCGGTCACGAATCGCACGGCGATTCGACCGGGGGCTCGCCGTTCCTAGGGTCCTGCGATGACAGTTCATCGACGGGTCCCCGCAACACCTCACGCAGACTGTGAACGATCACATGCCTTCGGCCTCGCAGCGCGCGGTGGCCGGCCCAGACTCAATAGGTACCCCGATGATGACATTTAGACCCGCATCCAGCCCCTACGGTCGTCCTACGCGCGTCGCGCTCTTTTCCGGCAACTACGCCTGCACAGAGGACGGCGCGAACAAGACGCTGAACCGGGTGGTGGAACACCTGCAGACCCAGGCCGGCATGGAGGTGCGCATCTATTCACCGACGACGCCGGTACCTGCGTTTCCCTATGTCGGTGACCTGATTTCGGTGCCGTCGTTCCGCATCCCGACGCGCCCGGACTATCGGATCGCCATGGGCTTGCCGGTCAGCCTTCAGCGCGATGTCAGGGCGTTTCAACCCGACATCGTCCATCTCTCGGCACCGGACCTGTTGGGCTCAGCCGCGCTCGGACTGGCGAGGAAGATGGGCGTGCCGGTGGTGTCCACCCTCCACACACACTTTGACACCTACCTCGACTATTACGGGTTGGGTTGGCTGAAGCCCCTGCTGCAGAGCCGCCTGCGGGCCTTTTATGGCTCTTGCGACTATGTGCTGGCCCCTAATCCGGTGATTGCCGAACAGCTTCGGGTCGAGGCCCCGTCAGCGCGGGTGAGGGTCTGGGCCCGCGGGGTCGATTCAGCCTTGTTCCATCCGGGGCGGCGCAGCGCGGCCTGGCGGGCATTGCAGGGGTTTCCGGAGGATCGACCGGTCGTGGTCTTCCTCGGCCGCGCTGTCATGGAAAAGGGCCTGGGTGTCTTCGTCGAGGCGGTTCGACGCCTGGAACAGGCCAGGGGGCCAGTGTCCGTTCTGGTAATCGGCGATGGCCCGGCTCTGCCCTGGTTCAAGGAACAGCTTCCACATGCTGTTTTCACTGGATTTATCACCGGAGAGACCCTGGCGACTGCACTTGCCAGCGCCGACATATTCCTCAATCCCAGCAGCACTGAAACCTTTGGCAACGTCAATCTGGAGGCGATGGCCTGCGGCCTCGCCATGGTCTGTGCAGACGCACCGAACACACGCGCGCTGGTTCAGAACGGTCGAAGCGGCATCCTCTGTTCGGCGCAAGATATCGGGGCGTACTGCAATGCTCTGGAGACGCTGCTGGATGCGCCTTCGCTGCGCGCAGCCATGGGCCGCGAGGCGCTGAATGTGAGCGCCTCGTACCAATGGTCACAAATCCTGGATCAAATTGTCGGCGTCTATCGCGAAGCTGTTTCCATGCCGCGACCGGAGAGGCGCTCACCCTATGGTCTCGGCCAATTCGACCCCGCACCCCGTTTCCGGGAGCCAGCGCACGCTCCACTCACCGCGACGGTGGCCAAGCCCAATGACTGACCTGGCCTGGCGCGAACAGGATCGACCAGCGTTCGTCCCCAGCGTTCGGCCTCGGTGCTGACAGAGGATGGACCTCGATCCAGCCTCCCTTCAGTCTGTCCGGGAACAGCGGCGCGTCGCGCCCCCGGGTGCACGAAACGCCCGCGCTGAAATCACCGCCAGTGGCCGGCCGCGGCCCCTCCGGATCATGGACCGGTACCTTCTCGGCCGGACCTATGGGCCGATGGGTGCGGTGCTGACCACCACCATGATCGCATTTCTGATGGAGCGCCTGCTGCGGTCGCTCGATCTGCTGGCGCAGAGTAGCGACGGGTTCACCTATCTGGTCGAGCTGATGGTCAACCTGGCACCTCACTATCTCGGACTGGTGCTGCCGGTCGGGTTCTTCATAGCGTTATTTGTGGTGGTCAATCGCCTCAACACCGACTCGGAAATCGACGCGATGCAGGCCAGTGGCATGTCGCTGGGCCGCATCTCGGCCCCCTTCATTGGCCTCGGCCTGGTGCTGATGATTTTGAGCCTGCTGCTGTACGGGTTTGTCCAGCCATACAGCCGCTACGGCTACCGGATGGTGCTGCATGCGGCCGAGAACGCGGGCTGGAGCGGGCAGGTCAAACCCCGGGCGATTTTCTCACCGGACCCCTCGCTGATCCTGACGGCCGAGGGTGCCGACCCCACTGGCGAGATCCTGGATCGCGTTTTCATCCGTAGGCTGGCACCAAGCGGCCAAGAGGTCGTCTTCACCGCGTCCACGGCCGAAATCCGTCGCAATCAGGACGGGCGCAGCGCGACGCTGATCCTGCGCGACGGTCAGCAACTCAGCACCAGCCCGAATGGAACACCGGGGCTCTTGACCTTCACCAGCCTGACCCTGCGCCTGCCGCTGGTTCCGCCGGCACGGCTGCTGCGCCATCGGGGCATTGGCGAGGAAACCGAACTCACGCTCGTGGAATTGGCCAACCGGGGTTTTGGCGCGGAGCCCCCGGCCCTGCCACGCCAGACCCTGCTGGCGGAGCTTTACTCCAGACTGGCGCGCGCGATTGTCCTGCCGCTAATGCCACTCCTGGCCGTGCCCTTCGGACTGACCGCCAAGCGCGTCGAATCGCGGGCCGCATTCGCCATTGCCGGGATCCTGCTGTTTGTATTTCAAGTGTCTCTGCTGTTCGGCCAGGGTATGGCGGACAAAGCCGCCCTGCCCGCCGCCATTGCCATTGGCGTCCCTTTCGCCGGGTTTGCCGCCATCGCCATCGCGACGTTCGTCTCCAGCCAGCGGTCGCCGGGGGAAAACCCGGTCAACCGGCTGACGGAGTGGGTGTCCGATGGGTTCCAGAACCTCTCCGGGCGGATCAGACGACCATGGTTTGCAAGATAGGGTCAGGTCCCGCGCGGCTTCGCTCGGGCGGTCGGAGCCGCGACAGCCGGGTCCTCGGGCCAGACGTGTTTGGGATAGCGGCCGCGCATGTCGGAACGGACGTCTTTCCAGGAGCCCTTCCAGAAGCCGGGCAGGTCTTTAGTGGTCTGGATCGGGCGGTGACCGGGGGATAGCAGGGACATGGTCAGGGGCACGCCGCCGACCGTCGGGTGCTGGCTGATGCCGAACACTTCCTGCACGCGGACATCAACGCGGGGGCCGGCCTCGGCGGCGTAATCGATGGTGAAGCTGTTGCCGGTGGGGGCTGTCCAGCGGGCCGGTGCCTCGGCATCGAGGCGGCGTTGCAGGTCCCAGGGGATCAAGGCACGCAGGGCACAATTCAGGATATCGGGTTTCAGGGCTGCGAGCGAGCGGACGCCGCTCAACAGCGGGGTGAGCCAGTCGTCGAGGGCGTCGATCAGCGCGGTGTCGGACAGATCGGGCCAGGCTGGGTCGCCGGAGCGGACAAACGCCAGCCGCTCGCGCCAGGCCAAGGTAGCTGGCGACCACGGGAGCGCGGCCAGTCCCTCCCGGCGGACCCGGTCGGCCAGCGCGCGCGCGATCAGGGCAGGATCGGGGCTTTCGAGAATTTCCTCGCGGATGGTCAGCCGGCCAAGACGGGTCAGGCGTTTGCCGCGCAGCCGCCCGCCGCCGCTCTCTTCCAGACGTTCCTCGACCTCGAACTGATCCTTGAAGGCCACTAGTTCGGCGGGGTCCAGCGGGGCGGCCAGCAGGATGCGGTCGCGCCGGTCGCCACCGCCCAGTTCGGCGACGGCCAGCCAGGGTTCGCGGGCCAGCGCGTCGGTGGGTTCGATGAACGCCCCGCGTCCGGAAACCAGCTGGAATTCGCCCTGCCCGCCCCGCGCCCTGGCCACTCGCTCGGGATAGGCGAAGGCCAGCAACAGGCCGTCGGACAGCGGCTCGGCGGTTCCAGATTTTCCCGCGAAGCTGGCCCAGCGGTCCGCCAGTGCCTTGGCATCACGGGCACGGGGTGAGCGGTCGCGGTCCAGGCTTTCGAGGCGACGGCGCAGGTCCACGTCGCGACCACCCAGCCCACGTTCGGTAATCAGGGCCGCGCCAAGGGCGGCGCGCAGGGCCTGTCCGGTGTCGGCGGCTTTCAGCACCATGTGTGCCAGGCGGGGCGGCAGCGGGACGGCGGACAGGGCACGGCCATGCGGGGTAAGGACACCCCTCCAGTCCAGCGCCTCCAGCCGGGCCAGCAGCGCGCGGGCCTCGGCGAAGGCGGCAGCAGGTGGCGGGTCGAGAAAGGCCAGGTCGGTGACGTTCTTCGCGCCCCATCGCGCCAGATCCAGCGCCAAACCCGAGAGGTCTGCGTCAAGGATTTCAGGGTCAGCGTAAGCCGGAAACGCGCGGGTCTCGGCCTCGTTCCACAGGCGGTAACAGGCACCCGGTTCGGTGCGCCCCGCCCGTCCACGCCGTTGATCTGCGGCAGCGCGCGACACCCGGACGGTGGCAAGCCGGGTCAGACCACTGGACGGATCAAAGCGCGGCACCCGGGCCAGACCACAGTCGATGACCACGCGAACGCCCTGGATGGTCAGACTGGTTTCGGCGATGGAGGTGGCCAGCACGATCTTGCGCACGCCAACCGCCGCCGGCTTGATCGCGCGATCCTGATCACGCGGGTCAAGAGCCCCGTAGAGCGGAGCGATCTCAACGTCGGGTCGCTTGCGCTCGGCCAGCCGTTCGGCGGTGCGCAGGATCTCACCCTGGCCGGGCAGGAAAACCAGAAGGCTGCCCGACTGTTCGGCCAGCGCCTTGTCGACCGCCCGAACCACCTGATCCTCGAGGCGCAGACGGTCGTCGCGGCCAAGGTACCGGGTTTCGACGGGAAACATCCGGCCCTGGCTCTCGATCACCGGAGCGCCGTCCAGCAGACGAGCCACGGCGGCGCCGTCCAGAGTCGCCGACATCACCAGCAGTCGCAGGTCGTCCCGCAGCAGCCGTTGAGTATCGATCGCGAGCGCCAGGCCGAGGTCTGCGTCGAGGCTGCGTTCGTGGAACTCATCGAAGATCACACAGGCGATGCCCGCCAGTTCCGGGTCGGCCAGGATCATGCGGGTGAAGACGCCCTCCGTGACCACCTCGATGCGCGTTCGGGCCGAAATGCGGGACTGCATGCGCACGCGGAAACCCACGGTTTCGCCGACATTCTCGCCCAGCGTAGCCGCCATACGCTCGGCGGCGGCGCGGGCGGCCAGACGGCGCGGTTCCAGGACGATGATCCGGCCGTCGCCGCGCCAGGGCTCGCCCAGCAGCTCCAGCGGCACGACCGTCGTCTTTCCGGCACCCGGCGGCGCGACCAGAACAGCGGCGTTACCGACCCCCAGGGTCGCCTTCAACGCGGGCAGGGCCTCGTGGATCGGCAGCATCCGTGGCCCTCTACCTGCAAGCAAAGCGGCTCACCAGTGCTTGGTGCTTGACCGCAGTGCCGCAAGCGAGCCACGTTCGCGTCAGTTATTTTACAAAGTGGCCGGGGGCCGCTGCTCGGAGGAACTATGTGGCGCGTTAAGTCGCTGGACGCCATTCTGGCGACCGCAGAAAAGAAATCCCTGCATCGATCCCTTGGGGCCTTCCAGCTGACCATGCTGGGTATCGGGGCGATTATCGGTACCGGGATCTTCGTGCTGACCGCCGAGGCCGCCCAGAAAGCCGGACCCGGCATGATGTTGAGCTTCATCATTGCAGGCTTCGTTTGCGCCGTCGCGGCCCTCTGCTACGCGGAAATGTCAGCCATGGTGCCGGTGTCCGGCTCCGCCTACACCTACAGCTATGCCGTGATGGGCGAGATGCTGGCATGGATGGTCGGCTGGGCGCTCATCCTTGAATACGCGGTGGCCGCCGGGGCCGTTTCCGTGGGCTGGTCCGGCTATGTCATCGGCCTGCTTGAGAACGCCTTGAGCATCAATATTCCCGACCTTTTGGTCCGTGGGCCGTTTGACGGCGGCATGATCAACCTGCCTGCCATGGGTATCGCCCTGCTGGTGACGGCGCTGCTGGTGGTGGGGACGCGAGAGTCGGCCGCGGTCAACGCTTTCCTGGTCTGCATCAAGGTCGCGGCACTCGTGTTGTTCATCGTGCTGGCCGTGCCGGTTATCAATATGGAGAACTTCGAACCATTCGCGCCTTTGGGGTTTGCCGGAATCAGCGCGGCGGCCGCCTCGATCTTCTTCGCCTATGTGGGGTTTGACGCGGTCTCGACAGCCGCCGAGGAAACCAAGAATCCACAGCGAAATATGCCGATCGGCCTGATCGGCTCACTGGGCATCTGCACGATTTTCTACATACTGGTCGCCGCGGGCGTGATCGGCACGGTGGGTGCGCAGCCGGTGATGGACGCCTCCGGTGCGGGCCTGCGCCCAGGCAGCCCGGAAATGACCGCGGCCTGCGCGGCTATCGGCGACGCCAAGGTGGTGTGCTCCAAGGAAGCTCTGGCCTGGACGTTGCGTGAAATCGGCTGGCCACAGATCGGCAATCTGATCGGTCTGGCGGCGGGTCTGGCCCTGCCCTCGGTCATCCTGATGATGATGTTCGGGCAGACCCGGATCTTCTTCGTCATGAGCCGTGACGGCCTGCTGCCGCCGATCCTCTCGACCGTGCACCCAAAGTTCAAGACGCCGCACATCATCACCATGATCACCGGTGTGTTCGTGGCTCTGTTCGCTGCTTTCTTCCCGGTGGGCATCCTGGCCGACATCTCGAACTCGGGCACACTCTTCGCCTTCGCCATGGTGGCGATCGCGGTTCTGGTGCTGCGCCGGACCGATCCCGACCGGAAACGCCCGTTCCGGACGCCGGCCATCATGCTGGTCGCACCGCTGGCCGCCGCCGGCTGCGTCTACCTGTTCTTCAGCCTGCCGACGGATACCCAGATCATGTTCGCCGTGTGGGCCACGATCGGTCTGGTGGTCTATTTCCTCTATGGCTACCGCAAGAGCCACGTCGCCCATGGCGAGCCGGGCGAAGTCCACGAGCTGGATGCCGATGCGCCGCCCGGACCGGTTCCGCCCATGCCGGGCACCTGACAGAGACTATGGATTGGCCCGGGCTCTCACCCGGGCCTTTTCATCTGTCGCTGGACGCCCGACTATGCGGGCCACATGAACGCGCCAATGCCCCCGCCCCCGCCGATCCGCGCCATGATTGCGCCGGTCACGCCACTGCAGCAGAACTGCACAATCGTCTGGTGCGTGAAGACGCTGAAAGCGGCAATCATCGATCCCGGCGGCGAGGTCCCGCGGTTGATGGCGGCACTCGAGGAACAGGGCCTGACGCTCGAGAAAATCTGGATTACGCATGGCCACCTGGACCACGCCGGTGGGACCTCGGCACTGAAGGCGCTGACCGGCGTCCCGATCGAGGGGCCGCATCCCGACGACGCCTTCTGGATCGATGAGATTACCTCTTCGGGTGCCAAATGGGGCATGCCGGAGGCGCAGAGCTTCACCCCCGATCGCTGGCTGCAGGACGGCGATACGGTCACTCTGGGCGAGACCGTGTTCGAGGTCATCCACTGCCCCGGACACACGCCGGGCCATGTGATCTTTTTCAACCGTGAGGCGCGCTTTGCCCAGGTGGGCGACGTGCTGTTTCAGGGGAGTATTGGCCGGACTGATTTTCCGCGCGGCAACTTTCAGGACCTGATCGACGCCATTACCCAAAAGCTCTGGCCGCTGGGCGATGATGTGCGGTTTGTGTGCGGGCACGGGCCGATGTCGAGCTTCGGGCAGGAGCGGCGAACAAATCCCTTTGTGTCCGATGCAGTCCTGGCCGGAGAATGATCGCCACGAACGTCGCGTTTCAAGTTAGACATCCGGGTGATACGCCACGCACGCAGGTTTGCGACCATGGAGCAGACAACTGAAATGGCCGAGGCCGGTGCCCGCATTCTGATGGTCGACGATGACCCGGGCATCCGGGACGTGGTGTCGGATTTTCTGGGCCGCCACGGCTATCGCGTGGAAACCGCCTCGGATTCTGACGAAATGGAGCGCGTGCTGGAGCGTGGACCCGTCGACCTGATCGTCCTGGACGTGATGTTGCCAGGTGAGGATGGGCTGGCGATCTGCCGTCGCCTGACCTCCAGCGAGGCCGGGCCTCCGATCATTATGCTGTCGGCGATGGGTGAGGATACGGACCGCATTGTCGGCCTTGAACTGGGTGCCGATGACTATCTGGCCAAGCCCTGCAATCCACGCGAATTGCTGGCCCGGGTCCGCGCGGTGTTGCGCCGGGCCGAGCATCGTTCGACATCAGGCGCTCTGGGTGCCGGTTGTGAATTCGCGGGCTGGCGACTGGATCTGGTGCGGCGCGAACTGCGCTCCCCGCCCGGGGTGGTGGTGAACCTGTCGTCGGGGGAGTTCTCCCTGCTTCGCGCATTCGTGGAGCGGCCCCAACGGGTGCTCACCCGCGATCAATTGCTGGAGTTCGCCCGCGGACCCGATTCCGACGCCTTCGACCGGGCCATCGATGTTCAGATCAGTCGGCTCAGACGCAAGCTGGATGACGGTGGAGACGGCCATGACCTGATCCGCACCATCCGCAACGAAGGCTATATGTTCACGGCGAAGGTCAAGCGGTCGTGACGCCGACGGCGCGTCGAACAGCGCCCTTGCTGGTCCAGATGCTCACCCTGACCGGCTTGAGCCTGTTGGCGGCCTGGGCGATCAGCGCCATGCTGTTGTTTCTGTTGCCGCCGCCCGCGCCAGACTTCTACCGATTGGCCGAGATCGAACAGACATTTCGAGGTGGTACAGTCGCCTTCGATGAGCGCCGGCCGCTCATGCTCTCGAAGCGCGACAAGGCCCCGACGCCTGAGCTGCGTGGATCGTCGTTCGCCGCCATACGCGCAAAATTCGCCGCAGACATCGGAGTTCCCACCTCCCACGTGATCATCGCCGGCGAGCGCGGCCCGCTGTCGGATCAGAACGTCGGACGCGTCGTCCGTGATCGTGCCGCACGGGGGGCCTCGGACACCAATGAACACATTCTGATTGCGCCCTTCCAGCTGGGGGTCCTGCAGCCCGACGGGCGCTGGACCGTCGTGCAGCGAAAGCCCCTCGTCGGATTGAGCGACTGGCAGCGACGGCTGGCGTTGTGGTTCTCACTCTCGGCCTTCGCTATGGCACCGGTGGCGTGGGTCTTCGCCCGTCGGCTCACCAAGCCGATCAAGGTCTTCGCTGAAGCGGCTGAACGCTTGGGCCGCGACCCGCTGGCGCCGCCACTGGAGGTCAGGGGCCCGGCCGAGATCGGCGCAGCGGCCCGCGCCTTCAACGAGATGCAGCAACGTCTGCGGCGCTATGTGGAGGATCGCACTGCGATGATGGGTGCCATCGCCCATGACCTGCGGACCCCGCTGACCCGCCTGCGGTTCCGGATCGAGGGCCTGCCTGACGACCAGCGCCGGAAGTATGCGGCGGATCTGGATCAGATGGAGGAGATGATCACCGCGACTCTGGCCTTCGTGCGCGACGCCAGCCGGCCGGGTGAGCGCACGCAGCTGGAGTTGTCATCGCTGGTGGAGAGCCTGTGCGACGAGATGGCGGAGACGGGCTCCCGGACCGAAGTAGAACGCGGCGAGAAGGTCGTCCTCCAGGGTGATCCCATGGCGTTGCGACGGCTGGTCTCAAACCTGCTGGAGAATGCCGTCAAGTTCGGGGGTGAGGCACGCGCCAGGGTGTTTTCCGACGCGGGTAACGCCATCGTGGAAATCGATGATGACGGGCCAGGCATTCCGGCCGCCGACAGCGAAAAGGTCTTCGAGCCTTTCTATCGTCGCGAGCCATCGCGCAGTCGGCAGACCGGCGGCATCGGCCTGGGTCTGGCGGTCGTCCGGTCCATCGCGCGAGGGCACGGCGGCGACGTCAGCCTGATCAATCGGGTGGGTGGTGGACTGACGGCGCGGGTCAATCTGCCGATCTGATCCTATCGACGCCTTCCGGCGGGCGTAAAATCCGTACGTGGCCACGCAACCTCTGCAGAGGCTGAGGGTTCTATCCATACCGCCTTGCGAGACGTCCCCGCTCGCGTCCCGGTAGAGGAGCATCCCCATGCCAACACCCGATTTCGAGAAGCCACGCGCGATGAGAGGGTTCGCCGCCATGACCCTTGAGCGACGCCTCGAGATCGCCCGCAAGGGCGGTGCCAGTGTGCCCAGCGAGAAGCGCAGCTTTGCCCGCAACCGCGATCTCGCCGTGACCGCAGGTCGTAAAGGCGGCGAAATTTCACGCGGGGTCGGGCGCAAGCGACTACGCGAGTCCTAACCCCTGAGCAACACGATGGCGAAGGCGGGATGGTCATTGACCCATTCCCGCTCAAGCCTCCAGCCTGCGGCGCGGGCCAGGTCGCCCAGACGTTTCACAGTAAACTTGTGCGAGTTCTCGGTGTGCAAGGTCTCACCTGTTTTGAACTGGAACGTCGCTTCCGCAACGCGCACTGCCTGATCCTTCAGGCTCACAAGATGCATTTCAATCCGGCTCTCGGCGTCATTCCAGATCGCACGGTGTTCAAACGCACCGAGGTCGAAATCGCCTCCCAGCTCGCGATTGATGCGGGTCAGCAGGTTCTTGTTGAACGCGGCTGTTACGCCCTTCGCGTCGTCATAGGCCGCCACAAGCGTTTGTGCGTCCTTGACCAGATCGACGCCGACGATGAAGGCCGCGCCCGGGCCCAACAGGCGTCGTGCGCCCTCCAGGAACTCCAGCGCTTCGCCCGTCGTGAAGTTGCCGATGGTTGAGCCTGGGAAGAAACCGACAATCGGGCGTCCCTCACAGGCCGCGGGCAATGCCAGGGCGTTGGTGAAGTCGTCGCGCAACGGCGCCACATCCAGACCGGGATAGTCGGCGCGGATCGCCTGGGCAGCGCCCGCCAGTGCCGAAGGGCTGATGTCGATGGGCGCATAGACCTCAACCTGCGGCGCTGCGTCCAGCAGGATACGGGTCTTCACGCTGGCACCGCTGCCAAATTCGACCAGCGCCGTACCTTCGGGAATGTGCCGGGCGATCTGTGACGCGGCGCCGCGCAGCAGCGCGATTTCAGTTCGGGTTGGATAGTATTCTTCCAGCCCTGTTATGGCCTCGAACAGCTCCGATCCGGTGTCATCGTAAAAGTGCTTGGGTGGAATGGATTTGGTCGATCGGGACAGGCCTGTCAGGACGTCGGCCAGGAAATCCGAGGTTTCGACCCCCGAACCGGCACCGTCCTGCGCAAGGCGGACGCCTGAGAACATCCAGCGCTGATGAGGGTAGAAGAAGTTCCGGTAGCTGGTGCGGGTGTGGCCCCCCGGTGTGACGGAGGCACCGCCGCGCAGGACGAACTGACCAGCCATGAACTTGCCGTTGTACTCGCCGACGGCACCTGCAGCGGGTTTGAAGCCGGGATATGGCAGGTAGGCGCTACGGGTCCATTCCCAGAGATCGCCGGGAACCAACCCGGTGCCTTCGGCCTGTGCGGCATGCTCCCACTCCGCTTCGGTGGGTAGACGCGCTCCGGCCCAGGCGGCATAGGCGTCGGCTTCATAGTAGCTGACGTGACTGACGGGTGCCGATGGTTCCAGCGGGTGCACGCCATTCAGGCTCATCGCCGACCAGCCCTGGTCGCTTTCACGCCAGTAGATCGGCGCCCGCCATGCCCCGGCCTGAACTTGCGCCCAGCCGTCCGCCAGCCAGAACTCAGCGCGGCCATAACCCCCGTCCGCCATGAAGGCGAGCCACTCGGCGTTGGTCACCAGTCGGCTCGCCAGACAGTAAGGTTCGAGCCAAACCTTGTGCCGTGGCCCTTCATTATCGAACATGAACCCATTGTCGCCGTGGCCAATCTCGACCAGGCCGCCGGAAAAACTCGCATAGGTGAGCGGGGTACATTCCAACGCCGCGGGGGCCGCCCTGTGGGGTGCATAGGCCGGCGACAGAGGCGACTGGGCGAACAGGTGCAAGATATCCATCAGGATCAGCTCCTGATGCTGCTCCTCATGTGCCAGACCCAGATCCAGCAGAGCGGTCAACGGCGCGATGTCACCAGACAGCAGCCGGGCCATCCCGGCGTCGACGTGGGCGCGATAGGCCAGAACGTCGGCGAGTGACGGTCGCGTCAGCAAACCGCGCGCGGGGCGAGGCTGACGCGGACCGACCGCCTCATAGTAGGAGTTGAAAAGGTAGCCGAACTTCGGATCGAAGACCCGATAGCCCCCCAGATTGGGAACCAGCAGAAAGGTTTCGAAGAACCAGGTGGTGTGCGCCAGATGCCACTTGGTCGGACTGGCATCGGGCATGGACTGGGCGACCATGTCCTCCGGCGTCAGCGACCGGGTCAGGGTTTCGGTGGCCCGGCGGAGGCTCTGGTAGCGGGTCAGCCAATTCGCATCCGCAGTTGGGGGCACAACCCGCGATCGTGGTTCGGTCCGGTCGGTCGCGGGCATGGCCAATCCTTATCGTCCGGCAGACATCGATCAGCCACACCGGCCCTATCTGGGCCTTTCAGAACGAAACCGCAACGCCTTGACCCCACCAATGGTTGCATCGGCGTTGATCAATTGTTGGCGAGCCCTACTTGCCCTCAGCCGGATAGACCACCGGCAGCACCAGCGCCGTGGGATGGCCCGCGTCCATATAGATGGTGTTCACTGCCACCCGCGGTTTTGCCTTGCCGCCGGGACCCTCGCCAGTGTTGGGGTTCACTTCGAACCGGGGCGCGTTTGAAGAGGTGACGTGCACCGCGATGCGGTGGCCTTTTTCGAAGGTGATGGCGGTGGGCCAAAGGTCGATGGTCAGTTTTTCCGGCGCGCCGGGGGTCATCGGCTTGACCTGGTCGGGCATGCGGCCATTGCGAAACCGGGTGCGGATCGGGGCGTCCAGCACCAAAGCCTCGTAGCCATCCGGATAGACGTCCACCAGCTTGGCCACGAAATCCGTATCGGGGCCGTCTGTAGCGGCATAGAGCTCCATTTTTACTGGGCCCGATATGACGACGTCCTTGTCCAGCACCGAAGTCTGGAAACGTAGATAGTCCTGACGCTGACCCACGGCGCGCTGGTCCATTGGTCCACGCTCGAACGTGAGGTTGGCACCGCCGAATGTTGCGACGGGATTGGCCGGATCGAAGCGGTAGCTGGTCCTGGCTTCGTCAACCGTCGGGGGCTTTGTGGTCAAGCCGGTGTCAGGGGTCAGGAAGTAGCGAACCTCGCGGAACGCCGGGGGCCAGTTGGCCGACGTCAGCATCCGGTTCCCGGGAGAATAGGCCCCTGTCCGGGCACCCGCCATCATAAAGTACGACACCGGCGGCTCATCCATGATGCCGTTGTCGACACCCTTCAGCCAGTGTTCGAACCAACGGATTTCCTGATCGCCGCCCAACGCCAGCCGGTCGTTGCCGGGATAGGCCAGGTCTCCGGTCAATGGGCCGTGACCGAACGGACCCATCATCAGTTTCTGATTGCCACGTGCGCCGGGCGAACCCTGGTTCTGCAGGAACTCGAAATTGTCCACGGTGCCGCCGTTGAAGATGTCGTACCAGCCACCGACGTGGAACGTGGGCACGCGGATGTACTTGCGGTTGGTGGTCATAGCGACGCGGTTCCAGCTGACGTCGTCGACCGACCGCGACCGTGTCCGGTTCAGCTGTTCCTCCGAGATCCCCTGCCCGCGCAGCCAGCCGATGGTGTCCTTGTCTTTCAGCACGCCGCCCGGATAGCTGTAGGAGAGCCGGTCCGCTGGCGCGACCACCACATAGTTGGCCACCAGATGCGGCGGTGCGGCCATGGCGGCCGAGTTGGCGGTGATGCCGAGCGCCGAGCCGCCGGTCATGCCGACCTTGCCATTGCTCCAGGGCTGGGTGGCGGCCCATTCCACGGCGTCATAGCCGTCTTCGATATCGGTCTCGAAGGCGGTGTAGAAGCCCTGGGACCGGCCCTTGCCACGCACATCCTGCAGCACGAAGACCAGGCCAGCGTCGGTGTAGCGCTTGGCCTGCCTGGCCATGGCCTCGCCGGGGTTGGGCGTTTGTTCGCTGATCCGGCCGTCCTTGAGGTATGGCGTGCGGGACAGCACCACGGGCCATGGCCCCTTGCCTGCCGGCTTGAACACATTGGCGCCCAGCCGGACACCGTCGCGCAGGGCCATGTATTCCTCGGTCGCGCCGGGTGGCAGGCCGGGCCAGACCTCTTTTTTGGCCACCGCGGCGGGTTTGGCCTTCTGGGCCAGCCCCGGCTGCGCGGCTCCAACCAGCGTGAGCACGGCGACGGAGGCCATCGCGATTTGGCGAAGTCTGGTCATGGCTAGCGTGTCCCTTGGCGGCTCTTGATGACCGCGTGTTCCCTGATCCAGGCATCTAAGCACGACCTTGGCTGCCGCGTCCTTTCCAGTTGGAAACGTGGACGATTGGCGGCTCCCGTTGCATCCGCTAAGCCTCCGTCAGCTAGGCGCTCACAGGCCTGCGAACGGACAGGAAACGCGGACTGGCATGACCCAAGATCCCATCAAGCTGCTGATCGATATCCCCCGGATCCACGGTGCCCACCAGGGTGACAAGGTGGCCATCGCCTTCGAGGGCCATGACCTGACCTATGCCGAAATGGACCGCCGCTCGGACCAGGTGGCGGGGATGCTGCAGCAGGCAGGTGTGAAGCCGGGCGACCGGGTGGCCTGGCTGGGCCGGGCATCGGAAGCCTGGTTCGAGATCTTCTTCGGCGTAGCCAAGGCACGCGCCTGCTTTGCCCCCATCAATACCCGGCTGGCGATCCCGGAGGTGGCGTTCATTCTGAAGGACTCCGGTGCCGACCTGTTCTTCGTCAGCCCGGAATTCTATGCCGCCGCCGAAGCGATCGTCGCCGAGATTGACCGGCCCATCCGAGTGATCGGGGTGGGCGACGCACACCCGGAATTCGGCGAATACGCGGCCCTGCGCGATGCTGCGCCGGTGGCGATATTGACGCCTCCCGACGCAGACGATGACGTGCTGCAGCTCTACACCTCAGGCACCACCGGCCTGCCGAAGGGCGTGCGGCTATCCAACCGCAACTACTCGGCGTTTCTCGAACTGCGGCATCAGGTCGAGGGCTTTTCCTATGGGGCCGACGATACCGTGCTGATCCTGATGCCCATGTTCCACGTGGCCGGGACCAACATCAGCTTCGCGGGCCTCGCCTCGGGTGGGCGCATCCTGCTGCAGGCGGATTTCGTGCCCCCGAACGTGTTGCAGGCCATGGCTGCCGAACGGGTCGCCCATGTCTTCCTCGCGCCTGTGATGATCAACGCCCTGCTGCAGACACCGGGCGTTCAGGCGACAGATTTCTCGAGCCTGAAGAGCGTCTCCTATGGTGCCTCACCGATCTCCGAAGCCGTACTGGCCAAGGCGACAGAGGCCTTCGGCTGCGGCTTCATCCAGTTCTACGGCATGACCGAAACCACCGGCGCGGGCACGACGCTCGCGCCCGGCGATCACCAGGGAGAACTGCTGCGCGCCTGCGGGCGTTCGTGGGCCACGCTGGAGACACGCATCGCCGATGAGGACGGCAACGAGGTCGCCGTCGGCGAAATCGGCGAAATCGAGATCCGCGGGCCGATCATCATGGCCGGATACTGGAACCGTCCCGAGGCTACCGCCGAGACCATCCGGGCAGATGGATGGCTGCGCACCGGTGACGCAGGGTACATGAACGCCGATGGCTATTTCTTTGTCCACGACCGGGTGAAGGACATGATCGTCTCCGGCGGCGAGAACGTCTATCCGGCCGAGGTAGAGAACGCGATCCTGGGCTGTCCCGGCGTCGCCGACGCCGCCGTGATCGGCGTGCCGGACGAACGCTGGGGCGAGGCCGTGAAGGCCATCGTCGTGGCAGTGCCCGGCGCACAACCCTCGGCGGCCGACATCATCACCTGGGCCCGGACACGGATCGCGGGATTCAAGGCACCGAAGTCCGTGGAGTTCATCGACGCCCTGCCCCGCAATCCGTCCGGCAAGGTGCTGCGGCGCGAACTGCGCAAACCCTACTGGGAAGGCCGCGACCGCAAGGTGGGGTAGGCCGCGTCAGCGCACCCGATCTGCCGCTTCATGGACCAGATCGATAAGCTTCCAAGGGTCGAATGTGTTGTTGGCGTAGGGTGCCGCGCGCCCCGTTCGGCGCATCATGAACACCCCGAACAGCTCGCGATCAAGGTGGAGCCAGGGCCGGAAACCAAAGGCACCGGGACTGCTCACCTGAATGGGCCGCCCATCCTTGTCCTGAACGTCCAGCCATTCGCCAAGGCCATAGTGGGAGGCGCGGCCCATGCGGTCGTTGGACGCGCCTTTCATGAGCGCGGCGCCGCTCTGGTCGCGCTGCATCTCGCGCACCGACGCCTCCGAGATCACACGCCGCCCACGGAACATCCCGCGACGGGCGATCATTTCCATGAAGTGGCTGTAGTCTGGAAGAGAAGATGAGGCTCCGCCAGCCAGCATCGGGTTCCGGTTCGCTGCGACCTTGGCGAAGGCTGTGTTCGGCATATCGCAAGGCTTGGCGATGCGCTCGAGAAACAGATCGTTCCAGGACTTGCCTGTGACCTGTTCCGCGACCGCGCCTACCAGCTGCATCGAGACACTACCGTAGCGAAACTCGACACCGGGATCCGCGCGAAGCACACCGTCGCGGGCGATGCGATCGGCGTACTGCGCCATGGTGATCGCATAGTCCCACTGGTCGCCCTCGCCGCCAGGGTCGACCAGCCCAGAGGTGTGGGCGAACATCTGGCGAATGGTCATCTCCCCCTTCTTGCCAACGAACTGTGGCAGGTAGGTGGAGAGCGGCTTGTCCAGACCGATCAACCCGTCATCGACCAGCGTCATCAGTACCGCGGCAGCAAGCCATTTGCTGGACGAGGCAATCGGCACGACGGTGTCGGCGGTGTAGTCGCCGAAGTAACGCTCGTAGAGGGTCTTTCCCCTACGCCAGATCAGCAGCGAAGCACCGGGCAGACCGAGACTCCTGTAGCCGGCGTCAAGGTAGGCGCTCACGCCATCGAACTTGCCCGTAGAAGCCTGGGCCTCGCCGCCAAAGGTGCTGAGGCTGCCAGCTGTCGCACCGGCCAGTACAGCGCGACGTGTCATTTTCGAAAGGCGCAGGGTTACGTTGTCCATCGATTGTCCCAGCGAATTGGTGTGGATCGAACCTACGCCAAACGCTTCGACAGTACCCATAGCCGGTGGCTATCCCGCCAGACGATGACCTCCGGGCCTACGCCTGACGGGATATGGGCTCAAGCGCTTGCGGCGGCGCTGGGACGCGCTTTTACGCGGCTGAACCATTCGTTGATTTTGGTGAACTTCGGATCCAGCGGCTGACCCACAACGGCCCCGAAGTCGAGGAAACTGAACAGCAGGATGTCGGCGAGCGTAAAGCGGTCGCCAGCGATCCAGGGGCCCTTCATGTTGTCCTCGAACCACTGGATTCCATCCTGGGCGATAAGCTTCAGGCCGGGCGAGGCGTCGGGCAGGCAGCGCATGCGGCTCTGGAACATCGGCAGGCCCTCGCCGAAGCGAAAGCCGTTGGCCAGCGGCTCGCAGACCTTGAGGTCGACGCGGCGGGTCCACATGCGGGTCGCGGCGCGTTCCTCAGCGGTCGTGCCGATCAGCGACGAGCCGGGGTTCTTTTCGTCGAGATACTCGCAGATTGCGGTGATCTCGTTGAGGTTGGTGCCATTGTCCAGTTCAAGAGACGGGGTTTGTCCCGAGGGGTTCACCTTGAGAAACGCTTCCTGGCGGTTTTCGCCGCCCCGCAGATCAACCGTGACCATGTCGAGCGTGATGCCCTTTTCGGCCATGAACATCTTCACGACCCGCGGATTGGGGCCGACCGAGGTGTAGAGTTTCATGTGGGGTTTCCTTCCTTCAATTCAGATGTTGCCGCAGACCTAACACGACGATTTGCACCTCGGGTAGGCTCACGCTTCGTCAAGACGGCGATCTAGCGATTGAGCGTGAAGTTCGAGGCCAGGACGCAGCGGGCTTCGTCGTGGGGGGTCGAGATCGTCGCGGGCTGGCCCATGCCGGGCGCGAAGTACCATTCGCCCCGGGACGTCTCGACCTTAAGGCCATTGGGACTGGTGAATTGACAGACCACATAGCTGGCCAGGCCCCATCCTTCGCCGTAGCGCAGTTGCGAACAGCTCACGTGGCCAAACTGGCGAGACACCGTGACGTTGGCGTACTCAAGCCCTTTCCGCGCCTTGAACCCCTGGGCCTCAAACTGCGCGCGGGTGAGGCTCGGACAAGGCGGACCTTTGATGTTCCACTCGCGGGCCAGGGCGAGCGCCGCCGTGCGATCCTTCAGATAGGCCCCGCCGAAGATATAGGCCGGCAAGGCCAAGGCCAGGCTGGCGGCGACGCCCAGGGTGATCTTCTGCCCCAGGGTGAGACGCATCCGACGGCCATTGCCCACCTGCCAGACCACGTCGACCTCCGTTCAGGCCGCGATCTGTTGAGGCTTGGCGGTGGGGTTGGAGAACCGCAAGACGCCGTCGTCCAGCCGGGCGTAGCGCAGGTTCATCAGATCCTTGGCGTAGTTCTGATCCAGCTTCCACGGCACCCTCGTCCCCTGCTTGGGCCATTTCTCCATAGCGCGCTGGACGTAGCCAGATGAGAAATCGAGCCAGGGCGCGGACGCGACGTCGCCCGTGTCATTGACCGGCATGACCTGGCGCTGCCCGGTCTTTTTCATGTGGTTGAGCACCCGACAGACGAACTCACAGGTCAGGTCGCACTTCAGGGTCCACGAGGCATTGGTGTAGCCGAAGGTTGAGGCCAGGTTCGGCACGCCGTCGTACATCATGCCCTTGTAGCCGAGCGTCTGGCCGGGATCGATCCGGGTGCCGTCGACCGAGACCTCAATGCCGTTCCAGACCTCCAGAACCAGACCCGTGGCCGAGACGATGATGTCGGCTTTCAGCTCCTGGCCGGACTTCAGGCGGATGCCGGTTGCCGTGAAGGTCTCGATCTGGTCGGTGACGACGCTGGCGCGTCCGGCCTTGATCTGTCGGAACATGTCGGCGTCTGGGACCAGGCACAGGCGCTGATCCCAGGGGTTGTAGGTGGGCGTGAAGTGGGTGGCCACGTCGTAGTCCGGGCCGAGTTCGTCCTGCACCATCTTGATGATGCCGGCCTTGACCTGTTCGGGCTTCTTGCGCGCCAGATTGAAGAAATACATGCCGCCCAACACATTGCGGGCGCGCACGATGTTGTAGGCCAGCATGGCGGGCAGCCACTTGCGCAGAGTGTTGGCCATCTTGTCTTCGGCGGGCCGGGAAACGACATAGGTGGGCGAGCGTTGCAGCATGGTGACGTGGGACGCCGCCCTGGCCATTTCCGGCACCAGGGTGACGGCGGTGGCGCCAGAGCCGATCACCACCACCGACTTGCCGGCATAATCCAGGTCGGTGGGCCACTGCTGCGGGTGGACCATGCGACCCTTGAAGTCCGCCATCCCCGGGAAGTCCGGCGTATAGCCGCCATCGTAGGAATAGTAGCCGCCGCAGAGGAACAGGAAGTTGCAGGTGTAGCGGACGATTTCGCCCGCCACCTCGGCCTCAACGGTCCAGCGGGTGTCATCGGTGGACCAGCCCACCCGCTTGATCTTGTGACCAAAACGAATGGCCTTCTCGATGTCGTTCTCGCGGGCGGTCTCGCGAACGTAATTCAGGATCGAGGGGCCGTCGGCGATGGCCTTGGCTTCGGTCCAGGGTTTGAAGGCGTAGCCCAGCGTGTACATGTCGCTGTCGGAGCGGATGCCGGGATAGCGGAACAGGTCCCAGGTGCCGCCGATGGCGTCGCGGCCTTCGAAAATGGCAAAGGTACGGTCCGGGCACGTGGTTTTCAGATGATAGGCCGCGCCGATGCCGGAGAGGCCCGCGCCGACGATCCCGACATCAAAGTGTTCCATCGTCATGGCGTTTCGTCCCGAATTCGATGTCTGCGAGATAACTGAACAGCGTTCAGACACCTAACGGAAATCCCGTTCAGCCCAACAGCTCCAGCGCCCCGTGGTCCTGGATGTGGGTGGTCGCGCCGCCGATCATCTGCAGGAACATCTCGTCGCCCCGGGCCGTCTGCTCCACCACCATGGCGGCGAAGAAGGCGGTCAGAAACAGCTGGAAGGCGCCGTGGCGATAGTGCCGGCGCAGGTCGTCCAGGCCATAACCCGTGACCCCAAGATCAGTCAGCGTACAGTGATATAGCCCCAGCAGTTCCGTCTCGGCGGCGCGGCGTTCCTCCGGTTTCAGTGCGCCGGCCAGGAAGTAGGCGACGTCCATGGAGCCTGCGCCATAGGCGAAAGATTGCCAGTCCAGGACGGTCAGCGGATGTCCACCTGCAGATGTGCCGAACATCATGTTGTCGGGCCGGAAGTCATTGTGGGTCAGGCAGCGAGGTCCGTCGTACAGCCCACCGAACGCCCCCCACCGGGTTGAGATCGCCTCGCCTACCGCAACGGCGTCGGGTTCAAGGCGCTCGCCGTAGCGGGCGCGGAAGGCTTGCCACAGCCCGCCCACCAACTCGGGCGTCACCGGGCTGGACGGCGCGGCCCTGGAGCCCGAGACCCACGGCAAATCATCCAGCATGTCGTCGGCCCAGAACGAGGCATGCAGTCGGGCGGCCTGCACCATGACCAGGCGGGCCTGATCGAGGGTAACGCCCTTCAACTGGTCGCCCTGTTGGGCTGGAGCCAGGTCCTCCATGATCAGGACAAACTCGCCGCTGACCTCCTCGACGTCGGTGAACCAGACCCGCGGCGTCTGGACCAGCGCCTTTCCGGCCAGTTGCTGGTAGAATCTCACTTCGCGCAGGTAATTGCCCAGCATCACGCCGGTGTTGCGACTGTCGTCGTTCGCTGCCGGGAATTTGCCAACCAAAGAGGCCGGCGCGTCCGGCGCGGTGCGCGCGTACTCCAGCCTGAACCGGACGCTGTCGCCGATCTGCCCAGTGCCCACGTTGGCGGCGGTGAAACCCGAGACCACGGCGTCGACCCCGGCGTTCTGCAGTACGGCTGTCAGCCAGGCCGCGTCGACGGCGCCCGGGCGACGGATATCCGGGATCATGCCGGCATCTGGTGGACGTAGACCTCGTTGAGGGCGATGCGATCGCCCTTCAGGATCACCAGGTCGAAGCCGCGCAGTCGACCTGCCGCGCCATCCGGGCCCATGGCCGCATACCAGCGACCGCAGAAACCGCCGTCGATGGCCCAGGTTTCCTCCGGCGTGTAGATCGTCGGTGGCATGGCGGCGAACAGGCCGGTCAGATAGGTCGCCAACGCCGCTTGCCCGGTCAGGCCCGCCGCCGTCTGGGCGTCCTTGTAGACGCAGTCGTCGGCGTAAAATCCCAGCAGCCGGGGCACGTCCTTTTCGGACCAGGCCTTCAGCCAGCGGGCGTTGTAGTCGACAATGTCCATCAACCCTCCAGCACACGCGCACGATAGGCGTCGGTGAAAACCTCGGCGGGCACCGCCTCAGGGCCGGCCATTACCACCACATTGTGCATCCGCAGGCTTGGATCAACAGCGGCGCGGGCGTGATAGTCGTGCCGCCGAGCGCCAGCTGCGGCGTCAAATTCCATGTTCAGGGTCGCTTCCAGCTGTCCAGCGAACCTGAGGCGACGCATCCGCTCGGACCGCTCTTCGGCGTAGGGCGCGAAGGCTGCCGACGACCAGTCGTCCGATGACTTCAGAAGGTCGCTGACAATGCGCACGTCGCGATAGGTGATGGAGAGGCCCTGGCCGTTGATCGGGTCGTTCCAGCCGGCCGCATCACCCACCAGGACTACGCCTCGGGCAAACGGCTCATCGGTCCAGCTATCGGCGTTGACATAGCTGAATAGCGGGCCAGCCGGACGCCCGGCCACCAGATGCCCGTTCGCCGGGCTGCACTCCAGGGCGAACGCATCCAGGAAGCGGCGCGGGCCATCCTCACCCTTGAACCGCCGCGCCTCGTCCAAAGCATAGCCGCCATAGACCCGGACCTTGCCGCCGCCCTGGGGAAAGGCCAGGAAGCCAAAGTCGCCCTCGGTGCCGATAGCCTGCAGGTCATCGGCCCAGCCCTCGACACCGTCCACAAGCAGCCCCGCGAACCAGTGGTGCGGTTTGTCCAGATGCAAGGCGATTCCGGCAGCCTCGCGCACCATAGAAGCACGGCCGTCGGCCCCGATCAGCAGACGAGCGGTCGCCGTGCGGGTTTCGCCATTGTGTTGGAACGTAACGCTCGGGCTGGTTCCCACCGCAACTCCCTCGACCCTCACGCTGCGCAAGGCTTCGGCACCCGCCGAGATTGCGGCGTCGAAGAGCGCCTGACAGTGCCTGGGATGCCCAAGACAAAGTGGCCCGGCTATGCCCGGCCGAAACATGCCCAGGGGCAAGGTTTGGGCCTCCGCCGCGGCCGGATCGACATCCTCATTGTACGTAATATGCCGGGTCACATGATGCCCGCCAACGGACATCAGCAGATCATAGAGTCCGACCTGCTGCACCTCGGCCACGCCCCATGGCGCGATCCATTCGCCGCGCACGCGGTCCTCATAGACCTCGGACTGTTCCAGCAGCAGAACCCGGCGTCCGGCCGTGGCCATGACCTGCGCCAGCGCCGACCCGCCGATGCCACCGCCCACGATGATGAGGTCATAGTCCGCCATGTTGGGCTTCCTTGCTTGCCGCGAACGGATCACGCCGACGCAGCGTCATCCAAGCATATTCGCAAGCGTCAGGGCGTTTCGTAAATCCGATAGATCGGCCCGGTCCGCGTCTGCTCGCCGACCCCGACGGCGATCACATCATTCAGCCACCGATATTTCTCATGACCGCATTCGAACCGCGCGATCATCGCCAGCGAGTATTCCGAAGGTTCCAGCATTTCACCCTTGGCGAAGCGCACCATGACCCCGGGCGCAGCGAGAAACCGACCCTGATAGGTCAAGTAGATCAGCGCCTTGTCGCCAGCGTCCAGCGTCAACCGGACATCGATGGTCATCACGCCGTCGGCACGGTTCACGAACCAGTCGGCACCGCCCAGCACAGTTCCCGACAGGCGCGCCCCGTCAAACCGGCCACCAGTGACGGCTACGACGCCACGTTGGCCGACGGGCACGGCCCCGATCCGCTGAATGCCGCGAAAGTCGACATCGAGCGTCAGGGTGGTCAGATGGCGAAGCTGGAGACCATCCATCAGGACAGCACCGACCCGGCGTCCAGCGAGGTGAGCTTGAGGAACAGGTTCCGCGGCCCGTCGCGAGCCGGATCGCTGTAGATCAGGGTCAGCCGCTGTGGCGTCACCGTCTCGAGGGTTCGTGCGAAGGCCAGGTTCATTCGGCCATCTCCCGCAGGTGGGCGCGCTCGTTCAGGCTGACCACGTTGCGCTGGCCGCTGCGGGCGCACATGAAGCGGTGGATGCTGGTGTAGTCGGGTTCGAAGAACAGGCGCGGCGTCATGCTGAGGACGTGGGCGGTCCAGACATTGATGACCCCGCCGTGGCAGAACACGGCGACGCGTTTTCCGGGGTGGCTCTCGACGATCTCCTCCAGCGCCGCCACCACGGTGGCGTGGAAGCCGGCGATATCAACGCCGTGGTTGCCTTGGGCCATGGCCAGCCAGGCTTCATAGTTGTCGCGCTTCAGCTCCTCCATCGGCACGTAGCGGCCGGAGTCGCGGTCGTACTCGGCAATTCCATCGTGCTGGGTGACGACATGTCCGGCCTGGGCGGCGAAGGGTTCCGCTGTCTGGATCGCCCGCAGCATGGTCGAGGCAAACACCGCATCGACCTTTTCATCTGCCAGCCAGGCCGCAACCCGGTGCGCCTGATCGAGGCCCTTGGCAGCCAGCGGAGGATTGGATGTGTCGTGGCGGCGTTCCGGCAGGCCGTGGCGGATCAGGATCAGTTCCATGGTCGTGGTGTTCCTAATGAAATTGTTGGCGCAACAGATAGTTCGTTCACTGCGTACGCCCCGCGCCGACATGCGCCGGCTCAGGCGCGCGGCAGAGTTTATCTGCGGGATGAATGTCGACGGGATTGTCGATCCAGCCGGTCAAGCGAGGCGACACCAGATTTCGGGCCGAGGCCACATACAGCGGCGCGACCGGCGCATCGTCCAGCAGAAGTTGCTCGGCCTGGCCCAACAGGGCGCGACGGCGCGCATCGACCGGCTCAGACTCGGCGGAGGTGACCAGCCGGTCGTATTCCGGATTGTTGTAGCGCCCATAGTTCTGGCCGCCCGAACTGGAACGCTGGAGATCGAGAAAATTCAGCGCGTCAAAGCTGATCCACGCCGCGTTACCGATTTCAAAATCGCCGTTTTCATAGGCCGCATAGGCGACCTGGGTTTCATTTTGCTCCAGCGACACCTTGACGCCGACGGCGGCCCAGTCGGCCTGGATCGCCGGTACAAACACCGGGGTGTCACCCCCGTTGAGATGTTTGAACTTCAGCCTCAGGGGTCGTTTCGAACTGTAGCCCGCCGCCGCCAGCAACCGCCGAGCCTCGACCTGACGCCGGGCAAAGGACATCGCCGCCCAGTAGGGTTGTGCGGTCGAGGTATAGTCCTCCAGCCCTGGCGGCAGGAAGTTGGTCGCAGGCACCTGTCCGCCCGACAACAGCTTGTCGGTGATGAACGACCGGTCGATGGACATGCTGAGCGCCCGGCGCACCCGGACATCGCGCAACGCCGGGACGTCGGCGATGTTGAAGGTCAGGTAGGCGATCGCGGTGATGGGATTGGCGTGCACATAGTCTGGCATCTGGTCGGCGCGGCGCAAGTACCGCAGCCGGTTTGACTGAATCCCCAGATTGAGGTCGAGCTCCCCGGCGCGAACCTGACGCTCGGCGGTCACAGGATCGGTGGTGGGGTAATAGGCGACTTCCTCGAAACAGGCCCGGGTGTCCCAATAGTTCGGGTTGCGGCGCAGCACGATGCGGTCACCGAGCCGCCAGGACTTCAGGGTATAGGGTCCATTGCCAATATACTGACCGGGCTTGACCCAGGCATCGCCAAGTCTGGCGATGGCGTGGCGCGGCGCAGGCCGCATGAGCCGGTCCGCTGCCCAGTTGGGCAGCGTCGGCCAGGGGTGTTCCAGTCGGATGACCAGGGTGTCGGGTGCCGGTGCCTCCACGCCCAACCCCTCCAACGGGAGTTTTCCCCTTGCCACCTTCAGCCCGTTCCGGATCGGATACAGCATGAAAGCGCTTTGCGAGGCGGTCCGGGGCGCAAGCGTACGGCGGATCCCGTAGACGAAGTCGTCTGCCGTCAGGGCCGCGCCGTCCGACCATTTCGTGGCGCGAAGCTTGAACGTCCAGACCAGACCGTCGGGGCTGACTGTCCATGACCGGGCGATCGCAGGGACGACGCGCCCATCCACACCTCGTCGGGTCAGGCCCTCGGAAAGCTGTGAGATGATGCGGGTTTCCCAGGACCCGGTTGCCTTGGCGGGATCGAGCGTCTCGGGCTCGGACTGGTTGCCGAACAGAAGGCAGCTTTGCCCTGCCGGACAAGTCGGGCGCACGGCTTGGCGTGCGCAGGCGCTCAGTCCACCAGCGAGCGTGGCTAACAAAAGGGCACCCGCGATCCAGCGACCCGGACCCGCGACAACAGAAACCAATGCCCGAACCGCGCGCGCCATGGATCAGACGAACATCAGGTCTCGAACCGGAAAGCCGCGCCTTCGCGCCGCACGCGGCCGGCGGTCGGCTCCGCGTAGTGGGTGCCGATCACCAGATGCGAGGCATCTGCCCATTCGGCGAACATCCGGGCCCGCGTGACGGCGGCGGCTTTCTTGTCACTGTCGAAGGACGGCGACCAGTCCGGGTGGGCCATCTGGCAGGGATGGTGGCTCATGTCGCCGGTGATGACGGCGGTTTCACCATCCGACTCGATCAGCACGCTGACGTGGCCCGGGGTGTGCCCGGTGGTGGGGATCAGGCGCACATTCGGAGACACAACGTAGTCGAGGCCCACGAACTCGGCCAGGCCTGCATCCAGGACAGGTTGCACAGAGTCCGCCAGGATCGCCTGTTGCTCCGCGGCGCCCTCGGCGCTCCAGTGCTCGAACTCGACCCGGCCAAGCAGGTACCGCGCATTGGGAAATGTGGGCACGAACTTGCCGTCTACCAGCATGGTGTTCCAGCCCACGTGGTCGACGTGCATGTGGGTGCAGATCACCGCATCCACGCTATCCCGCGTCCAGCCGGCCTCAGCAAAGGCCTCCAGGAACTTCGTGGCCAGCGGCTCGCCACGGGTCAGACCACGCGGTTTGTCATTGCCGACGCAGGTGTCGACCACCAGCCGCAATCCCGGTGCCTCGACCAGCAGCGCGTGGATCGAAAGCAGCATCTGATCCTGTTCATTGACGAAGTTCGGATAGAGCCAAGGAATAGCCCGAAGCGCGGTGGGCGTCGCCTCGTCGATGAACCCTCCATCCGCACCGGCGGGAATCGGGACCTGCATTTCCTGGACGCGCGTGATCTTCACGTCGCCGACTTGCCAACTGAGCATTCCGCCCTCCCCATGGGTACTGCTGCCGCAACCCTAGAGGCATTCACAGGCCGAGGGAAAGGCCTGCCCGACCGCATGCGCCATGACCGTGAGCACGACCTGGAGATTCAAACCTTGGCTTGTCATCCCTGCGGATGCGGTAGAAGTTCAGAGGGTTGGCTCATCCAGTTGAAGGGTTGGCCGACACGCTGGCTCCAGAAAAACCGGAGTCCGCTGGCGCATGACGCCACTGGGAGGATGAATGACCGATGCGCCCACGGCCTCAGCGCCGCCTCACGACACGAGTCCTCCGCCAAGGCTTTCTCTCGGGACCCGGCTTGCCTACGGCCTCGGGAACGGTGCCATCGGGGTCAAGGACAACGGATTCTCGTACTTTCTGCTGATATTCTACAGTCAGGTCGTGGGGCTGGATGCGCGGCTGGTAGGTCTGGCGCTGACGATAGCCCTGGTCAGCGACGCGTTTATCGATCCGATGGTCGGCTATTGGTCGGACAATATGCGTTCGCGCTGGGGACGACGGCACCCCTTCATCTATGCAGCGATCATACCGCTGGTTTCGCTCTACTTCATGCTCTGGAACCCGCCGCACGGATGGCCGCAATCCTGGCTGTTCGCCTACCTGTTGGGCATGGCGATCGTGATCCGTATCTGCATTTCGTTTTATGAGATTCCGGGCAACGCGCTGGGCCCCGAGCTGACCGAAAACTATGACGAGCGCAGTGCGCTGTTCTCCTTCCGCTCATATTTTGCCTGGACCGTGGGGAACACCATGTCGGTGCTGATGTTCGTCGTGATATTTCCGCTGTTCGCCACGGCGGCCATCCAGAACGGCCAGTTCAATCCCGACTCTTACCGCGTCTACGGTCTGATCGGCTCAGTGGTCCTGCTGATCTGTATGCTGGGCTCGGCACTGGGCACGCACTCGCATATCCCGCGCCTGAAAGCGCCACCGCCCGCCAGGACGCTGACGATCAGCAAGATCTTCAAGGAAATCATCGAGACACTTTCAAACCGTTCGTTTCTCGCCCTGTTTATATCCACAGCCTTCGGCTCCATCGCGGCGGGCCTGTCTGCGTCGCTCGCCTTCTATTGGCTGACCTATTTCTGGAAGTTTCCGGCGCAACTCAGCGGCTACATCACCCTGGGCGTTTTCATCTCCGCAATCCTCGGTGCCGCGCTGGCTCCGGTGGTCAGCCGAAAGTTTGGCAAAAAGCGCGGCGCGATCATGATTGGCCTGATCGCGTTCCTGGGCTCGCCGATGCCCATCGTTCTGCGACTGACCGGTATCCTGCCTGACAACGGCTCACCCGTGATCTTCTGGATCGTGTTCCTGAACACCGTGTTCGACACGGCCCTGATCATATGTTTCCAGGCGCTGTCGGCCTCGATGATGGCGGATCTGGTCGAGCAATCCGAACTGAAGACGGGACGCCGGTCCGAAGGCGTGTTCGCCTCGGCCATCACCTTCACCACCAAGCTGGTCAACGGCATCGGCCTGATGCTGGCGAGCTTCGTGATCACTCTGGCCGGGATCAAGACCGGCGCGGACTCCGCCCATGTCACGCCCGAGGCGCTGTTCCGCCTGGGCGCTATCTATGTGCCGACGATCATCGGGCTCTGGATGACCATGCTGCTCGTGATGAGTTTCTACACCATCTCCCGCGACAGCCATGCCGCAACGCTGAAGACCCTGGCCGAGAGACGCGCGGCGGGATGAGCTCCCCTCGCCTTGAAGGAGTGACGACATGAAACAACTGGCGGGCAAGGTGGCGCTGGTGACCGGGGCCGGCTCCGGCATCGGCCTGGGGATCGCCACAGCCCTGGCGCAAGCGGGCGTCAAGGTCATGCTCTGCGACATCCAGCAGGACGCTCTGGACCGGGTGCTGGCTGATCTGCGCGCTACAAACGCCGACGTTTCGGCCGTTCGGGCAGACGTCTCGCTGAAGGACGAACTGCGCGCGGCGGCCGACGCGACGCTGGCCGCCTATGGCGAGATCCACATCCTGGTCAATAACGCCGGGGTTGGTGGTGGCGGGGGCTACGGTGCCTGGACCGACGCCAGCTGGGACTGGACGTTCGGCGTCAACCTTATGGCGGTGATCTGGGGCGTCGAGATCGTAGGTCCTCTGATCGAACGCCACGGCCAGGGTGGCCATATCGTCAACACCGCCTCCATCGCCGGCCTGCTGTCAGGCTCCGGCAACGCCTACAACGTCAGCAAGTATGGCGTCGTAGCCCTGTCCGAGGGACTACGGAACGAACTGGCACCGCGTAACATCGGCGTCTCAGTGCTGTGCCCAGGCTTCATCCGGACGCAGATCATCGATTCCAACCGCAACCGCCCAGAACGCTTCGCCGACACCGCCCGCGCCCAGCCCCCCGAACAGGCCGTTCAATGGCTGGCCCAGGTCCGCGACCGCGTCGCCCAGGGCATCGACCCGCTCTACGTCGGCGAACTGGTCCGAGAGGGAATCGAAAACGACTGGGCCTATATCTTCACGGACAATGAGTTCGAGCCGTTGATCGACGCGCGGTTCGCCGCGATCAAGGCAGGGTTTGATCAGGTGCGGGGACGCGTGACACCGAAGGGCTAGTGGGTGGAGAATCCCGACGCGCACATCCCTGAACTTCCCGATCGCCGTGCCTGATGCTCATCAATATGGCGATGATGAACGGTTGTGTTGGCCTCACTTTGAATCAGGTCACATCCAGCCGGGATGCATCCATCCACGGCCCAACGCGTTCACGCCGAATGGAAAACAATCCCAAACTGAATCCCGGCGGTGATGGCGAGACTATCGAAGTCACCGACGCGAGGGGTGCGCAGAAGACCGGCTATATGCGCTGGGTGCTCATCATCAGCACCGGGTTGGCCATAGCCGCTATCGTCGTCGCCTGGTTCGTCATGCGCCCATAGATCGAGACCGTCGGCGCAGGCCTACTCAGTCGCTGCTGGAGCCGACTTGGATGTGGCCACTTCTGAGTCCAAGGAAGTGGCGGTGACGCAGGGATTCGAACCCTGGATACGCTTTCACGTATGACGATTTAGCAAACCGTTGCCTTCAGCCACTCGGCCACGTCACCTTGTTGTTTTCAGCGGATTTTCTCCCGCCCCGCACCGATGATTGCGGCGGGCCTGGGCCGACCGTTCGGGATGGGACGCTCTCCATAGCGAAAGTGCCGCCGGGGAGCAACGCGTCTGTCTCGCAAGTCCGGACCGGGGACAAACGAAAGGCCCCGGCATGGGGAACGCCGGGGCCCATCATCCATTACGGGCGTTCCAGTCAGGCGGCGGCGATCGCAACCTTCTGACGACGACGGAGCATGGCACCCGTGCCGCCGAAGCCCAGGATCATCAGCGCCCATGCGGCAGGTTCGGGTACAGCGGCGGCTGCAGCGTTCAACGAGATGACGCCGCTGTACGAGGCGGTACCGCCGGTGGTGCCGGCGACAATCAACTGCTGCGGCGCGCCCGAAGCCACCGAAACCCCATTGAGGAAGCGGAACTCGTTCTGGCCTGTGGACCCAATTCCGAAATTGATTCCATTGAACCGGATCGAGGTGAAGTTGATGTCGTTTGCCGGGTCGTTTGTGAACGTCGAGGTGGCCGTGAAGCTGGACACACCGGTCGGAAGCGCGAAGTTGAACGTATCCGAGAAGAGGCCGTTCACGTCGCCAGGAACGCCGTCGTTGCCGAACACGCCGGTAAACGAGCCGTCCACGTCGACCGGCCCCCACATCACAAATTGCGTAGCGTTGGCGGACGATACGCCCGATAACAGCGCTGCCACAGCCGTGGCGGCAACATTTAATCTCTTCATTTTACAGTCTCCAAGGTTATCCCCCGGTTGTGTCAACCGGGGCTATGGAGAATTGTTCCGTGCGGCAGGGGCCTGTTGACCATCTTCAAATTACGGGGGAACCGCCCAAGATCAGCTCATCTCTGCGAAAGGAGCGCCAAACGACTAGCGCCTATAGTGAAGCTTGGGCCGACGACACTAGGCAGACTTGGCGATTCCCTTTGCAGGGCACGCGTCAGCCCTGGGCCAACCACTGTCGCGCCTGGCGCTGGGCTTCGGCGACGTCGTCGTGTTCCATCTCGCCGGCCAGTTCCTTGCGGTAGACCTTGGCCTCGATCGAGCCGCGCATGGCGGCCAGATTGAACAGCATGTGGGCCGAGACGTAGTCGAGCGGCGCACCGCCCTGCCCGGTCGAATACATCAGACCCATTCGAAACAGCTCATCGCCCGTCGCGTCCGGTGTCGGCAGCGGCATTCCATCGCTTTTCGTGTCGATGCCAGCCAGCATGGTGCGCGTCCTCGTCAGGTCGGCGAGCTTGCTTTTTGCACGCCCCGAACCGGTCCAAGAGCACATCAAACCAGTGTTACCTTGAACACATGGTTAAAGCCGCAGTTGCCAAATTGACAGGAACCGCGAGGCGTGGCGGATTTACAGCCCCAGCTTGGCCTTGAGTAGCTGGTTGACCGTGCCCGGGTTGGCCTTGCCGCCGGTCTGCTTCATCACCTGCCCCACGAACCAGCCGATGGCCTGGGGCTTTTCCTTGACCGCCTCGGCCTGGCCAGGATTGGCGGCAATCAGGGCGTCTATGATGGCTTCCAGGGCACCGGTGTCGGAGACTTGACGCAGGCCGGCCTTCTCGACCACTTCGCCGGCCGCGCCCTCGCCCGCCCACATGCGTTCAAAGACGTCCTTGGCGATTTTCGAAGAGATCACATCTTCCTCGATCAACTGGACCAGTTCGGCGATGCCCGCCGGACCGATCGGCGAATCAGCGATGTCGATGCCACCGGCCGTGAGCCGGGCAGCCAGATCGTTGGTCACCCAGTTGGCCGTGAGTTTGGCGTCGCGCCCCTTGACGGCGGCCTCATAGAAGTCGGCCCGGGCCTGTTCGATGATCAGCACGCCTGCGTCATAGGCGGTCAGGCCGTACTGCAACTGCAGCCGCGCCTTCTTGGCGTCTGGCAACTCGGGCAGGGTCGCTTCGATGGCCTTGACCCACGCTGGGTCAAGTTCCAGCGGCAACAGGTCGGGGTCTGGGAAGTAGCGGTAGTCGTGCGCCTCTTCCTTGGAGCGCATGGACCGGGTCTCGTTCTTGCCCGGGTCGAACAGGCGGGTTTCCTGGTTGATCGAACCCCCGTCTTCAAGGATTTCAATTTGCCGGCGGGCCTCGTACTCGATGGCCTGCTGGATGTAGCGGTACGAGTTGACGTTCTTGATCTCGCAACGGGTGCCCAGATGGCTGAAGTCGCCGCTCTCCCGGAATCTTTCGTAGGCACCGGGGCGGCACACCGAGACGTTCACATCGGCGCGCAGGTTACCCTTCTCCATGTCGCCGTCGCAGGTGCCCAGATAGATCAGGATGGTCCGCAGCTTCTTCACATAGGCCGCTGCCTCTTCAGCACACCGCATATCCGGCCGGGAGACGATCTCCATAAGGGCCGTGCCCGAGCGGTTGAGATCGACGTAGGTGTAGTTCGGATCCTGGTCGTGCAGGCTCTTGCCGGCGTCCTGCTCCAGGTGGAGCCGCTCGATTCGCACAGTGAAGGTCGAGCCGTCGTCGCGCTCGACGATCACCTCGCCCTCGCCGACGATGGGGTCCTTGAACTGGCTGATCTGATAGCCCTGCGGCAGATCGGGGTAGAAATAGTTCTTGCGGTCGAATCGCGACCAGTGATTGATCTGCGCCTTGAGGCCGAGGCCGGTCTTCACTGCCTGTTCCACACAGTGGCGGTTGATGACGGGCAGCATGCCGGGCATGGCGGCATCCACCAGGCTGACCTGCGCATTGGGCGCAGCGCCCGCGCCCACGGCGGCGCCAGAAAAGAGTTTGGCGTTGGAGGCAACCTGGGCGTGGACCTCCAGCCCGAGGACGATTTCCCAAGGGCCGGTGCGACCCTGGATCTGCTTGGTGTTGGTCACGTCGTTCATGAGCGGTTCAGTAGCGCGACGCGAAAGAAACCGGAAGCGCGGCAACAAACGCACTTGCATAAATGCCTTGAAATGGACTCAAGGTTCGCTCACGTCTTAACGACGTTCAGAATGGGGAAAAGGAACACCCGATGTAGTTGGGTAATAAATATGGATAGCGTCCAAATTTCCCCAATTAGTTAACAAAATCAATATCAAAAGGAAAACCCGATGAAGTATCTCGCTATCGTCGCCGCGCTTGCGGTGGCCTCTATGGCCGCTCCGGCCCTGGCCCAGACCGCTCCTGCCGCTGCGCCGGCGGCGGGTGCCCTTTCGGTGGAAACGACCCCGATTGGCGACATCATCAAGAACGAGAAGGCCAAGGCCGCCCTCGAAAAGATGCTGCCGGAAATCACCCAGTTCTACGACCAGATCGCCACCATGACGCTGTCGCAGGTTGCGCCGATGAGCCAGGGTGCCATCGACGACGCCAAGTTGAAGTCGCTGCAGGCCGAATTCGACGCGATGAAATAAATCTATTCGCCATCCCTCCTCTTCAGGGGAGGGCCGACTTGCCAAAGGCAAGCGGGGTGGGGGGTTCATGTTCAAGCTCTACGCTTGATCGCGACACCCCCACCCGTCCGGCGCTCCGCGCCGTCCACCCTCCCCTAGCGAGGAGGGACGATCTCTAACTCACCACCACTTCTGCGGCCTGGCCCGGAAGTCGGCGGCCTTCTCGATGGCCGACCCCAGCGAAAACAATGTCCCCTCGTCCAGATTGCGGCCGATGAGTTGAAGGCCCAGCGGCAGTCCTTGCGCGTCGACGCCGGCAGGCACGCTCATCCCCGGCAGGCCAGCCAGGTTCACCGTCACGGTGAAGATGTCGTTCAGATACATGGCCACGGGGTCGTCTGACTTTTCGCCCAGCGCGAAGGCGGCCGACGGTGCCGTGGGCGTCAGCAGGGCGTCGCAGGTCTGCCAGGCCTGGTCGAAGTCGTCGGCGATGCGACGGCGAACCTTCAGCGCCTTCAGATAGTAGGCGTCGTAATAGCCGGCCGACAGCACGTAGGTGCCGATCAGGATGCGGCGCTTGACCTCCTCGCCGAACCCCTGGGCGCGAGTCTTTTCGTAGGTCTCGGTCAGGTTGGCACCCTCGACGCGCAGGCCGTAGCGCATCCCGTCATAGCGGGCGAGATTGGACGACGCCTCGGCCGGGGCGATGATGTAGTAGGCTGGAAGCGCGTACTTTGTATGCGGCAGAGACACGTCGACGATCTCGCAGCCGGCATCCTTGAGCCAGGCAATCCCCTGCTCCCACAGCGCGTCGATTTCGGGTGGCATGCCGTCGACGCGGTACTCCTTGGGGATACCGATCCGCAGGCCTTTTACGGACTTGCCGCAGAAGCTTCCGAAATCCGGGACTTCCAGGTTGATGCTGGTCGAATCTTTCGGATCGTGGCCCGCCATCGAGCGCAGCAGGATCGCGGTGTCCTCCACAGTGCGTGCCATCGGCCCGGCCTGGTCCAGCGACGAGGCAAAGGCCACGATGCCCCAGCGTGAACAGCGACCGTAGGTCGGCTTCACGCCGACGGTGCCGGTGAATGCTGCGGGCTGACGGATAGACCCACCGGTGTCCGTCGCCGTGGCGCCCAGACACAGTTCCGCCGCGACCGCGGACGCCGACCCGCCCGAGGAGCCGCCGGGGGTCAGCTGGGCATTGCCGCCCTGCGTTCGCCAAGGATTGACCACCGGTCCCCAAGCGGACGTCTCGTTGGACGAACCCATGGCGAACTCATCCATGTTGAGCTTGCCAAGCATCACAGCGCCGTCGCGCCAAAGGTTCGAAGTGACGGTGGATTCGTAGGTAGGTTTGAACCCGCGCAGGATCATCGAGCCGGCGGTCGATTCCACGCCTTCGGTACAGAACAGGTCCTTGATGCCCAGGGGCGCGCCGTCCAGCGGGCCGGCATCTCCGGTAGAGCGGCGAGCGTCAGACGCGCGCGCCATCTCCAGCGCCTTGTCCGGCGTCTGGACCACATAGGCGTTGAGCGCGGATGACGCCTCGACCGCTGCGATGTGGTCGAGGGTGATTTCCTCGGATGAAAAGGTCTTGTTCGCCAAGCCGTCGAGGGCGGCCTTGAGCGTGAGCCCGGTCAAGCCAGCCATTACTCAACCACCTTCGGCACGATGAAGAAGCCCTTGTCTGTTTTGGGGGCATTGCTGAGCACCCGGGCCGGATCACCACCGTCGGTGACCACATCGTCACGCATCGGAAGTTTCATGGCCACCGAAGTGGTCATGGGCTCGACGCCGTCGGTATTGACCTCGGCCAGTTGCTCGATCCAGTCGAGAATGCCCGACAATTCACGGGCCAACGGCTCAAGCCGGTCTTCCGGCTCGGCGATGCGCGCCAGCCTCGCGACCTTGCGAACGGTCTCGGCATCGATGGCCATCGGGCCCTCCAGATTTACGAGAGCGTGGGTTAGCCGCGCCGGGGACCCTTTTGCAAGCGGCGACACGATCAGACGGCACGTGGAGCTGTCGATTCGATGCTAGACGTCGGCAATGCCCGTTGTGGACCTGACCGCCCTGCCCTCGCTCCTGCCGCGCCATGCACCCGTCATCGGGCTGGACCTGGGCGAAAAGACCATCGGTGTCGCCGTTTCGGATGCGACCCGGGGCATCGCCAGCCCGCTGGAGACCATCCGTAGGACCAAATTCACCGCCGACATTACCCGGATGTTCGAGCTGATGGACAGTCGCGATGCCCTCGGGATCGTCATCGGCCTGCCAATCAACATGGATGGGACCGAAGGGCCACGTTGCCAGTCCAGTAGAGCGTTCGCTCGCAATGTGCTGCGGGTGAAGGACCTCCCCATCGCGTTCTGGGATGAGCGCATGAGCTCGATGGCCATCAACAGGATGCTGATTGACGAAGCCGACATCAGTCGGGCCCGCCGCGCCGAGGTGGTGGACAAGGCGGCCGCTGGCTGGATCCTGCAGGGTGCGCTGGACCGGCTGAAGAATCTCTAGAGACCGCCCGCGAAGAAGTCGCGCTTTCCGATCTGGACGCCGCGCGCCCTCAGGATCGCGTAGGCGATACTGAGGTGGAAGTAGAAATTCGGCATAGCGAAGCCTGGAATCCATTGGCCGACGGGCAATGTCATCTCCTGCCCGATGCTCACAGTCGCAGGCTCCGGGTCGCGCCCAGCAAACTGATCGGGCGTCAGGTCCTTCAACCAGGCCTTGGCCTTGGCGATGTCGCTAAATAGAGCAGGAAGATCCTGGTCTCCGTCGACGTCGGTCGGCAGGGGCAGCCCTGCCGCACGCGCCGGCCACTGTGTGGCGAAATTGCACACAGTGCTCACCTGCGCCCGGAGCGGCGACATGTCGTCGAGAAGTCGCCAGTCCAACATTTGCGACGTGGAGGCACCCTGCGTGGCCGCAAACTCAGCGCCCTTGGTCAAGACGTGTGCAAGCGTATCCAGGCCGCGCTCGAAGGCACCCACATAAGTGAATAGGTCCGCTTTCATCATTGTCTCCGTCATGCTGTAGAGATCACATATGGTGCCGTTCGAGTGCGCGACAAAGCGGGGCTTGGCTTCCCGATCACCGCGCTCTAAGACCGCGCTTTAATGACTATGACCCCGCCCGGTCTGAACGAGGTCCTGCAGCGGACCTTTTCGTTTCCGAAGAAGCATTTCCTGTCGGCCACCGACCTGAACGAGGTCGAGGTGGCGAACCTGCTGGATTTAGCCGACGGATTTGTCAGCCTCAATCGCCAGACAGCCAAGAAGCTGGACCTGCTCAAGGGCAGGACGCTGATGAACCTGTTCTTCGAGAATTCCACGCGAACCCAGAGCTCGTTCGAGCTGGCGGGAAAGCGCCTCGGTGCCGACGTGGTCAACATGAGCCCCCGCTCATCGGCCATGTCGAAAGGCGAGACCCTGATCGACACGGCGGTAACGCTGAACGCCATGCAACCCGACCTGCTAGTGGTGCGGCACGCCTCGTCCGGCGCCGCCAGCCTGCTGTCGCAGAAGGTGGGCTGTTCGGTGGTCAACGCCGGTGACGGGCAGCATGAGCACCCCACGCAGGCCCTGCTCGACGCGCTGTCGATGCGCCGGGCCTTTGGCCATATCGCGGGCCTCAAGATCGCAATCTGTGGCGACGTGCTGCACAGCCGTGTGGCGCGGTCGAACATTGCCATGCTGCAGATGCTGGGCGCGAACGTACGGCTGGTCGGCCCGCCGACCCTGATCCCCGTCGCCGCCGAGCGCTGGAACGTCGAGGTGTTCCACGACATGCGCGAGGGTATTGCCGGCTGCGACGTGGTGATGATGCTGCGCCTGCAGCTGGAGCGCATGGACGGGGTGATGGCGCCGTCGCAGCGGGAATATTTCCGGTTCTATGGCCTGGATCGCGAAAAACTGGCCCTCGCCGCACCGCACGTCCGCGTGATGCATCCCGGTCCGATGAACCGCGGCGTGGAAATCGATTCGGAGGTTGCTGACGACCTGACAGTCAGCCTGATTCAGGATCAGGTCGAGATGGGCGTTGCCGCGCGCATGGCGGTGCTGACATCGCTGGCCGCGCGGCTGGACAACGACCGATGAGCCGCCCGACCGCTTATCTGAACGCGCGCCTTGTAGACCCGGCTTCGGGCTACGACGGCCCCGGTGCGGTCATGATCGCCGGAGGTGTCATCGCCGACCTGGCCCACGTACCGGGCTTCGGATCTCTGTCGGCAGACGTGGACGTCATCGACACCGGCGGTGCGCTTTTGATCCCTGGCCTGATCGACATCCGGGTGAAGACTGGCGAGCCGGGTTCCGAACCGAAGGAAACCCTCAAGTCCGCCGCACTGGCCGCCGCCGCCGGTGGCGTGACCACCATCGTCGTCCAGCCCGATACCAACCCGGTGATGGACGAGCCCTCGGTCGTGGATTTCATCCTGCGCCGGGCCCGCGACATCGAACTGGTCAACGTCTACCCCGCCGGTGCCGCCACCAAGGGCGGGCTGGGCCAGCGGATGGCCGAGATCGGGCTTATGCACGAGGCCGGCTGCCTCTATGTCACCGACGCCGACCGCCCCATCGTGGATTCGAAGGTCCTTCGCCGGGTGCTGAGCTACGCCAAGGCGTTCGGCGTACCTGTGGCACATCGCCCAGCCGATCCGTGGCTGTCAGCGGGGGCGGTGGCCAGCGAGGGCGAGTTTGCCGCCCGCATGGGACTTCCCAGCGTGCCCGCCATCGCCGAGCGGATCATGCTGGAACGCGACCTTGCGCTGGTCGAACTGACCGGCGCGCCCTTCATCGTGGACCAGATCACCACGGCGGCGGCGATGGAGAGCCTCAAGCGTGGGCTTGATCGCGGGCTGCCAGTGACGGCGACTACCTCGATCAATCACCTGTCGTTCAACGAGATCGACATCGGCGACTACCGGACCTTCTGCAAAGTCGACCCTCCCCTTCGATCGGAAGACGACCGTCAGGCGGTGATCGATGCCGTGGCCTCGGGTCTTATCCAGGTGATCGTCTCGGCCCACTCCCCGGCACCGGCCGAGGACAAGCGCCTGCCCTACGACGAGGCCGCGCCGGGTGCAGTAGGCCTACAGACCCTGCTGGCCGCCCTGCTTGCCTTCCATCACGAGGGCCGCATTCCGTTGATTGATCTGATCCGCACCGTGACGTCGGCACCGGCGAAGCTCCTGGGTCTCCCCGGCGGGCGACTGGCCACGGGCACGCCCGCTGATCTCGTACTGTGTGATCTAAACGCGCCTGTCGTCATCCAGGCTGACAAGCTGATCTCGAAGTCCAAGAACTCGCCGTTTGACGGGCGGCGACTGCAAGGCAAGGTCCTGCGGACGGTGGTGGGCGGCCGGACGGTCTATTCAGCCTGACAAGTGTCCGGAGGCGGTCTCGGACGCGATGAATGCCTCGAGTGCGGGATGGGTCAGCATCACGCCCAGGTCGACCAGCTGCCGGCTGTTTTCGAAGCGTACGGAACCATCAAAGTGAAGTCGCAGGGCTACGTTCGCCTGGAGGTGCGCATGGTAGGCGAGGAAGTCCCGCTCGGCTCCGCCATGCCACGCGCCCTCGACCGCCGTCTCAACCCGCTGGCGGAAGTCGCTGAGAAACTTGAAGTGCAGGAGCACCCCAAGCATCGGGAACAGGCGCGCCGCCGTCATCTGATGGGTCGATAGCAGGTAACGCATGCCGCGACGCCAGCGAACCAGGGGCACCTTCGTCAGCAGCGGCGAGCCATTCTGAAACGGCTTGAAATCGATCAATCGATCCCTGGGTCCACCATAGATCCGGGCACCAGGAAACGGTCCTCCGCGCAGCAGGCGATAGGGACCCGGGTCGAACCACCTGCACGTCTCGATCAGGGGCCTGGCCGGATCATGAACAGCCTCGGTGACGTCGCCAGCGTTGTACATGTCGAGCAGCATCGCCAGAACGCAATCCGCGCCCTGCCCGTCCAAAAAGCGACACAGCGACTTCAGGTCAACGGTCTCAATGCCCGGAAAGACAAGCTGTTCGTCAGCGTCGAGACTGAGCGTCCAATGACCATCACAGTAGGCGTCGCGTACCGCGTTGCCCCAATGCAGGCCGTCATTGGCAGCGGCAAACGACTCCGTCGTTTGAAAGAGATGGACGTCCGGCTGCGCTGTCAGAAAATCGACGGTGCCGTCGCCAGAACCGTTGTCAATGATCAGGAAGCGATCAACGCCGAGGTGTCGATGACAATCCAGGGTCGACGGCAGGCGGAGAACCTCGTCACGCACAACCAAGCAGGCCCGGATTTCACCGGGGCGCTCTGGAACAGATACCCCGTCAAGCGTCATGGCTGACGTAACGCGGGTAGGCCCCCGCACTCCTGCTGCTGCAGAGCGCGGACAAGCAGTGCCATGCCGTCTTCAATCTGCGTCGTCGCCTGCCAGCCCAAAAGCGCGCGGGTTCGTGTTGGATCCCCGACAAACCGCGAGACATCGAACGTTCGCGCCGGTGCCTCGACGATATCGACAGGATGCGCCGAGATGCCCTTGGCAAGACGCGCCAATCCACCAAGCGTGGTTCCTCGGCCCGACACAAATTGAACCGGCGGCAATCGCTCACCGGCAACTGTCGCCTCGACCAGCCGGCAAAGACCCTCGGCCACATCGGCAATGAAGGTGAAGTCAAACAGACAATCCGAGCCGTCAACTCTGGCCACCCCACCCCAGGTGGCCGCGGCCGCGAAGGCCACCGCCACCCGATCCCCATAGTCATGCGGGCAGCCGTAGACGTTCGAAAGCCGACAGATATTGGTAAGCAGGCCGGCGCGGGAGGCCTGCGCGGTCAGTCGTGCACCCTCGACCTTGCTTGCGGCGTAGACGTTCACGGGCGACAGGACAGCATCTTCCTGCACCGGCAAGACCGCTTGCTGGCCATACACCTCTCGACTGCTGACAAAAATTACCCATGGGCGACTTTGCTGCGCCAGACTGAGGCGAAGAAGTTCGCCAAAGGCTTCAACATTGGTCTGGTGACAGAATTCGGGTTCCATTTGGGCGCGGGCGACACGGGATACCGCCGCCAAGTGAAGAACTCCGGTGACGCCCTCAAGAGCCAACTCGACAGCCCCGGAGTGGCGAAGGTTTTCGGTCGATGCTCGGGCCAGGTCAAATCGTCTGACAGCATGACCCGACGCCAGTAGCGCCGACACAACATGCCGGCCGATCAAACCTTCCGACCCCGTCACGAGGATCATTCAAACGCCTTGGTGGATGGGACCATCGACCGCACCATAGTCAGGGCGGGATCGAATACCAGCCTCAGCGCGGTCGACTTCACGCCTGTTTCAGAGTTGCCAGAGACGCGCTAGGAGTCGTTCGGATCGGGGGAAACCATGTCGCCGAATATCCTTCTCTATGCTGTCGCCATCGTTGGCGGCTACCTGTTGGGTTCGATTCCGTTCGGGGTGATTGCGACCCGACTGGGCGGTACGGGCGATATCCGCGCGATAGGCTCCGGCAGCATTGGTGCGACCAATGTGTTGCGCACCGGTCGCAAGGATCTGGCACTCATCACCCTGCTGGGTGATGGTGGCAAGGGCGCGGTAGCAGTGCTGCTGGCCTGGGTTATGGACAGGTCAAATCCTGGAGCATCTGGATCCAGCCTCATCGCGCTGGCAGCAGGCGCCGCATTCCTGGGGCATCTCTTTCCGGTCTGGCTGAAGTTCAAGGGCGGCAAGGGGGTCGCCACCTTCTTTGGCACCTTGCTGGCGGCGGCATGGCCCGTTGGGTTGGCATCGGGGGCGGCCTGGTTGATCGTGGCTTTCCTGTTCCGCATATCGTCGCTGGCCGGTCTGGTCGCCGTGGCGATCGCACCGCTGATCGCCCTGTTACTGGGTCTCCCGCACGCCATTACCCTCCTGACGCTATTCATGGCCCTGCTGGTCTTCATCCGGCATGAGCCAAATATCCGACGCTTGTTGCGAGGCGAGGAGCCCAGGATCGACGCCGCGAAACCGCCCGTGGACGAGGCCGGGTGACACGACAGCTTTCCGACAGGCAACGGCGCGACTGGTTGCGTCTGTCCCGCGCAGAGAATGTCGGCGCGGTCACGTTCAGTCAGTTGATCCGGCGCTTTGGCGAGGCCGCTCTGGCCCTGGCGGCCCTGCCTGACCTTGCCCAGCGCGGCGGTCGGATGGCGCGTCTGAAGATTCCGTCAGAGGCCGAAGCAGAGCGTGAACTTGCCGCCGGCGCAAAGCTGGGCGCACGGCTGATCGCGACTTGCGAGCCGGACTTCCCTGCCGCACTGGCCGCTCTGGACCCGCCGCCGCCCCTGATCTGGACGCGCGGAAATGTAGCCCTTTTAAATCAGCCCAGCGTCGCCATTGTCGGTGCCCGGGTGGCCTCAGCGGCCGGCCAGAGGTTTGCCCGAGGCCTTGCCGCCGAACTGGGCCAGGCCGGTTACCTGATCACCTCCGGCATGGCGCGTGGAATAGATGCCGCGGCCCACGAGGGTGCATTGCCCACCGGAACATCAGCCGTTCTGGGTGGCGGGATCGACGACGTTTATCCGCCCGAGCATCGCGGGCTCTATGATCGGATCGTCGCGAGCGGCTGCGTGGTATCGGAGAATGAGCCGGGACGCACGGCCGTGGCCCGCGACTTCCCGCGCCGTAACCGCATCATCGCCGGCCTGTCGCGCGCCGTGGTGGTGGTGGAGGCCGAACTGCGTTCCGGGTCGCTGATCACGGCGCGGCTCGCCGCGGAACAGGGACGTGAGGTGCTGGCGGTGCCGGGCTCACCGCTCGACCCACGCGCCCGCGGCACCAACGATCTGATCCGCCAGGGGGCTGCGCTGTGCGAGGGGCTCGATGACGTCTTGCGGGCGCTTGAGACCCTGCCCGGGTTGCGTGAGCCTGATCCGCCAGACTTCCAGGATATGCCTGAAACTGTCGACCGTGATCTGATCGAGCGACTGGCCCAACTGCTGTCGCCGACACCGGTCTCACGCGACGAAATGGTGCGCGCGGCTCAGGCCCCTGCCCCCGCCGTTTTCGCTGCCTTGATGGAGCTGGCGCTGGCTGGACGGGCCGAACTGCGCCCCGGCGGCATGGTTGTTAAGGGGTAAGCCCCTAAAGGGGCTGCCCGATCCCGGCAAAAACCGCCCGTTGACAGGCGATGGGTGCCGCCCCCACGTTCCGCCTCTTTTATGGATCAGACGCACCCCCGCATGAAGCTCGTCATCGTCGAGAGCCCCGCCAAGGCCAAGACCATCAACAAGTACCTTGGATCCGATTTCAAGGTGCTGGCCTCCTATGGCCACGTCCGCGATTTGCCCGCGAAGGACGGTTCCGTTCGTCCGGACGAGGACTTCGACATGTCCTGGGAAATCGATGGCAAGGCTGCCAAGCGCCTGTCCGAGATCGCCGAGGCCGCGAAGGGTGCGGACCGCCTCATCCTGGCCACCGACCCCGACCGCGAGGGCGAGGCCATTTCCTGGCACGTGCTGGAGATCCTCAACAGGAAGCGCGGCCTGAAGGACATCCCGGTCGAGCGGGTGGTGTTCAACGCGATCACCAAGAGCTCGATTCTTGAGGCCATGACCCATCCGCGCCAGCTGGATATGGAGCTGGTCAATGCCTATCTGGCGCGGCGCGCGCTGGACTATCTGGTGGGCTTTACGCTGTCGCCGGTGCTGTGGCGCAAACTGCCCGGCGCGCGCTCGGCGGGCCGCGTTCAGTCAGTGGCCTTGAGATGCGTTGTGGACCGCGAGCTCGAAATCGAGCGGTTCAAGACCCAGGAATACTGGACCGTCGAGGCCGAGGTCGCCGCCGGTAGCGACCCCTTCACTGCGCGGCTGGTGAAGCATGACAGCAAGCGCCTGACCAAGTTTGACCTGGGCAATGAGGCCAGCGCCTTTGCCGCACGCGATGCGGTGAAGGCAGCGACGTTCACGGTGACCGCTCTGGAGCGCAAGCCCGGCCGCCGCTCGCCGCCCCCGCCCTTCACAACCTCTACCCTGCAGCAGGAGGCCTCGCGCAAGCTGGGCTTCGACGCCAAGCGCACGATGCAGGCCGCGCAGCGGCTCTATGAGGGTATCGACATCGGCGGCGAGACCGTCGGTCTGATCACCTATATGCGCACCGACGGTGTCCAGACTGCGCCCGAAGCGCTGGACGAGGCGCGCGACGTGATCGGCGGGCTCTACGGCCGGGAATACGTTCCGGAGAAGGCGCGAATCTACTCTACCAAGGCAAAGAACGCTCAGGAGGCCCACGAGGCGATCCGCCCGACCAGCCTGGCGCGCAATCCCGGGAAGATGCGGCTCGAGGGCGATCTGGGGCGGCTCTATGAGCTGGTCTGGAAGCGGATGATTGCGTCGCAGATGGAAAGCGCGAGGATCGAGCGCACAACCATCGACCTTGATTCCTCCGACGGCAAGACCGGCCTGCGCGCCACTGGCCAGGTGGTAACGTTCGACGGCTATCTGGCGGTCTACGAAGAGGGCCGCGACGATCCTGACGACGAGGAGGGCGGCCGCCTGCCGCAGGTGACCCAGGGCGCTGCCGCGCAAGTGCGCGCCGCCAAGGCCGACCAGCACTTCACCGAGCCGCCACCGCGCTATTCCGAAGCCAGCCTGGTGAAAAAGCTCGAGGAGCTGGGTATCGGACGGCCGTCGACCTACGCCTCGATCCTGACGGTGTTGCGCGACCGCGCCTATGTGCGGATGGAGAAGCAGCGCTTCGTGCCCGAGGACAAGGGCCGACTGCTGACCGCCTTCCTGGAAGAATACTTCGCCCGATACGTGGAATACGACTTCACCGCCGCGCTGGAAGAACGCCTCGATCTGGTGTCGGCCGGCGAGCTGGACTGGAAGGTCCTGCTCCGTGAATTCTGGCTCGAATTCAACGCCAAGATCGGCGAGACAGCTGAACTCCGCATGAGCGACGTGCTGACGGCGCTGGATGCGACCTTGGGTCCGCACCTGTTCCCGGAAAAGGCCGACGGGTCCGACCCGCGCCTTTGCCCGGTCTGCAACTCCGGTCGGATGGGCTTGAAGTCGAGCAAGTACGGTCCATTCCTGGGCTGTTCAAACTATCCGGAGTGCCGCCACACCCGGCCGCTGACCGTCTCGGGAGAGGGTGAAGACGGCCCCACCGGCGACCGCGAACTGGGGATTGATCCGGTCACCGGTGAGACGGTTTTCCTGAAAACCGGCCGCTTCGGTGTCTACGTCCAGCTGGGCGAAGGCGAGAAGCCCAAGCGATCCAGCCTGCCCAAGGGCTGGTCGGCACCGGACATGGACCTGGACAAGGGCCTGCGCTTGCTGCGGCTGCCGCGCGAGGTGGGCAACCACCCAGAGGACGGCAAGCCGATCCTGGCCGGCATCGGACGCTATGGTCCCTTCGTGCTGCACGACGGCACCTATGCCAACCTGCCGACGGCAGACGAAGTCTTCGACGTTGGCGTAAACCGCGCCGTGGACCTGCTGGCCACGAAGCGGGCAGGTAGGCGCGGCGGGGCAGAATCGGCGGCGCTGGCGGAACTGGGCGCGCACCCGGCAGACGGTCAGCCGATCCGGGTGTTGTCAGGCCGCTATGGCCCCTACATCAAGCACGGTGCCACCAATGCCAACGTGCCGCGTGGCGCTGACCCACTGTCGGTGACGTTGGAGCAGGCCATAGAGTTGATCGCTGAACGGGTGGCGAAGGGCGGTGGTGGAAAGGCCAAGAAACCAGCAAGGGCGGTGAAGGCCAAGGCAGCGCCGAAGGCGGTGAGCGCGAAGAATGCACCTGCGAAGAAGAAGGTGCCTGCGAAAAAGAAACCGACGGCCAAATCCAAGGCCTGACCGCTTATCAGGGGACTACCGATGCCGATTGCAACGCTCAACGACCTGCACTTTTATTTCGAGCGCGCAGGCTCAGGGCGTCGGCTGTTGTACATTTCCGGCACGGGCGGCGACCTTCGGTTTCAACCCAATATGTTCGCCTCGCCGCTGGCCAAGGCCTTTGATCTGCTGACCTATGACCAGCGGGGTCTTGGCAGAACGGACAAGCCCGACGCGCCCTATTCCATGGCCCAGTACGCCGACGACGCCGCCGACCTGATGCACCACCTCGACTGGGATGACGCCGTGGTGATCGGCGTCTCATTCGGCGGCATGGTGGCCCAGGAACTGGCGCTGCGGCATCCCGCCAAGGTGAAACGGCTGGTGCTGGCCTGCACCTCCCCCGGTGGCGCGGGCGGGGCTTCGTTCGCCTTTCACGACATCGAACATCTGACCGGCGAGGCGCGCGCGAAGCATCTGATCCCGATCAGCGACACGCGCCGCGATGCGGCATGGGCGGCGGCCCATCCGCAGGACTATGCCACCTTTGTCGCCATGGGTTCTGCCGACCCTTTCGCGGGCGAGCCCGGGCGCGCGCAAGGTGCCCGGCGGCAACTGGAGGCCCGCGCCGGTCACGACACATGGGATCGCCTGCCTCAAATCACGTGCCCGGTCCTGATTGCAGCGGGCCGCTATGACGGGATCGCCCTGCCCTCGACGCAGGACAAGATGGCGGCACGCATGCCTGGGGCCAAGCTCCAGTGGTTCGAAGGCGGCCACATGTTCATGATCCAGGACCGCGCGGCCTATCCGGCAATCATCGCATTTCTGAATGCCGGGGATGCCGCCTGAGGCAGTCAAACCGTGCTATGGGCGCGGAATGGCTCGACCGAAGACACCGAAGAAGACCGCCAAAAAACCCACGCGCCCGTCGCAGGGGCTGCCGGACCGCGACACGCTGCTGGCCTACATCCGCGAGCAGGGTGAGCCGAACAAGGCTGGCATCGCCAGCGCCTTCGGGCTGAAGGGCGCGGATCGCCGGGCGCTCCGCGAGATGCTGACCGCGCTAGAGGCCGAGGGCGCGCTGGGCAAGCGCGGCCGGCGCGGGTTCGCCGAGGCTGGAGCCTTTCCCGAGGTCGGCGTCGTCGACGTGGTGGGCAAGGACACCGACGGCGAACTGTTGGTGAAACTGGTCAAGGGCGAGGAAACGCCGGTCGTGACACTGGCCCCCGGCAAGGAAGCCGGAACCGGCGCGCCGGGCATGGGCGACCGACTGCTGGTGCGGTTCAACCAACTGGAAACCGGCGAGTTTCAGGCCAAGCTGATCAAGCGGCTGGGTCAGAGCGCGCACCGCATTCTGGGCGTGGTCCGCAAGGTGCGTCGCGAGGTCCGGGTCGAGCCGGTGGATCGGCGCTCGAAAGACAGCCTGCTGCTGCCGCCCGGCGAGAACGTGCAGGACGGCGATCTGGTACTGGCCACGGTAGAGAGCCACGGCAGCCGCTTTGGGCCAAAGCACGGCAAGCTTCTGGAGATCGTGGGCCGCGAGGATCAGCCGCGCGCCGCCTCGCTGATCGCCATCCACACCCACGGCATTCCGATGGGCTTCTCTGCCGCCGCCGAAGCCGAGGCGGAAGAGGCCGAGCCGCCGACCCTGAGCGGGCGCGAGGACATGCGCGACGTCCCGTTGATCACCATCGACCCGCAGGACGCCCGCGATCACGATGACGCGGTCTTTGCCCAGCCGGACGACGACCCGAAGAACCCCGGTGGCTGGATCGCCTGGGTCGCTATCGCCGATGTCGCCGCCTACGTCCGGCCCGGCACCGAGCTGGACCGAATTGCGCGGGAGAAAGGCAACAGCGTCTATTTTCCCGACCGGGTAGAGCCGATGCTGCCCGAGCGGTTGTCGGCCGGCCTGTGCAGCCTCAGGGAGGGCGAGAACCGGGCCTGCCTGGCTGTGCGAATGGTGTTCGACGCCAGCGGTCGCAAACGCGGCCATACGTTTGCCCGGGGTCTGATGCGCTCGGCGGCGAAGCTGTCATATGAGCAGGCGCAGGCCGCCATCGACGGACAGCCCGACGACAAGTCCGGGCCGCTGCTGGACCGGGTGTTGACGCCGCTGTGGGCCGCCTACGCCTGCCTGAAGAAGGGCCGTGACGCACGCTCGCCATTGGCCATCGAGAGCCTGGAACGGAAGATCTCGATCAATGCGGAGGGTGAGATCGATGCGATCACGCCCCGCCCCTCCCTCGAAGCGCACAAGCTGATCGAGGAGTTCATGATCCAGGCCAACGTCTGCGCCGCCGAGACCCTGGAGCAGAAGAAGACCCCGCTGATCTACAGAATCCATGACGCGCCCAGCCAGGAGAAGATCTTCTCGCTGACCGACTTCCTGGGGTCACTGGGGATACCCTGGACCAAGGGCGAGGCCCCGCGCACCGACCGGTTCAACAAGCTGCTGGGCGAGACCCGGGAGGGGCCGCACGCTGACATCATCAACGAGGTGGTCCTGCGCACCCAGATGCAGGCGATCTATTCCACGGACAACATCGGCCACTTCGGCCTGAACCTGATGAAGTACGCCCACTTCACCTCACCGATCCGGCGCTATGCCGATCTGATCGTCCATCGGGCGCTGATCACGGCGCTGGATCTGGGCAGTGACGGCCTGTCGGACCGCGACATCTCGCAGATGAAGGGCACGGCCGAGGAAATCACCTTTGCCGAACGCCGCGCAATGGCCGCTGAGCGCGATGCCACGGATCGCTATGTGGCGGCGTTCCTGGCGGACAAGGTGGGGGCGGAGTTTGACGGACGCATCACGGGCGTGACCCGGTTCGGCCTGTTCGTACGGCTGGCAGGGACCGGCGCTGACGGGCTGGTGCCGGTGTCACGGCTGGGCAGTGAGTACTTCGTCCACGACGACCGGATGCACGCGTTGGTGGGCGAGAAGACCGGGAGCCGGTGGCCGCTGGGCATGACGGTGCGGGTCAAGCTGGCAGAGGCCACGCCGATCACGGGCGGCCTGCTGTTCGAGATGCTAAGCGAACCTGCGGAGCCGGACAAGACCGCGCCCCGGCCCCGGCTGGGGATGCGAGACCGCAGCGACCGGGGTCCCGGCGGCCCCGGCAGCTATCGCGGGCCCAAGCGTGGTCCTCAGGGGCGACCCAAGAACATCCGCAGCGGCAAGAAGGGCGGGCCGAAGCGTTAGGTGGGTCGCGCCTTCCGCAAGGTCGCCCTTCCCTACGTCCCCGCCAAAGTCATACAGTTGTTTCATGAACGCCCCAGCTCCCGCCGTACCGCACAAGCCCGAAGGTCCGCCCCGCATTCCCGGCGCGCGGGCCGTCCGCCCCAAGAACGCTGCCACGGTGATGATCATCCGTCGCGATGCGGCCAAGCCGCGCGTGCTGATGGGAAAGCGCCATGGCGGTCACAGCTTCATGCCCGACCGCTGGGTGTTTCCGGGCGGGCGGATTGACCGGGCGGACTATCGCGCGCCGTTCGCCACCGACCTTCGCCCCGAGGTCGGGGACCTGTTCGACAAGCACCTGCCGGTTGGTCGGGGTCGCGCGCTGGCTCTGGCGGCTGTGCGCGAGACCTGGGAGGAAACCGGCTTGTTGCTGGGCAAGCCCGGGAAATCACGCGGCACGGGTCCCTGGAAGGACTTCGCTGCCCAGGGCGTTGTGGCCGACCTGGAGGCGCTGGACGTCATCGCTCGCGCCATCACGCCGCCCCAGGTGGGCAAACGGTTCGACACCTGGTTCCTGCTGGCTGACGCCGAACGCCTCACCAGCCTGGAGCGTCAGGCCGACTGCGGGGAACTCGAGGAGATCGCCTGGTTCGACTTTGACGAGGCCATGGACCTGCAGCTTCCGGCGGTGACCCGGATGATGATCAAGGAAGCCGGCGAGCGGATGAAAGACCCGAGCCGCCCCAAGTTGTTCCTGCGGTTCAAGGACAACTCGATGAAGCCGACCAGCCTGTAAGTTCGGTCCACCATTGACTTCCGGCCGCGGATTCGTATTTTCCGCGCCTTCTGAACACCCGCCTGCGGTGCGATCCCGTTTGGCCCCGCAAGGACGACTGCCATGGCGAAGCCCGCCTCAATCAAGATCCGCCTCAATTCGACGGCGGATACCGGCTTCTTCTACGTGACGAAGAAGAACGCGCGCACCAAGACCGAGAAGATGGTCCTGAAGAAGTACGACCCCGTCGTGCGCAAGCACGTGGAATTCCGCGAAGGCAAGATCAAGTAAGGCTGAAACGTCCCTGATCGCGTTTGAAGACGCCCGGCCTCACCGCCGGGCTCTTTGCGTTTCAACACACTATGCCGCGCGGGCGATCACCCGGTTGCGGCCCTGGCTTTTGGCGACGTAGACGGCTTCGTCGGCGCGTTTGACCAGGGCGTGGGAGCTGTCGCCGGCACCGGAACTGGCGGCGACGCCGATGGAGATAGTGACGGTCAGCAGTTCCTCGCCGTTCATGACGCGGAACGGTGACCCCGCCACATGCAGGCGGATGCGTTCGGCGACGCGTCGCGCGGCCTCAAGGTCGGTATCGGGCATGACCACCACGAACTCTTCACCGCCGTGGCGAACCGGGAGGTCGATGGCGCGGACGTTGGAGGCCAGACGCACGGCGAATTCGCGAAGCACCTCGTCGCCGACGTCGTGGCCGAAGCTGTCATTGACCGTCTTGAAGTGGTCGATGTCGATCATCAGCACCGCGACGGGCTCGCCACCAGCGACGGACCGGCGCATCAGCGCTTCCAACTGACCGGTCATGTAGCGGCGGTTGTGCAGGCCAGTCAGCTGGTCGGTGACCGCCAGCTCCAGCGAATGGTCCAGATTGGCGCGCAGATAGTCGGTATAGCGTTTGCGCCGGATCTGGGTGCGGACCCGCGCCGCCAGTTCGCCCGGATCAATGGGCCGGGCCAGGATGTCGTTGACGCCGATCTCCAGCGCCTTGACCGCCCGCTGTCGTTCATCGAGGTCCACCACCGCCAGGATCGGCAGGCTGCGGGTCGCCTCATCGGATCGCAGTTGGGCGGCGAAGCGCAGACCATCGAAGGCCTTGCTGGTGGCATTGACGATGACCAGGTCGACCGGCCCACGCGCGGTCAGCAGCGCCTTGGCCGGGTCGGATTCCAGGATCGGCCGGTGTTCAATCGAAAGCTCGGCGCAAATCCGTTCAGCCTGACGCTCATTGTCGTCGACGAACAGGATACGCCCGCCGGATCCGCCCAGCCGCGACGCGGCACCGGCGATCACGCCGATTCGGCGCCCGGAGGCCTCGCGGTCGCGGAGTTCGTCGATTACCGCTTTCAGGCGGGTCAGGCTGCGCACCCGGGCAAACAGCATCACGTCATCGATGGGCTTGGTCAGAAAATCGTCGGCCCCGGCCTCAAGGCCCGCGACGCGGTCAGCGCGACCGTCCAGGGCGGTGACCAGCACCACGGGCACGTGACGGGTGGCGGGATCGGCTTTCAACCGGCGGCAGACATCGAAGCCGTCCATGCCGGGCATCATCACGTCCAGCAGCACGATGTCCGGCAGCTCGGAGGCGGCAATGGCCAGGGCCGTCGGGCCATCGGACGCCGTCAGCACCTCGTAGTACTCGGAACTCAGCTTCGCCTCGAGCAACCGGACGTTGGAGTCGATGTCATCGACGACGAGGATGCGCGCGGACATCGGTCAGGCCAGCAGTCGACGGATGGTTTCGAGGAAGTGCGTTACGGAGATCGGCTTGGAGATATAGGCCTCGCAGCCGCCCTCGCGGATGCGCTCCTCATCGCCCTTCATGGCGAAGGCGGTCACGGCGACGACGGGGATATGCGCAAGTTCCTCGTCCTCCTTCAGCCACTTGGTGACCTCCAGACCCGAGATCTCCGGCAGCTGGATATCCATCAGGATCAGGTCGGGTTTATGCTCACGGGCCAGCGACAACGCCGAGAGACCCTCGCGGGTTTCAAGGGTTTCGTAGCCCTGGGCTTCGAGCAAATCATGAAAGAGCTTCATGTTCAGCTCGTTATCCTCGACGATGAGGACCTTCTTCGCCATTCGGGACCCGACAGTGCCAGCGGCCCGGCCGATTTTCGACCGTCCCCGCCTGTTCCCTGTTCATCCCACGGATGTCCTTAAAGATAGTGAATCAGCCGCCGGAGGCGCTTTGACCACACCCCTGACCGTTGTCGCGCCGCTTCTTGAGAGCCTCGGTTTGTCCCCGGCTCGCCCCCTCGTGCTCATCGATGTGGACGAGGTGCTGGGCCTGTTCATGCAGGGTTTTGGCGACTACGCGGCCACGCGTGGGCTGGAGATGCGGGTGGACAAGTTCGCCCTGTTCCAGAACATCTATCGACCGGGCGAGAGCCAGCACATCGACGCGGTCGAGGGCAAGGCGCTGTTCGATGCGTTCTTCGCCGGACATTGCGACCAGATGGAACCTGCCCCCGGTGCCATCGATGCCCTGAACCGTCTGTCAGACCATGCCGAGATCCTGATCCTCTCGAATGCCCCCGCCCCGGCCGAACGCCTGCGGACCAACTGGTTGCGCAAGCATGGCCTGGCCCATCCGCTGATCCTGAATACCGGACCCAAGGGCCCGATTGCCGCGGGGCTGGTGGCGCAGACGATGCATCCGACAGCGTTTGTGGATGACCTGCTGGGCAATCTCGATTCGGTGGCGGAACACTCGCCGACCACGGCGACGTTTCAGCACGTTGCGGATCTGCGCTTGCGACCGCATGCGCCGGCTTCAGAGCGTCATCCGCGAATCGACGACTGGGCCCAGTTGGGCGAGGCAATCGAGGTCGCGGTACGGCGGTAGAGCCGGGCCTCCTCCCCGGCCAAGCCGATAGGGAGACGACGCTACCCCCCCACGCCAACTCGCCCCAAATCGGCTAAGCTCTCCCACATGATCCGGATCGGCGTGGACTTCGGGGGGACCAAGATCGAGGCGGCGGCGCTGGACGCTGGCGGGCGGTTTCTGGCGCGGGTGCGGGTGTCGACGCCGCAGGCTTATGAGGATCGTTTGGAGGCCACGCGGCAGGCCGTCGCTGAGGCCGAGCGTCAGGCAGGTGCATCTGTAAAGCGGGTGGGCGTGGGCGGACCGGGATCGCCATCACCCATCACGGGTCTGATGCGGAACTCCAACTCGGCCGTGCTGAATGACCGGCCCTTTCCGGCGGACCTGGAACGGGTGCTGGAGCGACCCGTGCGCTACGCCAACGACGCCAACTGCCTGGCCATGTCGGAGGCGGCCGACGGTGCGGCCGCGAGTGCCGACGTGGTGTTTGCCGTAATCATAGGCACAGGTTGTGGCGGCGGCATCGCGATCGATGGGCGTCCCGTCGCCGGTCGCAACCTGATCGCCGGCGAATGGGGCCACACGCCCCTGCCCTGGCCGAGGTCGGAGGAACTGCCCGGCCCTGTCTGCTGGTGCGGGCGGCGCAACTGTCTGGAACTGTGGCTGAGCGGCACAGGGTTCGCCCGCGACACCGGTATGTCTGCGGAAGACGCGGTCGCGACAAGCAATGTGGCCTCACTGGACCGCTATATTGACCGCCTGGGTCGGGCGCTTGCCGTCGTGGTCGACCTGCTGGATCCTGACATGATCGTACTGGGCGGGGGGATGTCGAATATCGCCAGCCTCTACGAAGGCCTGCCCGGGGCGATCTCGCCGCATGTGTTCTCCGACGTCTTCACGACCCCGGTCGTCAAGGCGCTGCACGGCGATTCGTCCGGCGTCAGGGGTGCGGCCTGGCTCTGGCCGCTGGAACCGGACGGATGATCGGGTTTTGCCGCGATTGTTTCTGGACCGGCGATCAGGCGGTCCGGCGATGCCCGACCTGTGGCTCGCCCCGGATTGTCACACATCCCCAGGTGGGCGAGCTGGCCATCGCCCATATGGACTGTGATGCGTTCTACGCCTCGGTAGAGAAGCGCGACCGCCCGGAGTTGCGCGATCTGCCGGTCATCGTTGGCGGTGGGACGCGCGGCGTGGTGACCACCTGTTGCTACATCGCCCGCATCAAGGGCGTGCGCTCGGCCATGCCGATGTTCAAGGCGATGGCGGCCTGTCCCGAGGCCGTGGTGATCAAACCCGACTTCGCCAAATACAAGGCCGAGAGCAAGCGCATCCTGGGCCTGGCGGCGGGCCTGACGCCCCTGATCCAGACCCTGTCTCTGGATGAGGCCTGGATGGACCTGTCCGGAACAGAGCGGCTGCATGGTGCGCCGCCAGCGATCACCCTCGCGAAACTGCAGGCACGGATCGAGGCCGAGACGGGTCTGACGGTCTCGATCGGGCTGGCACCCAACAAGTTCCTGGCCAAGATTGCCTCGGAGCTGGACAAGCCACGCGGCTTTTCAGTGATAGGGCGTGAGGCGCAGGCGTTTCTGGCCCCGAAGCTGGTGCGGATCTTGCCCGGCGTGGGACCCGCCATGGTGGCCAGTCTGGAAAAGGCCGGGTACCGCACCGTGGGCGACCTTGCCCGCACTGACCGCAAGGTGCTGGCCGAGCGCTGGGGCGCGCAGGGCCTGCGGCTCTCAGAACTGGCGCTGGGACACGACACCCGCGCGGTCAATCCCAACGAAGCGCGCAAGGCGATCAGCGCCGAGACCACCTTCAACGATGACCTCAGCCGGATCAGCGATCTGGAAGACAAGCTGGCCCCCCTGTGCGAGCGCGTGGCCCGTCAGGCCCGTGCTGGAGCGGTCGCCGGGCGGGTGGTGACCCTGAAACTGCGCGCGACGGACTTCCGGATCGTGACACGTCGCCGCACCCTGCCCATCGCCACCCAGACTGCGAAGACGCTGTTTCAGGTGGGCCGAGAGCTTCTGGCGCGCGAGGCCACGGGTAAGCCCTGGCGACTGATCGGCATCGGCATTGCGGATCTGATCGACGCCGACAGCGCGGGCGGCGACTTCTTTGCCGATCTGGAGCGAAAGGCGCTGGCCAACGAACGCTCGATCGATGCGATTCGGGCCCGTTTCGGCACGGACGCCATGACCACCGGCCGCAACCTCAAAGCCAAGGCCTCGCAAGAGGAGCCATGACGCATTATGTCTGCTGGAAATCATGCGACAGACCCGTGAAACACCCACAGGACGATTCAGCCCTTCCAAATGACGCCATCTTCCATATCTAATTGGACCGACGGGCGATCATCGCCCCGCCAGGAGCCCGGATCATGAGCGAACGGAAGGATGGTGACACGGACACCGGCATTCGTTCGACCGTGATCACCCAGACCAAGCCGAAGACGCAGAAGCCTGCAATGTACAGGGTTCTGATTCTCAATGATGATTACACGCCGATGGAATTCGTTGTGTACGTACTCGAGCAGTTCTTCAACAAGTCGCGCGACGAAGCGACTCGGATCATGCTTCATGTCCATCAACACGGGGTGGGTGTCTGCGGGATCTTTACCTACGAAGTCGCGGAAACCAAAGTCGCTCAAGTTGTTGATGCAGCGCGACGTCACCAGCACCCATTGCAGTGCACCATGGAAAAGGACTAGAGGCACTTGCCTTCATTTTCCCGCCAACTCGAAGAATCCCTGCATCGCGCCGTGGCGTACGCCAATCAGCGAAAGCATGAGTATGCGACGCTGGAGCATTTGCTGCTCAGCCTTATCGACGATGAGGACGCCACGGGCGTGATGAACGCCTGCGAGGTCGAACTGCCGGCGCTCAGAACCACGCTGACCAACTATGTGGACAATGAGCTGCGCAGCCTGGTCGTGGACGACGGCGAGGACGCCAAACCCACAGCAGGCTTCCAGCGGGTGATACAGCGCGCGGTGATCCACGTGCAGTCGTCGGGCCGCGAGGAAGTGACCGGGGCGAATGTGCTGGTGGCGATCTTCTCAGAGCGCGAAAGCCACGCCGCCTACTTCCTGCAGGAGCAGGACATGACCCGCTATGACGCGGTGAACTACATCGCCCACGGCATCGCCAAGAAGGCAGGTGCCAGCGAAACCAAGCCGGTTAAGGGCGCGGAAGACGAAGAGAAACCCGCCGCCAAGACGGCCGGAGAGGCGCTGGACGCCTACTGCGTCAACCTCAACGAAAAGGCCAAGCAGGGTAAGGTCGACCCGCTGATCGGGCGGATGTCGGAAGTCGAGCGCTGCATCCAGATCCTGTGCCGCCGCACGAAGAACAACCCGCTGCTGGTGGGTGACCCTGGGGTCGGCAAGACGGCTATTGCCGAGGGCCTGGCCCGCAAGATCATCAACAAGCAGGTTCCGGAAGTTCTGGCCGGGGCCACCATCTTCTCGCTGGACATGGGTGCCCTGCTGGCCGGAACGCGCTATCGCGGTGATTTCGAAGAGCGCGTGAAACAGGTGGTCAAGGAGCTTGAGGCCCACCCGGATGCGGTGCTGTTCATCGACGAGATCCACACCGTTATCGGTGCCGGTGCCACGTCGGGCGGGGCCATGGACGCGTCCAACCTGCTCAAGCCGGCCCTGGCCTCAGGCGCCCTGCGCTGCATGGGCTCGACCACCTACAAGGAATTCCGCCAGCACTTCGAGAAGGACCGCGCCCTGGTGCGCCGGTTCCAGAAGATCGATGTCAACGAGCCCACCGTCGAAGACACGATCAAGATCCTGAAGGGCCTGAAGATCTACTACGAGGAGTTCCACAAGCTCCGCTACACCAACGACGCCATCAAGGCGGCGGTGGAGCTGTCGGCGCGATACATCACCGACCGCAAACTTCCCGACAAGGCGATCGACATCATCGATGAGGCCGGTGCCTCGCAGATGCTGGTGCCCGAGGGCAAGCGCAAGAAGATCATCGGCATCAAGGAGGTTGAGGCCGTTGTCGCCAAGATCGCCCGCATCCCGCCAAAGTCGGTGTCGAAGACCGACACCGAGGCGCTGAAGCAGCTGGAAACCGATCTGAAGCGTGCGGTTTACGGCCAGGAAGAGGCCATCGACCAGCTGTCGTCGGCCATGAAGATGGCCCGGGCGGGACTGCGTGACCAGAACAAACCGATCGGCTCGTACCTGTTCTCCGGCCCCACCGGCACCGGCAAGACCGAGACGGCGCGCCAATTGGCCCTGACACTGGGCATCGAACTGCTGCGCTTCGACATGAGCGAATATATGGAGCGCCATACGGTCAGCCGCCTGATCGGGGCACCTCCAGGCTATGTGGGCTTTGACCAGGGCGGGCTTTTGACCGACGCCGTCGACCAGCATCCGCACGCCGTGGTGCTGCTTGACGAGATCGAGAAGGCGCACCCGGATGTCTACAACATCCTGTTGCAGGTCATGGACCACGGCCAGCTGACCGATAGCAACGGCAAGAAGATCGACTTCCGCAACGTGGTCCTGATCATGACCACCAATGCGGGGGCATCGGATGCCCAGCGCAACGCCATCGGCTTTGGCCGTGGCAAGCAGGAGGGCGAGGTCGAGGAGGCGCTGAAGCGGGTGTTCACGCCGGAGTTCCGCAATCGTCTGGACGCCGTGGTGCCCTTCAAACCTCTGACCCAGGATATCATCCGCCAGGTGGTGCAGAAGTTCGTCATCCAGCTGGAAGCCCAGTTGGCCGACCGCCATGTCACCATCGAGACGTCGGACGATGCAGCCGACTGGCTGTCCAAGAACGGCTTCGACGAGCTCTATGGTGCCCGGCCTCTCGCCCGCGTCATCCAAGAGCACATCAAGAAGCCGCTGGCCGACGAGATCCTGTTCGGACGGCTGGTCAAGGGCGGCCACGTTAAGGTTGTGCTGCGCGACGGCAAGCTGGCCTTCGACATCGAGGGCGACGAACGCGAAAAGGGTGCGCCGGTCATTGAGAGCCCGGAGCAGGAGCCGGAACTGGCGGGGTAGGTCAACACGGATTGAATTGGATAGGCCCGGGCGAAAGCCCGGGCCTTTTTGCGTCTGCCCACCCCTCGCTCGTCATCCCGGCAAAAGGCTGGGAATGACGAGCAAAAAAGAGAAAAATGAAGACGTCAGGCAATCTTTGCCGCGATCTGCGCCGCCAGCACCTTCAACTTCTCCATGTCGGCCATCCCCTGCCCGTGCCGACCCAGCGCCACGCCCTCCCAGCGCGGGATTATGTGGACATGCAGGTGGAATACCGTCTGACCCGCAGGCGCGCCGTTGAACTGGGTGATCACGATCCCGTCCGGGTTCAGCGCCGCCCGAACCGCCTTCGCCACGCGCTGCGCACCCAGCATCAGCGGCCCGATCACCTCGGGGTCCTCGTCCAGAAAATTGCGGGCGGTGGAATGTTTCGGGATCACCAGGGTGTGGCCTTTCGCCTGCGGGAAGACGTCCATGAACGCCAGCACATGGTCGTCCTCGAACACCCTGGCGGCCGGCATTTCGGCGCGGAGGATCTTGGCGAAGATGTTGTCGGGGTCGTAGGTGCCGTCAAGGCTCATGGGTAGCACTCCCGAGAAGCGGCGGGGTCTCCGCCTTGAACGGTGAATACTCCTCCTCCAGCCACTCCATTTCCTGTTCCACCCCGGCGCGTTCCTGGGCCAGGAAGCGCTCGACAGGCTCGCGCAGGATGGGGTCGGCGATGTAGTGGGCAGAGTATACGGGTCTGGGCAGGTAACCGCGGGCGATCTTGTGCTGGCCCTGGGCACCTGCTTCGACGCGGGGCAGGCCGTGGTCGATGGCCCATTCGATGGCCTGGTAGTAACATACCTCGAAGTGCAGGAATGGCACCTCCTCGACGCAGCCCCAGTGGCGGCCGTAGAGGCAATCTCCGCCGATCAGGTTCAGCGCCCCCGCAATCCAGCGGCCATCGCGACGGGCCATGATCAGCAGCACCTGATCGGCCATCCGCTCGCCCAGCATCGTGAAGAAGGCCCGTGTCAGATACGGCTGGCCCCACTTGCGGGCGCCGGTGTCCATGTAGAAGCCGAAGAAGGCGTTCCAGTGCGCCTCCGCGATATCGGTGCCAGTCAGGCATACGATCTCGGCCTGGGCTTGAGCGTCGCGGCGTTCGCGACGGATGGTTTTGCGGCGACCCGAGGACAGGGCCCCCAGGAAGGCGTCGAAGTCGGCGTAGTCGCGGTTCTGCCAGTGATACTGCTGGCCTTCGCGCAGGCCCATGCCGTGGACGCCGGCCCAGCGCCATTCCGGCTCGGTCAGGAAGTTGAGGTTGAGACCGGACGCGCCATAGCGTTCGCACAGCGTGAGCGCGCCGCCCAGCAACAGGGTCCTCGCCTCGCCTTCGTCGACGTCCGGCCGCACCAGCAGTCGAGCGCCTGTGGCCGGGACGAACGGCGCGGCAGACAGGAGTTTGGGATAGTACCGCCCGCCTGCCCGCTCATAGGCGTCGGCCCAAGCGTGGTCGAAGATGTACTCCCCTTGGCTGTGAGACTTCAGATAGAGCGGCATGACAGCGGCGACGCGGCCGCTATCATCCTCGACGCTAATGTGCTGAGGCCCCCATCCGGTGCGCTCGACGGCGCAGTTTGCCTCTTCCAAGGCGTTCAGAAAATCAAAACAAATGAAAGGGTTGGCGGCGTAGGCGGGGTTGGCGGCGCAGCCATCCCAGTCTTCGCGGCCAATCTCGGCAATCCGTCGGGATACCTTGACTGTCGGCTTCAGACTCACGCGGCGAAGCCTTCGAAGATCAGGTTGTCGCAGCAGCCCTTGATCGCCTCCCATTGGGCGGGCTCGCGCACGGTCCACGCGACCACCGGCATGCCCTCGGCACGGAGGCTGGCAGCTTTTGCGCTGGGCAACATGTCCAAACCCAGGGCCAGGAAGTGCGGGCGGGCGATCTCGACATGCTCCAGATTGGCGAAGGCGCGGCGCTGGGTCTCCGCCATCTGCGGCGCGCGGTCGTAGGAATAGCTGTCGAGACCACGCAACACCCCTGGATACCGGTCTGCGAACCAGGCGTGGGAGTAGGGATTGAAGCCGATGACGCACAGTGGGCCGTTGTGATCGGCAATGATTTCATGGACCCGCTGCTCCAACGGACCGACCTCGCCGTAGGGCGTCTTCAACTCAATGTGAACCATGGCCCGATGTCCGACGAGTGCGAGGGTTTCCAGCAAAGTGGGCATGCGCTCGTCACTGTCAGCCAGAGCCAGGGTCTGAAGATCTGCTGCAGTGCGGTCGCGAAGCCGGCCATCGGCCCCGGTCATTCGCGCCAGCTTGTCGTCATGGAACACCATGGCCTCGCCGTCAGCCGAGAGCTGGACGTCCAGTTCAATACCGTAGCCGGCCGCGCACGCCGCCTGAAAGGCACCCAGGGAGTTTTCTGGCGGCCCTAGAGGGCTCCATAGTCCTCGATGCGCCACCGGTGGGTGAAACAGCAGATCCCAGGCGTCGCCAAAGCGGTGGGTCATAACACGGCCACCACCGCATCAACCTCGACGGCGAAGTTCATCGGTAGGCGATAGACGCCGACCGCCGAGCGCGCATGACGACCGGCGTCGCCGAACACCTCGACCATCAGGTCCGAACAGCCGTTCACGACCTTCGGGATTTCAAAGAATGTGGGTCCGGCCTGAACGAACCCGCCCAGCTTGACGATTCGCGTGACCCGTCCCAGGTCTCCGTCACAGGCGGCCCTCATCTGGGCCAGCAGACTGAGACCACACAGGCGCGCGGCGCGGATGGCGGTTTCGAGGTCTACGTCCTCGCCGACCACGCCGCGGATACCGCCCGACGCGTCCAGTGAGACCTGTCCCGAAATGTGCAGCAAATCGCCCACCCGCACGAAGGGCACATAATTGGCGACCGGCGCGTTGGGCTTCGGCAGCTCGATCCCGAGTTCAGCGAGGCGATGTTCGATGTTTGACATGGGCTGAAGTCTACCCGCCGTCCGCCCAAGACAAAAGGGCCGACCCTTTCGGATCGGCCCCTTATCGTTACGCTTACGCTTACTGACTAAACCCGGCGGCGCTTACAGCGCCGGGAGCCCGCCTTTCCACAACGCGGAAAGGTTTAGCGGATCGCCTGAAGCTTCTCGACGGTCGCGGTGACGCGCTCGTTCAGGGGCTTCATGGATTCCTTGACCGACGCCGAGACCGTCTCGGACATCTTGCCGAACTCGGACATGTAGGTTTCCAGCGAGGTCTTGGCGAAGGCGGTCTGCAGTTCGACCACTTCCTGGATGCTCTTGGCGCCGGACAGCGACTTGGCGGCGGCGACCTGCGACTCGAACATCGCCTTGGAGAAGGCCATCGCCTGGGCGCCCAGCGTTTCGGCACCCTTGGCCGACGCGGTGGCAGAGGCGACAACGGCTTCCAGGTTCTTCTTGGAGTGCGCGTTCATGTCGTTCATCGCGGCCAGGCTCTTTTCGACGCCGTCCTTGAAGGCGACGTTGGAAGCGGCGGTGAATTGTTCGACGGTCTTTTTTGCGGTGTCGACGGCGGCCATGATGGGCTCCTTGGATTGGGACTGGGGGACTGGGCTGTGGGGCAACAAGCCCCGGATCACTGGAGGCCTTGTTTCATGTTGCAGTGCAGCAGTCAAATGGTTTTTGTGCAGTGCAACATTTCCATGACGGCCCGCTTTTCAGGCGCCGTGACGATTGATCGCGTTCAAACCTTGTTTACTCTCCTGCAAGGGTACGGCTGTCATGATACAGGTTCCCCAAGGCGTCCACGTGGTCGCCTTCAGCGTTTTGATTCGACGGACGAAGCATGATCCAGCACGCCCGCCGCCTGTTGCTTTCCTTTGGCCTGGCCTCGGCCATGGCCTTTGGCGCGTCCATTCCGGCCGCGATAGCTCAGGTACCCTATCTTCAGCTTATCCCTGCGAACTCGACGAAGTACGCCTCGATCGTGGTCGATGCGAAGTCGGGTGAGGTTCTGTACTCGAAGCGCGCCGATAGCCCGCGTTTCCCGGCCTCGATCACCAAGGTGATGACGCTTTACCTGACCTACGAGGCGCTGGCCGCCGGTCGGATCACGCTCGAAGACCGGGTGGTGTTTTCACCGCACGCGGCAGCGCAGTCCCCCACCAAGCTGGGCGTTCGGGCCGGCGACTCGATTTCCGTTTCCGAAGCTATCCAAGCGATGTGCACCCTGTCAGCGAACGATGCCTCGGTGGCGATCGCCGAGAAGCTGGCGGGGACCGAGCAACGATTTGCCGCCCTGATGACCTTGCGGGCCCAGGAGCTGGGTATGCAGAGCACCAACTTCGCCAACGCCAACGGCCTGCCGAACAGTCGGAACATCTCGACTGCGCGTGACATCGCGATCCTGTCGCGGGCCGCGATGCGCGATTACCCGCAGTATTATCGCTACTTCAGCCAGACTATGTTCAATTTTCGAGGTCGAGAGATTCGCAACCACAACCGCATGCTGAACGAGGCCGAAGGTGTTGACGGGCTGAAGACCGGCTTCATCAATGCGTCCGGCTTCAACATCGCCATCTCTGGCGTGCGTGACAACCGCCGCCTGATCGTCGTGGTCCTGGGCGGCCCGACCCGCGTGACCCGCGACCAGGTTGCGGCCAGCCTTCTGGCCACCGGCTTTGAAGTGATCCGTCGCCGCAACATGGGCGAGGACATCCGCGTCGCACAGAACTTCTTCGAACCCCCGCAGCTGGCCGAGGCCATCCAGCCGTCGATGCAGCAGGGAGATGCGGGCGAAAGCCTGACCATCCGCCTGGCCTCGACAACGCCACCGACGCGAACATCGAAGATCCAGATCGTTGAGACGAAATCGGTTCCCAAGTTGAACGGCAAGGGCAAGGCTGTGGCGGGTGGTCGCTGGACCGTTCAGGTCGGCACCTTCTCCAACCGCTCGGACGCCCGCGAGCAACTGGTGATCGTGGAAAAGAAGTACGGCAAGCACTTTGACGATGCCCGCGCGGTGGCCGAAAAGGACGACGGCAAGTTCCGGGCGCGCTTTGCCGGCATGAGCGAGACAGAGGCGAAAGGCGCCTGCCGCGCCCTGAAGTCGCGCAAGCAACCCTGTGTCGTGATGTCGCCCCGCGGCTGACGCCTATTTCGACAGCAATCGATCCCGCGCCGCGTTGAGTTGGGCGGCAAGGCCTGCTGTACCGCCTTTGTCGGGATGCACGGCGCGCATCAGGCGGGTGTAGGCCTCCTGAACCTCTTGGCGGGTGGCGGTGGCACCGACGCCGAGTGTACGCCGCGCTTCGTCCAGACTCATAGCGTCAGTCCGGGGAGGCTGCGGCGAAAGCGTGGCCTTGCGGGCTGACCCCGCCAGGCCAAGCCCGGTCACCGCAAGTACGATCCCCGCCCCCCAGGATCCGCGCAGACTTACGGCCACCGCCGCCGTGAAACAGACCACGGCCAGAGCGGCCGTCAGCACACGCCATTCGCGCCGCTTTAGCATTGGCAGCTTGCGGCCCTTCGCCCATAGGTAGAGCGCCAAAGCTGCGCCGCCGAGGAGAAGATAGAGCATGCGGCTATTCCGCCGCGATCCGCTCGTTCTCGTCCAGTCCGTTGAAGCCCAGCGCGATCATCAGTGACCGCAATTCCTGGCGCGCCGCCACATGCTGCAGGCTCATGGCCACGGGGCGAATGGTGGGCGAGAGGTCGGCCACCGTCAGGCCGAAGGGAAACAGCTCGCGGTAGATCACCCGGTCGCGCAAGCCGGGCCCGACCCGGAAACCGACCTTGCGCGACAGCGCCTGCACCCGCTCGTCCAGGCGCCTGCGGTTGCGGGCTTCGGTGGGTGCGAGCCGATTGCGCAGGACGACCCAGTCGATCTGTTTACGCTCCACCGTGGCGCGCTGTTTGCGACTGGCCCAGACGGTTTCGGCATAGAGGCTGTGTCGTTTGAGGTCCAGCGTGCCCGGATCCACGACGCCCAGCATGTCAAAATCGACGAAGCTGTCGTTCATCGGCGTGACGATCAGGTCAGCGCGAACGTGGGCGGCACGCATGATGGCGGTATCGGCACCGGGGGTGTCGATCAGGACAAAGTCCGATTGGCCCGCGACGTCATTGAAGGCCGCCTCGAACCGCGCCAATTGCTCGGTGTCGGGGGCCTTGGCCAGCGCGTCGCCGGCGCTGCTGATGGCATGTTCGATGGGCATGGGCGCGGTCGCCCCATTGGCCGCCAGCCATGCCGCACGGTTGGCGAAAAAGTGCCCCATGGTCTGCTGGCGCAGGTCCAGGTCCAGCACGGCGACCTTGGCACCGCCATGGAGCAACGCGGTGACGATGTGGATGGCCAGGGTGGATTTCCCCGCGCCGCCTTTCTCGTTGCCGACCACAATAACGCTGGCCTGGCCCATGACGATCCGCTCCTCGATGGCCGGCGAAAGGGCCGACTCAGTGGGGCTTAAATGACCCCCTGTGACGGGGGGCCGTCAACGCGGGATCGCGGCGCTTGCGAGTGGACTTGAACCCGGCGTCTGGCCATAAGCCGCGCCATGTCTGCGCCCCTGCCCATCGTCCGCACCGTCGCCCAGCTGCGCGCCCGGGTCGGCGCATGGCGCAAGGCCGGTCACTCCATCGGTTTTGTGCCGACGATGGGCGCACTGCATGAAGGCCACCTGTCCCTGATCCGGCTGGCTATGGCCCGGGCCGACCATGTCGTGGCCAGCATCTTCGTCAATCCGACCCAGTTCGGGCCGAACGAGGATTTCGACACCTATCCCCGTGACGAGGCCCGCGACGCAGCCCTGCTGGGCGGCGCCGGGTGTCACCTTCTGTATGCGCCCGAGGTGGCCGAGATGTATCCGCCTGGCGCCTTCACGACCGTAACGGTGAGCGGAGTATCGGAGCCGCTGGACGGTCTGGCCCGGCCCGGCCATTTCGCCGGGGTGGCGACAGTTGTCGCAAAGCTGTTGAACCAGTGTGCGCCGGATATCGCGGTGTTCGGCGAGAAGGACTTTCAACAACTGCAGGTGATCCGTCGCCTGGTGCAGGATCTGGACATCCCGGTGGAGATCGTCGGCGGCCCGACCGCGCGGGCCGAAGACGGCCTGGCCCTGTCGTCGCGCAATGCCTATCTGACGCCCGAGCAGCGGGTGATCGCCCCCCGGCTTAACGGCGTGCTTCGCGAAACGCTGGCTCGCTTAAGCGCGGGAGCCGCCGTCGAGGCGACCGAAGCATGGGCGACGGCGGAATTGCTGTCCGCCGGGTTCAAGTCCGTGGACTATATCGAGGCCCGCGCCCCGGACACCCTGGCCCGCCTGGGACCAGGCCCTGCCATTGGCGTCATCCGGGTGCTGGCCGCCGCGAGATTGGGGCGCACGCGGCTGATCGACAACATCGGCAACGGATAGACTACCAGGCACCCGCCTCGCGGAGCTGGCGCGCCAGGTCCTCGGGCACACCATCGAACGCATCCAGATCAAGATCCGGCGGCGCGTCCTTGGGGTCCAGATAGCGCCAGCCCTGGAAGGCCCGCCGCGGCGTCGGGGCGACGCGGACGATCTGGTCGCCGACTGTGACCTCGCACCGTGCCGTGACACCCTCCCCCACCCGGTCAACCGCCAGAATGGATTGCCGACACAGGATCACACCCTTGAAGACGCGGTAGAGCGAGCCGCCATCGACCAGTTCATCGGCCCGCTTCGGTGTCATGCGGGTATTCATGATCCAGGGCTGTTCGACACCCCGGTAAGCCGCGTGCCAGGCTACCATGTCCTCAATTGTCGACGCGCCGACCACCAGCTTGATCATGTGTAGAGCCATGGCTCCCGCATAGGGCCCTCGCGGTGCCAAGGAAAGCCCACCAGAGTCGTAGCCGACGGGGACAGAGGGGGCTAGGCTCGCGGGCGTGCCGAAACTGCCTGAAATCCCCGCTGATTCGGTGCTGGCGCGACTGTTCCGGCACCCGCGCATCCAGGCCGAGACCATCTGGTTCTCGGTGCCGGGTGGTCAAAAGCTGTTCGGGCATGGCGACGTCTCGGACGAGCTGTTCATTGTGCGCACGGGCCGCCTCGGCGCGTTCCGTCGTGAGGACGGCCAGGAGCCGAACTTTCTGGGCATCATCCGGCCCGGCGAGCCGGCGGGCGAAATGGCGCTGATTGCGGGGGTGCCGCATTCCGCCGACGTCTATGCCCTGCGCGATTCCGAAGTGTTCGCGGTCCCCAAGGACGTGTTTTTCGAGGCCTGTGACGCCGACGCCGCCGTGATGACCGAGCTGGCACGGCTGATGATCCTGCGCAGCCGCCAGACGGCCCGGCGCGGGCCGGTCGGCGACCCGGCGGTCTTCGGATTCGTGGCGGTCGGTCGACCGGGGCCGATACGCCCGCTGGTGGAACGGCTGGAGCGGGAGATCGAAGCTCTGGGCTATCAGGTAACCACCGTCGGCTCGGAGGCTGTCACGGCACCCACGGAGTGGTTCTCCGAGGTCGAGAGGGTCCATGACTATGTGCTTTATGTTGCCGAGCGCGACGAGGCGGCCTGGGCACCCTTTGTCCCTCGACTGGTGGATCGGCTGTTTCTGGTAGCCCGTGGAGACCGCCCACCGCAGGTACAAGGCAGTTTGCCCGGTGCGGTCACCCTGCGCGAACAGGGCCTGGTCGACCTCTTGTTGGTCCAGCCCTCAGACATTGAACGCCCCAATGGCTCAGAGGGATGGCTGGACGCCACCGGTGCCGCGCGGGTGTTCCATGCGCGGCGGGGTCATGCGCCGGATTTCGAGCGACTGGCCCGTATCCTAACCGGCCAGTCGGTGGGTCTTGTGCTCTCTGGTGGCGGCGCGCGCGCCTATGCCCATGCCGGCGCCATCAAGGCATTGCGCGAGCGCGGCGTACCCGTGGATTTCGTCGGCGGGTCGTCGATGGGGGCCATCGTCGCTGCCGGCATCGCCATGGGCTGGGACCAGACCGAGATGGACCGCCGACTGCACGAGGCCTTTGTCGACACCAG
>CAMCXF010000002.1 GCA_945883235.1 Phenylobacterium deserti | reverse complement strand
CTCCATGCCGGCCGGTCCCCAGATCCTCTCGCTGGCGTAGTCGGCCAGCCACCGGCCCGTGGCGGCCGCGACGACCGCGCCCAACAGAAAGCTTTCGATCGTCGAATAGTTGAAGACTACATTCTGAGGTTGAGCGCGCGGCAGGGTGCAGAGGAGGTCGAGGATAGAACCCGACCGCCGACGGCCCATGGCCTGACCCAAGCGTCTGAGATCAGGTCCGTCGGAGTGGGCTCCCTCGTTCCAGCCCACGCCCGAGGCCATCCGCAGGGCATTGCGGATCGTGACACCCTCATAGGCCGAGCCGCGAAGCCGCGGCAGGTAGAGGTCGCAGGGATCGTCGAGGCTGCCGATCACGCCATCATGGAGCGCAGCACCGACGAGCGTCGCCGTCATCGACTTGGCGGTCGAGAAGCTTGTCCAACGGCTCTGCGGGCCGTTCCCCATACCGTAGAGCTCCAGCGCGATCTCGCCGTCCTTCAGGATCAGGAACCCGGCCGTGCGGCGGCGGGCCATGAAGTCACTGAGGCTCAGAGAGACGTTGCCCACCTGAAACGTCCGATCCTCGAGCGAACCGGCGTGCCGTGGGAGCGGACGCACCGCATCGCCACGCCGGATGACGCGGTGCGGCCAGACCTGATCCTGGTTTCGGAAGGTCGCCGCCTGGTTCTCGGGCGTCGTGGTCATGATGTTCGTAGCCGCCCGATCGGGCTCTTCATCCGTAGGTTTGCCCGAAGCCATGGACTGCTCCCTCCCTTGAGACGACGCTGGATCGCCCGGGGACGGTGGCGCTTGCAAAGCAAACTAAGTTGGCTTGCCGTGACCTTCACGGAATGGCACGCTCATGTTCCTGGACATCACGGTACCAGCCGTTTGCGAAGTAGCGCTCCCGGTCGCTTGTTCCCGGTGCCTTCGGTCCCCACCCAACGAAAAGGCCCGCGGATCGCTCCGCGGGCCCTCGTCGTTCCGGCTGTCGCCGAGATCAGGTGTTGGTCGGCAGCTTGCAATTGCCGAAGAAGGTGCAGCCCGTGGCCTTGACGGCCGTCACCGCTGTCGTGGCCTGATACTCGATCACATAGCCCTTCAGCTTGTCGGCGCAGGCGACCTCGACATAGGTGTTGCCCTGGTCGTTCTTGCCGACCAGCCGCGTGTCGGAAACCACGCAGGAGTTGACGTTGTGCTTCTTCAGGTCGGCCGTATAGACGGCGAGATCGACCGTCTTGGTCAGCGAGCACCTGAAACCGGCGATCGGGGCGCGGGCGCAGTCGACGACCAGGCTGGGCTTTCCCGGAGCCCGGAAAATGCCGATCATGCTGGTGCCGTCCTTGCACAGCATTTCGACGTCTTCCTCGCCCGGTTTGGGCGGGAATAGGGCGTAGCGCGTGACGTCACAGGTCGCGCCAGCGGACTTGGCAAGCTTGGTGTAGAGCGCAGCTTGCTCGGTCAGCGCCTCACGCGCGTCGGTCAGCTCGCAGCCGCCCAGAAGCTGGGTGGCCTTGGCGCACTCAAAGGTCTCCGCCAGCGCGCCCGAGGCTGTGGCCTTGTAGATGAAGCCTTTGCCGTTTTCGCAGGAAGCTTCGTAGTAGGTCGAGTTGTCCTTGGCCGTGCCGACGAAGCGACGATCCTTGACCGTGCAGCCATTGTTGGCGGCCGTCGCATATCTGTCGACGATCAGCATGCGTGCCGCTTTATCGTTGATCACGCACTTGAGGTTGGATTCCGAGCCATCGTACATCAGGCAATTCTGGGCCTGCGCGGGCTTGGCCGTGTCGAACGGTGCGCTGGCCACAAGGATGTAGCCGGTGCCACCCTGACAGGCGACTTCGATATAGGTGTTGACCTTGGTCTGGCCGATGCCGCGAGCTTGCTCGGGAAGGCAATCAACGCCCGCCGTCTTCATCATCGGCTGGAGCAGGGCTTTCGGATTGTCGTTTCCGGACAACATGCAGGGTGCCGATGGCGGTTGGCCGGGCGCCGGCGGCGTGTTGGCTTCGATGCAACTGAAGACGGTGGGCGCACCCTCGGCCGGGGCTTGCAGGATGTAGCCAACGGCACCGGGTCCACAGGCGACCTCGTAGTAGGCGACCTTGGCTTTCTTGTCTTCGCCGACCAGACGGGCGTCGGATACCTGGCAAGGCAGGCCTGCCGCCAGGGCGATCGCCGGAGCCTTGGCCATCCCGGCCTTGATCGCCGCCGGCGAAACGGCGGGGGGGGCGACAGGTTTCTTGGCCTGGGAAATTGCAGCTGACGGAACCATCAGCGCGGCCATCAAGGCCAGCGCCAACCCGAGTACTCTAGGTGTCTTCACCGTTGTCTTCTCCTCAGCCGTTATTTTGCGGGCACATAAGCGCTGTGCCGCCGCGTGGGTCAAGACACCCGCGTACGCGGGCGAAGTGTGGCGCAAATTATGACGGCTTGCATGAACGTGACGTGACGCAACGGAACTCCGAGCCGAGGCCATCAACAGCGGCGCACTTTCAGTTGCGAGCCATCGATCCCGGTGATCTCCACCAGAGCCCCGATATCAAGGACGCCGCCGTCGTCCAGTTGCGCCGCCCATTCCTTGCCATCGACAGACACCCGCCCGGCCCCTGCGACAAATGCGCTGACCGCCGAACCGCGATGTCCGACAAGTCGACCCGCATAGTCATTGATATCCTGACCCGACGCGGTCTCTGCGCGGGGCAGATAGCGCCGCACCGCCAGGGTCGATATCAGCGTCAGCGCCGCGAAGATCAGGACGGTCGTGGTAAAGTCGGTCCCTACCAGGGAGACGACCAGGCCCGTCACGCCCGCCGACGCGGCGACCCACAAGAGCCACCCCGATCCCGTCAGCACCTCAACCGCCAGCAGCGTGGCCGCCAGGCCGCCCCAGATCCAGAGCGGATGTGTCAGGTAGAAGCTTGTGATGGTGTCCATGACATCAGGCCCCGGTTGAGGGAACCGCGCCCCCACTCCGTGCGCGCGGCGGCGGCGCAGGTCGCGTGGGCGTGTCCGAGCTGATCGCCTTCACCAGCTCGCCAATGCCGCCGATGGTGCCGACCAGGGCGCTCATCTCGGCGGGGACGATGACCATTTTCTGGCTCGGGCTTTCGGCCAGCTTGCCGAACGCCTCGACATATTTCTGGGCTACGAAATAGTTGATGGCATTGACGTCGCCAGCAGCGATCGCGTCGGACACCAGTTCGGTGGCCTTGGCTTCGGCGGCGGCGGAGCGTTCGCGCGCCTCGGCGTCTCGGAATGCGGCTTCGCGGCGGCCCTCGGCCTGCAAGATCGCGGCCTGCTTCTGGCCTTCTGCCACAGTGATGGCGGCCTGTTTCTCGCCGTCGGCCTCCGTGATCACGGCGCGGCGCTCGCGCTCGGCCTTCATCTGGCGGGCCATGGCGTTGGTGATGTCCGGCGGCGGCTGCAGATCCTTGATCTCGATGCGCGCCACCTTGACGCCCCAGGGGCTCGTGGCCTGGTCGATGACGTCCAGCAGGCGGGTGTTGATCTGGTCGCGCTGCGACAGCACCTCGTCCAGCTCCATGTTGCCCACCACGGTGCGCAGGTTGGTCATGGTCAGCTGGGTAATCGCGAAGTCCAGATTGGTTACACGATAGGCCGCAGCGGCGGCGTCCATCACCTGAATGAAGACGATGGCATCCACCTGGACCGAGACGTTGTCCTTGGTGATCACGTCCTGGCGCGGCACATCCAGAACCTGCTCCATCATGTTGATCTTGCGACCGACACCCTCGACGAAGGGGGTCAGGAAGCTGATCCCCGGCTTCAGCGTTCGCGTGTAGCGGCCGAATGTCTCGACCGTAAATTCCCGGCCCTGGGGTACGATCTTGATAGCACCCAGGGCCACGACCAGCGCCAGAAACAGGAACGCACCGACGACGAGCATTTCCATGTCAATCCTCCCGACTTGCAGCTGAAGTCTATCGAGAGTGTGGGGACGACGCTACGGAAACCGGAGGTGGTCGGCTGACGCCATACTCGCGCCACGAAGGCCGGTCTGATAGCGAGGTCAGATGATCCGAAACGTGCTCATGATGTTCCCGGTCGCCTTGATGTGCCTGGCAGCGGCACCGGCAAGGCCAGCGGCCCCGGCGAAGCCGCCTCCGCCACGCGCCGCGACCCCTGTTGCCAGTTTCGATGCGCAGAACCCACAGGGCCTGATGGAGCTTCTGGGGACGGCGGGGGCCAAGGTCCAGACCCGGTCTCGGGAAGATGACACGGTGTTTGTATCTGTGACCTCAACGGCGGCGAGCTTTTCGATGCAGTTCGCTGGCTGCACACCTCAGGGTCGCGGTTGCCGGGCAGTCCTGCTGGATGCGGGATTGGCCCGCGCGACCGTCAGCAGCGCCCAGATCAACGCGTTTAACCAGACCTCGGTGATGTGCCGCATCTATCAGGACCGCGCCGGTATGCAGCACGTCCTCTATTCTGCGGTCCTATTCAAATCGCTGTCCCGGAGCGACGCGGAGACCCACTTGCAGGCCTGGCAGGGCTGTCTGGCCGACGCCCACGATTTCCTGAAGGACCCGGTCGCCTATCTCGCCAACTCGGCGTGAGTCGACGACGGTCAGACAGCGTTTCGGGCTGCCGCGCGCGTCTGGGCGACGGGCTCCGGTTGAGGCCTTGAGAAGGTGAATTCCGCGTCCGTCGAAAGCTCGGGAACAAAACGATAGTCGGCGACATCGAACGCCTTGAGATCGGCGGCGCAGTCGATGCGCTGATCGATGGCGTAGCGGGCCAGCAGGCCGCGCGCCTTCTTGGCGTAGAACGAGACGATGCGGGCCTCCCCGTCCTTCTCCTCGAGAAAGCGGCAGGACAGCACGGGCAGGGTCAATGCCTTGCGGTCGACCGCACCGAAGTATTCGCCGCTGGCGCAATTGACGAGGGTCTTGTCTTTCTGGCCCTGCGCGGCGGCATTCAAGGCCTCGGATACCCTTGGACCCCAGAAATCGTAGAGGCTCTGCCCGCGCCGGGTCTTGATGCGCACCCCCATTTCCAGTCGGTAAGGCTGGATGGCGTCCAGCGGGCGTAGCACGCCATAGAGACCGGACAGGATGCGGATGTGGTCCTGCGCCCAGGCGAGGCCCTTGCGATCCAGCTCCCGCGCCTTCAGTCCGGAATAGACATCGCCGTTGAAGGCGAACGCGGCCTGCACGCCTTCGTCCGAGGCCGGATCGAAAGCCTGGAACCGCTCGCGGTTCAGCTTTGCCAGGCTGTCGGACAGCGACATCATCCGCTTGAGGTCCGCAACCCGGAGCTTTCGGGTAGTCCTGGCCAGTTCAGCGACCTGATCGGTCATCTGCGGTGTACTGATTGCGACGGACTCCGGCGCAGCCGTGAAATCGAGCGACTTGGCCGGGGAAAGGACGATCAGCATGGAGGGGTCTTACGGCGACGTGAGAGGCGCGCCAAGCCTGCTAGAAAAGAACCCGTGGATTGAGGATGCGCTTGGGGTCAAGGGCGTGGCGGATCGCCCGCTGCGCAGCCAGTTCGACGTCGCTTTTGTAGCGCGCGCCCTCTGCGGTTTTCATCGAGCCCAGACCGTGCTCGGCGCTGATCGAGCCGCCCATCCGGGCCACGATGTCGTGGACGATCCGGGAGCCGGCGTCGCGGCGTGCAGCGTGCTCGGCGTCTGACCCGCCGTCGGGCCGCAGGACGTCGTAATGGATATTGCCGTCGCCCACGTGACCAAAGGCGGCGATACGGGCACCGGGGGCGAAGGCCAGCATCGCTGACGTTGCCTCGGCCAGGAATGCGGGGACCAGACTGACGGGCACCGCGACGTCGTGCTTCCAGGTGGCACCCTCGGGCTTTTGCGCGGGCGACTGGTTTTCGCGGATCGCCCATAGCGCCTTGGCCTGGGTCTCCGTCTGGGCGACCACCGCGTCGCGGACCAGACCGGCCTCCAGTCCTGCTTCGAGAAAGCGCGCCATCGCGGTTTCGGCCGAGCCGGGTTCGCCGGAGGAAAACTCCGCCAGGATGTACCAGGGGTGCGTATCAGCCAGCGGGTCACGGGTTCCCGCGATATTGCGCAGGGCGAAATCGACACCAAGCCGGCCCATCAGTTCGAAGGCCTCGACGGCACCGCCGGTTTCATCCTTGGCGCGGGTGAGGAGTTCCAACGCTGCCTCGGGCGTGCCGACGCCGATCATTGCGACGGCCCGTGAAGCCATGACGGGGAAAAGCTTCAGCGCCGCGGCGGTCACCACGCCCAGCGTGCCCTCGGCCCCGATCAGGAACTGCTTAAGGTCGTAGCCGGTGTTGTCTTTGCGCAGTCGCTTAAGCCCGTTCCAGAGCTCGCCATTGGGCAGCACCGCCTCCAGGCCCAGCACCAGGTTACGGGTCATGCCGTAGCGCAGAACCTGGGTGCCGCCGGCGTTGGTTGACACCACGCCGCCCACGGTCGCCGAACCCTCGGACGCCAGACCCAGCGGGAACCGGCGCCGAACGTTGGCCGCAGCGGCATGGACCTCGGACAGGGTGACGCCGGCCTCTGCGACCAGCACATCATCATAGGCTTCGACCTCACGGATCGTGCGCAGCCGTTCGGTGGACAGCAGGATTTCGCCCTGGGGGATCTGTCCGCCCACCAAGCCGGTATTGCCGCCCTGGGTGGTGATGGCCTGACCCGCCTCAAAGCAGATGCCGACCACGGCGGCCACGTCCGCCGTCGACTTGGGCAATGCCAGGAACGGCGTGGTCCCGACCCAGCGGTCGCGCCACTCCACCAGCTTGGGCGCGAGGCGATCCGGATCCTCGCTCCAGCCGCCCGGACCCAGCACGGCCTTGAGGCGCGATATCACGTCGGCAGGAACGGGGGCGGTCATGGGGTCATGACTAGCCTTCCGTCGCCAATTTTGCCAGTATATACTCCGATATATACCAGAGTGCGCCATGGCCATCCTGATCAAGAACCCGGAAACAGAACGCAAGGCGCGCGAACTGGCGAGCTTGCGTGGCCTGAGCATAACTGCGGCTCTCGACGGGGCGTTGGATCGGGCGTTGGCGGAAATACCGCAGAAGCGGCGGAAGTTGTCCCTGGAAGAGATGATTGCATCGGTAGATCGCCTTCACGAGACGGCTGGTGATCGAGGCCCGATGCCGCCGATGACCAAAGCGGCTTGGGATGATCTCAACGAAATTCCGGGTTTTGCTGAGGACGGGACTTGATCGTCGTCGACACCTCCGCACTCGTCGCGATCGCAGAGCGGGAGCCGGAGAAGCAACAGTTCCTGTCGGTCCTTGACCGGTCCAAAGTGAGCTATCTATCGCCCATCAACTACGTTGAGACGGGGGTCGTCCTGATCCAACGGCTACTCATGGCCGACGCGGCGGAGTTGGTGGATTGGCTGTCTGGCCTGGGCGTGACGCAGCGTGAAGACGTGGAACTCGGCGCGGCCGCGCTGGCGGCCTACCTGCAGTTCGGCAAAGGTCGCCACCCGGCCCAACTGAACCTGGCAGACTGTTTCGCCTACGCACTGGCGAAGCAACTCGGCCTTCCCCTGCTCTATAAGGGCGATGACTTCGCCAAGACCGACATACGCTCGGCGATCTAACCTACAAACCCCGCCGCGCGGCGCAGGCGGTCGTTGATGGCTTCACCCAGGCCTTCCGGCGGGATCGGCGCGATAGCGATAGCGGTCGGATGAGTGCGGTCCGCAGCCCGCAGATAGGCGAACAGGTTGGCGGCGGCTTCGCGCAAATCTCCCGATGGGCTCAGGTTCCAAGGGCCGGAACCTGCACCGCCGAAGGAGAGCCAGGCCTCGCCGGGTGCCGGCACCACCACATCCAGCCGGACAGGCGCGCTGGGGGCGTAGTGGCGCGTCATCCGGCCTGGCGAGCGCTTCGCATCTCCCTCTGCTTCCAGCAGTGGACCAATCATCGCCTCGATCTCGCTGCGGGTAACTGCGCCCGGGCGGAGCAGACGGGCCTCATACAGTAGAGCGACCACCGTTGACTCAAGCCCTACGGCGCAGTGGCCGCCGTCCAGGGCAGAACCAGTGGCCGCGCCGGTTTCCTCCATCGCATCGGCAAACGTCGTAGGGCTTGGGCGGCCTGAACGATTTGCGGAGGGTGCCACGATTGGCCCGCCAAACGCGGCGATCAGTGCCCTGGCCATCGGGTGGCTGGGCGCGCGGACCGCCACGGTATCAAGTCCGGCGCGGGCCAGATCGCACACCGCGCCACCATCTGCGACCGGCAGCACCAGCGTCAGCGGGCCCGGCCAGAACGCCGCAGACAGCCGTTCGGCGCGGTCGTCGAACACCGCGATCCGCCTCGCCATCGTTACATCACTGACGTGGGCGATCAGCGGATTGAAGCTGGGGCGGCCTTTGGCTTCATAGATTGCGGCCACGGCGCGCGGGTTGGCGGCGTCAGCGGCCAGGCCGTAGACGGTCTCCGTCGGCATCAGCACCAGACCGCCGGCGGCAAGCACGGCGGCGGCCGCGGCTATTTCCGCTGTGCCTTCAGCGCGATGCGCACCGTCACTCGGGCCGGTATCTGATCGGTGCTCGTCCACTCGCCCTGCCCAACGCCGAAGGTCGTCCGGTCGAGGTTGGTTACACCGCTGACCTCGGCTCTGTCGCCGTCGATCTTCAGGCGGAATGGCAGGTCCACCGGCCGGCTGACCCCCCGAAGCGTCAGTTTTCCCCGCGCCACGAAGCGGCCCTCGCCCGTCTTGTCAAAACGGGTCGCCACGAAGGTCGCCTTCGGATGGACGGCAGTGTCGAACCAGTCGGAGCCCGGCAGGCTGGCGTCGCGCTGTTCGTCGCCCGAGCTTGCCGAGCTCATGTCGATGGACACCGAGACCCTTGAGCGGTCCAGCGCGTCGGGGCTGAAGAGGATGTCGGCGGTCCAGCTGTCGAACCGGCCCTGGATTGCCTCTCCGCCCCAGGACGTCGCGAAGGTGAGACTGGAGCCTCGTCCGACCGTCCAGACCACCGGTTCAGCCGTAGCCGATGGCGCAACAGGCTGGAGGGTTTCGGTTGTAGTCGGGACCGGCATGGGATCCGGGAGATCAACGACCACCGGTGCCGGCGCGGCGGCTTGCGGTCGCGGCGGATCGTACAGTCGGCCAAAGGTCACCACCGCACCGAAGGCGACCGGGATGGCCAGGAGCCGGGGATCCCACCGCCGCTCGAACCGGAGCCACGCCGCCATGCGGGGCAGCACCGGCTCGTCGCGGCGCGAAAACTGATGTTTGAGCGCGCCCGCTAGATGCAGCCCGACCAGAATGTAGGCCCCCTTGATGATCAGCTCGTGGCTGACCTCGCCCACCTCATGCCACATCGCCTTGGCGGACGGTGCCAGGTCGGCGAGACCCGGAATGTGCGGCCAGGGCACGACGCCGAACAGCAGGGTCGGGAACGCCAGACGACTGGCCGAGGTCGCCAGCCAGCCGGTGAGCGGCATGCCGATCATCACCGCGTAGAGGCCCCAGTGCACAAGGTGAGACAGTCTCCGCTCCCAAGCTGAAAGCGAGGCCGGCTCGGGCGGCGGTGGGTTCAGGAAACGCCAGACAAGTCGCAGGACGCTCACCAGCAAGACAGAAATCCCGATGGACTTGTGCAGCTGGACAATGGCGAACGCCTCGGGTGTTCGCCCCTCCATCCGCCCGGCCAACACCACCTGCAGCACGATCAGGGCCGCGATCGTCCAGTGCAGCATCATGGCGACGCTGGAGTATCGCGCGTAGGACACGGGTTTCGTGGGATCGGTCATTGGCCTACTTCCTGGCAAACTCGACGTCGAAGACCAAATCAATCCTGTCATCGGCAAACAGACGCCCGGCGATGACGCCAAATTCCGTCCGTCTGATCGTCCCCGTGCCCGAAAACTGCATCCGGGCACCAGCGCCCTGAGGATCTGACCCGAAGCCGTTGAACTGTACATCGAGGGTGATCGGCCGCGTCACGCCGTGAAAGGTCAGGTCGCCGGATAGCTTGCCCCGTCCGCTGGGATCGGCGACCAGGGCCGTCGAACGGAACCGTATCACCGGATATTTGTCTGGCTCGAAGTAGCCGACGATGGCGCGATTGAACATCGTGTTCTCGGCCTCAATCGCTCGCGGGTCGACGCTGATCTCAACCTCAGTCGACAGCCAGCTGGCAGGATCGAAGTCGAAGCTTCCGCTCAGCTTGTTGAACCGCATCCGGTAGCGGGAAAATCCGCCCATCAGCGGGATCCTGATCATCAGGCTGGAATTGCGGGTATCCAGCAGATAGGCACCCGCCGGGACCCTGGCCGGATCGCGCGTCGCCGTATCGGCCGCCATCGCCTGAGGCCAAAACGCCAGGCCAAGCGCCAGGAACACAAACGCGCGACGCAGCATCCGGGGGCATTCTCCTCAAACGATCACGGATGATACGCACGAGCGGGGCGGCAGGATGGCAAGAATATCTCCGTTCGCTTCCGAACTTCGCATTGTCGCGCTAGGAACCGCTCGAAGCCCAGTGAGATGCCCATGACCTACCAAGCTCCTGCCCGCGACCTTGCCTTTGCCCTTAAGTCCCTTGGCCATAGCGAATTGCTGGCGCGGGCCTATCCGGACCTGGACGAAGCGACCGTGGAGGCGGTTCTGGAAGCCGCCGCCGCGTTTGCCGACAACGAACTGGCACCTTTGAACCGCAAGGGCGACACCGAGGGCGCGCGATACGAGAACGGGCGGGTCACCGCAGCGCCGGGTTTCGCCGACGCCTACCGGCTGTTTGTCGAGCAAGGCTGGAATTCGCTGTCCGCCGATCCGGCGCATGGCGGCCAGGGACTGTCGAAGGCGCTGGAACTGGCGGTGTTCGAGATGATCCACGCCGCCAACATGGCCTTCGGTCTCTGCCCGATGCTGACCCAAGGGGCCATCGAGGCCATCGCCCTGCATGGCACGGAACGCCAGAAGCGGCTGGTGCTGCCCAAACTGGTCTCCGGCGAGTGGACCGGAACCATGAACCTTACCGAGCCGCAGGCCGGGACGGACCTGGCGGCGTTGACCACAAGGGCCGAGCCCGACGGCGACGGCGGCTATCGACTGACCGGCACGAAGATCTTCATCACGTGGGGCGACCACGATGCGGCGGACAACATCTGCCACCTGGTACTGGCCCGCACGCCCGACGCCCCTCCCGGCGTCAAAGGCATCAGCCTGTTCCTGGCGACCAAGAAGATGGTCAAAGATGACGGATCGCTTGGCAACCTCAACGACCTCAGGGCCGGCTCCATCGAGCACAAGCTGGGCATCCACGGCTCGCCAACTTGCGTGATGCTGTTTGAGGGGGCTGCAGCGGAGCTGGTCGGCGAACTGGGCCAGGGCCTGCCGCATATGTTCGTGATGATGAACGCCGCCCGCCTGCAGGTCGGTGTCCAAGGTGTCGCGATCGCCGAGCGGGCGTTCCAGCAGGCGTTGACCTATGCCACCGAGCGCAAGCAGGGCCGGACTGCGTGGGAGGCCGACGGCACCATCTATGGCCACCCGGACGTGCGCCGTACATTGATGCTGATGAAGGCCAGGATCGAGGCGGCGCGCGGCATCTGCCTGGTCACCGGCGTGCTGGCAGATATCGCGCGTCTGGCAGAGACACCAGAAGAACGCGCCACCGCCAAAGCGCGACAAGAGCTGCTCACCCCCATCGCCAAGGCGTGGTCCACCGACATCGGCGTCGAGGTGGCATCACAGGGTGTCCAGTTGCACGGCGGCATGGGTTTCATGGAGGAGACCGGCGCGGCCCAGCACTACCGCGACGCCCGCATCGCCCCGATCTACGAAGGCACCAACGCCATCCAGGCTATCGACCTGATAGGCCGCAAGGTGCGGCTGAACGGGGGGGCGACGATGCGGGCGCTCTGCGCCGACATGGCGGTCACAGCCGGGACCCTGACCGACAATCCGGACCTGACGCGGGTCGGCGAACGCCTGACCACCGGCATAGCTGCCCTTGAACGCGCCACCGACTGGCTGGTGGCTGCCGACAATGCAGCGGCTCTGACGGCGGCGACGCCCTATCTGAAACTGGCCGGCGAGGTCGTGGGCGGCTGGATCCTGGGTCGTCAGGCGTTGGCCGCAGCCGGGTCGTCAGACCCGTGGATGCAGAGCAAGGGTGCGCTGGCCCGGCTCTACGCCGGCCAGGTCCTCACCCAGGCCTCAGGCCAGGCCGACGCTGTGGTCGAGGCCGAGCACGACCTGGAGCGGACGTCGGCGGCAGCGCTGGCGGGCTGATCCTCCGGTGCTCAGGACGACGGTCGCTGGCGATTCATCTTCGCCCGCTAATCTCGCCCCTTGCGGAGACAGTCGGAATGTCGAAATCAGACAGGATGTCGCCAGGATCAGTCACCAGTGAGGCCTTCGTTGACGTCAAACTAACGGCCCACCAGCTGACGTTACGCGGCATGCGACTACCGGTCGCAGCGCATTATGTGTTCAACAGCCTGGCTGCGTTGGCCATATTGATGCTGGGCCACCCAGTGATCGCCGCAATCGCCTTGGTGTCGGCCTGCGGGATCGACACGCTTCAACAGTACCTGCTCGGACGCTAGATTCGGGAGGGTGCCGCCTCCGATGAACGCGCGGGCGTGATTAAACTCGCTTTGCTCGGCGTCGCCCGGGCGGCCGGGTACACCGTACCGAGTTTCGTGATGGCGGCCAGCGGGGGGCTGGCCGAGCTGGCGGTCTTTGCTTTGCAGGCGGCGACCTTGATTGTCGTTGCGATGGGGGTCAGTGCGACCTCCCGTTACGTGTTCTGGGGCCTCTGCGCGCCCCTGATTCTCGAATGCACAGCCCTGATCCTGATCCTGTTCGATCCCCTCGCCGGCGGCGCGGCGCTGCTCAGCCTGTTCTCGCTTTCAGTCATCATGATCCTGGTCGCCGAGAGCATGGGTCGGACGACCTCTACCTGGCACGCGGCGTTCATGGCCAACAGCGACCTGGTCGACGATCTGGCCAAAGCGCGCGATCAGGCCGTGGAGGATCGAACCGCCGCCGACGCGGCGCGCGAGGTGGCGCGACGCGCCAACTCCGCGAAGTCCAACTTCCTGGCCACGATGAGCCACGAGATCCGCACGCCGATGAACGGCGTCCTCGGCATGGCCGAGCTCCTCAGGCGTGATTAGACCAACCCCGCGCAGGCCGAGCGACTGGCTGTGCTGATCGACAGCGGCGAGTACCTGCTCTCGATCCTCAACGACATCCTGGACATCTCCAAGATCGATGCGGGCAAGATGGCGCTGATCACGGCACCGGAAGATGTCCGGGCGATCCTGAGCGCCGTCGTAGGCTTCTGGTGCCCCCGCGCCGACGCCAAGGGCGTGACGCTAAGCCTCCACGTCGACGATGACGTCCCCGACTGGTTGATGATCGATGCCCTGCGCCTGCGGCAGGTCGTGTTCAATCTGGTGGGCAATGCCCTTAAGTTTACCGAGACCGGCTCCGTGGAAATTCTGGCCCGGGCGGCCGCTCTGGATGACGGCGCTGTCATTCTGCGGATCTCGGTGCGGGACACCGGGCCGGGCATCGCCGAGGCGCATATCCCGGTCTTGTTCGACCGGTTCTCCCAGGTCGAGGACGCCGACGCCCGACGCTTCGGCGGCACGGGGCTGGGCCTCGCCATCGTCAGACAGCTCACCGAGCTGTTGGGCGGGCGGGTTTGGGTCGAGAGCACCCTCGGGCGCGGCTCGGCCTTCCACATCGAAGCGCCGGTCAACGTCACACAAGTGGAGGAGGCGAAGGCTCCGGAGGCCATCGCGGCAACTGCGGCGTTGCCGCCTTTGTCGATCCTGGTGGCGGAGGACCATCCGGTGAACCTGATGATCGTCGAGCAGATGCTGGCCAGCTTCGGCCACCAGATCGCCAAGGCGAGCAGCGGGGCCGAGGCGCTCAAGGTGCTGGCCGCCGAACCCTTCGACCTGCTGATCTCGGACATCCAGATGCCGGAGATGGGCGGCATCGAACTGCTGCGCCGTCTTCGCAACACAGAAGGCCCCAACCGGGACATCCCCGCCATCGCCCTGACAGCCGACGTCACCTCAGGCGACAGAAGCCACTATCTGGATCGTGGTTTCACCGACCACAGTGCCAAGCCGATCCAGATCGCCGATCTGCTGGCCGCCATGGCGCGCGCTCTGGATACGCCGGCGACGCAGGACAATTCCGCAAGGGCCGCGCGGTAGAACAAGGCATCGGCACCTGCGACCCTGAAGCCTGGCAGGCGACAAAGCCCACTCAGGCCGCGATCAATGACGGCAGGTCGTGCAGATCCTTCGCCAGACCGGCACCCATCAGGTCGATGAAGTTGTCGCGGTAGAACTTGCGCTTCAGGCGCTCTTCTACGCCCGCCAGGTTTTCGCTGAAGCGTTTCAGCGGGTTGCGGCCGCCTTCGACGTGGGGGAAGTCGGAGGAGAACAGCACCATGTCCTCGCCGGAGTTTTCCATGATCCAGCGGACGTCTTCATGCGGATAGGGCGTGACTCGGAATTGGCGGCGCAGAATCTCCGACGGCGTCCCGGAGAGGGTCTGCAGGCGCTCCTCCTTGCCGAAGGCCGCCACGCCGGAATCCAGGAACTTCATCAGGCTGGGTAGCCAGGAGGCCCCCAGCTCGATGGCTCCGAACTTCAGGCGCGGGAAACGGTCGAAGACGCCGTCGATGACCAGGGCTGACAGGGTCTGCCAGACGCTCAGGGGAATCGACATGAAGCTGAGCGAGGTGAAGTTCTCCTCGCCGCCGTGGAAGTCGCGCACGAAGGGCAGGCCGTTCTCCAGATAATCCTTGTGCATCTTCTCCTCGCCCCCGACGTGGAACAGGATCGGTACGCCTGCCTCCTGAGCCACAGCCCACAGGGGGTCCAACTCGCGATGACTGGGAGAAAAGCCGGGCGGATGGCGTGATGGCACCACCAGTGCCTTGGCCCCCAGGCGCAGGGCCTCGCGGGCGATCTCGGGTGCCCTCGCCCGGTCGATCAGCGGCACATAGCCGGTGGCCAGCAGGCGGCGGTCCACCGAACAGAATTCGGTCATCATGCGGTTGTGGGCGCGGGCCGCCTCGACGGCGAGTTCGACCTCGCCCTTTTGTTCCAGGCCGAAGTTGGAGAGGCAGGCGGTGGTAAAGACCAACTGCGAGGTGAAGCCGAGGTGATCCAGCGCCGCGCCGCGATCCTGGTTGCGGAAAGCGCCCAGCGCCTGGTGGTTCTTGCGCAGCAGGATGTTGGCCTCGGCACCGGCCCGGAACTCGGGGTCGTTGTGGTCAGCTTCAGCCTTGGTGAACCGGTCAGGGTTCTTGTCCAGGAACCGGGTTTTCTCGACAAAGGCGTCGCGAAATTTGGGGTCGATGTAGGGGTTGATGGCGCCCGGCAGCTCCATGATGTGGCTGTCGGCGTCGTGGACGGTCTGGCCTTCGACGTATGCCATGGCGCATGTTCCCTGGATGGTTTCTGTTGTTGAGGCGCATTCCGGACGTTTACCGACGATCCGTCAAGGTTTCTGGACGCGCCATCCGGCCGAGGTCGCCCGCGACCTGATTGGCTGGAGCGTTTTTGTCGACCGCGTTGGCGGGCGGATCGTCGAGACCGAGGCCTATCATCACGAAGACCCGGCCTCGCACAGCTTCAACGGACGCACCGACCGCAACGCCGCGATGTTCGGACCGCCGGGCCACGCCTATGTCTATCGCTCGTATGGGGTGCACTGGTGTCTGAACTTCGTCTGCGGCGATGCGCCAGGCAGCGCCGTGTTGATTCGGGCGCTGGACCCGACGCAGGGACTTGAGGCCATGCAGGCGCGGCGCGGGCGGAGTGATCTGCGCGCCCTGTGTTCCGGCCCCGGCAAACTCTGCCAGGCGCTGGCGGTGAGCCGCGATCACGATGGCAAGGTGCTGGACGCCGCGCCGTTTGCCCTGGAGCCCGGCGCACCGGTCGGCGTATTGCAGGGGCCACGCATCGGGCTCAGCAAGGCGGTCGACGTTGCCTGGCGCTTTGGTGAGGTCGGATCACTCAATCTTAGCCGGGCAATGCCTCAACCGGCCTTGAAGGCCTGACTGAGGTCGAGGATGCCGCGACCGTAAACCTCGTCCACCCCGGCGTCGCCGGCGTCGCGGGCCAGGCCCAGGATGCGGGCGGCGACCTCCTGGCCTGTCAGTTGTGGCCAGGCTTCCATCATCAGCGCCATGCCACCAGCGACATAGGACGTCGAGAACGAGGTGCCAGACACCAGCCGGCACTTGGCCTGGCAGTCGGTCAGCACCCATTCGCCTGGGGCGGCGATGTACCAGGGCTTCACGGACCCGGCCTTGTTGGACCAGGCGGTGATCGCACCGTAGTAGCCGATGGCACCGCCCACGACGATGGACCCGGCGTAGCGCGAATCAACAGCATAGCGCGCAGGCCAGCTAGGCTCGCGGCCATTGCGATTGCCCGCTGCGATGACGACCACGGCCCCGCTGCGGACCAGTCGCTCAAGGGCTGCTTCGAAGGGTGCGCCCATCGGTCTTCGCCCTTGCAGCGGAAGCACCACGATCCGGGCCTTCTGGGCCGTGGCATAGTCAAGCGCCCGAGCCAGATCGGTGGGCTTGAAGGCGCAGGAACCGAACAGGCCGCCGTCGATGTCGGCCCGCACCGCCAGCAGCGTGGCGTTGTAGGCCACGCCCACCATGCCGCGCCCGTTCAGCGCCGAGGCCAGCGGCCCGGCCATATAGCTGCCGTGGCGATCCATCACCGGCATGGCCCGACCCTCGACCACGTCTTTGGAGCGCCGCGAGAGGTTGCGCATGACGTCGTTCTGGGCCTTGGCAATGCCGCAGTCGACCATGGCGACCGTGATGCCCTTTCCGGTGAGCCCGGCGTCATAAGCCGATCGCGCACCGATGGCCTCCAGTCCCCAGCTCTTCTTGTACTCGTCGCTGGTCACACGCGGCCCTTTGGCCGCGGCTGCGGCGGGCGACAGCGCCATGGCCACGGCGGCCAGGAAGCTGAGGCCCGCGCGCGCCATCGCTAGAGCTGGGCCAGCAGGTAGTCGGCAGCCGAGACGCGGAATTCGCCGCCCTGCTCGACGTTGAGCTCGGCCACGACGCCGTCCTTGACGATCATGGAATAGCGCTGCGAGCGCTTGCCCATACCGAACTTGGAGCCATCCATTTCCAGGCCGATGGCCGTGGTGAAGTCGCCGTTGCCGTCGCCTAGCATGATGATGTCGTCGCCGACGGCCTGGTCTTCGCCCCAGGCCTTCATCACGAAAGCGTCGTTGACCGAAAGGCAGGCGATGGTGTCGACGCCCTTGGCCTTGAGTTCGGGGGCCAGCTGCTTGAAGCCCGGCAGGTGTTTGGCCGAACAGGTGGGCGTGAAGGCACCCGGCAGGGCGAACAGGGCGACCGTCTTGCCTTTGAACAGGTCGTCGGTCTGGATCGGTCGCGGGCCCTCGGCGGTGGCCTGGCTAATGGTGGCGTTGGGCAGCTTGTCGCCAACTTTGATGGTCATGGCTTCGTCTCCTTCAAGGGGTGTTGTTCACCAACGCTGATACCCGAGAAGAGGCTGCGACCGTAGTCCGGATTTCCGCAAAATGTACGCAAAGACTTGAAGTCCGCATCGGGAGCGGGATTCCTTGTCCCGATGGAAAGCGCGTTCCTCTGCGGCCAATTGCTGATCGCCATGCCAGGCATCGGAGATCCGCGCTTTGACAAGGCGTTGATCCTGGTGTGCGCGCATGACGCAGAGCATGCCATGGGTGTGGCCGTGAACCGGCCGGCTAGCGAACTGGGCGTGCCGGATGTGCTCAAGCAGCTGGATGTCGCGTCGCCCCCTGATGCCCGACCCCAGGCAGTCCTGCTAGGCGGACCGGTGGAAACCGGGCGCGGGTTCGTCCTGCACACCGACGACTATGCCAGCGAGCACAGCGCCGCTGTGCCGGGTGGTCTGGCCTTGACCACCACCCGCGACGTGCTGGAGGCCATGGCCAAGGGTGATGGATGTCCACGCGGCGCGATCCTGACACTGGGGTACGCAGGATGGGGCGCGGGCCAGCTGGAGCGGGAGATTCGTGAGAACGTTTGGCTGACTGTGGCGGCGGACGAGGCGCTGGTGTTCGATGAGGTCTATGAGACAAAGTGGGCGCGAGCGCTGGGTAAGCTCGGCGTGGATCCGGGGTTTTTGAGTTCGGAGGCGGGACAGGCTTAGGGCCCGCGCGATCACAGTAGTCGGAACGTAAAGAGAACCTATTGTTCGAATGTCAAGCAGCCTGAAACGCCGGAACTCCGGCTGGTCGACTTGGTCATTCGATGCGGCTAAATCGCGTCGGCCACGCGGTAACGGAACCGTGGGCACCTAGCCCTCGTCCGACGTCGGTGGCTGGGCAGTGTTGATCCGAGAATTACGCGCCGGTTGAAACCGGACGCTATCCCAAGGGGCCCCAAATGAAGTTTGACGACGTTGTCCTCGGTCGCCGGAGCATCCGCGGTTACAAGCCCGACCCGGTTCCCAGGGCGCTGATTGAGGAAGTCATCGGCCTGGCGATGCGTGCGCCGTCGTCGATGAACACCCAGCCGTGGAACTTCTACATCATCACCGGCGAGCCGCTGGACCGGATCCGGGCCGGCAACACCGAGCGGAACATGTCTGGCGTGCCGCAATCGCGCGAATTCCGCATCGGAACGCGCGGCTTTGAGGGCAAGCATCGCGACCGCCAGGTGGGCGTGGCCAAACAGCTTTTCGGCGCCATGGGCATCGCGCGGGACGACAAGGAAGGCCGCCAGGACTGGGTGCTGCGCGGGTTTCGGCAGTTCGACGCGCCGGTCTGTGTAATCGTGACCTTCGACAAGGAGCTGGAGGGCATGGACGACGCGCCGTTCGACTGCGGCGCTGTGGCGACGGCCCTGGTCAACGCCGCCTGGTCGCGCGGGCTGGGCGCTGTGATCAACAGCCAGGGCATCATGCAGTCACCGGTGGTGCGCGAGCACGCCGGGATTGCCGACGATCAGGTGATCATGAAGAGCATCGCCCTGGGCTGGCCGGACGAGAGCTTCCCGGCCAACGCCGTGGTGTCGGAACGCAAGTCGGTGGAAGAGGCGACGGTGTTTGTAGGGTTTGGGGACTAGGGAACCGCTCAGGACAGACCTGGATTCAGTACAGGCTGACGTCACCCCCTCCGGCCGCCGCAGAAGAACGGGCAGTCCAGAGGGGGATCGTCGAGCTGAAGCGGCCTAGTATTTGATCGAGAACGACGCGCCGAAGTAGCGGGGCTCGCCGGCGATGAAGGTCGGGATCCCGAAGGCCCCGCCGGTGTTGCCGGCGTCCTTGATGTACTCACGGTCGAACAGGTTGGAGGCGAAGGCCTCAACCCGCCAGTTAGCGTCCGTGGGCTGGTAGGACACGCGCATGTTCACGAGACCATAGGCACCCTGGACCTCATCCTGAACCCGGTCGCCGGTGCTCTGCAGTGCCGGGATATCGTTGTCGTTGTCGAAGAAGACCCTCGATTGCCAGGTATAGGTCGGCAGGAAGGTCAGATCGCCTTCCCATACGGGCACGACAATCTTCATGCCAAATGACGCCGTGTGATCCGGCGAGAGGCGGAAGCTGTTGCCTTCAAAGCGACCATTGTCGAAGCGGCCGTTGTTGTAGCCATAGGTGCCAAAGATCGTCAGCTGACGGGTCGGCTTCCAGTTGGCCTGGCCCTCGAAGCCCGTCGACGAGGCGTCGCCGGCGCTGATTGTCTGGAACACGCCCGGGGCCGTCTGGATGCTCGTCTGAAAGTTCGAGTAGGAGAAGTGATAGACCGAACCTTCAAGAGAGAGGCGACGGTCAAGCCACTGGGTCTTCGCGCCGGCTTCGTATGAGTCGACGATCTCGGCGGCGACCGGCGTGAAGCGGACGTTGCCCTGCGGCGCCAGTGGTGCTGCCGGTGACAACACATCGGGACGCCGACCGCGCGAATAGGCGGCGAACAGGCTGATATCGTTTGATACAGCGTAGCGGCCGACGACCCGATAGGTCACCCCGGAGTCCGAGAAGGACTGGTATTGGGCAAGACCGCCCGGCGTTGATTGCAGGAAGATGCCGCGCGCGGTGGCCGGATTGGCGGCGTTGGCCGCTGAACCGCTGGCCAGAACGGACCCGCCATTATCCAGTGTGCCGCGGTACCCGGAGCGCTTGTCGTCGTCACTGTAGCGAATGCCGGCGGAGACCTCGAGCTGATCGGTGACCTTGTAGGTCGCATCGGCGAACACATCGTATGACGTGGTGCGCCCGTAGTTCTGGAAGGTCTCGCGATGGACCAGCTTCAGCGTGCTGAGGGGGGCCGCCGAGTTGATGGTGTTGATCGAAGGCACGTTCGGTGCCGTGAAACCGAGCAGGCCCGCCAGGGCCGGCGTGGTGCGTGCGGCGAACACGCGCTCATTGTACTGGAGCGGCACGGCCTGGGATCCATCTTCGCGGAAGTATCCGACGCCGGCGAAGGCGCTCAGGCGCTCGCCGCTATCGTAGTTGATCCGGAACTCCTGGCTGTACTGGTCGCCGCGCGCGTCTTCCGCAAAGACGAAGAGCGGTAGCGCGAAGCCGTCTGCGTCGAACACTTCCAGAGATTTGAAGCGGCGAAACGCGGTGATGGAAGACAGGCTAAGCGTATCGCTGATCTTGTAGCCGACGAGACCGGTTACCCCCCAGGTGGTCCGCTCCAGGCCTAGATCGCGCCCGCCTGCGAAGCCGTCGCTGCTCGCCAGAGCCGCGCCGGAATTCCGACCCAGGTCACCCAGAACCTGACCTGTCAGAGTGTCGGTCGGAAGATAGGTCAGCGATTTGAAGGACGTCCCCGACGGGTTGTTTTCCTCGTAGTTGAAGATCAGGTCCGCATCGAGGCTATCGCTCGGCCGCCACTTGAGAACGGCGCGGTAGGCGGCTGTATCGGTGGAATTGAAGTCACGTCCGCCCAGCAGATTCTCGACAAAGCCGTCGCGCTTCTTGACGCGGCCAGCAAAGCGAACGGCCAGCGTGGAACTCAGCGGCACGTTCACCATCGCTTCGATGCCGCGGTAGGCAAAATTCCCGGCCTCGAACTTCGCCGCCGCGGCAAAGCCGCCCGGGTCAGCCTTGTTCTGGACGATGTTCACGGCGCCGATCAGGGCGCTGCGCCCGAACAGGGTCGACTGCGGACCCTTGGCAATTTCGATGCGGGCGTTGTCAAACAGTTCGATATACGACCCGCGCGACTTGGATACCGAGACACCGTCCTGGAAGACCGACACGCGGGGCTCAACCGTGGCGCCGCCGTCATCGGAGGTAATGCCACGAATTACGAAGCCCGGATTGTTGGGTGACTGGTTCTGGACCTCGAAACCCGGGACGAAAAGGGAGAGTTCCTCGAATTCCTGGACGCCGACCTCGTCCAGGAAATCCCCGGTATAGGCGGTCAAGGATATCGGGACGTCGAGAGTGCGTTGTTCGCGCTTCTGTGCGGTGACGATCAGCTCTTCAATGGTCGTAGAATCTGCGCTGCCTGTCGCATTGACTTGTGCAATAGCTGCAGAACCTGACAGCAAAGCCGAAGCACAAGTTGTGTATAACGCCATTCTGCGAATTGAATAAACTGTCATTATGTCCTCACATTTACAAACTTATAGGGCCGTATCGGCTGAAAATGTCAGTTCAAAGACAGTTGGATGAAGAAATTCCGCTCAGGTCTTTTTCAGCGGAGCCAAACAATCCTTTAGCGCAGACCGTTGTATTTTGCCCACGGTCGCACGATGAGGAGTTGGTGCCCTTCCCTCCCGAAGCGCCGCACGTTCAGGACTCCCCACATCCCCTCCCTCCGGCGTAAGCTCTCCAGAACAACGATCAGGGAGACGGGGATGAGCCGCGCAAACAGTCAGGACCGCCAGCTCAGGGAGCGGGCCGAGGCGGTGATCCCGGGAGGGATGTTCGGGCATCAGTCGGTGGGGCTGTTGCCGGACGACTATCCGCAGTTCTTTGCGAAGGGTGACGGCGCGCACATCACCGATGTGGACGGCAACCGGTATCTGGATTTCATGTGCGCCTATGGGCCGAACCTGTTCGGTTATGGCCACCCCAAGATCGACGCGGCGTTTGTGCGCCAGCTGGGCCAGGGCGATACGCTGACCGGGCCGACAGCGGTGATGGTGGAGCTGGCCGAGGCGCTGACCGCCATGGTCACCCACGCCGACTGGGCGATCTTCTGCAAGAACGGCACGGACGCTACCACCATGGCGCTATCGACGGCGCGCGCGCACACCCGGCGCAAGAAGGTGATCCGGGCCAAGGGTGCCTATCATGGCGCGGCACCCTGGTGCGTGCCGCGTCCGGCGGGAACCATTGATAGCGACCGGGCCAACCAGATCTTCTGTGATTACAATGATGTGGCCAGCCTGGAGGCCGCTGTGGCTGAGGCCGGGGATGATCTGGCGGCGGTGTTTGCGGCGCCGTTCAAGCATGACGCCTTCATCGATCAAGCCGATCCAGACCCGTTCTATGCAAAGCGCGCGCGGGAGCTGTGTGATCAGACCGGGGCGCTATTGGTTGTAGATGATGTGCGGGCCGGTTTCCGGCTGGTGCGGGATTGTTCCTGGAGTCGGCTGGGCGTGCAGCCGGACCTGTCGTCGTGGGGCAAGTGCGTCGCCAACGGCCATCCGATTTCGGTGCTGCTGGGGTCGAACAAGGCGCGCAAGGCGGCGGCGGCGATCTATGTGACGGGGTCGTTCTGGTATCAGGCGGCGCCGATGGCGGCGGGTCTGGAGACGCTGAGGCTGATCCGCGAGACGGACTATCTGGAGAAGATCACAGGACTGGGAGAGCGGCTGCGTGCGGGTCTCGGCGAGCGCGCGGCGGCGGCGGGGTTCGGCTTCCGCCAGACCGGCCCCGGAACGATGCCGTTGTTCCTGTTCGACGACGACGTCGAGCTCCGAAAGGGGTTCTGTTTTGCGTCCGAGATGCTGGCGCGCGGCGTCTATTTGCACCCATGGCACAACATGTTCATGTGCGCGGCGATGACTGAGGCTGATATCGACGGCGCGCTGGATGCGGCCGAGGGGGCGTTCGGCGCTTTGAAAAGACAGGTGCGCGACCTGGCACCCATTGAAAAACTGGCCTTCCTTTCTGCTGGAGCTCGCTGATGGACAATTATTCCGACTATGACGGCCTGGGGCTGGCGCAGCTGGTGGCCACGAAACAGGTGACGCCGGGCGAACTTGTCGAGGCGGCGATCGCCCGCGTCGAGCGGCACAACCCGGCCCTGAATGCGGTGGTCTACACCGGGTTTGACGATGCGCGGGCCAGAGCCAAAGGCACCCTGCCCGACGGGCCATTCAAGGGGGTCCCGTTCCTGATCAAGGACCTGGCCATGCCGGTGGCAGGCTGGCCCCGCACCTCGGGAAGCCGGTTTGCGCGAGGCGTGGTTGACACCGAGGATGGCGGTTTGACGGCGCGATACCGCGACGCAGGCGTGATCCCCATCGGCAAGACCAACACGCCTGAGTACGGCATCACCGGCACGACGGAGAGCGCGCACCTGGGGCCCTGTCGCAACCCCTGGAACCCCGGTCATATCGCCGGCGGCTCATCGGGGGGATCAGCCTCAGCGGTGGCGGCGGGAATCGTGCCGATGGGTCATGCCTCCGATGGACTGGGTTCGATCCGCATTCCAGCGGCGTGCTGCGGGCTGGTGGGACTGAAGGTCACGCGCGACCGCAACCCGAACCTGCCCGACGGCTATGACTATACCTATGGCCTGGTGGTGGACCACGTGGTGACGCGCACGGTGCGCGACAGTGCGGCGATGCTGGACGCCACCGGCTATCCCGAGCCATTCTCGCCCTACGCGGCGCCGCCGAAGGCGGGATTGTACCTGGACGACGTGAGCAAAAGCCCGGGCAAGCTGCGGATCGCCTGGTCATCTGAAACAGCCAATGGCCGACCCATCGACCCTGAAATCCAGGCGGCGCTGGAGCGCACGGCGGACCTTCTGCGCCGACTGGGTCACGACGTGTTCGAGCGTGGGCTGGGCATCGATTACCGTGCGCTCTACGCGGCGCGCGGTCCGGCGGGTGCTGCCAACTTTGCAGCGGGCATGGCGAGGCTGATCGACGAGATCGGCCGTGAGCCGGAACCCGACGAACTGGAGCCGCTGACCTGGGCGTCACTGAAGTCAGGCCGCAAGGTCAGCGGGGCGGATGCCCTCCGCTCGCTGCAGGATATGCGGATGCTGAACCGGGCCACGCTGGCGGCGTTTGCGGACATCGATGTCTATCTGTCGCCCGTGCTGGGGACGCCGGTGCCGGAGATCGGGCATATCGATCCGGTGAACCTTGAGCCACGCGAAGTGAACAAGCGCCAGGGTCGGGCCTTTCCGTTCACGCCGCCGTTCAACTTCTCGGGCCAGCCGTCGCTGAGCCTGCCGCTGGAGATGGACGCCAAGGGCCTGCCCATCGGGATGATGTTCACCGCCAAGTACGCTGACGAAGCGACGCTGTTCCGGTTGGCGGGCCAGCTGGAGAAGGAAGCGCCGTGGGCCGCGCGCAGGCCACAGGTCTGGGGATAGGCGTGGGTTTCTGGACCCGTCGGAACTGGATGACGCTGGCAGCGATCAGCGGGTTTGTGGCCGTGGCGGTGGGCGCGTTTGCGGCGCACGGGGTCAGTGATCCCAAGGCGCAGGAGTGGCTGCGGACCGGCTCTACATATGGCTTCATGCACACCATGGCGACGCTGGCCTGCGCGACGTTCATTCAGGTTGGCGCCAAGCGCGCGAGATACGCACCGGCTTTCTTCCTCAGTGGCATCGTGATTTTTTCCGGCAGCCTCTACGCCATGGCACTGGGTGCCCCGCGCTGGTTTGGCGCGATTACGCCGATCGGCGGGCTGCTGTTCATGATCGGCTGGGCGGTGCTGGCGTGGGCCGCACGCGGGGTCGATCCTCAGGGCTGAGCCGCTCTGGGTAGCGCAAGGAACCGCAAGGCCAGCGCCGAGCCGACCAGCGCGGCCAGCATGACCAGCGCCATCGGGCGCGCCGTGCCGTCGTGGAACAGGGCGGCGAGGCTGGACGCCAGGGCACCGGTCGCAAACGATAGGGCCCCCATGGCCGCCGATATCGAGCCGGCGCGTGTCGGGTCGACGTTGAGCGCACCGGCCATCGTGTTGCCCTGCATGAATCCGAAGCTGCACAAGAGCAGGAAGATCAGCGGCAGCACGGTCCACCCGCCCCCGATACCCGTTACGGCGGCCAGTACAAGCACAACGCCGATACAGGCCGCCACGAGGCTCGCCCGCGCCAAAACGGGGTCCGGCCCCACACGCCGCAGCAGCATCCGGTTCAACTGTCCCGACCCAACGATCCCGATCGCGTTCAAGCCGAAGACGATCGGAAAGGCCGCCGTCGAAATGCCGTAGGTCCCCATGATCAGCCCCGGCGAAGCCGAGATATAGGTGAACAGCGTCGCCCCGTTCAGAGCGCCAGCCAAGGCATACCCCACCAGCCGCGGCTGATGGGCCAGGGCGAAATATGCCTGGAACGGGTTCTCTTTGGCCGCCTGAACGGCCGTAGCCTCGGACCGCGATTCCTTGAGCTGAAAGAAGGCGGCAAGACCCACCGCGACGCCGAACGCGGCCATGAACCAGAAGTTCAATCGCCACCCGCCCAGACTGAGCAAAGCGGTGCCCAACAGGGGTGCCAGGATCGGCGCCAGACCCATGATCAGCATCATCAAACTGAGCATTCGGGCAGATTCAAGGTGATCGAAGCGGTCGCGGATGATCGCGCGCGCCACCACGCCACCGGCGCACGCACCCAGCGCCTGGATGAACCGCCAGACCATCAGTTGCTCGATGTTCGCAGCCAGTGCACAGCCGACCGACGCGGCGAGGAAGATCGCTGAGCCGAGCAGCAGCGGTGCCCTTCGGCCCACCCGGTCCGACGCCGGGCCATAGAAAATCTGTCCGATGGCCATCCCGGCCAGGAAGGTCGCCATAGTCGCCTGGGCTGCGGCTGGAGTGGCGCTCAGGGTTTCAGCGATCTGCGGCAGGGTGCCGAGATACATATCGATGGCCAACGGGCCCATGCCTGTCAGCGATCCCAGCAGGATCACGAGGCCCCAGGGCGTCGGCACAGGCGAAGAAGAACTATTGGCGGACGTCACGGCGCCCATGCCCTACTTGATTTCGAAAGCTCGGGGAAACCCAAATCCACACGGAGACATCTATGTCAGCGCTGGAAACCATGATGCCCGCTGTCCAGCGGGTGGCCACCAATGGTGTGGAGCTGGCCTACTATGAGGTGGGCAAGGGCCAGGGCGTGCCGGTGGTGTTCTGTCACGGCTTCCCGGAACTGGCGTTTTCCTGGCGTCACCAACTGAAGGCGTTCGAAGACGCCGGGCGGTGGGCGATTGCGCCAGACCAGCGCGGCTATGGCCTGTCGTCGAAGCCAGCGGCAGTCACCGACTATGATCTGGCCAACCTCGCCGGCGACATGATCGGCATGCTGGATGCGCTGGGGATCCAGAAGGCGATCTTCTGTGGTCACGACTGGGGCGGCATCGTCACCTGGCAGTTGCCGCTGATGTATCCGGATCGGATCGCCGGTGTCATCGGGCTGAACACGCCCTTGATGCCGCGCTCACCCGTGGACCCGATTGCCGCGATGCGCGCCGCCTTCGGCCCGGACATGTACATCGTTTGGTTCCAGACCCCAGGCGACGCGGACGCTGTCCTGGGCCAGAATGTCGAGAAGACAATGCGCTTCTTCATGCGCAAACCGGCGACCTCCGGGATCACCACGGCGGCCGAGCGCAACGCCGGCGGCTCCACTTTCGCCTTCAAGGACCTGCTGAACGCCTGGGATGCGTCAGACACGGCGGGCCAGATGCTGAGCGCTGCAGAACTGGCGGCGTTCGTCCAGGCCTTCGAGGCAGGCGGATTCACAGGGCCGATCAACTGGTATCGCAATTTCACCCGTAACTGGGTGGCCGCCGAGAGCTTGCCCAGCCGGATCGACGACATCCCCTGCCTGATGATCACCGCGGAACTGGATGCGGTGCTGCGCCCCGACATGGCCGCGCACATGCCCGGCTTCATCAACGATCTGGAGACCCACATGGTCAAGGGTTCCGGCCACTGGACGCAGCAGGAGAAGCCGGAGGAGGTCAATGCGTTGATCCTGGGCTGGCTCGACAGGCGTTTCCCGACGTAAAAGACCTGATGGAACGAAACACCCCGGCGCAGGCCTTCTCCGCCACCACCAACCGCCGCGGTCTGTTTGTCGACAACGAGCCCTTCGCACGCGGCTGGCTGGCCACGGGTGGTCCGCACGAGATCTTCTACGAGGAATGCGGCAATCCGAACGGCAAGCCGTGCGTGATCCTGCATGGCGGGCCCGGCGGGGCCATCAATCCGACGATGCGGCGGTTCTTTGATCCCGCAAAATGGCGGATGGCGCTGTTCGATCAGCGCGGTTGCGGTCGGTCGCGACCCAACGCCAGCCTGGAGGACAACACCACCTGGTCGCTGATCGAGGACATCGAGCGGCTGCGCGAACATCTGGGCGTCGAGAAGTGGTGCGTCTTCGGGGGATCGTGGGGGTCCACCCTGGCGCTGGCCTATGCCATCAAGCATCCGGAGCGGGTGGAAAGCCTGGTGCTGCGGGGCATTTTCCTGCTGACGCCGCGCGAGCTGCGCTGGTTCTATCAGGATGGTGCCTCGATGCTGTTCCCGGATGCCTGGGCCCGGTTCTGCGCGCCGATCCCGCTGGACGAGCGCGGCGACATGATCATCGCGTTCCACAAGCGGCTGACCAACCCCGACCGCCGGGTTCAGGCCGAGGCGGCGGCGGCCTGGAGCCAGTGGGAGGGCGACACGATCTCGATCCGGGGGCCGGAGGCCAGGCCGTCCAAGTTCAACGAGATCGACTTCGCCATCGCCTTTGCCCGGATCGAGTGCCACTTCTTCGCCAACCACGGGTTCTTCGACTCGAAGGACTGGATCATCGAAAACGCTGACAAGCTGGCCGACATTCCCGGCTGGATCGTGCAGGGCCGGTTTGACGTGGTGACGCCGATGGACAGCGCCTGGCGGCTCAAGACGGCGTGGCCAAAGGCGCGGTTCGAGGTGGTCTGGGACGCGGGCCATGCGTCCACGGAACCGGGAATTGTGGATGGGCTGGTCCGGGCGACAGAGGCAGCGCTGAAGGTTTAAACGAACGAGCCCTTGCCGCTGGTCACCTCGGAATAGCGGTGGACGCGGACGGACTGGATCAGGCCGAAGCCGATCATCACAGTCAGCATTACGGTGCCGCCGTAGCTCAGCATCGGCATGGGCACGCCGACGACCGGGGCGAGGCCCATCACCATGGCACCGTTGATCATCACATAGAGGGTGAAGGTGGCCGTCACGCCCGCTGCCGCCAACCGACCGAAGTGGCTGTGGCTGAGATAGGATGTCCGCAGGGCCATGAAGATCGCCGCGCCATAGAGGATCAGCACCGAGACGCAACCGACAAAGCCGAATTCCTCGGCCAGGGTGGCAAAGATAAAGTCGGTCTGTTTTTCGGGCAGGAAGTTGAGCTGACTTTGAGAGCCCAGACCATAGCCCTTGCCCAGCAGGCCACCCGATCCCAGGGCGATCATCGATTGCAGGATATGGTATCCCGAGCCTGACGGGTCGGTCTCGGGATCCAGAAACGTGAGCACGCGCTGGCGCTGATACTCGTGCATGCCGAAAAGGACATAGGGCGGGATTACCGCCAGCACGCCGAAGATGGCCGAGGCAATGACCTTCCACGACAGGCCCGCCAGAACGACGATCGCGCCGCCTGTCATAGCGATCAACATAGCAGTGCCGAGATCAGGCTGGTGCGCCACCAGCAGCACCGGCACGGCGATCATCGCGGCGGGGATGAAGAGCCACCAGGACAGCTGCGCCCGCTGGGCTGGCACACCGTGATAGAGGCGGGCCAAGGCAAGCACGATGCCGACCTTGATCACCTCGGACGGCTGGAAACTGAAACTACCGATAGACAGCCACCTCTGAGCGCCGAGCCGAACGTCGCCCACCAGCTCTACAGCGATGAGTAACAACACGCCGAGCCCATAGATTGGATAGGCCAGTGCGAACCAGACCCGGATATCCATCACCGCGAGCGCGATCATCAGCACCACACATATGCCGAAGCGCATCGCATGCGCTGCAGACCAGGGTGTCCACGAAGATCCTGCGATGGAAAACAGCATCAAGGACCCGGTGCCCGCGATCAGGCACAGCACCAGGACGAACAGCCAGTCGATCTCGGAGAGTTTGACGATCAGCCGGTCGCGTTCACCAGGGCGAGTCAGGGCCGAGACGGTCACGCAGGGCCTCCCGCAGCGGCCGCGATGCGTTCGATGGTCGTGGGGTTCGGGATATTGTCCAGCTCGATATCCGGGACAATTTCGGGCATGGGCAACGGCTTCACGATGCGCGCGCGCAGTTCAGGATCCTTGAGCAATGTCGTCCGCATGATCTCACGCGCACGCGGCGCGGCGGCCGTCGAGCCGCCCATCCCGTGCTGGACAATCACCGCCATCGCATAGCGCGGCGCATCCACCGGGGCGTAGGCAACGAACAGGCCATGGTCGCGCAGATGCCAGACCCCGCCTTTGCCGCGAGACCCGCCCTTGTCATAGTTACGCACCTGGGCAGTCCCGGTCTTGCCGGCCATCAGAATGTCGCCCAGCCCCAACTGGCTGGCGCGAAACGCGGTGCCGCCTGCCTCGGTAACGGCGCCCATGCCAGCGCGAACCCGGTCGATATGTTCCCGGAGAAACGGCAGGTCAGGCGCTTCCGAACCTTTGGGCAGTTCCTTGCCGCCCACGGAGCGAACCAGCCGCGGATTCAGCGCCTTGACCCCATTGGCCAGCCGCGCGGTCATCACCGCCAGCTGCAGACAGTTCACCTGGAGATAGCCCTGGCCGATGGCGTAGGACAGATTTTCGCCCGGCCACCAGGGCTGCTGGTCCACGTTCTTGGCAAAGTAGCGTTTCTTCCAGGCTCGATCCGGAACGATGCCGCGCTTCTGGCCCGGAATGCCGATGTCGAAAATCTGGCCGAGCCCGAACGCGCGGGCAGCCTGGGCGATACGATCCGGCCCGACGCGCAACGACATGGAATAGAAATAGGTGTCGCAGGAATTCTTGATCGCCTCGTGCAGGTTCTGCGACCCGTGGCCGCCCTTCTTGTGGCAGTGGAAATAGCGGCCCCCAAAGTTCATGCCGCCGCCGCAACTGACCCGCGCCTCAGGATCGATACCCGCCTCCAGGATTGCCAGGGCGGTCATGGTCTTGAACGTCGAGCCGGGCGGGTAGAGGCCGGACAGGCACTTGTCCAACATCGGCTTGCGCTCGAAACCGGCGAGGCCGCGGTACTCTGCTGAAGTCAGGCCGCGCACGAACCGGTTGGCGTCGAAACTAGGTGCAGACGTCATGCAGATAATGTCACCGGTGCGACAATCCATCACCACGGCACCGCCGCTCTCCTCGCCGAACACCTCAAGCGCCCGGTTCTGGACGTCGACGTCGAGGGTCAGCTGGATCTCGGCACCGGGCTCTGGCGTGATGTCACCCTCATCGTGATGGCGGACTTCGCGACCGTTGGCGTCCACCTCGACCTTGCGGGCACCAGGGCGGCCACGAAGTTCCAGATCAAACGCCTTTTCGACCCCCTGCTTGCCCATCCGGAAGCCTGGATGCAGCAGGATGGGATCAGCGTTGGGCCCGGTCAGCGAAATGTCTTCCCGGTTCACCTTGGCGACATAGCCGATCACGTGGGCGAAGGCACCGCCGTGCGGATAGACCCGGACCTCGCCCATGTCGGCGGTCACGCCCACCAGCTCGGGCGCACGCACGCTGATTGCGGAGAACTGCTCCCAGCTCATGTCCTCCATCACGGAGACCGGGGCACGGCGCGGGGCGCTGTTGATATCCTTCAGCAAGCGGCGCTGACGCACATCGTCCAGGGGTACATAGTTGGCCAGGGTCTTCAGGGTGGCTTCGGCGTCCACGCCCTTGTCGCGCACCACCAGGAGCCGGAAGTTTGGGCGGTTCGCCGCCAGCACGGCACCGTTGCGGTCGACGATGACCCCGCGCGGCGCGGGCATCAGCTTGAAATTGAACTGGTTAGAGGTGGAAAGTCGCTCATACCTCTGGGTCTGGAACAGCTGGAGGTAGGCCAGCCGGCCGCCCATCGCTGTCAGGCCGAGGCCCGCGAATGTACCGAGCAGAATGGCGCGGCGATGGAAAACGCCTTGCCGCTCGTTGACCTCTTCAAAGAAGATTGCGGGACCGGTCATGGGGGCTCAGCGGAACCTTACGTCAGCGTCTTCGAACAGATCGATCAAGAGGTCGGCGAACGGGTAGAGCACAATTGTGGCGAGGAATTGCCATCCGACCGAGATCGGATCCGGCGCATTCTGCGCATCAAGCATTGTGAAAAGATATCCTGCCCCCAGCGCCAGTGCCGTCGCGGCACAAAACCACGCCCACATGATCAACCGCCCCTGCCCGGCCAGCATCGCGCGGCCCCCGAGCACCAGACCATAGGGCAGCAGAAGACAGACCGCCCAGAGCCCCAGGGGACTACCCCAGAGCAGGTCCAGATAGACGCCTATGATCATCACTCCGACCGGGGCCAGCATCGAGGGCCGGATCACGGCCCAGGCAAAGACCACCGGCAGCGCAAACAGGGGCTCCGGCAAACTAAAGCCCCAGAAGCGCAAAGGCAGTGCGAACACAAACGTTGCCACCACCACTTGAACCAGGGGAACTCCCAGCCAGCGCCAGGGGGAGAGCGGCTGTGCGCCACTATTGCTCACGAGGTGCGCCTGTTTGAGCGGGACGCGACGGTTTTACCGCAGTCGTTGCCGACGCCGCAGCCGGGGGTGGGGCCACGGGAGCCAGAGGCGGGAGCGTCGACGCACCAGGCGTGGGCAGAGGCACCTCGATTTTTTCCAGGCCAGCGCGATTTGCGACCTGGGTGAAATCCTGGAACAGCAGGATGCGGACAAAATCCACGGCAGCCTTGTCGGATGCCAGCACGACCCGCCAGCGATTGTCCAAACCCTTTACAGCGATACCGACCGGCAATCCGCGCGGGAATACGCCGCCGTCGCCCGAGGTCAGCACCCGGTCACCGTTGCGCACCGGATCCTGGCCGCGCAGATACTCCAGCTTGGGATTGGGACCGCCGTCACCGGTCAGGATTGCGCGCGAGTTCGTGCGGTCGATCATCACCGGGGTTCGCGACGCGACATCCGTGAGCAGCAGGACGCGGCTGACACCCTCGGTCACACCCACAACTCGGCCGACGAGGCCATTCTCGCTCATCACGGGGTTGCCCGGTTTGATCCCGGCTTCGCTTCCAGCGTTGGCCAGCCGCGAATTGGCGAAGGGGCCCCGAGAATCCGTGACGATACGCGCCGAGGCCATCGGGATCGGCGGGTCGGTCTTCAGGCCCAAAGCCGCGCGATACCGCTCATTGGTGTCGCGCAGCGCAATCGCGACGTCGCGCCATTGCTGCATCTCCTTGAGGTCGGCCCTCAAACGGCGATTTTCGGAGACTGCGAAGAAGTAGCCCCTGACGCCGTCGACGCTCTGACCGGTCAGCCGACCTGGCGTGGAGAGCGCGTCGCCCACCGGGGCCATGACCTTGTCAGACAGGGTACGTGGGCGGCCATAGTCGTCGGTGTCGAAAACCTCGCGGCGGTCAGACAGCAATACCGCCACGGAGGTAATCAGCACGACGATGAACACAATCCCCGCCGTCCAGGTCAGGGGGACTCTCAGTTCGCCGAGCGGGTTGTCCCGATAGGACATTCAGGCCTCGCCCCCACCCTTCCGGGTAAATCCTACGCGAACGTGGATTCAAGGACGCCCTTCATCCACTTGGGATGTTCGAGCACCTTGCCGCAGCCCAGCGCCACGCAGGACAGCGGATCATCGGCCACGGTGACTGGCAAGCCTGTGTGGTCGCGGATCTCGGCGTCCAGCCCACGCAAAAGCGCGCCGCCGCCGGTCAGCATGATGCCCTTGTCAGCGATATCGGAGGCGAGTTCCGGTGGTGTCGCTTCCAGCGCCATCTTCACCGCATCGACGATCTGGCCAACGGGTTCAGCCAGGGCGTCCGACGCCTGTTTCTCGGAGATCCGCACCTCGCGCGGCACGCCCTGCATCAGATCACGACCCTTGACCTCGATGGAGAGACCCTCGCCATCGGCCGGCGCTCGGGCGGTGCCGATTTCTTTCTTGATGCGCTCGGCAGTTGTCTCGCCGATCAGCAGATTATGGTTGCGGCGCATATAGCTGATGATCGCCTCGTCCATCTTGTCGCCGCCGACGCGGACCGAACGCGAATAGACGATGCCGGACAGCGACAGAACGGCCACCTCGGTGGTGCCGCCTCCGATGTCGACGACCATGGATCCCGTCGGCTCGTGGATCGGCAGGCCGGCCCCAATCGCAGCGGCCATCGGCTCGTCGATCAGGCCCACGCGGCGTCCGCCGGCGTTCAGGCAGCTGTCGTTGATGGCGCGACGTTCCACCGCGGTGGCGCCGGACGGCACGCACACGATCACCTTGGGGTTCACGAAGCCCTTTCGGTTGTGAACCTTGCGGATGAAGTACTTGATCATCTCCTCGGCGACCTCGAAGTCGGCGATGACCCCGTCGCGCATGGGACGGATGGCTTCCATATGACCCGGCGTACGGCCCAGCATCTGCTTGGCCTCGATACCGACGGCGTGGACAATCTTGCGTCCACCGACGTTACGCAGCGCCACCACCGAGGGCTCGTTCAGCACGATGCCCTTGCCCTTCATATAAATCAGGGTGTTGGCGGTGCCGAGGTCGATAGCGATGTCGTTCGAGATGGCACCGAAGAGCGAAGAGATCATGCAAGGCCCTGACGAATTGGGGCTGAAAACGTGTGTCGGCAGACGAGTTCCAAGTCAGACAGACCTGAGACAGGACAGTGTGTCGAGTCGGTTAAGATTGTCTGTCGGGCTTTGAGGACCCTCTGCCCTGACACATTGGTCATTTCAAGGCCAAAAGAGCGACAGGTGAATTCGCCTGCGACGCGAGTCTTGTTTGCGAGACTTCTGCGGCAGTACGCGGTGCTCTGCTCGGATGGGCCTCAAGGGACTTCGTCTCCCAAGAGTAGCGCTCTGATAGCCGGTTCAGCGAGGACCTCGTCGGGTCGACCGATGAGGCAAACTCGCCCTTGATCCAGAATACACAACCGATCCGCGAGCCTGGCAACCTCGTCAACGTCATGGGTGACCAGAAGCATCGGGATCGCGAGATCCCTGCGAAGGGCGACGATTTCGGCCTGCAGGTGAACCCGGGTCCGCCGGTCGACGGCAGAGAACGGTTCGTCCAGCAACAGCACCTGCGGGTCCCGGGCCAGGGCACGGGCAATGGCCACGCGCTGCCTCTGGCCGCCGGACAGTTCGGCGGGTTTGCGCGATTCTAGACCGTCGAGATGGACCCGCGATAAAAGCGCCATGGCCAGACTGCGGCGCTCGGCGCGCGGGTGATGGGTCAGCGCCCCGGCGACGTTGTCGGCTGCAGACAGATGCGGAAACAGCGCGTGCTCCTGAAACACCAGCCCAACGCGGCGGTTGTGCGGTGGCAGAAACACCTTGGTCTCGCTGTCAAACCAGACGGCACCGTCGACGCAGACACGTCCGGCGCGGGTGCGGCAGAGCCCGGCGATGGCGCGAAGCACCGTGGTCTTGCCAGCTCCCGACGGGCCGACAAGCCCCAGCACCTCGCCAGGCGCACAGCTAAACGCCACGTCCAGCGGGATAGGGCCGGACTGATGTAGCGATACGGAGAGACCCGGCTCAGCCATGACTGCGCCCAACACGTGCGGTCAGGCCATTGGCAATGAGGATCGCGCCGACCGAGAAGACCAGCAAGATCGCGCTCATAAGCTGGGCACCGTCAGTGTCAAAAGCCTGGACGCGGTCATAGATTGCCAGGGCCAGCGTCCGCGTCTCGCCGGGAATCGAGCCGCCCACCATCAGCACGACGCCAAATTCGCCCATAGTGTGGGTGAAGGTGAGTGCCAGCGCCGACAGCAGGCCGGGCCAGGCCAGCGGTGCCTCGATGCGCCAGAAGGTGCGCCAGGGCGAGAGGCCGCTGACCCAAGCGGCTTCCCGGACATCCGGTGGCAGAGCCTCGAAGGCTCGCTGCATGGGTTGCACGGCGAACGGCAGATTGAAGATCAAGGAGGCCACCACCAGGCCCTCGAAGCTGAACGCCAGCGGATGGCCGAAGATCGCGATCCAGAGCTTCCCCAGCGACGAATTCCCGCCCATCGCACTCAACAAGTAGAACCCCAGCACAGTCGGCGGCAGCACCAGCGGTGCCATGACAAGGGCCTCAAGCACACCGCGTCCCGGGAACCTGTGAAAGGCCAGCCATCGCGCGAGGATCAATCCCATCGGCATCAACAGGCCGGCGGTGCAGGCCGCCAGCAGCAACGAGAGTTTGAAGGCTTCCCAATCCAAGGCGGTTACCGGACCGGCGGCACGGTGAAACCATGCCGGATCAGGATCGCGCGCGCCTCGCGACCCTGCAGAAAGGCGTAAAAGGCCTTCGCGGTGGTTCCTGCACCACGGATCAACACGCCGCGCTGGCGCAGCGGGGCATGCCGATCCGCCGGGATCAGGACGAAGACGCCGGCGGCCTTTACGGGTGCGGTCAGGGCCAGGGACAACGGAATGATCCCAGCCTGGGCGCCGCCGTTGATCGCGAACTGCGTGGCCTGGGATACGTTTTCGCCGAGGATCAGCTTGCCTTGCAGCGCGTCCCACAGCCCCGACTTCTGCAAGGCCTGCCGGGCCGCACGGCCATAGGGGGCGTGGTCAGGATTGGCGATGGCGACTTTGGACACCTGACCGGCCCGAAGCGCAGTCGCCAGACCCGCCAACGCAGCATCAGCGCTCACCGGCGAGCCGGTCGGCGTGAATATCCCGATCCGGCCGGTCCCATACAGGGCGCCTGAGCCCTCGGTGCGTCCGGCCTTGCGCAAGGTCTCCACATAGGATTCGTCAGCGGACAGGAAGACCTCGTACGGCGCGCCGTTCAGGATCTGTTGCGTGAAATTTCCAGAGGACCCGAAGGTCAGCCTGACCTGCTGGCCGGTGCTGGCCTGAAAGGCGGCGGCGACCTCTGGCAACGCCGCAGAGAGATCCGAGGCCGCCGCAATGGTCGGCGCGCGTGCCTGCCCTGCTGTCGACGTCGCGCTGAAAGCCAGGGTCAGGCTGCCCAGGGCGACGATCAGCAAGGAACGGCGAACCAGCAACAACGGAGTTCCTTGCGCAATCTGGCTTTGGTCGGGACCCGATATGTAGATCGGCTGCAGGGTCAGGTGAACCCTTGCCGCGGAATAGGCCGTTTGCGCCTAACCCAGAACCGTCAAAAGAACCCCCAACGCCGTCAGGCCGCCGCCGATCCACTGGCGTGGGCTCAGGTGTTCCTTGAACAGACGGCGACCTACGGCGGCGGCGATCGGTCCCTCGATCAAGCCGACGGCCCGAACCGGGGCGGCGGGTGCCAGAGCCAGGGCCCCGAACCAGCAAGCCGACGCAGCGGACCCGAAGAACCCCGCCGCCAATGACGTGCGCCAGGAACCGGCCACAGCTTTCAACGCCCCGGGGCTGGTCACGGCGAGGATCAATGTCAGCACCACCGACTGCATGACCTGGGCCGCCACCAGCGCGGCCGAGGCCGAATAGAGCGGGTGGCCGGCGTCAAACGCCTGGCCGGCCTGGCGGTAGGCATTGAAAGCGATGCCAAAACTGGCCCCGGCAGCCAGCCCCATCAAACCGCCGGGCAGATCCGCCCTGGCCTGCCCCTGTCTCGGCCACGACAGCACGAGCAATCCGAGGGTCCCTATCGCGACGCCAGACCAGGCCGGTGCACCCAGCGCATCGCCGAGCACAACCCATCCCAGTACGGCGGCGATCGGCAGGGAAGACTGCTGCAGCATGATCGCCACCGCAAAACCGGAGCTGCGCATGGCCATCAGCAGTGCACCGGTCGCCGCAACCTGACTGATCGCACCCAGCACGACGGCAATCCAGAACCGCGCCGAGGGGTCGGGCGCCGCATCAGGGGTCAGGAGCGACATCACCCCGAAGATTGCGCTCGAGAAGGGCAAGCCGAACAGGAAGCGCACCAGCGTGGCACCCCACGGACCGGCGTCACCGACCAGCCCGCGCTGCATGGCGTTACGCGCCACCTGCAAGGGCGCGGCGGCGGCGGCGAGGATGATCCAGAGCATCGGGTGCGGTTCAGAACCCGCTGGCGACCTTGCCGGGGGCGGTCTTTTCCTTGCGCGCGAAGAGGTTGTTGAGCGCGTTGATGTAGGCCTTGGCCGAGGCGGTCAGCGTGTCGGTGTCGGCGGCCTGCCCCGTGGCGATGCGGCCATCGTCCTCGAGGCGGACCGAGACCTGGGCCTGGGCGTCTGTGCCCTCGGTCACCGCGTGCACCTGGAAGAGGCGCAGGATGGCGGTGTGCGGGATCACCGCGTGAATGGCGTTAAACACGGCATCCACCGGACCGTCGCCAGTGGCGTTGGCGGATTTCTCCTCGCCCTCGATGGTAACCGTCAGGAAGGCCTGCTGCGGCCCCTCGGTGCCGGCGATGACGCGCAGGTGCTTGACCTGAACGCGGTCGGCACCGCTGGCCAGGGCGTCGTCCACCAGGGCCACGATGTCGTCGTCGAACACATGTTTCTTTTTGTCGGCCAGGTCCTTGAAGCGCTGGAAGGCCTCGTTCAGCGCGTTCTGGCCCAGCTCGTAGCCCAGGGTGCGCAGCTTTTCGCGGAATCCGGCGCGACCGGCGTGCTTGCCCATCACCAGGTTGGAGCCGCCCTGCCCCACATCCTCGGGCTGCATGATCTCGTAGGTGCCCCGATCCTTGAGCATGCCGTCCTGATGGATGCCGCTCTCGTGGGCGAAGGCATTCTTGCCGACGATCGCCTTGTTGAACTGAACCGGAAAGCCGGTAATCGCCGAAACATAGCGGCTGGCCCGGGTGATGTGCTGGGTCTCGATGCCGGTGTGGTAGCGCAGATGGTCACCGCGAACTTTCAGCGCCATGACGATTTCTTCCAGCGCCGCATTGCCCGCCCGCTCGCCGATGCCGTTCATGGCCACCTCGACCTGCCGAGCTCCGCCCTGAACACCGGCCAGGCTGTTGGCAACCGCCAGACCAAGGTCATTGTGGCAGTGGGTGGACAAGATCACCGTGTCGGCATTCTCGACGTTCTCGATGATGTCGCGAAACATGTCGCCATATTCGGATGGATAGCTGTAGCCGACGGTGTCAGGCAGGTTGATGGTCCCGGCCCCCGCCTTGATGGCGACGTCCACACAGCGGCGCAGGAAGTCCGGCTCGGTGCGGGTGGCGTCCTGGGCGGACCATTCCACATCGCCGCACAGGTTGCGCGCATGGGTCACCGACTTGGTGATCATCTCCAAGATGTCTTCCTGGCTGGCGTGCAGGATGTGGTCGCGGTGGCTGGGGCTGGTGGACAGGAAGGTATGGATACGGCCGCGCTTGGCCTTTCTGATCGCCTCGGCGCAGCGCTCGATATCGGCCATCCCGGCGCGGGCAAGGCCGCAAACCACGCTCTCGGTGATGATGCCGGAAATGGCGCGGACGGCCTCGAAGTCGCCGTTGGAGGCAATCGGGAAGCCCGCCTCGATGACGTCGACCTTCATGTCCTCAAGGATTTTGGCCAGTTCGAGCTTTTCGTCGTGGCTCATTGAGGCACCAGGCGACTGCTCGCCGTCGCGCATGGTGGTGTCAAAGACAATGACGCGGTCGGACGGTGCCGGGGCGGCATCAGATACAGGGTCGGTCATGGGACTTGAAATCTCTTCGCGGTGTTGTTCATGGGGCGGAGGTCTTCGAACCCCTGGCTCGCCCGGCCGCGAACATGCGCGTGCCTAGAGAGGCGCCCAGGGGCGGCTAAGCCCCAGCGAGAGAAGAAGCAGGCTGTGGAGCCGCGTGCGCATGGGTAGCTATGTATCGAAAAGGGGGATGTGGGGCAAGCTTGTTGCGTCGGACGGGTAGATTTCGACCCTTGCGGCAATATCCATGCTGCGCTTCGGCCTACCCCGCATCGGAGCCGTTTTCAGCCTCGCGACGCCGTAGCCAGCCCCGAGCAAACCAGCCGATAGTTAGCCATAACACCGCGATCAGCAGCAACAGGAGCGCATCCCGGCCCAGTTCGCCACGCATCAGGCGCGTGATCGACGCGCCGGCAAAGGCCGTCAGGACGATCTTGGGCACGATGCCGATGGACGTCCCGGCCAGGAAATCCCGCAGGCGCATGGGGGTGACGCCTGCCGCCATGTTGACCACAATGAACGGCGCGGAGGGTACGAGCCGCACAATCAAGCTGGCCAGGAACCCGTTCTCGCCCACCAGTCGCATGAACCGCCGCACGCCCTCACCCGAGACCCGCTCCAGTGCCCGCGCGCCAGCGGTACGACCCAGCTGAAACCCCACCAGCGCCGAGACCATGGTCCCGATCCAGCTATAGGCCGAGCCCGATATCGGCCCGAACGCCACCACGGCGGCGGCGATCAATACGATCTGCGGGGTTCCGATGAACGCCAGCGCCGCGAAAGCCGCCACAGCCACCGGAAGCGACCAAGGCCCCCTCGCCGCGCCCAGCCAGCCCTCCAGCGTGCGCTCGCTGTCGACGCCGAACACCTGGGCCCCGACCACGAAAACCACGCCGACACCGCCAAACAGCACAAATGACACCGCCAGCGTGCGCCACGCTTGGGCGTCGAGATTAGACAGGAACTCGAAAAGTCGCCGCATCACCGACGCAGGGGTCGCCTGTTCATATGGCCGGGTCAAGGCAACTGGCATTCCTCAACGGGTAGGCGTGCACCCCCGCATGGGCTAAACCCGCGCGGTTTCGCCAACCCCAATCGGGAGCCACCCCTCATGTTCCGTGAATCCGACGCGCTTGCTCGCGTAAAGCCCTCCGCCACCCTGGCCGCAGACGCCAAGGCGCGTGAGTTGAAGGCCCAGGGCAAAAACGTGATCGGGCTGGCCGCCGGTGAACCTGACTTCGACACCCCGGACAACATCAAGGAAGCCGCCATCAAGGCGATCCGCGAGGGCAAGACCAAATACACCAACGTCGACGGCATCCCGGAACTGAAGGACGCCATCGTCGCCAAGTTCCAGCGGGAGAACCAACTCACCTACAAGGCCAGCCAGGTTAATGTCTCGCCGGGCGGCAAGCCGGTGATCTGGAACGCCATGATCTCGACGCTGAACCCCGGCGACGAGGTGGTGATCCCGACGCCCTACTGGGTGAGTTACTGGGACATCGTGCTGCTGGCGGGTGGCCAGCCCGTGGCTGCGCCCACGTCAGTCGCCAGCGGCTTCAAACTGGATGCCGCCGGTCTGGAGGCGGCGATTACGCCCCGGACCCGTTGGGTGTTTCTGAACAGCCCCTCCAACCCCTCCGGTGCCGCCTACACCCGGGCCGAGTTGCGGGCGTTGGCCGACGTCCTGTTGCGCCATCCGCAGGTCTGGGTCCTGACAGACGACATGTACGAGCATCTGGTGTTCGGCGATTTCGAGTTCACCACCATCCTGCAGGTGGAGCCGGCGCTCTATGACCGCACCTTGACCATGAACGGGGTTTCCAAGGCCTATGCGATGACCGGCTGGCGGATCGGATATGCGGCCGGCCCGGAAGCCCTGATCAAGTCGATGGCCAAGGTGATGAGCCAGACGACGTCGAACCCCTCGTCGATTTCACAATGGGCGGCAGTGGAAGCGCTGAACGGCACGCAGGCGTTCATCAAGCCCAACGCCAAGCTGTTCGAGGGCCGCCGGGATCTGGTGGTCTCGATGCTGAATCAGGCACACGGCATCCAGTGCCCGACCCCGGAAGGTGCCTTCTATGTCTATCCGTCGGTCGAGGGTTTGATCGGCAAGACCGCGCCCTCAGGCAAGGTCATCGGCAGCGACGCTGATTTCTGCGTTGAATTGCTGGAGACGGAAGGGGTTGCAGTTGTTCTGGGCGCGGCGTTCGGCCTCTCGCCCCACTTCCGGATCAGCTACGCCACGGCCAACAGTGTGCTGGAAGATGCCTGCGAGCGCATCCAGCGCTTCTGCGCCAATGTGAAATAGCGAACCAGGGCGGCGCGACAGGCGCCGCCCTTCAGGTCGGCTTAGACCTTTTCGTGCCAGGCGGCCTTTGCGGCATCCTTGGTCAGGCTCAGACAAATCTTGTTGTCCAGGATTTCGCTCGCCCAAATCATCGGGATGAGGTGGTGCTTCAAGCCTGCTCCGAAATCGAACTTGGCCAGTTCGATATCGCCGGCAATCACGCGGTCAACTTTGCCGACATGTCCGCCATCAGAACCTATGACTTCCATGTGTTCGAGTATTTTTGATTCGTGGATCATGATGATCTCCTGGACTGGGGACGGGTTAACCAGCGGACACAGAGAAGGTTGCGATGGTCTCTGACGTCGGTGCGGTCTTCGACGCTTATCCGCCGGCCCTGCGCACCGGGCTTTTGGAATTGCGCCGATTGATCCTGGAGACGGCGGCTGGTGCAGATGTCGGCAAGATCGTCGAAACCCTGAAGTGGGGGCAGCCGGCGTATCTGACCGCACGGCCGCGAACCGGCACGACCATCCGCATCGATGCGATCAAGGGGTCACCGGATCGCTATGCGATGTTCGTCAACTGCAAGACAACCCTCCTGGACAGCTACCGTCTGCTCTATCCAGACACCTTTCAGTTCGAAGGCCAACGCGCGGTGATCTTCTCGACGGGATCGCCGCCGCCTGAGGCCGCGCTGAGGCACCTTATCGCGCTCGCCCTGACCTATCACCGGGCCAAGGCCTAGACCCTGCTGTCAGGGCGCGGCTATCGGCGACGGACGCCCATACATTCTAGGATAGGCCGCGGCCATGATGGCCACACTGGCGAGGATAGGATTCACGCGGCGACTCCGGCACACTGAGCTGAGGGAGCCCCCGGGAATGGCCGAACTGATCAATCTCAACAGGGCCAGGAAGGTCAGAACGCGCGCCGAGACCAAGGCTCAGGCGGCGCAGAACCGTATTCGGTTCGGCCAATCCAAGGCCGAGACCCTGGCCGCCAAACTTGAATCCGCGAGGGCGCAAGCGGACCTTTCCGGGAAGAAGCTGGTCGACTGACAGCTGTGGCCTGTCGTCAAGCGGCGAGCGCCACCGCACCGTCACGGATGTCGGCGGGGATCGCGTCATAGATCGTGGCAGGGGTGATGCCCAGGCGGCGGCGCGCCGCCTCCAGCGGCTCCGACATCAGACGCTCATAGTCCTGACCCAGCAGCCAGGCGGCCGCCTTGCCGCGCTGATAGCCCTGCCAGATGGCCTTCACCATCGGGTACTCGGACCTACGCGCAGTCGAGGCGGCACCGAAGGCGATGAAGGCCCAACCGAGGCTGCGGGTCTGAGCGTAGGAGAAGGCCACCAGAGAGGCCTCGCCCAAGGCATCGCGGTGATAACCCGACAGGATGTGCCAGATGTCGTGCACATCGCGCGTGCGGCGACCGAACCAGGCGTAGGGATGCGGTTCGTCGATTTGCTCACCACCATCGCGGCTGATCTCCACCAAGCCATCGGCGGAGAGTTGTTCGCTGCGGATGAACTCCCGATAGGCGGCCCCGACGCTGCCAGTCGGAAGGCTGTCGAGCCAGGCGTCGTCCATCAGCTTCCCGGCGAACTCCTGGCGCTCGTAGGCGATGCGGCCGCCGCCAGGCGTGTCCAGCAAGCGCTGATAGCCCTTGGCGATGGAATTTCCGCTCAAGGCGCGCATGATTTCAAACACAGCGAGTGTGTCTTCCTTGTCTTTCAGCAGCCGCTGCAGGGCGCGCCAGGCAGCGCCCCACTCCAGCCGGGGAGCGTGGGGTTTAGGTTCAGCGCGGAAGTCGGCAGCGTCTGCGGTCATGGCCATCGGTCACAATCCCTGGGTCGAGCAACTGCCCACAAAGATGACGCCCCGTCATCTTTATTCAAGACGCGATTTGCGTTTACCAGAAAGGGGGTAAACAGAAGCTCCATGCCCGCACTGAAAAAGCGCTCCGTCCTCCTCGCCGGCCACGCCACCTCCATCGCGCTGGAGCCCGAGTTCTGGGCGGTGCTGGAGGCGATGGCGGCGGCGCGGGGATCCAGCCTCGCGGGGTTGATCCTGACCATCGACCGAAGCCGTGGTGAACGGGCCCTGGCGTCTGCGTGCCGGGTGGCGGCGCTGGGTTATGCTTTCCTCCCTTAATGGGGAGGGACAGCTCGCCAGCGGCGAGCAGGGTGGGGAGGCCGCGACGGGGCTGAGGGAATTGCGTCTGATCCACACAGCCCCACCCTGACCGCTTCACGGTCTGGCCCTCCCCATTAAGGGAGGGAAGGCAAACGCTTAAGCTCGTCCACGTTCGTGCTACATATGTTCCAATGTCGCCATCCGAATCCCCCGACCTGCTCGCCCCGCGCATCAGCGACCTCGCGCGCGCTGATCTACGACCTGCCGACTACTTCGCGGGCCTGAACCCAGAACAACGCGCCGCCGTCGAGGCTGTCGACGGGCCGGTGCTGGTGCTTGCCGGCGCGGGTACGGGCAAAACCAAGGTGCTGACCACGCGGCTGGCGCACATCCTGGCGACCGGCCGCGCCCGGCCGTGGGAGCTGCTGGTCGTCACCTTCACAAACAAGGCGGCGCGGGAAATGCGCGAGCGGATCGCCGCCATCATCGGGCCTTCAGCCGAGGGCCTGCGCTGGCTGGGCACGTTTCACTCGGTAGCCGCCCAGATCCTGCGGCGACACGCCGAGTTGGTGGGCCTGAAGTCCAACTACACGATCCTCGACACCGACGATCAGGAACGGCTGATCAAACAGGTGCTGGAAGCCGAGAACATCGACACCAAGCGCTGGACGCCCAAGGCGCTGGCGGGGCTGATCGACCACTGGAAGAACCGCGGCTGGCGGCCCGATCAGCTGCCGGTGGCCGAGAACGCCCACTTCGCCAACAACAAGGGCCAGGCCATGTACCGGCTCTATCAGGAGCGGCTGCGCACCCTGAACGCCTGCGATTTCGGCGACTTGCTGCTTCACAACCTGACCATTTTCACGACGCACCCCGAAATCCTGGCCGAGTTCCACGGTCGGTTCCGCTATCTGCTGGTGGACGAGTACCAGGACACCAATGTCGCCCAGTACCTGTGGCTGCGGTTGCTGGCGCAGAAAAGTCAGAACCTCTGCTGCGTCGGCGATGACGACCAGTCGATCTATGGCTGGCGCGGGGCCGAGGTGGACAACATTTTACGGTTCGAGCGAGATTTTCCGGGCGCGAAAGTCGTACGCCTTGAACGGAATTATCGTTCAACCAGCCACATCCTAGCCGCCGCCTCTGGGCTCATCGCCGCCAACAAGGGCCGGCTGGGCAAGACGCTATGGACCGAACAGAACGGCGGCGAGAAGGTCGTGGTGCGCGGGGTCTGGGACGGCGAGGCCGAGAGCCGCCTGATCGCAGACGAGATCGAACGCGCGAAGAAGGGTTCCACCGACAAGGACCCGCGAAAGTTCCGCGACATTGCCATCCTGGTCCGGGCCTCGTTCCAGATGCGGGCCTTCGAAGAGCGCTTCGTGATGCTGCAAATTCCCTACACGGTGGTGGGCGGCCCGCGCTTCTTCGAGCGCGCCGAAATCCGCGATGCGCACGCCTATCTGCGGCTGATCAATTCGGATGAGGACGATCTGGCCTTTGAACGGATCGTCAATGTACCCAAGCGCGGCATCGGCGAGACTACGGTGCAGAAGCTGCTGCAGATGGCGCGGCTGAACGGCGTGTCCGCCGCCACCGCCGCGCGCGAACTGGTACGCACCGACGAGCTGGCGGCGCGGACCCGGACCAGCCTGTCCAACTTCCTGCGCGATCTGGACCGCTGGCGCGCAGAGGCCGAGCGCACAGCGCACGCCCGCATCATGGAACAGGTGCTGGAGGAGAGCGGCTACACTGATGCCCTACGCCTCGACAAAAACCCTACCAGCCAGACCCGTCTGGAGAACCTGAAGGAACTGGTCCAGTCGATGGCCAATTTCGAGACCCTGCAGGCCTATCTGGAGCACGTCTCACTGGTGATGGATCTGGATCGCGGTCCGCAGGCCGACGCCGTCCAGATCATGACATTGCACTCGGCCAAGGGGCTGGAGTTCCCGCTGGTGTTCCTGCCGGGCTGGGAGGAAGGCGTCTTCCCCTCCCAGCGCAGCATGGACGAGAGCGGCGAAAAGGGTCTCGAGGAGGAGCGGCGCCTCGCCTATGTGGGCATCACCCGGGCCCGCGAGGAGGCCCGGATTTCCTTCGCCGCCAACCGCCAAGTCTATGGCCGCTGGACCAGCCAGCTGCCTAGCCGGTTTGTCGATGAGATGCCGCTGGCCAATGTCGAGGCGTCGTCCGAAACCGGCTACTACGGCGGAGGGCCCGGCATGCAGCAGCACGGCTCGCGATGGGACGAGACGCCCTCATTCGGGACTGGGTATTCCTCTCCCGGCTGGCGCCGCGCCCAAGCCTCCAACTACAAGGGCAGCCATCCCGGTCGGCAACAGGTGATTGAAGGCGACGGCCGTCTGGTCGCCACCTCGGCGGGGTCTGCGGCCAGCGACTACGCCCGCGGCGACCGGGTGTTCCACATCAAGTTCGGCTACGGCACGGTGCGCGGCGTCGAAGGCAACAAGCTCACCGTGGCGTTCGACAAGGCCGGCGAGAAAAAGGTCATCGACAGTTTCGTTGAGAAAGCGACCTGAGCCACGATCTCTGTCGAATCCAGCCGTTGCCTTAGCTTCACCATTGCCCCCACACTGTCGACGCCAGCCAGGGACACCCGAACCAAATGCCGATCGCCGCCGCCAGGGTCTATTCGGAGGGCCACCGCCTGCGGCATTTGCGGTTGCACGACATCGAGGACCGGGCGGTTCAACCGCATCAGTTCGCCTGGATCGGCGTGGTGGATGCGACGCCTGATGAACTTGCGATCCTTCAGGCCCGCTTCGGTCTTCACCCTCTGGCGGTCGAGGACGCGCTCTGCGACCACCCGTTGCCCAAGGTCAGCGCGTACGGCGACCAGATCTTTGTGGTTTGCCGCACCGCCAGGCTGGAGAACGAGGAGATCGTCTACGGCGAGACGTGTGCCTTTCTCTGCAAGAACTACATCATCACCCTGCGGCGCGGTTCCGAGCGTGGGCATACCGAGGTGCGCCGGCACCTGGAGAGCTCGCCCGCGATGCTGGGGCACGGCATCGCCTATGTGCTGTATTCAATTCTCGACTTCATCGTGGACGGCTACCAGCCGATCGTCGACGAGATCGAGGAAGATGTGCTGGCCATCGAACGCCGGGCGCTGGACACCTTCCTGAGCCGCGAGGATGTCACCCACCTGTTCAACCTGCGTCAGTCCCTGACCCGGTTCCGGCGCATGCTGGGCCCGATGGAGGAAGTCTGCGCCCGGCTGGAGCATATGCACCTGCCGTTCATGGACCCCAGTGTGCGGCCCTATTTCCGCGACGTCGGCGATCATCTGCGCCGGGTGTCCAGCTCCATCGAGGGGCTGCGGGACGTGCTGTCGTCGGTATTCGAGGTTTCGAACCTGTTCGAGCAGCAGCGACAGAATGACGTCAGTCGCCGGCTGACGGCCGGTGCCGCGATCCTGGCCGTGCCGACCGCTGTGTTCGGCCTGTACGGCATGAACTTCGAGGTGATGCCGGAACTTCAATGGCGTTACGGGTATCTGGTCGTCCTGAGCGTCGTGACGGCAATCTGCGCCGGCCTGTTCTTCGCGTTTCGCCGGAACAAGTGGTTCTAGGCTGAGCGTCGCCTCCGCATCGCCCCTCGCCTTTCACGCGGCTTACCTTTAGAGCCTCCGGCCCATGAGTGACGAGGCTTTCCAGATCATCGCACGCGGTCCCCGCGCCGACGCCGAGGCTGCGGCGGCGGCTATTGAGGTTGACCCCGCTACAGAAGCCCTGACGTTTTCTATCCTGGAGGAAGACGAGGACCACGACGTCTGGCGGATTGACGCCTTTCCCACGGAACCTGAGGAACAGGCCGCCATCGGGACGATCCTTGCGCGCTACCCAACGCTGCGGGTGATCACCGAAGCCCTGGCGGACGCCGACTGGCTGGCCATGGCGCTGTCCGGACTACCACCGGTTCGGGCCGGGCGGTTCTTCGTCTACGGTGCCCACGATGGGGGCCTCGCCCCGGCCAGCACGGTCAACCTGCGGATCGAGGCCGGCGCGGCGTTCGGCACCGGCCACCACGGGACCACAGTCGGCTGCCTGCTGGCCTTCCATGACCTGCTGAAGCAGCGGACGTTTCCGCGAGTTCTCGATGTGGGCTGCGGCACCGGAGTGCTGGCGATCGCGGCGGCCCGGACCGGGTCGCCCATCGCCGTCGGCACCGACATCGACGCACCGTCAGTCCGGATTGCCAACGAGAACGCCGCGCTCAATGGCGCCCGGGCCCGCTTCGTCCATGCCTCGGGCCTGAACGACCCATTGATCCGCGGCGATGGTCCTTACGACCTGGCCTTCGCCAACATTCTGGCCCCGCCGCTGGTGGCGCTGTCGCAGGATATCAAACGTGCCTTGAGACCCGGCGGGATCGCCATCCTGTCAGGTCTGCTGCGCACCCAGCAGCGACGGGTGCTGGCGGCCTACACGTCCAAGGGTTTCCGCCTGGTGCGCCGCATCCATCGCGACGCCTGGGCGACATTGGTGCTGCGGAAGGGCTAACCCACCGCCTTCTTCGCCCCAAGCTCCACCAGCCAGTGCTGCTGGCGGATCTTCAGCCGGTCTAGTACCCCCTGAGGCGTCAGAGCCTCATCATTGATCCGCTCCAGCACCTCGAAGCTGAACGCCGCCTCGCCATGGACGGCCCAGGCGCCCTGCATGGCGCGGTTGATATGGCCGCCGTTGCGCAGGCCGAACCACAGGCTGTTCTGCTGCGCGTCGACATTGCGCGACCCGGCCGTCCAGAACTCGCCGGATGGCACGCAGCGCACGGCGTAGACGCCGGCGACGGCCTTGCGTTCCTTGTAGTCGCGGACGAGGGCGCGGCGGGATTGATTGTCCATGACACCGGGTAGCCTGACGAGCCTGATTTGTCAATTTTACCCGGATTAAATAATTCAGCCGCCAAGGTTTGCGGGGCCGGCGGGATCGGCCTAAAACTCTGCCATGCTCCAGACCTTCAACGAAACCACCGACCGCTCCTTCGGCGCAAAGCATGTGCCGCTGATCCGCCAGGCTATGGCGGCCCAGGGCCTTGACGGCTTTCTGGTGCCGCACGAGGACGAGCATCAGAACGAGTACCTGCCGGCTGCCAACGACCGGTTGGCCTGGGCCACGGGCTTTACCGGCTCGGCCGGTGCCGCCGTTATCCTGAAGGAGAAAGCCGCCGTTTTCGTGGACGGCCGATACACTATCCAGGTCCGAGATCAGGTCGACAGCCAGCTGTTCGAGATCCGCGATCTGGTAGACGGTGGGGTGCCCGCCTATCTCGAAGCCGCCACCGGGCGCGGCCAGAAAATCGGCTACGATCCGCGCCTGCATAGCCCTGACGCTTTGGCGCACCTAAGGGCGGCAGCGGCCCGCGCCGGCTGCGAGCTACTGGCGGTCAATGACAATCCTCTGGATCAGGCGTGGGGCAAGGCCCGGCCCGGCCAGCCACAGGCCCCGGTGGTGCCGCACCCGCTGGACTATTCCGGCGAGGAGTCCAACGCCAAACGGGCCCGCGTCGGGGCTCTGATCGCCCTGCGTGGCGGAGAGGCAGCCGTGCTGACGGCACCGGCTTCGATTGCCTGGCTGTTCAATGTGCGCGGCGGCGATGTGATCCGCTCGCCATTGCCCATCGGACAGGCGATCCTGAGCAAGGACGGGACGGCCCGACTGTTCCTCGATCCAGCCAAGGTGACGCCGGACTTGCCGGCCTGGCTGGGCAATCAGGTGACTCTGGAAACGCCGGACGACCTGCCCGGCGCCTTGGCCGCACTGAAGGGCAAGTCGGTGGTGATCGACCCTGCGCAATCCTCGGCCTGGTACTTCGAGGCGTTGAGCGCGGCTGGCGCAACCGTCGTCAGATCCGAAGATCCCTGCGCCCTGCCCCGCGCCTGCAAGAATGCCGTGGAAGTCCAGGGCACCCGAAACGCCCATGTTCGCGATGGTGCAGCCCTGACCCGGTTTCTCCATTGGCTGGCCACCGAGGGCCAGATCAACCCCCTCGACGAGATCAGTGCCGTGCGCAAACTGGAGGGGTTCCGGCAAGCGACCGGCGTGATGAAAGACCTGTCGTTCGACACCATCGCGGGCGCGGCCTCCAACGGCGCCCTGCCCCATTATCGCCCTACAGAACGGCTGAACCGGAGAGCCGATGCCGGAACGCTGCTGCTGGTGGATAGCGGCGGCCAGTATCTGGACGGCACCACCGATGTAACCCGCACCGTTGCCATCGGTGAGCCGTCGGCTGAAATGTGCGAGCGCTTCACCCTGGTGCTCAAGGGGCATCTGGCCCTGGCGCGGGTACGGTTCCCGGCGGGCACCACCGGCTCACAACTGGACGTGCTCGCTCGCATGGCGCTCTGGCAGCATGGCCTCGACTATGACCACGGCACCGGCCACGGAGTGGGCTCGTATCTGGGCGTCCACGAAGGCCCGCAGCGGATCGCCAAGGCCCCCAACACCGTGGCGCTTCGACCCGGCATGATCCTGTCCAATGAGCCCGGCTTCTACAAGGAAGGTGCCTACGGGATCCGGATAGAGAACCTGCAGGTGGTGACACCGGCGGCTCCGATCCCGGGCGGGGAGCGGCCCATGCTGGGGTGGGAAACCCTGACCCTGGCGCCCATCGACCGACGACTGACCGTGGCGGCGATGCTGTCGGCGGAGGAACGCCAGCAGCTGGATGCCTACCATGCCCAGGTCCGCGATGTGATCGGACCGCTGGTGGAGACCGAGGTTCGCGACTGGCTCAACGACGTAACCAGGCCAATCTCATGACTGAAGGGCCCAACGCTCAACAAGCAACCTACTGGAACGAGGGGGCCGGCCCAACATGGGTCGAACTGCAGGCCCCGCTCGACCGCCAACTGGCACCGTTGGGTCAGGCCGCCATGGCCGCCCTTGCTCCGAAACCCGGTGAGCGGATCCTGGATATCGGCTGCGGCGCAGGTAACACGACGCTGGAGCTTGCCCGTGCGGTGGCACCGGATGGCCGGGTCACGGGCGCCGACATATCCCATACCCTGCTCGAAGTCGCGCGGCGGCGTGGCGCGGATATGGCCGGCGTCCGCTTCGTTGAAGCCGATGTTCAGGTGCATTCCTTCGAACCCGGCGGCTTCGACGCCGTCTTCTCCCGTTTCGGGGTGATGTTTTTCAGCGATCCCACGGCGGCCTTCGTCAACATTCGACGCGCATTGAAGCCCGGTGGACGGCTGGCCTTCGTGTGTTGGAGGACCCCTGCGGAGAACCCGATCATGTCGCTGCCGATGGCTGCGGCCCTGACCAGTCTGCCTCCGTCGGTGCCATCAACCCCTCCCGCCCCAGGCGCTCCGGGACCTTTCGCCTTTGCTGATCCCGACAGGGTGCGCGGCATCCTTGCCGACGCCGGATTCGCAGATGTGGCCCTGACGCCGACAGATATGAACGTTGGCGGCGGCGATCTCGAAACGGTTCTGGCCATGTCATTGAAGGTCGGTCCCCTCGGGGCCCTGCTTCGCGAGCACCCCGAGCACAGGGATGGAGCCATCGCGGCGGTCCGCGAGGCCCTGGCGGCCCACGACGGCCCGGATGGGGTGAAGCTGGGGTCGGCGACCTGGGTCGTGACGGCGAGGGCCTAGAGTTTGGTTGAACCCTGACCGCCCACTATTTCCAGCCACTCGTCCTCGGTGATGACCTCGATGCCAAGGTCGGTGGCAGTCTTGAGTTTCGAGCCCGCTCCAGGTCCAGCTACCACAAGGTCGGTCTTCTTCGACACCGAGCCCGACACCTTGGCCCCCAGCCCCTCGGCCTGGGCTTTGGCCTCGTCGCGGGTCATCTTTTCCAGGGTGCCGGTGAAGACGATCGTCTTGCCGGCCACGGCGGTGTCGGTCCGGGCGCGCTCGGCCGGCATGACGCGAAGTTCGGCCATCAGGACTTCGACCAGCTGCTCATTGTGATCTGCGCCGAAAAACTCAGCAATCATGCGCGCGGCGACCACGCCGACGGCATCGACCGAGGCCAGTTCGAGGAAGGCCTCGCCGGGTGTTTCACCTGCAGCCTGACGCGCAGCGGTCTCAAATTTCCGCCAGTCCCCGAACCGCACGTCAAGGGCCGCGCGGGCGCGGGCGTTTAGCTTCGGGATCGCCAGGTGCAGGTGGCCGTCCAGCGAAATCTCCGGCGGGATCAGCAACGGCTGACCGGCGCGGGCGAAGTCCAGCACCGCCTGCACCGCCGTCGGTCCCAGACCCTCGAGATCAGATAGCTCTGCATAGACCGGACCGGCTCGTTGGGCGGCTGCGGCTCTGGCGGTGGCCACAAAGGCCTCGACGGTCTCAAAGTGCCGCGCCAGCGCCAGCGAGGTGGTCTCGCCGACATGACGAATACCCAGCCCATAGATAAAGCGGTCGAGCGCAATATCGCGCCGTGTTTCGATGCTCTCGATCAAGTTGCCGACGCTGGTCTCGCCAAAGCGGTCGAGCGCCAGCATCTCATCTCGGTGGGTATGCAGGCGGAAGATATCAGCGGGCGTTTCGATCCAGCCCAGCTCATGAAATGCCGCCAGCTGCTTCTCGCCCAGCCCCTCGATGTCGAAGGCGCGTCGCGACACGAAATGACGCAGGTGGGCGAGGCGCTGGAACGGGCACGCAAACTCACCGGTGCAGCGTCGCACCACGGTCTCGGCACCCGCCGCCGTCGTCTCCCGCGCCAGTGGAGTCTGCAGTGGACAGGGGCAATGGGTCGGGAATTCGAACGGCGTGGCACCGCGCGGCTCGTCTTTCACGACGCTGACGATCTGCGGGATCACATCGCCGGCGCGCTGCAGGATCACCGTGTCGCCCACCCTGAGGCCCTTACGCGCAATCTCGTCGGCATTGTGCAGCGTGGCGTTTTCGACCACGACGCCGCCCACGGTCACAGGACGAAGGCGGGCAACCGGGGTGACGGCACCAGTGCGGCCGACCTGGATATCGATGGCCTCCAGCACAGTGCGCGCACGCTCGGCCGGGAACTTGCGCGCGATGGCCCAGCGCGGCGTGCGGGTGATGAACCCAAGCCGTTGTTGCCAATCCAGCCTGTCGACTTTGTAGACCACGCCGTCGATGTCGTAGGCGAGCGTCGGTCGTGTGACCTCCATCCGGGCGTAGGCCGCGAGCAGTCCCGCAGCGTTCTCGACACGCGTGCTTTCCGGCGTGGTCTGAAAACCCCAGGCCTTCAGAAGCTGCAAGGCTTGCCACTGGGTGTCCGCAAACCCGACGCTGTGCAGGCCCCAGGCATAGGCGAAGAACCTCAACGGCCGGGCCGCAGTGATTGCGGGGTCGATCTGGCGCAATGATCCCGCCGCCGCGTTCCGCGGGTTCGCGTACGGTTTCTGACCGGCCTCGGCCGCGGCTGCGTTGAGGGCCCGAAACCCGTCGTGGCCGAGGTAGATTTCGCCGCGGATCTCGATCACCTCAGGCCAGCCCGTACCGGCCAGGCGTTTTGGGACGTCACCGATGGTGCGGACATTCTGCGTCACGTCCTCGCCCACCCGCCCGTCACCCCGGGTGGCCGCCTGGACCAGAACGCCGTTCTCGTAGCGGATCGAACAGGACAGACCATCGATCTTGGGTTCGGCGGTGTAGCCGACGGTATCGTCCGCCGGGAGCCTCAGGAACCGACGGATGCGAGCGTCGAATTCCGTGGCCTCGTCATCCGCAAAAGCGTTATCGAGGCTGAGCATCGGCACGCCGTGCTCGACGGCCGAGAACTGGTCGGCCCGGGGGGCACCCACCTTGAGAGACGGTGAGTTCTCTCGCACCAGGTGCGGAAACCGCGCCTCGATCTGCTGATTGCGGACCTTCAGCGCGTCATAGTCGGCATCCGAAACCGTAGGATCATCCTGCTGGTGATAGCGGATGTCGTGCGCCGCGATTTCGTCGGCGATCCGGGTCAACTCTTCGAGCGCTTCGGCTTCGCTGAGGGTTTCGACGGCGAGCTCACGCATCCATCAGGGCCCTCGCCGCCGCTCTCGCCGCGTCGGTGATGCTGGCGCCGGCCAGCATGCGGGCGATTTCCTCTTCTCGTTCAGGCGCACCGAGAACCTCGACAGCGGTACGCAGCCGCTCGCCCTCACCGGCCTTGACGATTCTCCAGTGGGCTTCTGCGCGGGCGGCGACTTGCGGGCTGTGTGTGACCACCAGCACCTGGGCGTTGGCCGCCAGACGTTTCAACCGCAAACCCACCGCATCGGCCACCGCGCCGCCGACACCCTGATCCACCTCGTCAAAGATCATCAGCGGTTGAGCCCCGGTGGCGCGCCCGGCCAGCGATGCCTTCAGGGCGAGGGCAAAGCGCGCCAGTTCGCCGCCCGAGGCGATGGCACCCAGATCCCCGAACGGCGCGCCAGGGTTGGTGGAAATCTCGAAAGCTGTGCGATCCATACCAGCTGGACCCGCGCGGTCTTCGGCAAGCGGCTCGACGGCGACTCGAAAGCGGGCCTTGTCCAGCTTCAAGGGTGCCAGCTCTGTCATCACGGCTTGGGCAAGGCGCTCGCCAGCCTCTCGACGACCCTTCGTCAGCGTAACGGCAGCAGACAGGTACGCATTGCGCGCCGTCGCCAACCGCACCCCGGCAGCCTTCAAGGTAGCCTCGGAAGACTCCGCTGCGCGCAGTCGCTCGGCGAACGCGAGCCTCAGCGACGGTAATCTTTCGACGGCGACGCCCAGTTTACGCGCCAGACCCCGAAGTTCGAACAGGCGCTCTTCGGTCTGTTCCAGCCGGTCGGGTTCAAAGTCAAAAGCCAGCGCCGCAGCATCAATCGCCGACTCGGCCTCACCAGCCTCGTTCAGGACCCGGTCGATGGCTTCCGACGCGATGATCAACCGCTGGACTGCTGCACCGTCTTCCGCAGCGCCGGCTGTCACCGCCCGCTCGCGCGCCCGCTCCAGCGCCCGGATGGCACCCGCGACCTTGCCACCAAGCCCGTTGAACACGGCTCGCGCTGTGCTGATGTCGGCCAGCGCCTTTTCGGATGCCCCGAGAACGGCCCGCTCCTCGGCCAGAGCGGTCTCTTCCCCGTCGCGCGCATCCAGCCGGTCGAGTTCGGACAGGCGCAGCGTGAGCTCTTCTGTGTCGGCCACCCGACGGGCTGCCTCGGCCAGCAGAACCTCGTACTGCTCCCGCGCCTCGCGCCAGCCTCGCCAGTCGGCGGCTACGCGTGCGGCCTGCACCGCCAGATCGCCATAAGCGTCGAGCAGGGGGCGATGGGTGCGAGCATCGAGCAATCCAACCGTCTCGTGCTGACCGTGAACCTCCAGCAGCGCCTCGCCTAGTTCCTTCAAGACCCCGACGCCCGTGGCCTGATCGTTGACGAAGGCGCGGCTGCGGCCATCAGCGGACAGGTTTCGCCTCAGGACCAGGTCCTCGTCGCGTGCGTAGACCAGCCCTCTGGCTTCCAGCAGGTCCCAGACCGGATGATCGGTCGATGGCGCAAACGCCGCGCTGGCCACGGCCTGGGGCGCACCGCGCCGCACCAGACCTGCATCCCCACGGGCACCCGTCGCCAGACCCAAGGCGTCGAGAATGATGGATTTGCCTGCGCCGGTCTCACCGGTCAGCGCCGTCAGGCCCGGACCTATGGACAGGTCCAGCGCCTCGATCAGCACAATATCGCGGATTTGCAGCCCGATCAGCATGGCGAACAGGATCGTACGGAATCAGACGCGATAGAAGGGGGCGGACGTGTTTTGTTCCCACCGCCCATCCGAAAGTCCGATCTACTTCGCTTCCGCTTCCGCGTCCGCGTTCGCGTCCGGCAGAGCGCCCTTGTCCTTCTTGCCGAAGGGCATCCGGAAGATTGAACGCTTGTCGGTGTTCTTCAATGAGGACACGGCAGCGTTCGGTTCTATGGCCTCGGGAGGCGTCACCGTCTTGTTCTTGTCCTTGGTAAAGGGGATCCGGAAGAAACGACCACCGCCGGCCTTGGGCTCTACGGCAGGTTTGAGCCCCTTGCTGGTCAGCAGCCGGTGCGCGTCGCCGTACCAGGGGTCGCCCGGATAGTTGAAGCCCAGAACCGCGCCGTTGCGGTTGGCTTCGTCCAGCAGACCGAGGGTCAGATAGCTCTCTACCAGCCGGTAAAGCGCCTCCGGGGTGTGCGTGGTCGTCTGATAGCGATCAATCACAGTGCGGAATCGATTCGCCGCCGCCAGAGTGTCGCCCTGATTCAGATAATAACGGCCGATGGTCATTTCCTTGCCGGCCAGCTGGTCGTTGACCATGTCGATCTTCAGACGGGCATCGGCAGCGTATTCGGTGCGCGGAAAGCGCTGGACCACATCACGCAGATTATCCAGTGCCTGGGCGGTCGCGGCCTGGTCGCGGTTCACGTCGACGATCTGTTCGAAGTAGCAGATGGCCTTGATGTAGTGCGCATAGGCGGCGGTGGCGTTGCCCGGATAGAGCTGCATGAACCGGTCCGCATCGGCGACCGCCTCAACGTAGTCATTGCCCTGGTAGTGGGCATAGGCTTGCATGAGGATCGAACGTCGGGACCATTCTGAATAAGGGTGCTGACGCTCTACTTCCTGGAAATAGCCGACGGCCTGGCTCCACTGCCGACGGTCCAGCCGGTCAGCGCCGGTGGCATAGAGCAGCTCAACCGGCCGCTCCTCATAGGCCAGGCGCGGCTTTTTCTTGTTGCCGGCGCAGGCCGAGAGCGCCAGCGCGCACATCACGGCAATGCCCGCCACCTTGGTCGTATTGCGTAAGAAAGACACCATCACCTCAAGTCCGACCCGCACCCCGGAATGCGGAGTCGCTATCTACACCACAGACTGTGGCGAGCAAACGGCGGGGCAGCGGTCAGAGCGTCTGTTTAAGCCCTTCGACCTGTTGCAGATGCGTCGCGGTCGGTTTCGGCAGGCCGATCTGGTCGCTGACCATCTCACTAAGCGACGGCAGGGTGGCGCGGTCTATGCGGTTGGTGTCGCCCCAGAGGTCAGCCCGCATCAACGCCTTGGGGCAATGCAGATAGGCTTCGCGCACCTCAACCCGCAGCAGGGTCAGGGGAACCTTGCCGAATTCTTCGAAAGAGCTGGCCAGGTCATCGTCCACAAGCACGCTGGCGCGACCGTTCACGCGGTAGATATCGTCCACGCCGGGGATCATGAACATGAAACCCACCTCTCCGGAGCCCTCGGCGATGTTGCGCAGGGTGTCGAGACGGTTGTTGCCGGGACGATCCGGCATGATCAGGCTCTTGCCGTCCGGTGCCACGCGCACGAAGCCCGGACCACCGCCGCGCGGTGAAACGTCCAGACTACCCGACGGCCCGGTCGAGGCGACGGCAGCGAACGGCGACAGCTCAATGAACCGGCGACCATGTGGATCGATATGATCCAGGCACTTCGCCGTGACAAACGCGTGAGGCGGCTTGTAGCGATCATTCAGGTTCGCGGTCGCGTCATCAGCCATGGCGGTCTCCGTTAGCCTGGATCACATCAGACACTGTGACTGCTGACAACATGATGTCAGCATGGCCGGGAGACAAACGGCCGCTTTTCACCCGGTCGCGCGCAGGCTCTCGACGAAGGTGCGCAGCCGCCAGGCGTCCGGGCGCGCCAGCAGGGCCCGGACCACCGCGTTGTTCAGGCTATGGCCAGCCAGTACGCCTTCGAAGCGGCCCAGCAGGGGTCCGCCCAGCACATAGAGATCACCAATGGCGTCCAGCGCCTTGTGGCGCACGAACTCGTCCGGGCGACGCAAGCCTTCGGGGTTCAACACCTCATCGGCGTCGATCACCACGCAATTGTCCATGGACCCGCCGCGCGCCAGGCCGATAGCGCGCAAGGCTTCGACATCCTTGAGGAACCCGAATGTCCGGCAGTTGGCCAGCTCGGCACGGAATGCCTGCTCGTCCATCACCATATCCACCGACTGGCGGCCGATGGCGGCGCTGTCGAAGACGATTTCGAAGGCCATCTCGAACCGATCCGCAGGCTTCAGCGTCGCACGCTTGTCGCCGTCGATAACCTCGACCGTCTCCAGGATTTCGATAAAGGTCCGCGCCGCGTCCTGGGCCCGCTTGCCGGCGCGATCCAGAACCCGGACGAAGGGTTCAGATGAACCGTCCATGATCGGCATTTCGGGCCCATCAACGTCAACCAGCGCGTTGTCTATCCCCAGCATGGCCAGGGCCGCCATCAGATGCTCGATCGTGGCGACGGTGACGCCGGCCGCATTGCCGATCACGGTACCCAGCTGGGTCTTGCAGACCGCCTCGCCGGTGACCAGAACCCGGTTGTCGCGTTCCTGGACGTCGGTGCGCACGAAAACGATGCCGGTGTCCGCCGCTGCCGGCCGAACCGTAACGCGGGTGTACTCACCGGTATGGACGCCGACGCCTGCGAACAGAGCGGGCGATCGGAGGGTGTGTTGGAATGCCTGCGCGGACAAGGTGGACCTTCCTGCATCGATACCCGGTCCTACGACCAAGCCTGTGCCCCTAACGCGCAACTAAGCTGGTTGATGCACTGCAGCAAAGCACATCGTGTTTCGCAATGTTTCCATTAAGATTCGGTTCATGTTCTGGAGCCCTATCCCTATGACTCTAAAGGATAGTCTGGAGCGATCAGAGCCGCCGCCGGCTGCACCGCTGATGGCGCTATATGGCCGGATACAGCAGCGTGCCGACTAGGTTCCGGGCACGGTCCTGGATACGTACCTGAACCGCACGTCCCAGCTTGGCCAGGGCGAGCGCGAGCCGCCGGGCCTGGGCCTCTGCCCGCCCACCTGAACGGAAAATCAGCGGCTCGAGGCCAATGCAGGACACACTCCAGCCATCCGCCAGAGGCGAGACCCAGATGATGCGATGGTCAGACATAGAAATCCTCCCGGAGCAGGCTCAGGGAGGACTCTAGCTGCGAATTGCCTTCCGCGGCGTGGCGGTTTTGTGATGATTTCTAGTTCGCGAGACGGCGGAGGAAAGACGGGATTTCAAGGTCCTCGTTCTGATCTGTCACTTCAGAGGGGTTGGTAGCCTCGACTGGCTGGGCTCCGCCGCGTGAGGGTGCAGGTGCCGTCCGGGCCGCCGGTGCCTGGGCAGCCGGAGCCGCCGGGGCTTCGTAACGCGGCCGACCTCCGAAGATGCTCAGGAAACCGCCGCGCGGCCGCCGGGGCTCATAGGCCGGCTCGGCGAATAGCGGCTCATCCAGAATGTCACGGGTCGGTGCTGCCGCCAGCTCAGAGGTCTCTGCCGTGGCCAGATCCGCCGCAGCTTCTACCGGCTCGGCATCCACCGTCAGAGGCACGCTGAAGATGTCGGGCTGCTGTTCTTCGCGGGCGTCCATGGTCAGTTCATGCTCTGCGGCGGCCGCAACCATGACCGGCTCAAGCTCCGGTACACGCGGTGTCACGGTGGCGCGCAGCGGCTCCACGTTGAGCGAGCGGCGCTCGATCTTTGGCTCGATGGCCGCCATGGATGCGCCGTCCATGCCGGTGGCCACAACCGATACCCGGATCATGCCTTCCAGCGACGGGTCGAAGGCGGCACCGAAGATGATGTTGGCTTCCGGATCAACCTGCTCGGAGATGGCGTTGGCCGCCTCGTCGACTTCCAGCAGGGTCATGTCGAGGCCGCCGGTGACATTGACCAGCACGGCCTTCGCCCCCTTCAACGAGACTTCATCGAGAAGCGGGTTCTGAATGGCGTTCTGGGCGGCCATCAGGGCGCGGTCCTCACCGGTCGCCTCGCCGGTACCCATCATCGCCTTGCCCATCTCGGTCATCACCGTACGCACGTCGGCGAAGTCGAGGTTGATCAGGCCGGGCAGCACCATCAGGTCGGTGATCGAACGCACGCCCGAATGCAGCACCTGGTCGGCCATGCCAAAGGCCTCGGCGAACGTCGTCCGCTCATTGGCGACCCGGAACAGGTTCTGGTTGGGGATGACGATCAGGGTGTCGACGTAGCGCTGCAGTTCGGCGATGCCGGCGTCGGCCAGGCGCATCCGGTGACGGCCCTCGAAGTGGAAAGGCTTGGTGACCACGCCCACCGTCAGAATGCCGCGCTCACGGGCGCACTTGGCGATGATCGGTGCGGCACCGGTGCCGGTGCCGCCGCCCATGCCGGCGGTGATGAAGACCATGTGGGCACCGTCCAGGTGCTCACCGATCTCGGGAATGCTTTCTTCGGCCGCGCTCATGCCGACTTCCGGGTGGGCGCCGGCACCCAGGCCCTGCGTCACCTGCACACCCAACTGGATGCGGCGTTCGGTCTTGGCGAACTGCAGCTGTTGCGCGTCGGTGTTGCCGACCACGAACTCGACGCCTTCCAGGCCGGCATCAATCATATTGTTGACGGCGTTGCCGCCGGCCCCACCGATACCGAACACAACGATCCGGGGCTTCAGTTCCGTGGCGCGCGGCGCTGAGAGAGAGATGGTCATGGGACTAGACGGTCCTTCCGGATTCTGCGGTTTAGCGCGTCCGGCCCCTGTCCCGACGCACCCGAGTAACGATGCGTTAAGTACGCGCCGACACCGTTAATCGAGGGTTAACCGCATAGCGTGAGTCGGAACGGCGTCGAGGTTCAGATGACGTGTTTTTCGGGCTTGCGCCGCAGAGAGTGTCCCCCGAATCATGGCCACAGACGTACCCCGTTCCCGAAACCTACAATCCCAGTGCGCGTTTCACTTCGCGCCAATCGACCAGTTTGAAGTTTTGTCGCGCGCCGGTTGAACCCTCATCAACATCATCCTGCATCACGACCAGACCTTCGGGAAATCCCCCGACCCGGCCGCCCAGGGCCGCCACGCCGTCCGTGCCGGTGACCGCATCGACGCCGCCGGACGCGACCACGCTGAACCGACCCTTGTAGTCAGGCGTCATCCCATCGACCCGCCAGACAGCAAAGGCGGAGTCGCCCTGGCTTGATGCGATCAGGAAGGTAGCGGCACCGTCGTCCAGCAGGGTCAACCCTTCCACGTCCGGCGCCAGCATGGCCGATGGTGCCTGGGCAATGAGTTCGCCGGATGCTGGGCCAGTCCCAAGGTCATAGCGCCAGACCCCACGCCCTTCCTCGCCGAGATACAGACGACCCCGCGCATCATCGGCGACGCAGCCTTCGGGTTGGGTCGCGACAGCAAAGCGACGCTCTTCGGTCAGCATGGGCTTTCCATTCCGCCGGGTTGAGACGCGCAGTTGCCGCACCTGTCCATCGGTGCCGTTGATGATCATCAGAAAGGCGTCGCCCCGCCTCGCGAGGCAAAGTCCATAGGGTTCAACTAGACTGATCGGCACAGCGGCCCAGAACGTCAGTTTCAGGGTCGCGGGGTCCAGCAGGAAGAGGGCCGCGCCGGCCCCGCGCCGACCGCGATCCGAGGCTGCGACCAGGACTCTCGGGCCTTGGGATGTCGGGAAGCCTTCACGCAGGTCGACGTTGTTCGGCATGCCCCCCGGCACATACTGAAGCTGCTTGCCGTTCAGGTCATAGACGTAAAGACCGGCCTTCTTGTCCGTTCCAATGATGACGCCCCGGGCGCGGTCCGCGGGGTCCACCCAGATCGACGGGTCGTCTGCGGCATCCAGGACCGCTGTGCCGACTGCCGGGGTCTCGGCCGACGCGATGACGGGTGTTCCGACGCCAACCGTCATTCCCGCCGAGTCAGAAAGAGCCTCCGGGGCAGGAGTCGCGCAGCCCGCCAGCAAGATGATGCTCAACCCAGTTCCAACGCAGGCATGGATGGATGAGTATAATTTATGCATCAGATGATTTCCGGCAATGAGTGCAGCTAGAAATTTCGTCGATCATTTGTTTGTCGCGCATTATCAATCTGTGATCTCGGCAACACATCGATGAGAATAACCAGCGGTTCTTGATAAGGTGACAAAACTGTCGCTGAACCGTCAAAATACAGAATTAAGCCCCAATTCAATCAATCGGGGATTAATAATATGCTCAAATTTTCGTCTCGCGCGGCTCTTATGGCCGGAGCAGCGATGTTCACGGCACTTGCCGCTCACCCCGCGATGGCGGCCGATGCGGTCGCCGAGGCAGAGACCAGTGTTGACGAGGTGGTCGTCACCGGACGACCCATCGCAGAATCCCAGGCTGCAGCGCTCCTGATCCAGAAAGAATCCCCCTCGCTGGTCAGCGTTATCGCCGCCGACGCGGTGGGCCGCCTGCCTGACCAGAACATCGCCTTCGCCATCGGCCGCCTGCCGGGCGTCGCCGTGGAGCGCGACCAGGGCCAGGCCCGCTACGTCAACCTGCGTGGATCCAAGATCAACTGGACAACGGTCTCGTTCGACGGCCTGACCATCGTCAGCCCCGAGGGCCGCCAGTCGCGCTTCGACAACATCCCCTCGGCGCTGGCCAGCCAGATCGTGGTGACCAAGGCGGTGACCCCGGACATGCCCGGCGAAACCATCGCCGGCAACGTCGATATCCGCACCCGCAGCGCCTTTGACCGCTCCGGCCTGTTCGTCGCCGGCAAGGCGGCGCTGGGCTACGTGGAACTGGGCGGCGGCGAGGAGTCGGATGTCTCGCTCATACTGTCCGACCGCTTCCTGGATGGCCGTCTTGGCGTTCTGGCGCTCGGGTCCTTCTACCACCGCAACATGGTCACCGATAACTGGGAGACCGACCCCTACCAGACCGCCGGCAACGGTCGCGACGCGCGGCCCGGCAACCAGGACCGCCGCTGGGCGCGGGAGTTCGAGAACAAGCCCTATCGCCTGACGCGCCAGAACATCGGCGGGACGTTCAAGGTGGAGTATGAATTCGACGACAACAACAAGGTCGGTATCAGCTCCATCTATACCTCCTACATCGATGAAGAACTGCGCAACAACTACATCTTCCGGATGGACAACGGCGCGACAACCACTGCCGCCGTCGCCTGCCCGGCCGTCGTCGCGCCGCAGACCACCAGCGGCTTCGCCGACATCTGTAACGGCAATACCCCGCAGAAGGGCACGGTCTACGGCGCGCAGATCACCTCCAACTTCAACTCGCTGGAAACCGCAGAGTACACCTGGACCAATACCCTGAGCGGTGAGCACCTGTGGAGCGACTGGAACGTCAACTGGAAGCTGAACTACACCCAGGCCGAGGACGGCCAGGATGCTCCGGCCCGTTCCAATTTCGCGAGCCCCGCCGCGATCGCCGACCGGCCCACGGTCGACTATGACTTCACCGATCCCGACAACAACATCGTGCGACTTTTCCGCACCGTGGTGACGGGAACCGGAGCCACAGCGGTTCGCTCGCGCGGCGCGGCGGTTCAATCCATCGATGCGTTCCTGGCGCCCGCGGTCTCCATCTCCACCACCGATGGCGGTGAGCCGACCTTCGCCTACACCGCCAAATTCGACGTCGAGCGTGAGTTCGAGATGTTCGGATCGCCCTTCAAGCTGAAGTTCGGCGGCCTGTTCGGCTCGCGCACCAAGAAGCATGAGGAGACGCTCTACTCAGCGACTATCGCCCAGATCACCGCAGCCGGGCAGAGCTTCAACTTCGACCAGATCCGCAACCTCAAGCCCTTTCAGGGCGAACTCGTTATGGGCTACGACTTCAACTACTTCTCGAAGGACGCCGTCGACAAGCGCGCCAACGACCTGCTCAAGGCCGGGATCCTCATCCGCCAGAACACCAATGCCAACTTCTTCCGCGTGCAGGAAGAAATCCTGGCGGGTTACGCCAAGGGCACCTGGACCCAGGACTGGGGCAACATCGTCGCCGGCGCCCGCATCGAGCGCGTGAAGAACACCGGCACGGCCTTCGGCGGTGTCGGCGCGGCCAACACCCTGGTGACAGCGACCAATGACCAGGTGCTGGTGTTCCCCAGCGCCCACATCAACTGGAACCTCAACGACGAGATGAAGGTGCGCCTGGGCTTCACCACCGGCGCGGCGCGGCCGGACTTCGACGAACTGCGGCCCAATCTGGTGGCCAATGACAGCACCCAGACCATCTCGGGCGGCAATCCCGATGCCAAGCCTGAGCGGGCCTACGGCGTCGACGCCTACTATGAGTGGTACATGGCCTCGGGCGGCTACCTGTCGCTGGGCGTCTACTACAAGGACATCAAGGACGCGCTGTTCACCCAATCCGGCGTCTTCGGCCGCGACACCCTGAACTTCGGCGGCTTGGACCGGTCCGGCTACACGCTCAGCACCCTTCGCAACGGCGGCAAGGGCCACATCCTCGGGGCCGAGGCGGCCATCGCCCAGTCAATCGAACCGTTCCTGGAAGACAGCAGCGCGCCCGATTGGGTCAAGGGCTTCGGCGTTCAGGCCAACATCACCCTGAACGACACCGAATTCCGCGTACCCGGCGTAGGCGTGGTGCCGGAGCGCAGGATCCCGGTGACCGGTGCCTCGGATACGGCCTACAACGTCTCGATCTACTACGAGCGCTACGGCATCTCGGCGCGACTGGCCTATCAGTACCGCACCCCCTGGGGCCAGGGTGTGGGCGACTACCAGGTGCTCAACGGCAAGACCGTCCCGGTCACCAATGGCGACGTCTACTGGGACAGCGACGAGGAGCTGGACTTCTCGGCTCGCTACCGCGTCAACGACAACTTCGAGGTGACCTTCGACGCGGTCAACCTGACCAATGATCGCGGTCGGCGCTTCGGCGATGTGTCGGCCAATCCGATCGAATTCGAGAAGTTTGGCCGCCGCTTCATCGCCGGGGTCAACTTCACCTTCTAGACCATGGGCGTCCCGGTGGGGCGCGGGGTCAAGCGGGCGTCATATTCTGTGTATAGGTAACGAGCGCCGCCCGCTCCGGAAGTCTCTCCGGGGCGGGCGGTCTTTAATAGAGATCAGGGGTCGGGCTCATGCGCAGGTTCGCGGGTATTTTCGTTGTCGCCGCCTTGGGTCTGCCGGGGACGGGCGTCGCCCACGAGGGCCAACACCCGAACCTGATTGTGGCACCAAAGGGAACGAAGGCGGTCAAGGTCGACCCGACAAAGCGGCGGTGGCTGGCGGGGGACCATCACGTCCACAGCCGCTACAGCGTCAGCTACACGGCCAATCCGGATGGCAAATTACCCCCCACACCCGTGATCGCGGGCGACGCCAAGTATCCGATCCCCACCAACACGGCGATGGGCGCAAAGTTCGGCCTGTCGTGGATGGTCGCCACCGATCACGGCGGGCCGAACCATTCGAAGGTCACTCGCGATCTGGCCTATCCCGAACTCGTCAAGTCGCGCCGCGCGCATCCGGGCGTCATCCAGTTCTATGGCATGGAGCTGAACACCCCCGGCGCCGAACACTCCAGTGTGATCGTTCCGAAGAACGCCGCCGAGCGCGACGTGCTGTTCGGCATCGAGAGCCGGTACGATCACCGCGACGCCTGGCCCGTCGACCCCGCCCGAAACACCGAGGCGCGGATGGTTGAGGCGCTGAAGTACATGGCCGAGATCCCCGCCCCGCCCGTGGTGATCGCCAACCACCCGGCGCGGACGGCGACCGGTGTGGGGGTCTACACCCAGGTGTCACCGGGCGAGCTTCGCAACTGGAACGACGCCGCGCCGCAGGTGGCCATCGGCATGGAAGGCGCGCCTGGTCACCAGGCCGGGGCGCTGAACGCCAAGGCCCAGGCTGACCCCGACGACGCGTTCCGGGGAGCCTACCGACGCGCGCCGACCATGGGTGGCTATGACCAGATGACGGCGCGGCTGGGGGGGTTCTGGGATTCCATGCTGGCCGAGGGCCGCCATTGGTGGATCACGTCAACCTCGGACTCCCATCGCCACTATACCGAGGGCGGCAGCGACTTCTGGCCGGGCGAATATTCCAAGACCTATGTGAAGGCGGTCAAGCAGCCGGCCGACGTGCTGGACGGCCTGAGGAACGGTCGGGTGTTCACGGTGCTGGGCGATCTGGTCTCGGAACTGGAGATCACGGTTCAGACCGCTGACGGGCAAGGCAAGGCCGAGATCGGCGGAATGCTCAACGTCGCCCCGGGCTCGGACGTCACGGTGGTGATCCGCCTGCGTGACCCCGCCGGTGCCAATGTCGACGGCAAGACCTCCGAAGTTGCGCGCGTTGACCTGATCCTGGGCGACGTGACCGGCCCCGCCGCAGATCGCACGACGGACAAAAGCCCCACCACCCGTGTCGTGCGCCGCTTCGGCCCACGGGACTGGACCCGCGACGGCGAACGCCTGTCCATGGTTCACACCCTCCGCAACGTCACCGGCCCGCTCTACCTGCGCGTTCGAGGCACCAACGGCGCGGAACTGGAACCCACCCCCGACACCGCCGGCGAGGACCCCTGGTCCGACCTGTGGTTCTACGCCAATCCGGTGTTTATCGCGGTGAAGTGAGGCGGAGGGCGTTCAGGTTGCCCTAGAGGTTGTCCCTCAACCAAGCCGCCGCCTTGGCGACCGGGTTGGCCCTCGGGTCCAGAGGCTGGAGTAGCTTGGTGGACGAGAACTGCTTGGTCGACACCGCCTCGCGGGGGCCGAAGGCCGAGCGGTGCAGGATGCCGGCGCAGGCGGTGAAAGCCGGGCCTGACGCCGCGTCGGCCAGGTGCGGCACCCGGCGGGGACGACCCAGCCGCACAGGGCGATCAAACACCCGGACAGCCACTTCGCGCACCCCGGCCAGCTGACTGGCGCCACCGGTCAGCACCAGGCCCGCGCCCGGCTCGATGGGCGCGCCGGCGGCCTTTAACCGGTCGCGCAGCAGCTCGAGGGTCTCTTCGACGCGGGGCGCAATGATGCCCTTCAGCAGCGAGCGAGGCGCGATCACCGGACCGGCGCCGGGGTCGTCGCCACGCGGCGGGGCCTCGATCATCTCGCGGTCCTCATTGGCCGAGGCGATTGCCGAGCCGTGCAGGGTCTTGATGCGCTCGGCCCCGACGATGGAGGTCGAGAGGCCGCGCGCGATATCCTGGGTCACATGCTGGCCGCCCACGGGCACGGTCTCGACGTGCACCAGACTGCCGCCCCGGAACACCGACGCCGAGGTCGAGCCGCCACCCATGTCGATGCAGACGGAGCCCAGGTCCATTTCGTCTTCTTCCAGCGCGGCCAGCGCCGAAACGAAGGGCGCAGCAACCACGCCGTCCAGCTGCAGGTGCGCCCGCTCGACGCAGGCTCCCAGGGTGTTGAAGACGGTCTCGGCCACGGAGACCACCAACAGCTCGACGCCCAGGGTCTTTCCGAACATGGCGCGGGGATCGCGCACGCCGCCCTGCCCGTCGACCGCCCAGCTCATCGGCAGGATGTGAATGGCGCGTCGACCCGGCAGCTTGATCTGGGCCAGAGCATTGCTGATCGCGCGGACCAGATCGTTGTCCGCGATGGGCCGGGCACCGATGGAGACGCGGCCGGTGACGCGGGTGGAGGTCAACGCTCCGCCGGCCGTCGCTATGGTCACGCCCTGGACATTGACGCCGGCCAGGTTCTCGGCGCGCTCCACGGCCTGGGCGATGGCAGCGGAGGCCTCATCGAGATTGACGATGGAGCCGCCGCGGATGCCGCGTGACTGCACATAGCCGACGCCGCAGGTGGTCAGGGTCCGGTCACCACGATGCACGCCCTCGGGCTTCATGATGAAGCAGGTGACCTTGGACGCCCCCAGATCCACCGCGGCGGTGACCTTGGGCGGAGCCAGCGCAGCCTTGAGCCCGTCGCGCCCATCCTTGCGTTGATCAGCCTTACGCTGCTCGGTCTGGCGGTTATCCTGGCTACGCGCTGCGGTCTTCAACATGGGGTCGGTCACTTGTCCTTACACGCCATCGGCGAGCAGCGCGGTGGGCGCGGGGGGCTGGGCGGCGCGCGGCCGGAAGGCCACCGCATCGGGGTTTCGCAGGTCGATGCGCTCGAAGCCGACCGCGATCAGGTGTGAGCGCTTTTCCAGCTGCTCCAGCCGGACCAACGCCTGCTCCTCATCGACGGCCGGAAGTTGGATCAGGGAACCGTCCTTCAGGCGCAGATCCCAGCGACGATCATCGACCCGGACCAAGGCTTCCAGATGCGACATCAGGACAGGACGCTGCGCCAGCAGAGGCAAGATCTCGCCGGCGTGCTGCGCCCCGCCGGCACCTACAACAAGGGGAAGGCCCGGAAAACGGGCGGGGTCGGCTTCAGGGATTGTCCGACCCTGGTCGTCGATCACGACACTGCGGCCCTGGTGTTGCCAGACCGCGAGCTGGCGGCGTTCCTTGACCGAAATCAGCAGGGTGTCAGGCAGCATTCGGGAGACGCGCGCTTCCTGCACCCAGCCCACCGTCTCAACCCGCGCCTTGACCGCGTCGAGGTCCAGGCCGAGCAAAGGCAGATCCCGGGCAAGGGCGGCGGCGGCCAGAATGTCCGGCTTGGCCAGCCCCGAGGCCCCGGTCACCTTGACGGCGTTCAGGCGAAAGCCCGCGCCGGCGAACTGGCTGTCCACACCCGACCCGATGGCGTCAGCGATCTGCTGCCCGCGCCCGCCCGTCGCCAGGGTGACAGCCAGCGCCAGGGTCAGAACCCCGCCGGCGATCATCAGAACATGTTGAGGGGTAAGGCTGCGACGTTCCCCCTCCGCCTTCGCCGTGGGGCGCCGGGTCGGACTAGCGGGCGTCTTCGCCCGAGGTTTCGCCGCGGTCTGCGATCCCCCCCGCACTGCCGCGGGCATAAGCGTCCTCCGTGATCCAAAGCACCAGTTGGTCGAAATCCACCCCGCCCGCCGCAGCTTGCTCGGGTACGAGCGAGGTCGGCGTCATCCCCGGCTGGGTGTTGACCTCCAGTAGAACCAAAACGTCGTTAATATCATCATAACGCAGGTCTGAGCGGGTCACGCCCCGGCACCCCAGCGCAGCGTGCGCCATCTCGGACAGTTTCTTAGCTTGTTCAAAGACATGAGGTGGAATTCTGGCCGGAACGATGTGCTGCGAACCCCCAGCAACATACTTGGCGTCGTAGTCATAAAATCCTGTGGCCGGAATTATTTCGGTTACCGTCATCGCCTTGCCGCCCAGGACGCCGACGGCGAGTTCGAGACCCCGGATGTAAGGCTCCACCATGACCTCGTCTCCGAACGTCCAGGACGGAGCCACGACCTCTTGCGGCGGGCTGTTGGCTCCCTCGAACACCAGGAAAACGCCGACCGACGATCCCTCGGCATTGGGTTTGACCACATAGGGCGGGGGCATGACGTGAGCAGCCGCCACATCCAAGCGGTTGAACAGCCCGCCGCCCGGCACCACAACGCCCGCCGCCGCCAGCACCGCCTTGGACTTGGCCTTGTCCATGGCCAGCGCCGAGGCCAGAACGCCGCAGTGGGTGTAGGGCAGCCCCAAGGTTTCCAGCACCCCCTGGACACAACCGTCCTCACCCCAGGCACCATGCAGCGCGTTGAAACAGACGTCGGGTTTCAATCGGGCCAGCACCTGAGCCAGATCGCGCCCGGCATCGACGCGCGTCACCGTGGCTCCTAATCGTTCGAGGGCGTCGGCGCACTCGCGACCCGAGACCAGACTGACCTCACGTTCGGACGAAAGCCCCCCGAGGAGAACGGCAATATGGTGTCCGGCAAGGGGGGCGGTCATGAGCGACTCGGGCTGATTGAGCATCCTGACTTGGCGGTGACCGAGCCGAGCGGTCCGGTCAAGAGCGTGTGAAGGTCCGCCGCGTCCTGGCGGCAATCCAGAACAAGGCGGCGAGGCCACACCCGGCCATGATTCCGGCGGTAAGATCGTGAAGCAAGGTCAGGCCGAACGTGGCTAGCAGGACCATGGCAGGCCGCCATTGAGTCAGCAGGCTGGCGAACTCACGCCGCTCGATCATGTTCCAGGCCACGACAACCAGGATGCCGGCCAACGCCGCCAACGGCACATAGCTTGCCAGGGGTGCTGCGACGACCAGGAAGCCCAGCAGGAACACCGCGTGCAGCATCCCTGCGACCGGGGTTCGCGCGCCAGCCCGGATATTGGTAGCGGTGCGCGCGATGGTTCCGGTGACGCTGATCCCTCCAAACAGCGCCGAGGCCATGTTTGCGACGCCTTGAGCCACTAGTTCCATGTTCGACCGGTGCACGCGCCCCGTCATGCCGTCCGCCACCTTGGCCGAGAGCAGGCTCTCAAGGCCGCCCAGCAGGGTGAAGCTGAGCGCCACCGGAAACACCGTCATCAGCATTTCCAGGGAAATTTTCGGCAGATGCGGCATCGGCAATCCATGAGGTATGCCGCCGAACCGGCTGCCGATCGTTTCAACGGGCAGATGCAGCAAGGTCGTTGCAAGTGTTGCCGCGACGACGGCAACCAGCATCCCGGGCCATCCCGGCCGCAGCCTCCGAAGGCCCAGAATTGTTGCCGCGACGCCGGCGCCCACGACCAGTGCCACGGGGTTAAACGTCGGCAGGGCCTGACCCAGAACGAACAGTTTCGGGAGCACCGGGCCGGGCTCCGTGCCTACGAGCTTCAAGCCTGCCAGGTCCTTGATCTGGCTCAGCGCGATGGTCACTGCGATGCCGCTGGTGAAGCCCACCGTCACCGCATATGGAATGTAACGGATCAGTGACCCCAGCCGGAGCACACCGATCAGGGTCAACATCGCCCCGGACATCAGGACCGTGAGGATCAGCGCATCGATCCCCAACCGCGTCACCGTGGCGGCCACCAGAACGATGAAGGCACCCGCCGGACCGCCGATCTGGAAGCGGCTGCCACCCAGGGCGGACACCAGGAAGCCACCGATGATGGCGGTATAGATTCCCCGGTCGGGCGAAACACCCGAGGCGACGGCGATGGCCATAGAAAGCGGCAGCGCCAGGATTGCGACGGTGAGACCCGCCATGGCGTCTCGACGCAGTGTGTCGAACCCATATCCTTCGATGAGCGTTGTTGCGAGCTTGGGCCAGTAGCGGTGGGCCGTTGCGGTTCCATCCGGCATTTGCCCACCGTAGGCCCTCGGAAGCACGGGCACCATGACTACGGTCAACTCAAGTCAGTTTCGCCAGCGGTTACGCCCGCCCGATCCGCTTGATCTCCCACTGCAAATCGATGCCCATTTTCGCCTTCACATCAGCTCGGACCGCTTCACCCAGGCCCTCCAGATCGGAAGCGGTCGCCGTCCCGGAGTTGATCATGAAGTTGGAATGCAGCGGCGAGAACATCGCTCCACCGTGAAGCTTTCCTCGCCAGCCGGCCTCGTCCACAAGTTTCCAGGACGAATGGCCAGGAGGATTCTTGAAGGTGGAGCCGCCGGTCTTTTCGCGGATCGGCTGGGTGGTTTCGCGACGTGTGGTGATCTCGTCCATGCGCGCCTGCACCGCCGCCGGATCGTCGGGGTAGCCCTGAAAGGTCGCGGCCACCCAGATGATGTCGGCAGGGGCTTCGCTGTGGCGATAGGTGTAGCCGAAGTCGTGGACGGCCAGTTCGCGCCGGGTGCCTGTGCGGTCATAGCCCCATGCGGAAACCAGTATGTCTTTTGTTTCCGCGCCATAGCAGCCAGCGTTCATGGTCAGAGCACCCCCGATGGTGCCCGGAATACCAGCGTAGAACTCCAGCCCGGCCAGCCCGGCCTTGGCCGCGGCACGGGCGACAGCGGAATCAAGCGCCGCCGATCCCGCCACGATCCGGTTGCCCTCAATCTCAATGCCCGCGAAGGCGCGCCCGGCAAGCCGGATCACCACACCCGCGACGCCACCATCACGGATGATCACGTTGGAGCCGACACCCAGCACAGTTACCGGGATCGCATCCGACAAGCCCTTGAGGAAACTCGCGAGATCGTCGTGATCCGCCGGGAGGAACAGTACATCTGCCGCGCCTCCAACCCGGAACCAGGTGAAGGGGCCCAGCGCCTCGTCGCGCAACAGTTTGCCGCGCACTGGCGGCAGGGTGTCGCGCCAGTCTGTCACGCCGACAGGACCTCCAGTTCACCGGGCAAGGCATAAGCCCAGCTGGTGATGTCGCCTGCGCCCAGCAGGACGACCAGATCGCCGGAAGTGGTCTCACCGCGAACCATCTCCGCCAGATCGCCCGGCGCGCCCAGCGGCAGCACCCGGCGATGGCCATAGCGACGCAGGCCCTCCACCAGGCTCTCGCGGCTGACACCCTCTAGCGGAGCCTCACCAGCGGCATAGACGTCGGCCACAATCACAGTGTCGGCGTCGGCGAAGCAGGCGCAGAATTCGTTGAAAAGGTCTTTCAGCCGCGAATAGCGGTGCGGCTGGACGACGGCGATTACCTTGCCCCCAGTCACCGCGCGGGCGGCCTTCAAGACCGAGAAGATCTCCACCGGATGGTGGGCATAGTCGTCGACCACGCGCACGCCGCCCGCGACGCCTGTCGTCGTAAAGCGCCGCTTTACCCCGCCGAATTCCGCAAGACCTTTGCGGATCGCCGCCTCGTCCAGGCCCAGCTCACGGGCCACCGCGACAGCGGCCAGCGAGTTGAGAACATTATGGTGGCCGGCCATCGGCAGATGCAGATCGACAAAGCGCAATGCCTCGCCCTCACGCGGCCGGATCACCACGTCGAAGCGCGCGCCGTCAGGGCCCATGGTGATCGCCTCGGCCCGCACCTCGGCCTGGGGGTTGACGCCATAGGTCACCAGCCGTCGGTTCTCGACCCGGGCCGCCATGGCCAGCACCTCGGGGTGGTCCGTGCAGATCGCCGCAAACCCGTAGAACGGGATGTTTTCCACGAAATCGCGGAACGCCTTCTTCACCGCGTCGAAGTCGCCGTAGTGGTCCAGGTGCTCGGGGTCGATATTGGTGACCACCGCGCAGGTGGATTTCAGCTTCAGGAAGGTGCCGTCGCTCTCGTCGGCCTCGACCACAATCCAGTCACCCGTGCCCACTTTGGCATTCGTGCCGTACGCGTTGATGATGCCGCCATTGACCACGGTGGGGTCCATGCCGCCGGCGTCCAGCAGGCTGGCGATGATCGAGGTGGTGGTGGTCTTGCCGTGTGTGCCGCCGACCGCGATGGAGAACTGAAGCCGCATCAGCTCGGCTAGCATCTCGGCGCGACGCACCAACGGCAGACGCCGCTCGCGGGCCGCCACCATCTCCGGATTGTCGGGCTTCACGGCGGTGGAATAGACGATGGCGTAGGCACCCTCCACATTGGCCGGGTCCTGGCCAATGAAGATTTTCGCGCCCAGCTTCTCCAATCGCTCCGTATTGGCGCTGGCCTTGGCGTCGGAGCCCTGCACCGTATAGCCGGTACGCATCATGATCTCGGCGATGCCACTCATGCCGATACCGCCAATGCCAATGAAGTGCACGGGGCCAATTTCGAAGGGGACGGGACGACGGGTCATGTTGCGTGGGTAGCGCAATGCTGCGGCGGGGGAAACCTCAAGGACGCGCCGTTCGCTCCACCACATCGGCAAGACGTTCTGCGGCATCGGGGATCGCCACCGACCGCGCCGCCGCGGCCATGCGTGCCAGGCGCTCCGGATTGCTCAGCAGGGTGGCCAGCGCAGTCGCCAGACTGTCCACCGTCAGCTGACTTTCGCGCGCAATCTCGGCCCCGCCCACGTCAGCAAGCAGCTTGGCGTTCTGGCCCTGGTCGTCGTCCAGCGCGATAGCCAAAGGCACCAGGATTGACGGGCGACCGGCGACTGCAAACTCGCAGACTGTGCCCGCCCCGGCTCGACCAATCACCAGATGAGCGTCACGCAGGCGGCTGGCCATGTCGCGGAAGAAAGGTGCGATCTCGGCCTCGACCAACGCGTCGCGATAGATCCGGCGCGCGGTGTTCATGGATTCTGCGCGGGTCTGCTGCTGGACCGTCAGCCGGGCCTTCAGCTCATCCGGAAGCGCCTTGACCGCCTCGGGTACCAATTCGGACAACAGCCGCGCACCCTGGCTGCCTCCCGTGACCAACAAACGCAGCGGTCCACCGGGCTCGGGCGGCACATAGGCCAGTTCGGCCAGGGCGCGGATCGGCGGTCGGATCGGATTGCCCACCACCTGGGCGCGGACGGCCACCTTGGGCGGGGCTTTCTTCAGCGTCGGAAAGGCGCAGGCCACGGTCTTGACCCACGGCGCCAGCATGCGGTTAGCCCGGCCCATCACCGCGTTCTGCTCGTGGATCACCGTGGGGCGACGATCCAGCAGGGCGGCCACCAGCGCGGGTGCCGAGGGATAGCCGCCGAAACCTACCACCACATTCGGATTGATCTCATGGAACAGCGCTCGCGCCTGCAATGCGCCGCGCATCACGGCGAACCCCGCACGCATCATACCGATGGGGTCGCCGGATTTGAAGGTCGCCGCCGACAGCCCGATTTGCCGTTCCGCTGGAAAGTCCTGGGCGAGGCCCGCCACGCGCTCATCAGAGGCCAGCACTATGCCCCAGCCGCGGGCGATCAGCGCCTCAGCAAGCGCCTGGGCGGGAAATAGATGCCCCCCGGTCCCTCCGGCAGCGACAACGGCGATCCTGCGCATGGCCCGGAACCCCTCTAAGAGTACGTGCCGGCCTTGGAGAGGCCCTCGGCGTGGGCATAGGCACCCGGCCGACGTCGCGTCAGCGCCAGCGCCAGGCCCAGCGTCAGGCCCATGGCCAGCATCGATGAGCCACCGTACGAAATGAACGGCAGGGTCATGCCCTTGGTCGGGATCAGGTTGAGGTTCACCGCCACATTGATGATCGCCTGCTGGCCCACCAGCACGAACAACGCCGCCGCTGCCACCTGCTCGAACGGGTCCGACAGCTTCATTGCCCGGTAGAGCCCACGGATCACCACAAACCCGAACAGCGAGATCAGCAGCAGGCTGAACACCAACCCGTACTCCTCCGCGCCCACGGAATAGATGAAGTCGGTGTGCAGATCGGGCACGTGGCGCTTCATCACCCCCTCGCCCGGCCCTTGGCCAAAGATGCCTCCAGCGGCCTGCGCAATCGCTGCGGCGTCGACCTGATGCGTGTCGGCCCGGTCCGGAGACAGGAACCGGTCAACCCGGCTGGCCACGTGCGGGAACAGGAAATAGGTCGACGATAGCCCCGCCGCCGCCGCTGCGCCGAGCAGCATGACCCAGGACATTGGGACACCCGCCATCCAGAACGCGGCACCAAAGGCGATAGTGATCAGCACGGTCTGCCCGACGTCCGGCTGGATCAAAAGCAGGCCGATGGACACAGCATAGAGGCCAAAGGCGATGGAGACCCCGGGCACGCCCTGTCCCTTTTGTCCCTCCGAGAACATCCAGGCGACAAGAATCACCAGGGCCGGCTTCATGTATTCCGAGGGCTGGAAAGTAAACCCGCCGAACTCCAGCCAGCGGGTCGCGCCCTTGGCGTTGTGGCCGATGAACGGCAGGGCAATCATCACCGCGATGGCCGCCGCCCAGATGAAGAAGGCGGCGCGCCGGGTGTCGCGGACGTCCAACATCGAGGTGGCCAGCAGGATGAAGGTTGCCCCGCCGGCGAAGACGCACTGGCGAACGGCGAAATGAAAGGGATCGCCGATGTTCATCCTGGCGGCCGCAGCGGGACTGGCCGAGAAGGACATCACCACGCCGATGGCGATCAGAACGCCGACGACGCCCAGTATCCACCGGTCGACGGTCCACCACCAGACACCCAATGCGGATCGGTCGGAGCGGGGAAAGGCGTGGGCGTTGCTGGCAGTTGTCATGCGACACCCTTGAGTGATGGATTGACGGCGAGGGCCTGGACCGCACCGCGGAATGCCTCGCCCCGCGCTTCGAAGTCGGCGAACTGGTCGAAGGAAGCGCAGGCCGGCGACAACAAGACAACGGCGTCCCGACCTGTCGTAGCTGCGTCCTTGAAAGCTTGCTGTGTCGCGCCTTCGATTGTTCCGCAAAGAACAGTTTCAGCCCGACCAGCCAGGGTTTCGGCAAACGCTGGCGCGGCCTCTCCGATGACGTAGGCTTTCGTCACACGCGGAAACAGATCCGCCAGGTCGTCGATGCCGCCGGTCTTGGGCTGGCCGCCGACAATCCAGTAGACCTTGGGATAGCTGGACAGAGCCTGGCGCGCGGCGTCGGCGTTGGTGGCCTTGCTGTCGTTCACGAACCGCACCTTGCCGATCACGCCGACGGTTTCCATCCGGTGGGCCAAACCCGGGAATGTCATGAGCGCGCGGGCGGCCTGGACGGCATCGATGCCCAGCCCCCTTACTGCGGCATAGGCGGCGGCGGCGTTTTGCCAATTGTGCCGGCCGGGCAACGACCGGGCCCGCTTCAGATCACCGACCTCGACGGTACGTTCAGCCGTAGCGTCGTAGAGCAACCCGTCCAGCGCGTAGACGCCCCGGCCGATGGTCTTGCTGGCCGAGATGGCGACAATCGTACGGCGGTTGGCAGCGGTGATCTTGGTGCAGATGCGGCCGCCGTACTCATCGTCGACGCCAATGACGGCCGTGTCGCCCTTTCCCTGATTGGCGAGGATCCGGCGCTTGGCGGCGACATAGCCTTCCATGCTGCCGTGCCGCTCAAGGTGGTCCGGGGAGATATTCAGGATCACAGCCACGTCGGGCTTCAGGCTGGACGTCAGATCCAGCTGATAGGACGAGAGTTCAAGCACATAGACCGCGCCGCCATGCATGTCGTTGAGCGCAAGCACGCCCACGCCGATATTACCGCCTACGCGCACATCGCGCCCGGCCTCGGCGCAGATGTGGCCGATCAGGGCCGTGGTGGTGGATTTGCCGTTGGTGCCGGTGATCGCCACGATTCGCGGTCGCTTGTGTTCCGGCGCCGCGTTCACGGCGCGCGCGAACAGTTCGATATCACCCAGAATTTCGACGCCTTCAGATCTGGCCCTATCGACGGTCCAGTGCGGTTTTGGGTGGGTCAACGGCACGCCAGGCGACAAGATCAGCGCGGCGAAACCGCTCCAGTCGGCGCTGTTCAGATCGGTAAGCTCAAAGCCTTCAGCCCGGGCCGCGTCACGCGAGGCGGCCTTGTCGTCCCACAGCGCCAAGTTCGCCCCGCCAGCCAGCAGCGCCCGCGCCGCCGCCAGCCCCGTGCGGGCCAGGCCAAACACCGCGACGGTCTTGCCGACAAAGGCGGTGACGGGGATCATGTCGCCCTGCGCTGCCCCCTACCGAAGTTTCAGGGTAGCAAGCCCGACAAGGGCCAGCATGATCGAGACGATCCAGAAGCGGATGACGATGGTCGATTCCGACCAGCCCAGTTTTTCGAAATGGTGATGGATCGGCGCCATCAGGAAGATGCGGCGTCCAGTGCGTTTGAACCACGCCACCTGGATCACCACCGACAAGAGCTCGACCACGAACAGGCCACCAATGATCGCCAGCACGATCTCATGGCGCGTTGCTACGGCGACGGTCCCGACCGCGCCACCCAGCGCAAGGGAGCCGGTGTCACCCATATAGATCTTTGCGGGCGGCGCGTTGTACCACAGGAACCCCAGCAGAGACCCGATCATCGCCCCGCAGAACACCGCCAACTCACCGACGCCCGGGACGAAGTGGAGCTGCAGGTAGTCAGAGAAGATGAAGTTCCCGACCAGATAGGCGATCAGCCCGTAGGCGGCGGCTGCGATCATCACCGGCACGGTCGCAAGGCCATCCAGCCCGTCGGTGAAATTCACCGCGTTGGCGGCACCGACAATGACGAAGGCACCGAAGGCCAGATAAAACCAACCCATGTCGACGAAGAGCTGCTTGAATATCGGGAAGGTCACCGAGGTGAGCAATTCCGGGCTCTCCGGGGGCTTGGCGGCGAAGAGGATGATCAACGCTGTAGCCGCGACGGCTATCAGGGCTTCCAGACCCAGCCGGGTACGGCTGGAGATCCCCGCGGTCGTCTGTTTGGTGACCTTGGCGTAGTCGTCCAGAAACCCGACGAAACCATAACCGCCGGTGACCAGCATTACCGCCCAGATGTAGACATTGCTCAGGTCCGCCCAGAGCAAGGTGCCCGCAAACAACCCCGCCAGAATCATCACGCCGCCCATAGTGGGCGTGCCGGACTTCTCCAGCACGTGCCGCTCGATGCCCTCGGCGCGCATCGGCTGGCCCTTCCCCTGGCGAGCCTTCATCCAGCGGATGAACCGCGACCCCAGGGCCACAACAACGATCTGGGCGGTAACGATTGCCAGCCCCGTGCGGAGGGTCTGATACTTCAGCAGGTTGAGGATCGGGACATAGCCGGATGAGGCATACTGTTCGTAGAGCCAGTAGAACATCAGCCAGCCTCCCCAAGTCCGACTCCAGGTGCACCGAGCGCGGTCAGGGCCTCAGCGACGACGCTGGCCTCTGACCCCTTCGATCCCTTAACCATCACGACGTCGCCTGCCTGGACGGCCCCGGCGAGCTGCGGTGCCAAGTCCGAAGCCGCTTTTGCGTAGCCGCCCCGCTGAGTCGGCGGAAGCGCATCCCAGAGTGATTTCATCAAAGGACCCGCGCAGAACACAAGGTCGATCGATGCAGCGTCCAACGCGGTGGCGATTGCGGCATGAAGCCCGTTGGCTTCGGGCCCCAGCTCCAGCATGTCCGTCAGCGCCACGATCCGGCGAGCCGCCGTCTTTCTGGCCCCCAATGTCGCGATGGCCGATGCCATGGAGATCGGATTGGCGTTATAGCTCTCGTCGATCAGGGTGAATGCCCCCTTTGCCAAGCGAACCGCCACCTCGGCACCACGACCGACAAGTGGTTCGAAGCTGCCCAGCGCCGCCAGGCCATCGTCAAGCGTGACGTCCAGCGCTTCAAGCATCAGCAACACGGCCATGCTGTTCAGGCCCCAGTGGAGCCCGGTCTGCAGGATCGGGAAGTCGAGTACCTTGCCGCGCCAACGGGCAGAGATCACCGCCTTTGGCCCCGCGACGGCGAAGTCGATCAGCTGAGCGTCGCAGTCTGCGCCCGTACCAAAAGTCCGCACCACAGCCCCGACTCTTTGAGCTTCGGCATTCAGCAGGTCGAACCAGCTGTTGTCGGCATTTAGGATTGCAACACCGCCGGGCTCCAGGCCTTCGAAAATTTCGGCCTTGGCCCTGGCTACGCCCAACTCACCATCGGGGAAATTCTCGGTATGCACCGGGCCGACTGTGGTCACGAGGACAGCGTGGGGGCGGACCATGCGGGACAGGGGACGGATCTCGTCAGCGTGGTTCATGCCGACCTCGAACACCGCGCGCTCGGCGTCCCGTCGCATTCGGGCCAGCGTCAGCGGCACGCCGATATGGTTGTTGTAGGACTTCACGGACGAATGCGCCCGACCGGCCAGCGACAGGCCTGCCATCACCGCCTGGGTGACGCTGGTCTTGCCGACAGACCCGGTCACGGCACCCCGACGGGCGTTCACAGCCCGCTTGCGCGCCGCGCTACCCAGCAGTTCGAGAGCGGCCATCGTATCGGCGACGACGACCGACGGCGCTGCCACAGCCTGCGACGACAGCACGCCAGACGCGCCCTTGCGCATCGCCAGATCGACAAAGTCATGACCGTCCCGGGCGCCGGCCAGCGCGATGAACAGGTCGCCGGGTTCCAGGCTGCGTGTGTCTATGGAAACCCCGGTGGCAGAGAAGTCACCGCTGGTCGAGCCGCCGGTCGCCGCTGCAATTTCACGCGATGCCCAGAGCGGCGTGGTCGCGATCCGGTCACCCATGGACCAACTCCAGGGCCTTGGCGGTCTCTGCGACATCGTCGAACGGATGGACGGTGGAGCCAACAGTCTGACCTTGCTCGTGGCCTTTGCCGGCCACCACCAGGACATCTCCATCCTGCAACAACGCTGCAGCCGCCTGGATAGCTGCGCGGCGATCGCCGATTTCCGTCAGGCCCGCATTTCCCGACATGATCTCGGCCCGGATCGCGGCGGGAATCTCGGAGCGAGGATTGTCGTCGGTGACGATGGCGACGTCTGCCAGAGTCGCCGCAAACCGGCCCATCAAGGGACGCTTGGTCTTGTCGCGATCTCCGCCCGCGCCGAACACGACGATCAGCTTGCCACGTACATGAGGGCGAAGGGCGCGCAGCACCGTCTCCAGGCCATCAGGCGTATGGGCATAGTCGACATAGGCCTCGCCACCGCGGGGTGCCTGGCCCACCCGTTGAAGACGCCCAGGGGCACCGTCGATTTTTTCCAGCGCTGCGAATGTGTCGTCGTAGCTGAGGCCTGCGGCCCGGCACAGTCCCGCAGCGACCATGGCATTCGATGCCTGAAATGCGCCCACCAGCGGGAGTTTCACGTCATAGATACGCCCCTCGGCGCGGATCGACAGGCGCTGGCCATCGGCAAGGGGCGTACGAGACATCAGGCGCAATGCCTGGCCGGTCTCGCCGACGCTCATCACCCTCTGACCCGACACAACCGAGGCTGCAGCAAAGAACGGGAAGGCCTCGGAGTCGGCGTTCAGGACCGCCGTGGCGCCGCGCGGCATAAGTTGTTCAAACAGCCGGAGCTTCGCGCCGCGATAGCCCTCCATGGTGCCGTGATAATCCAGGTGATCCTGCGTCAGATTAAGGAAGCCTGCGGCTGATAAACGCACCCCGTCGAGGCGTCGCTGATCAATGCCGTGGGAGGAGGCTTCCATGGCAAAATGCGTCACGCCCAACTGACTGATTCGCATCAATAATTCAGCCAGATCGCCGGCATCTGGGGTGGTCAGGCCAGGCGGCGTGATTTGATCGACAACGCCGCCGGGTCGCGAGACGGTGACGCCAAGCGTGCCCATGCTGGCCGAGACATGACCAGCGTGGGAGAACATCTGGCGGCAGAACGTGGCCACCGAGGTCTTGCCGTTGGTGCCGGTCACCGCCACGCAGGTCTGGGGCTGGCGACCCCAGAAATTGGCCGCAGCCAGCGCGTAACCCCGGCGCGGATCGCGGCATACCAGCGTGGGGACAGATAGATTGAGGTCCTCCTGCGCCAGGACCGCCGCCGCACCAGCCTCTACAGCCTTGGCGGCGAATGCGGCACCGTCAGTCTGGGAGCCGGAAAGGGCTGCAAACAGGAAGCCCGGCTTCACCTTGCGACTGTCAGCGGTCACACCGGTGATCTCAGGGTCGACACCCAGGTGTCGCTTTACCAGAGAGGTCAGGCGGACGGTCACTGCGCCCCCGCCGTTTCCGCCTCGACAGGCTCCTCGACGGGGATAGCCTGGGTCAGGTCGTTACGGCGCTGGACACCCAGGAACGGCGCGATGCGCTCGATGATCCGACCTGCCGCCGGGGCCGCGACCCAGCCACCGGTGGAATATCCGGCGCTGTTGGCCGTTCCATGCGGTTCGTCCAGCAACACCAGCACGAAGTAGCGTTTGGTGTCAGCGCCGCCGGTGGTCGGGAAGATCGCGGCGAAGGACGAAACCTGCCGGGCGTGATTGTACGCGCGGATCGCCGGGTCATATTTCTCGCCGGTACCGGTTTTGCCGCCCACGTAATAGCCCGCGACGTTGGCTGACTTGCCGCTGCCGCCGGTCACATTGGCCCGCATGATCGACAGCATCTGCAGCGAGGTCTTTTCCGACATCACCCGGGGGCCACTGGTCCTGGCGTCGGCTGGCAATTTGCGGATGGTCATCGGGATCAGACGCCCACCGTTCAGCACCGCGCCATAGGCCCGCGACAGCGCCAGCGGACTGACGTTGATGCCGTGGCCGAACGAGGTCGAGGCAACTGCGTCGTCGTTCCAGACCTTGGGAGTCAACGGACGCGCACTTTCCAGCAACTCAACCTTGGCCGGCGATGTCAGCCCCAGGCCATTGAAATACTGAGACATCCGCGTCGGACCGACACTTTGGGCGAGCTTGGCGGTGCCGATGTTGGAGGAATGCTGGAACACCTCTACCAGACTGAGGATCTTCCGGGCGGCGTGGTAGTCGTGGATAGTACGATAGCCGAGCTGGTAGGGAAACCGGGCGTCGAAGGTGGTCTTGGGCGTGGTTACCCCTGCGTCGAGGCCGATGGCGACGGTGAAGCCCTTGAAGGTCGAACCCATCTCGAAGACCGAAGCTGCGGCACGATTGGTGCGGCTGTACTCGCTGGCCTTGCCCGGCTTGTTTGGATCGAAAACCGGCCAGCTGGACATGCCCAGGACTTCACCGGTCTGCACGTCGGTGACGATGCCGACGGCGCCGCGCGGTGTGAACTCTGCCACAGCCTTGTAGATCTCGTCCTCCAGCGCACCCTGGACCCGCAGGTCGATGGACAGTGGAATGGTCTCGCCCTTGACGGAGGCGGCGCGAATCTCTTCGTTGAAGGCCGCTTCCGCGCCTGCCAGTCCTTCGCCGCCACTATCCGAAAATCCGATGATGTGGGCGGCCGTCGTGCCCAGTGGGTAGACCCGGTGCTGTTCGGGCTCGAAGCTGACGCCCGGCAGGCCCAGGCTATGCACGCGATTGCGATCGCCGGGATCAAGCGCGCCCATCACGAACACCCGCCGATTACCCCTGAGCGCGCGCTGCAGTCGCGCAGCATCCAGGTCCGGCAGCATCTGTAGCAGGCCGCGACGGGTTTCGGCCTGGTCCCAGATTTCGCGGGGATCGATGTAGAGGCCGTAGTGAACCAGGTTGGCCGCCAACATGCGTCCGTTACGGTCCACAAGATCGGCCCGCGACGCGCCAACAGGGGCCACGAAGCCGAGATTGCGCGCCGCATCAGAGAACATTGCTGCCCGGGTCGCCCCGATCGCCAAGGTGACAAAGAACAAGGAAAACAGCGCCAGCACGAAGAAGATGCGCAGGCGGGTGTCGTCCTCCGCCCGGCCCGAAGCCCGGGCACGCTCGAACGCGTGCTCCAGGCCCCAGATGCGTTCGATCAGCCAACGGGGCAGTCCAGAGCGACCCATGGACGGCTGACTGAGGCTCATCGGGCGGCCTCGGCCAACTGGGCTGGCCGAGCCTCGGCCGGCGGCGGCGGCGGGACGCCCGGGGTCACCCCGGTTCCATCCACCATGGTGGCGACGGCAGATACAGCATCGGCCTTGGGGGCCGGGCCCGCGCGCGCCAGATCGGCGAGTTGCTCGGCGGTCGCCTCGCGGCTGGCTGGCACCGTCTCCATTTTCAGATAGGCAACTGACAGACGTTCGATCCGTCCCGGTTGTTCCAGGTGCGCGACCTCAGCCTGCAGGAGACGAATGCGCGCCTTCACGGTCTTGATTTCACGCTCGACGGTCGCGATCTCGGCGCGCTCACGCCCGGCCAGGGTCTTGGCGAGGTACACACCCAGAATGATCACCACCAGCAGGCTGACACCCACCAGGTCGAGCAGACGAAATCCCCGGATCTTGCGCGTGAACACATTCATGCCGCGACCCTCCAGACCGGCGCGTCAGTGCGTATCGCAGCGCGCAGTTTTGCGGACCTGGCGCGAGGATTGGCCAGGGTTTCAGCGTCACTCGGAGCCTGAGCGCCATTAAAAACGAGGCGGAAGCTGGGGGGAGCACCTTTTGCGAGCTCCGGCGCATGACGCGAACCGCCAGGACTGCGCCCGGCGCGCACAGACAGGAAGTTTTTCACGATACGGTCTTCCAGCGAGTGGAAGGTGACCACGCAAAGCCGACCGCCAACTTTCAGTGATCGCTCGGCCGCGACAAGGCCGGCTTCCAGTTCGGAAAGCTCCTCGTTCACCGCGATACGCAGACCCTGGAAGGTGCGCGTCGCCGGATGGATCTTGGCACCGCGGCGACCGCCCAGAGCACGTTCCACGAAATCGGCCAGCTCCAGTGTGCGCGTGAAGGGCTGCTCGGTGCGACGACGCACGATGGCGCGGGCAACGCGACGACTCTCGCGCTCTTCGCCGTAAACGAAGATGATCCGGGCTAGTTCGTCCTGTTCGGCGGTGTTGACCAGCTCTGCTGCTGTAGGCCCCTCGCCGCCCATCCGCATGTCCAGCGGCCCGTCCTGCATGAACGAAAAGCCGCGCTCGGCTTCGTCGATCTGCATGGAGGAAACACCGAGATCCAGCGCCACAGCGTCCACCGCCGCCTCGCCCAGCACCTCGTCCATTTCCGAAAACAGGCCCTCGACCAGCTGAAACCGGTCGGTCGGCAGGTCAGACGTAAACCGGCGCACGGTGGGATCGCGGTCGAACGCCACCACCCTGGCACCTGTCGCCAGGATAGCGCGGGAATAGCCGCCGGCGCCGAACGTGCCGTCCACGACCACGTCGCCGGGACCAACGGCGAGATTTTGAATCACTTCGTCGAGCAGCACGGAAACATGGGGCGCGATCATGCCGCGCCTCCCAGTTTGGCGTTGCGCTGTTGGGCGCGCATTTCGGCGAGGCCCGCGCGGGCGAAGTCGCGCTGCGTAGCGCGGTGCGCCTTGAAGGCCTCGCGCTCCCAGATCTGGAACCGATCGCCCAGGCCGACCACGCTCACCCAATCGGTCAGACCGAAGGCCTTGCAGATCAAGTCCGGAAGCGTGATCCGACCAGCAGTGTCGAAGGAGAGCTGCACCATGCCGCCCAGGACCGACGTCTCGAGCGCCGAACGCAGCGGATCGCCGAACGGCAGCTCCTCGATCACTCCATTGTAGCGATCAAACAGGGCCTTGCCGCCGCCCTCGATGCAGTCCGCCTCAATCGAGGGGAAGCAGAAAACGCCATCAAAGGGTCCGGATACTGCGGCGCGGAATTCCTGCGGCACCACGATGCGCCGCTTCAGGTCCAGTTGTTTCTCGAAAGTCGAGAGAAACATCTTGGCCAACAACCCCCTGCCATCGCAACCGGACCTGGGCGCGCGTCGACGCGCCGCTTTGGTTAGCGAATGATGACTGGGTTAACATGGGATCAAATGGGTTTCAATGACACTCAATGGTGAAATGAGGCAAAAACAAAGGTCTCGTGCGACATAATGGTTAACGAATAGTAGTTATCCACAGAACATACTCGGAACCGTTAACCATTGGGGATGACTACAGTAGCCGAGTTTCAGAAGCTCTGACGCTGAGGCGGCTTCGCCCATCGCGGGTGAAGGAAGTGTGGATCAGACGGCCTGTAAGCCGGGTTCTGTGCCGCCCCCTTGCGGAGACGCGGCGATCATTCCTCTGGACCGCCCCTCGCGGGACGGTTCTCGCGACCTACCCGGAGCCCTCAGGCCAGCGACGGCCCTACCCCTTTCGGGGCGCGGGATCCCTATTCGGTCTTGCTCCTGGCGGGGCTTGCCATGCGGCCCTTGTTACCAAGGTCCCGGTGCGCTCTTACCGCACCCTTTCACCCTTACCTTGGCCTAGGCCAAGGCGGTCTGCTCTCTGTGGCGCTATCCCTGGGGTCACCCCCGGTGGGCGTTACCCACCGCCATGTCGTCGTGGAGCCCGGACTTTCCTCGACCCCCTTGCGGAGACCGCGACCGCCCGGCCGTCTGATCCGCGCGGACCATGGTCGCTGGCCCCTTCGGGGTCAACGGGGGAGGCGCATCAATCCCGCCAACGGATGGTCGCCCAGTGCGGACACAGCGCCTTCCACATCAATCTCCGACTTGTTCTGGCCAAGCTTGAACGTGCCTTCCAGGCGCTCGACGGTCATGCGCGCACCGATGATCGCGCGGCTCATGCGCTCGAAGACGCCTGGCGTCATCTTCGCCCGCGTCCAGGGCGGCTTCGGCGCCAGGCGCCCCTCTTCCTGCGCCGACAGCGCATCCAGTTGCGCGATTAAGCCTGCGTCATTCAGGACCGCCACCGGGCCCTCGATCTCGATGGAGACGTAGTTCCAGGTCGGCACCTGATCGGCGCTCCCGTACCAGTCGGGGCTGATATAGGCGTCGGGTCCCAACTGCAGCAGCACGCCGTGAAAGCCCGCGGTCAATGCGCCAACCAGGGCGTTGTTGCGCGCAAGATGAAAATCCAGCGCCAGCCCTTCCGGAAGCCGTCGAACAACCACCGGTGCGTGAGCGAGCAGCGGCCGTCCCTCGGGTGCCGCCGTCAGGGTCATGAAGGGATGCGCCTCGACCCAGGCCAGCAAACGCGCCGCTTCTGTTTCCCTGAATACAGACGCCGGATGCATCAGGTCGAAATCCTCAAGAGGGCGATCAGGCGCGCGCGGGTTTCGCCATCCGCAATCCCATCCACCCGTTCAGGTCGCCAGTGCCGCTGGAACGCGCGCACCGCGACCGTGGTGGCCGCATCAAACCGGCCGGACGGCGGCAGGTCAAAGCCCAGTCTGGTCAAACCGGCCTGCAGGGCAAATACCGCCGCCCCTTCCTCGCCCTCGCCAATCGGCGCGCCCGGTGCCGGCGGCCAATCGGCCCAGATGCCGTGGCCGGCCTCGGCCAGCCGCTTCCAGGGGAACAGTTCGCCCGGATCGTCCTTGCGGTCGGGCGCAATGTCGGAGTGGCCGATGATGTCGCGGTCGTCGATGTCCCAGCGGGTGCGGATATCCGCCACCAGCGCGATCACGCTGGCGATCTGGACATCCGGAAACGCCCGATATCCCCACTCGTGTCCGGGATTGACGATCTCGATGCCGATCGACTCGCCGTTCACATTGCTGCGTCCACGCCAGTAGGACACTCCGGCGTGCCAGGCCCGGCGCTCCTCGGCCACCAGCCGGAACACACGGCCGTCTTCCTCCACCAGATAGTGTGACGAGACCTTCGCCTCTGGATCGCGCAGCCGGTCCAGCGCCTCCTGGCCTGTCCGCATGCCCGTGTAGTGCAGCACCAGCAGGCTGGGCGGCGCGGTCCGCGTGTCGAAGTTGGGCGAAGGGGCCTCGATGATGTTCATATCAGCCGGCTCCGGACCGCCATCAGCATCGCCATGATTTGATTGCGTCGAAGCGCAATGACAAGCACGCCGATGATCGCCAGGGCGCTGCCGATCATCATCCGCGGCCCGAACGGATCGCCCAGCAGGACAACGCCCATGCCGATGGTGATCATCGGCGTCATCAAGGTCAGCGACGAGATCAGGTTGGCTTCATATTTCTGCAGCAGCATCACATAACAGGTGTGCGCAAACAGCGAGACGATCAGCGCCGAAAACAGCAAGGCGCCGACAAAGGGCCACCCGGCATGCAGGGCGATTTCGACTTGCCCTGGCTCCAGCCAGGCTGACAGTGCCGCCAGCGGCCAGACAGACGAGAAGCCCACCCAGGCCTGGAAGGTCAGCGGGCGCATGCCTTCAATCTGCTTGGTCATCACCGCGCCCAGCGAAGACATGAAGGTCGCAGCGGCCACCAGCAGCAAGCCGGTCGAAATCTCCAGCCCCTTCGGATCAAAAATCACGATCACAACACCCGCAAAGGTCAGGCCGATCCCGAACCCGCGCCACAGGCCGATACGCTCATGCAACATGAGCACCGACAGGAGCACCGTCATCGGCAGTCCCAGCTGGAACACTACCGACACCGCGGACGGCGTCGACATCTTCAGACCAACGAACATCAGCGCAAAATTGCCACCACCCATCAACAGCGCAGTGACCACCAGCCGCCAGATCGGCCTCGGCGCCGGGCGAAGAAACGGGATCAATACGACCGCAAGGATCGCGAACCGGGCTGCAGCATAGAACAGCGGCGGCACCTCGAGCCCGCTGACAACATACTTCGAGAGTATGTTGTTCGAGGCCCAGACCAGGCACATCAGGATCAGGAGCGCGAAATCGCGGAGGGCCATGGGCGGGGGTTACGTTGCGCCGGGAGCCGGGGCAACCGTTGGTCCTAAATCAGATCTTCGTAGAGATCGCGCCAGGTCGGATTGTTCTCTTCAATCAGCCGCAGTTTCCAGGACCGTCGCCATTCCTTGATCTGCCGCTCTCGCCGAAACGCGGTTTCCCGGGTGTCGTGCTCCTCGTACCAGACCAGAATGGAAATGTTGTATTTCGACGTGAAGCCGGGACGCACCTTTTCTCGATGCTCGTAGCCACGCGTGACGATGCTATCCGTTGAACCCGCGTAAAGTGTGCCGTTACGCTTGCTGGCCATGAGGTACGTGTAGAACACGATGCCCCCTCAATCTCCGCTCATCCCGGCGAAGGCCGGGACCCAGATCGACAAGCGCCGATGTGCGTTGGTCCTTCGCCGAGCCTGTCGAGCCCGCATCCGAGCCATTCCATCTGGGTCCCGGCCTTCGCCGGGATGAGCGGAAAAAAGAGTTGAGCGCCTCTACGCCGCCTTGCCCAGGCTGAGGCCCTCGTAACGGGCCAAGTGGTGGTCGACCGAGCCGAACGCGCTCTCGATCATGGTGGCGCGCTTGAAGTAGTGGCCGATGGCCATTTCGTCGGTCATACCCATGCCGCCGTGCAACTGGATGGCGTTCTGGCCCACGAAGCGACAGGCCTTACCGATCTGCACCTTGGCGGCGGAGGCGGCTTTGGCGCGCTCAGCGTCGTCGCTGACCTTGATGTTGGCCATGTAGGTCATCGAGATCGCCTGTTCGACGTTGATGAACATGTCCACCATCCGGTGCTGCAACACCTGGAAAGAGCTGATCGGCGCGCCGAACTGCTTGCGCTGTTTGGTGTATTCCAGCGTGCCGGTGTGCAGGCGGCTGAGCACCCCGCAGGCTTCGGCGCAGACCGCGGCGATGGCCTCGTCGACGACCTTTTCCACCAGCGGCAGGCCGTTGTCGGCGGTTCCGATCAGGGCATCGGCACCGACCGAGACATTCTCGAAATAGACTTCCGAGGCGCGGTTGCCGTCCACCGTCGGATAGTCGCGGGTGGTGACGCCCTTGGCTGACTTGTCGACCAGGAACACCGAGATGCCGCCCGCGTCGCGCTCGCCGCCCGACGTGCGCGCCGTGACGATCAGGTGCGTGGCGAAGGGCGCGCCCATGACCACGGCCTTGTGACCGTTCAGCGTCCAGCCTGCACCGTCCTTTTTGGCCGTGGTGGCCACGGAAGCCAGGTTGTAGCGGCTCTGCGGTTCGGCCTGGGCGAAGGCGAACAGGGTCTTGCCCTCGATGACGCTGCCGATCAGGTCGGCCGCGCAAGCATGGCCCGAATGCTTCAGGAAACCGCCGCCGATCACCACGGTGCCGAGATAGGGCTCGACGACCAGCGCTTTGCCGAACTCTTCCATGACGATCATGTTGTCGATGGGCCCGCCACCCAGGCCGCCCAGCTCCTCCGAGAACGGCGCGCCCAGAATGCCCAGCTCCTCGGCGAAGGCCTTCCAGACCTCAGGCCGCCAGCCCGGCTCCTTGCCCACCGCTGCGCGGCGCTTGTCGAAATCATAGTGGTCGGCCAGATAGCTGGCGACCGTATCGCGCAGCATCGACTGTTCTTCGGTGAAGCTGAAATCCATCGTTTAACTCCAACGTGACTCCCCTCCCCCTTGCGGGGAGGGGCTGGGGGTGGGGGTGTCCGCGCTGATCCGGCCAAGGATCATCTGAACTACCCCATCGATATCGGTGGCCACCTCTTGGTTGGTGAACCGCATAACTCTGTATCCGCGTCCTGTCAGCCAGACGTCGCGTTCGACATCCCTGGCAGTCACCGACGGCAGGTCATGAATCCCGCCGTCCAGCTCCACAATCAGCCGATGTTCATGGCACACGAAATCCACGATGTAAGGCCCAAATGGTGCCTGTCGTCGGAAATGCCGGTCTGTTTTCCGCAGAACCTTCCAGAACCGTGGTTCCGCGTAGGTCGGCGCGCGACGCATCCGGCGGGCGGCACGATCTGCGCGGACCGACTTGTGAATGGCTCCCGGCGTTCGTTCCACCTATCCAACCCGCATCTCCCCTCTTCCTTGCGGGGAGGGGTCGGGGGTGGGGGCGCTTTCTGCGCTTTTCAGGCAAACCGTCAGGCGCGGCGCTGACACCCCCACTCCCAACCCTCTCCCCGCAAGGGGGAGAGGGCTTTTTTCAGAGCCCCAGCACCGCCTTCGCGATGATGTTGCGCTGGATTTCGTTCGAGCCGCCGTAGATCGAGGTCTTGCGGCCGTTGAACATTTCGCCGGCCAGGCCGTCGGCGTAGTCGGGGCCAATGCCTAGGTTGTTGCCCTGGCCTTCACGCAGGAACGGCGCGCCATAATGGCCGACCGCCTCCAGCGCCAGTTCCTGCAGGCGTTGCTGGATCTCGGTGCCCTTGATCTTGAGAATCGAGCTTTCCGGGCCGGGGCCCTTGCCGCTGCTCTCGCCGGCGAGCGTCCGCAGTTCGGTGAATTCCAGCGCCGTCAGGTCGATTTCCAGCTCGGCCACCTTGCGGCGGAAGAAGGCCTCGGACAGCAACGAACCCCCCACGTCCGACCGCTCGGTGCCGGCGATGGTCCGCAGCTTTTCCAGATTGCGCTTCGAGCGCGCCACGCCGGCTATGCCGCTGCGCTCATGGGCCAGCAGCGCCTTGGCGCAGGTCCAGCCCTGGTTCTCGTGGAAGATGCGGTTCTCGACCGGCACCTTGACGTTGTCGAGGAAGACGTCGTTGACCTCATGGCCGCCTTCCAGGGTGATGATCGGACGCACCGAAATGCCCGGCGACGTCATGTCGATCAGCAGGAACGAGATACCCGCCTGCGGCTTCGAATTCTGATCCGTGCGCACCAGGAAAAAGCCCCAGTCGGCGAACTGGCCCAGTGTCGTCCACGTCTTCTGGCCGTTGACGAGGTAGTACTCCTTGCCGTCGTCGGCGGTCATCCGCTCGGCCTTGCACTTCAGGCTGGCGAGGTCGGACCCGGCGCCCGGCTCGGAGTAGCCCTGACACCACCAGACCTTGCCGTTGTAGATGTCCGGCAGGAACCGCTTCTTCTGCTCCTCGGTGCCGAAGGTGTAGAGCACCGGGGCCAGCATCGAAACGCCGAACGGCAGGACGCCCTGGCAATCGGCGCGTGCGCTCTCCTCGGACCAGATGTACTTCTGCGTCGGCGTCCAGCCGGTGCCACCGTGTTCCACCGGCCAGGACGGGGCCAGCCAGCCCTTCTTGGCCAGCACCTTGTGCCAGGAGAGGTGCTCCTCCTTGGTCAGTGTCCGACCCTCGTTCTGCGCGGCGCGCAGATCGGCGGGATAGTTGTCTTTGATGAAGGCGCGAACCTCGTCGCGGAAGGCGTTTTCTTCAGGCGTGAAATCGAGGTTCATGGGCGTCCTCCGCAGGCTGGTTTACAGGGCATGTATTCGCTGCGACCTAATACCTGCGTGGCGGGCGGGTGAAAAGATGACCCTTACGTCAACGGAAGGACGATTCAGATTTTGAGTCGTCTGAAATTGAGGGGCCCAGGACGCAACTCGCCTTCGCAGCCGGGCGATGGACGCCTCGCGCATTTTACGTGCGTTACGGCAGCCTCACCAAATCCGGAGGGTGCCTCTTTCAACAGCTTGCAATTCAAGAATCGAAGCGTCTCCGAAACCTTGCAACGCAGCTTCGCAAAACCTTCGACTTCTGCCCGGCGGACGCCGAACTGTTGCGACTGGGCCGCAGGCTGGCGGTCTGTGACATCCGCATCTGGACCGAGAGCCCCGAGCGACTGGCGGCCCAGGCCAATGTCACCTACGCTATACCTGGATGAGCATAGCCCCCACTCCCGTGAAAACCCCCTGCATCAAGCTCTGCATCGTCGATGGCGAGAGCGGCCTGTGCATGGGCTGCTATCGAAAACTGAGCGAGGTCGCCGCCTGGGGCCGCTACAGCGACGACGAGCGCGAGGCGATCATGGTCACCCTGCCCGCGCGGCGCACCCTGATCCGCCCCGAGAAACTGGCGATGTTTTGATTCACCCCCCGGAAACCGTGCCGGTTCACCGCTTCCAAACCTAACCCGGCCTAGTTTCACGTCAGCAAGACAGGCCGGAATGGCCGCTTCATTTGGGTGATGCCGGGTGTTTTCTCTCATTAAACTCGCCGTTGCGGCTGGGCTCGCGGCGCTGGCCAGCGCCGGCGCGGTCGCCGCCGTGGACCATGAGCCGATGCGCATCGCGCGCTTCGAGGTGAAAGGCTTTGCGCCATCGGCGCCGTGGTCGGGGTCCGGCGCGGTGGCCAAGGCCTCTGACGGCCACTTCTGGGCCGACGCTGACGTCAATGGCCAGCGCGTGCGCTTCCTGGTCGACACGGGCGCCACGGCGGTGGCCCTGACCCCCGCCGACGCGCAACGCCTGGGCTTCAAGCCCGCCGATCTCAAATACGGCCACAGCGTCACCACCGCCACCGGCTCGACGCGGGCGGCCCAGGTGACCCTGACGTCGGTGTCCGTCAATGGCGCCCGCCTGCAGGACGTCAAGGCCCTGGTGGTCGCCGAGGGTCTGGACGTGTCGCTACTGGGAATGAGCTACCTGGGCCGCCTCACCCGCTTCGAGGCCACCCGCGACACGCTGCGCTTCGAACCCTGAGACGGCGGCCAGCGCGTGGTCGATCACCTCAAGCCCTGCGCCTGACTTCACGCCTTCAACGGTAAGGATCCGTCGCCAGGTCCGGGCCCCCGGCATGCCGTGGAACAGCCCAAGCATGTGTCGCGTCATGGCCGCCAGATGCGTGCCGCGCGCCAGTTCGCGACCCACATAATCGCGATAAGCCTCGACCGCCGCGAACGGTCCAGGCCCCGGGCCTTCGCCGAAAATCCGCGCGTCCACATCCGCCAGGATCGAGGGCGTGTGATAGGCCGCCCTGCCCAGCATCACGCCGTCCACATGGCGCAGATGTTCCTCAGCCTCATCCAGTGACCCGATCCCGCCGTTGATGACGATGGTCAGGTCCGGACGTTCCTGCTTCAATCGCCAGACCAGCGGATAGTTCAGCGGCGGCACATCGCGGTTTTCCTTGGGCGACAGCCCCTTCAGCAGCGCCTTGCGCGCATGCACCGCGAACAGCTTCACCCCGGCCTGTGAGCAGAGCTCCACCAGCCGGAACAGGCTATCCTCCGGCTCCTGATCATCCACCCCGATCCGGCACTTCACGGTCACCGGAACCTTCACCGCCGCGCCCATCGCCGCCATGCACTCGGCCACCAGTTCCGGCTCACGCATCAGGCAGGCACCAAACCGCCCCGACTGCACCCGGTCCGACGGACACCCGACGTTGAGGTTGATCTCGTCATAGCCCTCGGCCTCGCCGATCCGCGCTGTCGCGACCAGATCGACGGGGTCCGACCCACCCAGCTGCAGCGCCACGGGGTGCTCAACCGGACTAAACCCCAGCAACCGCGCCCGATCCCCGTGCAAGACCGCCCCCGTCGTCACCATCTCGGTGTAAAGAAGGCTGCGCCGCGTCAGCGTGCGATGCAGCACGCGGCAATGCCGGTCCGTCCAGTCCATCATGGGCGCAATGGATAACTTATTGTTTTTATTCATCAATTTTGGCCAAAATCGACCCTATACTGGATTGGACGGATTCATTGGTATTTTCATGCTCTTAGAAAAGTAGGTGTGCAATCCGGGTGGCGGAATGTCGGGCAGATCGACGTTAGGATGTGCCGCCCGTGCATCCACTCACATGTGAACACAGGCGATCGCAGGCCCTAGCCGATAACCTTTAGATTATAGAATTCCACCCAGACGATAACTCAAGGAAAAACGCCGCAGCTCTCCCATAGCCGCGAAACGTGATGCGAGCCCCGCATCGCGCCGACTTTGGACGCAGCTGTTGACACGGCTGGATCGAGCAGAACAAAACGAATACTCTGGGTCGGCTAGCCAACCTCCTTTCCCGACGCTGGACTCACCATGTCGACCGACACTTCGAGAACAACTCCCGATCCCTCATTCTTCAACGGCCGGTTCATGGTCGAGATCGAACAATGGAATTGGGCTCTGACGGTCGGTCTGAGCCATCCGCGGGCGATCGCGAGCCAACGGTTCCAGGGTGGTCTTATGTACACTCGGCCCGTTGTCGTTACCGGCCGAATCCGCGCCCCGAGCCCCCATCGTGGCGCGCAGATTTCGGTTTGGATCTCTACATTTGGCCGAAAGGTTCGGTTCAACGCCCGCAGCGGGGACGTCGGTCGTTTCTACCGGAATCGAATGGGCGACGAAGGATCGCCGTTCGAAGCGAGCCTTCGCCTCCCTGAAGATGCCTTGTCGCACGCGCTGATATGCCTCAGTTCGACCTGGAAGTTCTTGGACATCTGGACCGCAACGAACGAAGCCGACAGCGCCGTCACGATCTACAGCTTTTCCGAAGCGATCCACCCGAACATCGCCGAATGGGCGGGTCCGGAATTGGACCCGCCGTTATGCGCGCGCCCTCACCGCCCAGGCGGGCCGAACCCGAGCTGAGGTATCCCAATCAAATCCGTGCGATTGCACGTGGCTAGGCGCTCCATTTGGTTCTCCCAGCATTTAGGCGACTTCGCTTGCTGACAGATCCTGCGATCATTGTTGAATTGTTGGTTGCACTGAGGCTTGTCGCTCCACTCTCCCTTCCGTGACGACGATCCTCCCCCTGAGCCTCCGGCTCTAGGACTGAACATCGGCGGGCTGGGAGCCGGACCCCTACCGGGGAGCAGGTCTCCTGTTCGCGGATTGTGGCAATTGATGCATCCATTGATCGGCCAGCGGCCCCAAGCGGGGAACGTAGCCGCGGCGAGCTGAAAGCCGCTGGTGTCGGCATCCGACATCTGCAGTGGGACGGATGCGCGCTCGCTCCGAAGCCGATTGGGGCCGATCTGCCGCCAAATGACATCGGCATGGCTTGAGCCCGCGTCGGTTGATGCCGCCGCGGGCATTGATGCGGCTTCTGAACCGCCGTGGGGTCGAGGATCGTCAGGCTGAGAAAAGAAGGCGTTGTGGGCGCGGCTCGCGGCTTGGCGCTTCTCCTCTTCGATTTCCGCCGGCGACCGCAAGTACCACTGAGTAAGCGCGTCGCCATTGAGGCGCGCGGGATCGATCTGGCCATAGGGCATGCGTGCTCTCCTCATGGAAATGACCCGCGCTGAGCGGCGGCGGGCGCGCAGCGGCTGTGCCGCTGCGATCAATGATCAGGAGTGCGTGGCTCTTGGTGCGGCGCCTTGTCCGCTCAGCGGCGGGTGGCGCGCGGCAGTGATCGACGCCGCGGCACCATCTCACAATCGAAGATGTGCGTCAAGAACGAAATAGGAACATTATGTGCAGCCGCGGATGTGTCGCATAGAACTATGTCGCGTCGGCAGAACGCGGCTTCAGACCGAAGATCCGGAAGAAGCGAACATTGCACCATAAAACGCGCGCTAATCGGCTTTGCGCATATTTTATAGAGCACCATCCGCGTCGTTAAGCTTGTAAAAATAGCCTCCGCACCATAAATCGTGCGTTATCGTAGTCAGGCCCCCGCTTCTGGTGCAATCATGAAGGCCTCCAAAGCCCAGTCCGCCCTGCCCCTGCCCGTCAAACGCGCCCTGGCGACGCTCGGGCGCGACATCTCCACGGCCCGCCGCCGCCGAAGTATGACCATCGCGACCCTGGCGGAGCGCGCCTTCATCGGGCGCAACACCGTCACCCGGGTGGAGCGCGGCGACGCCGGCGTGGCGCTCGGCATCTACGCCACGGTGCTGTTCGTGCTGGGCCTGGCCGACCGGCTGGCGAGCCTCGCCGATCCGGCCACCGACCAAGTAGGCCTGACGCTGGCCGAGGAGCAACTGCCCAAGCGGGTCCGCGCCAAGGCGGAAGCCCGCTGAGATGGAACGTCAAATCGAGGTGCATATCGACTGGGACGGGGCGACGCTGCCGGTAGGCCGCCTTTGGGCCCGGGCCAAGGGCGCGCGCCAGACCTGCTCGTTCGCCTATGACGCCGCTTGGCTGGGCCTGAGCGGCGCCTTTCCGCTCGATCCCAACCTACCGCTGGTGCGCGGTGACGCTCATTGGGATGGAGGCCTCTTCAACGCCTTCAGCGACCCGGCCCCCGATCGCTGGGGCCGCAGCCTGATGGGCCGGCGCGAACGCGCGCTGGCCAAGGCGGAGGGTCGCGCGCCACGCACCCTGCTGGAGGCGGACTTCCTGATGCTGGTGGATGACCAGACGCGCCTGGGCGCCCTGCGCTTCCGCGACCAAGGCGCAGAGGCCTTCCAGGCGGCCGACACCCATCCCGTCCCGCCGCTGGTCGCCCTGCCGAAGCTGCTGGCGGCGGCCCGCCGCGTCATCGACGACAAGGAGACCGACGAGGACCTGCGCCTGCTGCTGGCCCCCGGCAGCTCCTTGGGCGGCGCGCGGCCGAAGGCCTCAGTGCTCGACGCCAACGGCCAGCTCATGATGGCCAAGTTCCCCAGTCAGACCGACGACTGGCCGATCCCGGTCTGGGAGTCGGTGGCTATGACGCTCGCCGAACGGGCCGGCGTGGTCGTCCCACCCTTCCAACTGCGTCACGTCGCCAAGCGCCCGGTGTTCATGATGTCCCGCTTCGACCGGATGGCCGATGGCCACCGTCGGCCGTTCTGCTCGGCGCTTACAGCGCTGGGCGCCGCCGACGGCGAGACTCGCAGCTACCTGGAGCTTGTGGACGTGCTGCGCCAGGACGGCGCCGATGCTCCCGGCGACGCGGCCCAGCTCTGGCGGCGGATGGTGTTCAACGTCCTGATCTCCAACACCGACGACCACCTGCGCAACCACGGTTTCCTGCGCGAGCCTGGCGGCTGGCGGCTCTCGCCGGCCTTCGATCTCAATCCCATGCCGGTCGACGTGAAGCCAAGGATCCACGCGCTAGCCCTAAACGAGACCGACCAGGACGCCTCCCTGGACACTGTGCTGGGCATCGCCGCCTACTTCCGGGTCGACAAGGACGAGGCCGCCGCCATCGCCAAGGCGGTCGGTGACGTCGTCGCCACCTGGCGCGACGTGGCCGGCCAACATGGTCTCACCGCCAACCAGATCGACCGAATGGCCAGCGCCTTCCAGCACGAGGACCTGGCGCGCGCCGTCGCCTGAATCCCGACCGGGCGCGCGACAAACAAGCGATGCGCAATGGATGAAGCCGTGTCCCATAGCTGGCCATGCATGACCTGAGCGCCAGATTCAGTGCGCGCGACAGCGCAGTGTGGCGCAGGATCGAAAAGGTCGCCGTGCGACCGCCGGCTATAGGGTCAGGAGGGGATTCCTATCGGGCATACCAGGGCCTGATCGGACGAACGAAGGCGAACGCCGGTGCACAATTTTTGCACCGAACCAACAATAATTTATTGATTTAATTAATAATTCTATCCAGTCCATCATCGGGGCGACGGAGAGGCGATGGGGTTGGAGTGTGGTCACCACGTCTTTCTACCACATCCTCATGAACCGGCCGCCGCAACAACCCCGCCTGCCCGTTTCGCCGTCTCCGCCACACCCTGGCCAGGCCGATAGAGCTCGCCGCCGATCCCGAACGCCCCGGCGCCCGCCGCCCGCCAGTCGGCCATGTTGTCGGCACCGACGCCGCCCACAGCGACGACCGTGACATCCGCCGGCAGGACAGCCCCGAGCTGCTTCAGGTGTCCTGGGCCAAAGGTCGTCGCCGGGAACAGTTTCAGGTGTCGCGCGCCGGCGTGGATGGCGGCGAACGCCTCGCTGGCGGTGGCAAAGCCCGGCGCGGACCAGAGCCCCAGCGCAACGGTCCGCCGGATCACGCCCACGTCCACATTCGGCGAGACGATCAGCTTTCCGCCCGTTGCATGGACCGCATCCACCTGCGCCTCGGTCAACACCGTACCCGCACCCACCACCATGCGATCGCCGAACGCCTTGGCGACGCGGGAGATCGACTCCAGCGGGTCGGGGGAATTGAGCGGCACCTCGACGACCCGGATCCCGGCGTCGAAGAGGGCCTGGACGTGGTCCAGCGCCTCGTCCGGCTTGATTCCGCGCAGGATGGCCACCACGCAGCATTCGGCCAGGGCCTCGTCGAGGGTCATGTGCGCTGTCCCATCTGATACAGGGCGAAGAGGCCAGCCACGGCAGCAGCTTCTCCATCGAAGATTTCGGCCGACTGGCCACGGGCCTTGAGCGCCCGATCATAGAGGCCACACAAATGGGCATCGCCCAGCAGCGACAGCGTGTCGAATTCGCCCATCCCCAGCAGGCCCGGCGTCGCGGCCACGTCAGCGCCAATCAGCAGGCCCGACAGGTAGCTTGAGGTGCTTTCAGGCAGCGCGCCCTGCCCCACCATGCGGGCGCGGGTGGTGAACAGGCGCGCGGCCAGCCCGCCGCCATCCCCCGCCGCCGCGACGCCCAGATCAAAGGCGGCGAGGTCATCTGGCGGAACGTCGCTGCGCAGAACGCTGTGGGTGCCCAGCACCGCGAACAGCTCACCGGTCATCGCGGTGACGAAGCTGGTCAAGCGCCCGTCCTCGACGACCATCCACTTGGTGTGGGTGCCGGGGTGGCAGATCAGATGGCGACCCTGCGCACGTTCCGGTTGGGCCGCCAGCCAGCCGAACGCTTGCGTCTCCTCGCCGCGCATCACATCGCCCTGGCCGTTGAATCCCCGGGTGCGGACGCCGGGAATAATCCGGACGTCCGCCGCGCCGGGCGGCTGAACCAGATGCGACGCGAGGTCACTCAAATTGACCGGACAATCGGCATAAGGGGCCGGCGTCCAGCCAAGATTCGACCCCACCATGCCGCAAAGGATCGCCGGCAATCTCTCCGCGCCCAGCCTCGGGCGCACGTCTTGCGCAAAGCGGACAGCGGCCTCGCCGGGGCCCAGTCTCGACACGCCAAACGGAAACTCCCGCTCGGCCACCACACCGCCCGCCGCATCAAGCGTCCACGCCCGCAGATTGGTGGTACCCCAGTCGCAGGCCAGCAAGGCAGCGGTCGCCATCAGGTGCGCCCTGCGTCGACAACCATGTTCTGGCCGGTCATCATGCGGCTGTCGTCCGACGCCAGGAACAGGGCCGCGCGGGCCAGATCGTCCGGCATGATCCGGTCCTTGAGCGCGACCAGTTTCAAGTGTTCCGCCTCCGCCTCGGGTGTCAGCCACAGCTCCAGTTGGCGCTCGGTGATCACCCAGCCCGGACAAAGGGCGTTGACCCGAATCCGATCGCCCCCCCATTCCCGCGCCAGGCTCTTGGACAGCGCGATGATGGCACCCTTGGCGGCGACATAGGTGGCCATGGGGGCCTGTCCCAACAGCGCGGTAATCGAACTGATGTTGATGATCGAGCCACCGCCAGCCTCGCGCATCATCGGATAGACGGCGCGCGAGGCAATGAATACCGGGTCCAGGTTCACCGCCAGCCCGGCGCGCCAGGCCTCTGGCGTGGTCTCCGCCGCACGGTGCCGGGTGTCATTGGCGACATTGTTGATCAGAACCGTCACCGGCCCCAGGGCGGCGGCGGCCAGGATGGCGGCCTCTAGTGCGTCGCTGTCCGTCACGTCACAGGTGCGAAACCAGCTGCCTGCCAGGTTCGCGGCCAGGGATTGGCCCGCGTCGGTCTGTTGGTCCACGAAGGCGACCTTCGCGCCCTGGGCATGGAACTGCGTCACGAGGCTGGCACCGATGCCGGTGGCACCGCCGGTGATGAAGACCACCTTGTCCTTCAGACTGGGATAGCTGGCGAAGCTCATCAGTGGGACTCGCGCGTCACTTCGGCGGTGGTCTTGCCGACCAGGAAGTCGAGATCGACCCCGCGATCCGCCTGCAGGACCGTATCGACGTATAGCTTCGACCAGCCCCGCGTATGAGCCGGCGGCTGGCGAGACGCCTCCCACTCAGCGCGACGACGCGCCATGTCGGCCTCGTCGACCAGCAGATCGAGCGTCCGGTTCGGTCCGTCGAAAGCGATCTCGTCGCCGTTGCGCACCAGCGCCAGCGGTCCCCCGGCAGCCGTCTCGGGGGCCACATGCAAGATCACCGTCCCATAGGCCGTGCCGCTCATCCGGGCGTCGGAAATGCGCACCATGTCGCGCACCCCCTGCTGCAACAGCTTGGCCGGCAGCGCCATGTTACCCACCTCGGGCATCCCGGGATATCCCTTGGGCCCGCAGCCCTTGAGCACCAGGATCGAGGAGGCATCGACCTCAAGATCCGGGTCGTCGATACGGGCGTGGTAGTCCTCGATGGTCTCGAACACCACGGCGCGCCCCCGATGGGTCAGGAGCTCTGGCGTGGCGGCGCTGGGTTTCAGGATAGCACCATCGGGACAGAGGTTGCCGCGCAGTACCCAGACGCCCGATGAGGGCCCGAACGGCGCCTCACGCGTGCTGATGACGTCGCGGTTCCAGACCTGGGCGGCGTCGGCGATAGCCCCCTGCGAATGTCCCGACACGGTGATCGCGTCGCGCCTGAACAGGTGGCCCAGCTCGTTCATCACGGCCGGACAGCCGCCCGCGTAACAGAAGTCCTCCATCAGATACTTTCCCGACGGCATCAGGTTGACCAGCAGCGGCACGTCGCGGGCGATCTGGTCGAAATCCTCGAGGTTCAGCGGCACGCCCACCCGTCCCGCCAGCGCCAGCAGGTGCACCACCGCATTGGTCGACCCGCCGATGGCGGCATGCATCAGGATGGCGTTCTCGAACGCCTCGCGGGTCAGGATCTGCGACAGCCGGACGTCCTGTTTCACCAGCTCGACCGCCCGCATGCCGGTCAGGTGGGCCAGGGTCTTGCGCCGCGCATCCACGCCCGGAAGCGCAGCATTGGTCGGCAGGCTCATGCCCATCGCCTCGATCAGGCTGGCCATGGTCGAGGCCGTGCCCATGGTGTTGCAGGTGCCGTGGCTACGGCTCATGCCGGCCTCGGCGCCCATGAAGTCCGCCAGGCTCATGGTTCCGGCGCGGACCTCTTCGGAGAACCGCCAGACGTCGGTGCCCGAGCCGATGTCACGCCCTTGGAACTTGCCGTTCAGCATGGGCCCCGACGACAGCACCATGGTCGGCAGATCGACGCTGGCCGCGCCCATCAGCTGGCCCGGCGTGGTCTTGTCGCAGCCGCCCAATAGCACCACGCCATCGATGGGATTGGCCCGGATGCTCTCCTCTACCTCCATGGCCAGCAGGTTGCGGAACAGCATGGCGGTCGGTCGCATCTGGGTTTCGGGCAGCGACATGGCCGGAAACTCGATGGGCACGCCGCCCGCCTCCCAGACGCCACGCTTCACATATTCGGCCAGGTCGCGCAGGTGAAACTGGCAGGTCACCAGCTCCGACCAGGTGTTACAGATGCCGATGATCGGTCGACCGTCGAACACATGCTCCGGCAGGCCCGTACCCTTGATCCAGCTGCGATGGATGAACCCATCCCGGTCCAGCTTGCCGAAGTTCTTCTGACTGCGTGAAGGCTTGTCGGTCATCTGGGCATTCCTGAATCGCTATGCGCCACCATACATCGGCAACGGTCCCGATGAACTCGGCTTCCGGACGTTCGACAGGTGTCAGAGTTTGCTCACCACGCGTAGGCCTCAGGCGCCTCGCCGATGGGCGGGAATATCGCGTCAAGCCTGGCCAGGACCGACCCGTCCAGCTGGATGTCGGGAACGTCCAGAACACCGCTAAGCTGGTCCAGGTTCCCCGGGCCGATGATCGTCGAGGTCACGCCCGGCTGATGTAACAGCCAGGCCAATGCGAGGGCCCCCGGCGGCTCGCCAAGTTCGGCGCAAAGAGCGTGGAACGGATCCAGCTGCGCTGCGCGTCCGGCCCGGGCGGCACGGCTGGCGTCCGTCCCCCTGCGACTGGAATCCCCTTGCGGCGGGCCGGCCAGCAGCCCGCCAGCCAGCGGGCTCCAGACGATAACGCCGACGCCATACGCCCGGCAGGCCGGCAGCACCTCAAGTTCGGCCCTGCGCTCGACCAGATTGTAGAGATGCTGTTCCGAGACGAGCCCCAGCCGACCCCTTGCGGTGGCCCGTGCGTTGGTCCCGGCTATCGCCCAGCCGGGGAAATTGCTGGAGCCCACATAGGTGATCTTGCCCTGCGCAATCAGCCGGTCCATCGCCTGCCATATCTCGTCCAGCGGCGCGGTCCGGTCGATGTGGTGCATCTGGTAGAGATCGATGTGATCCACACCCAGGCGCTTCAGGCTGGCGTCACAGGCCATCTGGATATGACGCGCTGAAAGACCCCGGTCGTTGATGTCATCCGACATCGGCTCGTGGACCTTGGTGGCCAGCACAATCCGGTCGCGGCGGCCCGGGTCCTGCGCGAACCATCCGCCAAGGATGAGTTCGGTCGTCCCGACGCCCAGATGTCCGCCATACTGGTTGGCGGTATCGACGAAGTTGATACCTGCCTCGACCGCTGCATCCAGGATCGCAAAGCTTTCCGCCTGTGCGGTGCGCGGTCCGAAGTTCATGGTGCCGAGGCAAAGCTCGCTCACCTTCAGGGCTGAGCGTCCCAGCTGGCGATACTTCATGCGGCGAGTCCGATTGCTTGGGTCATGGGGCTCTCAGGGTCGGCCCTGTCAGCAAGGTTTCGCTGGAATCGGCGACGCAATGCCGGACCAGCCGCTGGGCGTGGTCGGACAGCTTCTTGTAGTCGTGATAAGTAATGCCCGGAACAATCGGCTCGCGGAACCACGGCGCGTAAAACTCCAGGTTCGGGATAGAGCGCACGGCGTTGGCAATGTTCGGCGTCCCCCCGTGCCAGGCGCGAACATCGCGGATCATGATCGCCCCGGCGGGTGCCGGGCAGACCGTACTCAACCGCATCCACTCCGGCTCTTCTGCCAGCGTCGGGATCGGCACACGCGCGTGCTGGGTGCCGGGAATCTGGCGCGTGGGACCGTTCAGGGGCGTGACGTCCTGCGGCAGGAAGTTCACACAGACATACGGACACGGCAGATCGCGGACCGTCAGTTGCCGACGCGGATCGTGAAACGCGCTGTAGGGGGTGGTTTTGGGATCGTGCCAGTCGCGGACGTCGGAATGCAGCGGCTGATACCCGACCGCGCCGGGCAGGCAAAAGTCACCGCTGGCCGCTCTGAGCACATAGTCCGATGACTGGAAAATCGCTGTCACGGCGTCGGTGACCGCCTGGATATCCAGCAGCATCTGCCACTCCGGACGATGCAGCTGGCTGCGCGTCAGACTGGACCCGCCGAACGAGTATCGATGCGATCCGCGATTTCCCGCCCGACCTTCATCCAGCGCCAGGATATCCGACACCACCTCGTGGCAGCCGTTCCGGAGGATTTCCGTCTGTTCGCTGTTCAGTACATTGGCGATGACGACAAACCCGTCCCGGCGAAACAGATCCACGGCATGTTTAGTGTCGCCGGGCTGAAGGATGTCCAGCCCCTTGATGCCGTTGTTGGCCTCAAGATGTGCGCGCATGGCGAGGGTTTCGGGAGCATCCAGCCAACCGGCGCTCAAGCCGTCCGCTGCAATCGCCTGATCCATGTTGTGGCCCTCAAGAGCGCAATTTCACCGACGCTTCTATTATACTATTCGTCAATGATCCTCCTGCAAGGACCAGGGCAACGAACGCGGGTCAAGCTGTCCCCAAAAATCCGTCATCCCGGACGAAGCGTAGCGGCTACGGCATGCACAAATCGTCGAGACTACAAACATATCAACGCAGTAGGTGCGCGCCCTTCGCCCCTTGTGGGAGAAGGTGGCAGGCGTAGCCTGACGGATGAGGGGTCGATTTCCCTCGCAGAACAACACTCTGTTTTACTGGAAGAATCGCCGCGCGACCCCTCATCCGACCTGCTGCGCAGGCCACCTTCTCCCACAAGGGGCGAAGGAAAACACGGCCTAAAACGACGATGTGTGAATGCCGTAGAGCGTAGCGGAGATCCGTGCCCAAGAGCCCAGCGCACCGCACTGGCTCCCGGCTCTTCGGCCCGCTGGCGCAGGCCTAAGGCCGGGATGACAGCGAGATTTGTTCTGTTGTTAGCCCAAGTTCGTTGCCCTGCTGCAAGCACAACTCAACCCCTCACGTCCCGATCTCGATCAAGGTTTGCCAAGGCGCCGGTAATCAGTTCCACGCAGATTTCCGTTGCAGGGCCGACATCCATCAGGCCCTGCGCCACCTGGCGGCCCGCGCGCCCGGTGATGGCCATCAGCATATCGACCACCGAAATCGCCAGTGGCAAGGGCAAGTCATACTCCCGCCGGGCGGCCCGCACGCAGTACCGGATGTTGCGGTCGCGATCGAGGCGGTTGTCTTCCTCCATCAACCGGGCCACCGAGGGGTCGGAGAGCAGGGCGGCGATCAGAGCGCCGCGGTCGCGAGTCTGCTCCAGATAGAGCCGCGTAGTCTGGCGGATCATGTCAGCGAAACTGCTGGCTTTCAGGGCCTTGGCCATGCCCCGGTCGCGCAACTCGGCCTGTTCGCGGCGAAGCAGTTCGGTCAGCAGCGCATCACGGGTCGGAAAGTAGTTGTAGACCAGCCCCTTGCTGATCCCGACGTCGCGCGCCAGTCGCTCCATGCTGACCGCGTGCAGCCCCTCTTCGAGGATCAGTCTCGCGGCCTCATCCAGAATCTGTTCGCGACGGGCTTCCGGGGTCAGCCGGGTGCGTTTGCGGGGCGATGACGCGGTCATTGAGGCTGGATCCTCCATGCTGCGAGGCCGGCTGCAGGCAGTTCCGGGCCGCCCAGCAAGAATACCGTGCCCTCCGGTGCTGGCGTTCTCCGGGTCTCGGGCGCGAAATTGAACGCAAACTGCACGTCGTCGCGTCGGCGAAGCCGCACGCCTTCGTCCAACTGCACTTTGGACAGTCCCGCGTCTGCAACGACGCGGGCCATAACGGCGTCCAGCAGAGCCGCATCCGGCCATGTCGCCAGATAGTGCCACCGCGCCTGCACGACCCACGCCGCGGCACCATCGGTGAATGTCGCCAGCGGGGTCAGGCCGGTTTCCAGCATCTCACGCCACAGCCGACCTGACATCCTGTCGGGGCCTACATCGACGTCAGGCCCGGCTCCGGGACGCAGGCTTTCAACCCGCGCGACCCGGACCGCCAGGCGATCCTGAAGTGGACCGGGTGGCAGGTTCGCCGGGATGTGTCCGTCCCGCGTCCGCGATCCAGTCCGGGGACCAAACAACACAACAGCGCCGGACGCCGTCAACGCCGCCAGCGTACCCGCCTCAATGATCGGCAACGATGGTGCCACGACCAGCGCATAACCCGAGAAATCTGCGTCAGGCGGGACGATATCGACATCCAGACCCATACGCCGAAGCCCCGAATACATCTCGAACGCCAGCTGTAGCCAGCGGAACCCCCTGGCGTGCGGCTGGATGCCGAACTGCCAGTCGGCCTCATAGCTGAAGATCAGCGCCACCCGCGCCGACGTGCAGCCTGCGAGCTGGCCCAGCGCGCCGACTTCCCGCGCCACCTGCGCCGCCTCATGGCCACCGTGATCCAGCACATTGTCCGGACGGTTGAGGCCAGCATGCATCTGCTCCTGGGCAAATGGTGCCTGTCGCCAGCGGAAGTAGGAGACCAGCTCGGCACCATGGGCAAACGCCTCCCAGGTCCAGGACCGCACCATGCCGGGCAAGGGCGCCGGATTGTACCGCGCCCAGTTCACCGGTCCCGGCTGCTGCTCCATCACCCCCCAGCGCCCGCGCCCGACCCCGCGATAGAGGTCGTGATGGAACGCCGAGATGTCTGGATGGCCCTGTCTCAGATACCGAAGCTTGTCGGCCTCGGGGAACCAGAACTGTTCGAGGAACCCCAGCGGATAGGAATCCCAAGTCGCCAGATCCAGATCGCGTCCGACGGCGAAGTGGTCGAACTCGGTGTAGAAGCCCATGAAATTATGCGTGACATCGCGCCCAGGCGCATGCCGACGGATGATTTCCACCTGCAGCCGGTTGAAGCTGGCGACCTCGTCGGAGGCGAAGCGGTTGTAGTCCAGCCGGTGGCTGGGGTTGGCCTCGGTGACGGTCAGGTTCGGCGGCAGAACCTCGTCGAAATCCCGATATTCCTGCGACCAGAACACCGCCCCCCACGCCCGGTTGAGCGCGTCCACCGACTGATACCGCTGTGCCAGCCAGATCCGGAACTGCTGCGCGGCGTTCTGAGAGTAGCTGATCGTTGTATCGTGGCAGCCAAACTCATTGTCGGTCTGCCATGCGCCAACCGCCGGGTGGCCGCCATACCGACCAGCCACAGCCTCGGTTATCCGCGCACACTCGCCGCGGTAGGCCTGGCTGGAAAAGCAGTAGTGGCGTCGTGAGCCGAATCCCCGGGTTCGCCCCTCTGCATCCCCGGCCAGCATGTCCGGATGTTTGTCGACCAGCCACTTCGGCGGCGTGGCCGTCGGCGTGCACAGGATGATCCGCAGACCTGCCGCCGCCAGCGTCTCAACGGCCCGATCCAGCCACGACCAGTCAAAGCGCCGGGGTTCTGGCTCGATCCGGCTCCAGGCGAACTCGCCGATCCGCACCCAGGTAATGCCCAGCTCCGCCATGCGACGCGCATCGTCGACCCACATTTCCTCGGGCCACTGTTCGGGATAGTAGCAAACGCCGAGTTTCATCCCGCGCTCCGGGTCAGGTGAAGGACCGCAATCTCGCCGGCGCGCAGGATCGGCATGGGCAGGCCCGATTGCGCGATCCACTGGCCCGTCGCTCGCAGAGTCTCACCGCTTGCCAGCGCGGGGACCTGCTTCATGGCCGCGCGCGGACGTTTCGGCGGGTTGAGCAAGCGCGCATCGTACAGCGTCAGGGGATCCAGACCGGTTACGCGCAGGTGCGCCGCTGCCCCCGACTTCGACGTCTCGACCTGCGCCACGCTGACGAGAGCCTCGGAGCCCGCGATGACTGCAAAGGCACTTGTCCCCGGATCGGTCACTTCCTGACGCACCAGTCGGCCACCGTGCAGCAGGCCGCGCATCTGCTTGTGAAGCCCGATGGCCGCCGTCAGCGCCTCCAGATCGCGAGCGCCGAAGTCACGCACATCGGCCTCGATACCCATATGCCCGAACATCGCCGTCATGGCCCGGAGTTCCAGACTGGTGGTCCGCGCCGTCGTGTGGCTGTCCGCCGGCCCCACATGCGCGCCCATGACCTCCGGCGGAAAGAAAATTGAGAATGCCCGCTGGATCGACTGGCGCTCGATGGGGTCGTTGCAATCCGAGGTCCAGATCCGGTCAGTGCGCTTCAGGATTTCATAGTCCGCACGACCACCGCCGGAGGCGCAGCTTTCGATCTCGACGTCAGGATGCGCGGCCCGGACCCGGTCGATCAGGGCATAGACCGCCAGCGTCTGGGCATGGCTGGCAGGTCGCCCGCCACTGGCCGGGTGGGTCAGGTCGCGGTTCATGTCCCACTTCAGGTAGTCGATGGCGTTGCCCGCCAGCAGCGTGTCGATCTGCGCAAAGAGGGCGTCGGACACCTCCGGGCGAGTCAGGTCCAGGACATACTGCCCGCGCCCCAACGGCTGCACCCGTCCCGCCTCGCCCAGAATCCAGTCAGGATGCGCCCGCAACAGGTCGGAATTGGCATTGGCCATTTCCGGCTCGACCCACAGCCCGAACGCTAGCCCGAGCCCCCTGACATGATCCACCAGCGGTCCCAGACCGTCGGGATACTTCACCGGATCAGGACTCCAGTCCCCCAACGCTGCGCTGTCATCGTTCCGTCCCCGGAACCATCCGTCATCCAGCACAAAGCGTTCGGCACCGACGCCGGCCGCAGCATTGGCCAAAGCCTTCAGCTCTTCCAGATCATGCCGGAAGTAGACCGCTTCCCAGGTGTTGAAATGTACAGGGCGCGGCTTGGCGCGCAGGCGTCCGCCCATAATCCGGTCCCGGACAAATCCGTGCAGTCGGTCGCTCAACCCGTTAAGGCCAGTGTCCGACCGGGCCGCGTAAAGCATCGGCGTCTGATAGGTTTCACCCGCCTCCACCATGATCTCACCCGGCCAGAACAGCTCGCCCGCCTGCACCTGCAACCGGCCATCACGCAACCGCTCGACGAACAGCCGATGATCGCCGCTCCACGCCAGATGCAGGCCCAGCACCTGGCCATGATGCTCGCCAAACCCCGCCTCGCCGACCACCAGGAACGGCGGCGCGTGATGCGAGGTGCGCCCGGTCCGGGATTCCGAGGCCCAGATCCCAGCGCCGGGACGGAACCGCTCGGTATCAAACTCCCGCGCCCAGCGCCCGCTGAACGCCAGCACCTCGCCGCCCGGCACCTCCAGCGCGACCGGACTGACCCAGTCAAGATTGAGCGGTTCTGGCCCCACGTTGCGCACCCGCGTCTGAAACGCCGCGACCCCGCTCGCGGCATCCAGCCCGAGGCTGATGGTCACCTCGATCCGGGCGAGGGTGTCAGCCAACACCAGATCGATCCCGTCCGCTGACCTGCGGCAACCTTCAAAGGCAAGTTGGGTGATGAACCGGCCATCCGGGCGATGGGCCTGCAAGGCGCCCGCACCGGTAAAACCCCAGCCGTTCTGGGGGAACAGGCCAAACGCCACGCCGCCATCCAGCATCCCATGCGGAACCGCGCGATCCAGCAGCCGGGCGTCGAGGCTGGCTTCCGCCCCCTGCGCCAGCTCAGGCCCCCAATAGGCGATATGCGGCCGGCCCTCCTGCAGGCTGACCAGCAAGGTGTCGCCGCCGCCATCCAGCCGGTGGAACTCGGACATCTAGGATGCCACCCCGGGCTTCGGGATGTCGCTGCCGAACGGGATGGCCAGCGATGCATGACGCCCGAACAGCCAGCGATTGATCGCCAGTCCGACGCCCAGACAGGCGATCAGGGTCACCAGCATCAGGTGGATATAGTGGATCGGGGTCCAGACGAACGTGAAGACCGCATAGAGGCACACGCCGAACACGACCGCGGTCATTGCCGCCCGCGCATCCACATTGCGGAACGCCAGGCCCAGGATGAAGGCCGACAGGATCGGCATCGACAGCAGGCCGTTCAGCTGCTGCACCAGATTGATGATCGAGGCCGCGCCTGAATAGACCGGCACCAGCATGATCGACAGCGCCATGAAGGTCAGCGAGATGACGGTATTGAGCTGCTTCACGTTGGGCTTCGGCGCGATGAAACTCTCGTGCAGATCGCACACATAGAGCGTCACCGACGAATTCAGCACCGAGGTGTAGCTGGTCAGAACCGCCGCAGCCATGAAGGCGGCGAAGGCACCGGACAGCCAGCTGGGCATCACTTCGGCGACAATCCGGCCATAGGTGGCGTCGCCCAGGTCGCCGAAAAGCTTGTAGGCGCAGACCCCCGGAATCACCACGATGGCCGGCACAAACACGATGCGGATCACCACCGCAGCCATCACCCCCTTCTGGCCTTCGCGCAGGGTCGGTGAGGCCATGGCCCGCTGGGTGATGGTCTGGTTGGTGGACCAGTAGAACATCTGGATAAAGATCATGCCCGTGAGCAGCGTCGGCCAGGGGATCGGACTGTCGGGTCCGCCCACCATCGACAACCGCTCGGCCGGGATGCCGGAAAAGTCAAAGCCGATGGCTGCCATCGCCAGGATGGTCACCGCCGCTGCCATGCCCAGCACACCGACGCCCGACAGGGTGTCATAGACCGCCACAGCCCTGAGCCCGCCCAGGATGGTATAGGCCGCCCCCACCGCGGCTATACCTCCGGCCATCACCAGCAGCGGCGGACTGGACACAAACATGGTCTTCAGGAACAGCGCGCCCGTGTAGGCCATGATCGGCAGGTAGATGAACACATTGCCCAGCAAAAACAGCACCGAGACCGTCGCACGCAGGTGCTTGGAGCCATACTTCCGCTCCAGCAGTTCCGTCGTCGTGGTGCAGTTGTAGCGGTAGTAGATGGGCAGGAAAACGAAGGCCAACATGACGAGTCCGGCCACGGCGGACAGCTCCCACCAGGCCAGCAGGAGCATCTGGTTGCCGTTCATGCCAACCAGCTGATCGGTCGACAGATTGGTCAGGGTGATCGACCCGGCCACGAACGGCCAGGTCAGATTGCGGCCCGCCAGAAAGAACTCGCTGTTGCTGTCGGTGGATCGCCCGCCCATCCGGCCCACCTGCCACCAGGTGGCCAGCGCCATCACCAGGGTCAGTCCGGCGAAGACCGCCCACTGGATCGTATCCGATGTCATGTTTCGTCTCGGAACCTGTTTTGCCGCACCCTAAGCGCGCCCGGCGGTGACCGACAGCCTTCCGTCACGTCCACAGTGGCGACGAGGCCTTCAGCAGCCGGCTCATCATCAGCATGCGCGCGACCACCCGCTTGTCGGTGGCGTCCCGCAGGGTGCTTTCGTACCAGGTGACTTCGGTTTTGGGCGACTCGCCGACCGCGATCACCGTAGCGTCGGCCAGATAGTCGTGATCGAGGAAGATCGGACCATCCAGGTACTGAAGCTCGATGGCCCCGAACATGCCGACGAAGTCCGTCACCGCCGCATAGAGCGAGCCCTCTACGGCGCGCAGCGCGTCGATCGCCACCGCAGGCGCAGCCACCCGCTCGCCGAACAGGGCTGCGTCGGTGTATTCCGCCATGGGCTCGGTGATGTCCGCCACCCGAAGCAGCGACCTCGCGCCATCCAGGCGACTGGGAACGTCGCTGACGCTGTCACCCACCTTTGAGGACTTCAGGATCCGCAGGTCGCTGGCCGGACGTTGTGCGGCAATGCGCATCCGCAAGGTGGAGTTCGGATCGTCACCACCGACCCACGCCGTCCCCTCGTTGACCCGCACGCCCTCCGGCGTTTCCATCCAGACCATGGCGCGACGCAGATCGGGGCCTACCTCTTCGACGGGCCCCGCGAAGACCTGAACCGGTTCGCCATCGGTGGTGGCGTTGACGAAGTGCAGCGAGAGACCGCCACGCTTGCGCCAACTCGATCCGAAGCGCTCCAGCAATAGCGGCGTATACTGCTCGAAATGGATATTCCCTGCCACCGTGCCGCCGCGAAAGCCCAGCGTCTGGGCCGTGGCGTCGTCGTGGATGGAGCCCTTGGCGTTGCGAGAGAAGTTCACCGGACGGCGGACGGGTCCCGCCAGGATCCCGCCGCGGTCCTCGACCATAAACGCGTCTTTCGTCACCCGCTGTCTCCCTTGACCGGCTTCAGGCATTGTTCTTATTGACCAGGAATATAATAGAAGGCGGACCCCGTCCATGGACCTGAGCCTCTCGAAAACCGAAATCGCCTTCCGCGATGAGGTTCGCGCATTGGCCGCAGAGACCTTTCCCGATGGCGACCCCTACGATCAAAGCCGCGACCACGAACAGCGCTGGCATCTGGCGCTGATGGCGCGCGGCTGGGCCGTCAACAAATGGCCCGCCCAGTTCGGTGGACCTGGCTGGACGCCGACCCAGAGCTTCATCTGGGAACGCGAGACCATGAATGCCGGCCTTCCCGCCCAGGTGGGTGGCATGGGACCCGGCATGCTGGCCCCCGTCCTGTTCGCCTATGGATCGCCGGAACAGCAGGCGCGGTTCCTGCCGGATATCCTTCATGACCGCGTCCGCTGGTGTCAGGGCTATTCCGAGCCCGGTGCCGGCTCGGACCTGGCCTCGCTGCGCACCCGGGCGGTGCGCGACGGCGACGACTATGTGGTGGACGGTGAAAAGGTGTGGACCAGCGGCGCGCACAAGGCCGACTGGATGTTCTGCCTGACCCGCACCTCCGACGAGCCCAAGCGCCAGGCCGGAATCACCTTCCTGCTGCTGGATATGCGCAGTCCCGGCGTGACGGTGCGGCCGATCATCTCCATCGATGGGCGGCATCAGTTCAACGGCGTGACTTTCGACGGCGTGCGCGTGCCGGTCGAAAACCGCATTGGCCGCGAGGGCGAGGGCTGGACGGTGGCCAAGGGTCTGCTGACGCACGAGCGAACGGGTCAGGCGTTTGTCTCGCTGTCCCTGGACATGCTCGCACGCATTCGGCTCGCGGCATCGGAACTACCGGGTTCGGACGGCGGCACCCTGCTGCAGGACGCCGGGTTCGTCAGCCGGCTGGGATGGGCGCAGGTCGAGCTTCAGGCCCTGGCCATGACCGAACTGCGCACCCTGTCGGAGGTCGAAGCCGGCGGTGCACCGGGTGCCCAGTCGTCGATGCTGAAGCTGAAAGGCACCGACATCGTGCAGCGGGTGACCGAGTTCTTCGTGGAATGCGCCGGCCCCTACGCCGCGCCCTGGTTCCCCGAGACGGTCGGCCAGGCCCAGACCATCGGCCCGGACTGGGCCCAGCCCGAGATGACCCGATACCTGGAAGCCCGCGCCGCCAGCATCGCCGGCGGCTCCGATGGGGTGCAACGCAACATCATCGCCAAGCATGTGCTGAAGCTGTGAGGCCTGGCGTAAACCGGGCATTCTGGAGCCGGGGCGCCCTCGAAACAGAGTCTAGTTCAAGCCCCGCGACCGAAGCGTTTCCAGGTTGGCCTCGTGCTTCCGCCGATTAATGTTGAAGGCAAACAGAAGCAGTATCGCGATCCCCTGGAGCGCCACGACGGTGGGGATGTAGGTCAGGCCCAGGTTGGTCAACACCGACTCCGGGACCTGACCGCGCTTGGCGTCGTCAGGAAACTGGCTGAACGCCAGAATGGTCGTGGCTGTGAACACGCCGGCGCCGGAGACCATCTTCCGGACCAGACCATTCGCGGACAGCAGGAGGCCCTCAGAGCGACGACCGGTGCGCACCTGAGCATCCTCGACCACGTCAGCGATGAGTGAGGCCGTCAGGATCCCGGACGCGGCCGCCAAAGTCGCGTGGGCGAACTCCTGGCTGCACAGCACCAGGAACAGAGCCGAGGTCCCGTTCTCCGGAGCGAGTCCCAGTAGCCGCAGAGACATGGGCGTGATGTGGACAAGGAGACCCGTCATTGAGGCCAGGAGCACCCCGAACTTCTTGCCGAGCATCCGGCCGAGCACGGTCGCCAGCGCCACGCCGGCCAACCCCCCGGTCAGGCTCATCGTCGCCAGCACAGCGAGTTGACCCTGACTAAGCCCCCAGAAGTAGATGCCGAAATACATGTCGAGCCCGCTCTGAGCGCCCGCCGCCACAGCTATGAACAAACCCGAAAGCGACACGACGATGAAAGCCCGGTTGTTGAGGGTTGCGACGACCTCCGACAACATGCCCCGGAAAGTGATCGGCCGGTTCGGCGCCGTCGACAGGTAGGGAATCCGGCGCGCCGTCCCCACCGTTGATAAAATGATGGCGGCGAAGATGATCAGTGCGCCGGTCATCGAGTAGAGGAAGTAGCCATCACGGGCCAGCACCCCGCCGGATCCGTCGGCGTTCTCCTTGAGAAAGAACTGCAGCGCCGCGATCATCATGCCCGCGCCACCGAACAACACGAAGATCTGGCGCAGCGCGATCAGATTGGTGCGCTCGTCGTAGCCCTTGACCAGCTCAGGTACGAGCGCCTGGTGGGGGACTTCGAAGAAGGTGTCGAAGAACCGCACCGAGAACAGACAGATCGCCAGATAGACCGCCAGAGCCCCATGGCTCCACCCTTCCGGTGGGTTCCACAGAAAGAAGAAGGCCACAGCGTAGGGCACCGCAGAGACGAGCATGAACGGATGGCGCCTGCCCCAGCGGGAGCGAAGATTATCAGAGACCTGGCCGATGAGCGGGTCGAGCACCGCATCGAATACCAGAGCGATCATCAGGATGCCGCCGACCACCTGCGGCGGCAGGCCGACCACTTGATTGTAGAAGATCACCAGGAACGACGAGATCGCCCTGTGTTTGAGATTGGTGGCTGTGCCGCCCACGGCGTAGAGCAGCTTCGTGCCCAGGCCGAGGGGCGGGGCGCGCTCAACGTCGGTTACGGCTGTGGTCACGCACTCTCCCAGACGACGTTCAGACGTCGTACCTGTTTTCTGCTATGATTTGGTCGATACGCGCATCGAGTTCCGGATCGGGCCGATAGCCGCTCTTCAGCCGCTCCTCCGTAAATCTCCAGGCACGCTCGACACCCTCTTCCAGGGGTATCTCGCAACGCCAGCCGCCTGCAGCGCGCGAGACCCTGCTGACATCGAAGATCATGGAATTGGACTTGTCGCCAAGCAACGTACCCGTCCAGGAAGGCTCGTACTTCACCAGCGTATTCGACAACACGTTGACGATGTTCGGTTCGACCCCAATCGCAGCCCCAACGGTGCGCAGGATTCTATTCCAGGTATGCCCTGCGCTGTCGGTTATGTTGAATACACCGCCAAGCGCATCCTGATGACCACAGATCCGCACGAACGCACGCGCGAAGTCCTCGGCGTGCGTCAGCGTCCATATGGACTCGCCGTCTCCATGCACGATGACGGACTTTCCGTTCACTAGGCGCCAGGCCAGGTGATCGCCTCTGACGACCGTGCTCGGCAGATTTGTGCGATAGGTGTGGCTGGGACGAACGATCGTCACCTTGATATCGCCTGCGTCCTCCGCCGCCTGCAGCCGCGCCTCGCATTCGGCCTTCTTGCGGCTGTACTCCCAGAAGGGGTTGCCCAGCGGCGTGTCTTCCCGGATCAGCGGAACACGGATTGGTTTCGCATAGGCCGACGCCGTAGATATGAAGACATACTGGCCGCAGCGGCCGCCGAACGTCCGGATATCCCGATCAATGTCCTTCGGCTCAAATGCGAGAAACTGGCAGACGACGTCGAAATCCTGCTTCGCGACGTCGGCATAGAGCGCGTCATCGGCGATGTCTCCGACCACGTGCTTGACAAGAGGCGTCTCAAATCCGGGTCTGGCGCCTCGATTGTAGACCGTGACGTCGTGCCCGGCGCGAACCGCTTCCTCCACACAGGCGAAGGATATCTCGCCGGTTCCACCAACGTACAGAACCCGCAAGGTCACGCGTCAACGGGCGATATCGCGCCTCTCACAATCCGCGCGCCGCCCAGCTGGTGCGAATCCAGGAAGTGATTGACCCGCTCAGGCTCCTCCACGAACCGCACATTCCGATTGACCCCGTGCAGGCTCGGCGCATCGAACACCTCTCGCACGTCCGACTGGAACACCATCCGACCATCGCCAAGCTGTCCATCGTCCATCACGCGTAGCGCCGGGTCGGCCTCAAGGCGGGCCGACAAAGCCGGATCCAGGTCCTGAATGTACCGGCCACGCCAGTTCTTGCACCTCGCCGCGTGATAGGTCGCCGCGATCATGGCGCGCGCCCTGGTCCCTGTGTTGGGCACGCCACGGTGCCACATCCTCGGGTCTCGAAAACAGACGCTGCGCGCCGGGATCGTCATACGCGATGGCGGGCCCCACTTCTCAAGGAGGTCCGGCCGATCCTTGATCCTGGTGGTCGCCCAGGTGACAACCTCGGTTTCGAACTGCGACTTGGGATAAATCTCTGTTGCGCCATTGGCGATGGTGATTTCATCGAACGCGATTGAACAACTGAGCGTCGTCGACGGCGGGGGCCAAGGCTGACCGTCGCACGCCGCATCTTCCGGCGACTTCCATGAGTAGGGCCGATCAAAGTGCAGCGGCTGATACCCGCTGTCCACGCAGTTCACGTTACCGTTGTAGAAGCCGAGCCAGGCCCCATCGCCCAGCACGCCCGCCACGACACATTCGATTAGCGGGTTCGTCACGAGATCGGGGCGGACGTAGGGGGCATATCGCCGTAGGCCTAGCTGCAGGTGTCCAGGACCCGTGTTCTCTTCGTGTCGGGTGGGCTTCCCCAGCGCCCGGACCTTCTCGACGTCCTCAAGCACCGAATCCACGAGCATGTCACAGCTCTCGACCGTCACGATGTCTTCGACGACAGCGAAGCCGATGGTTTCGATGTCCCGTACAATCGCGGCCAGTTTCTCAGGGGCGATTATCCCGTCCGTCCTCTCGGCAGCGGTAATCTGGTATCCCACCTGATGTACTCCCTTGTTGTATTCTAGGCTGTTGGCGAGACCAAAGCTTTCCACCTGTGAGGCCGATCCCTCGGCCACAACTGAACCAGTATGCCACTCGCCGAGTCCGGTTCGATAAAGACCCGATCCGTCCCGACGCCGCGGAGATTGACGCCTCTGGCCGTCAACTCGGCGACGGCCTCATCCAGGTCATCGACCTTGAAGGAGAGAAGACGGAGGCCCTCTCCGTTCTCCCGTAGCATCTGGGCGTAGGGAGAGTCGGCCTTGGTCGGAGCGACAAGCTCCAGAAATGTCCCATCCGGCTGAATGAAGAACGCGATCGCGACCCCATTGTCCGGATTGTTCACGCGATGACTCAGAGACAACCCAAGTCGGGTCCAGGTCTCGACTCCCTTTTCGATGTCGCAGACCAGCAGCACCACATGATCCAGCTCTTTCAGCGCCATCGAACTTATCCGTCTTGGGCCTGGACCCCGCGATGCGCCCTGTCAGAAGTCCTTGCGAACCGACACGCCGAAGTAACGCTTGTAGTCGCGAGGAAGTCCGCCGAGCAAGCCGCCGTTACCCTGCGCGTAGGTCGCGCGATAGAACTTATCGAACAAATTCCTGACAAGAATCCGGCCTTCCCAGCCACTTTGCTTGTCCATGACTGAGAGAATGCCGTTCACGATACCATATCCCGGTGCGATGGTGTCTGGCGTCTGGGCGATGCTGTTCTGCTGGCTTGATTGATAAGTATAGTTTCCGGTCAGATTGACTCTATATCGCTCCGAGTCATATGCCTCGTACCTCGCCTGCACCGAAATCTTGTGCTTGGGCGCATAGGGCAGAGGCTTTCCATCGATGTCGCAGCTCACGGCCGCCCCAACCGGGCAAAGGAAGTCGTCGACCTTGGCCTTCACGTAGGCGTAGTCGGCGCTGATCGTCAGCTTGTTGGTGACATTTGCAATGGCTTCGACTTCGATACCCTTGGTCGAGACATCGCCGGCATTGATCAGGCGCGTGACCACGGTTCCGGCTACCAGATCCGGCTGGTTGGCTTGGAAGTTCGCCACTTGATCGTTGAAGAGCGCGACATTCACCTGAAGTCGTCGGTCCAGCAGGCTGGACTTCAGACCTAGCTCGAACGCATCCGATGTTTCGGGCTTGAGTGTGTTCGTCTCGCGGGCGGAGAAGTTGAAGAACACGTTGAATGCTGGGCCTTTGTAGCCACGGGAGTACGTGGCGTAGGCGTGGATGTCGTCGCTCACATCATACTGGAAGCCGACGCGGCTCGCGTAGTCAGTGACGCTGGTGGAGTCCTGGCCCGCGAACGCGGGTAGAATGCCCGGAACGGCGACCGCCGAGGTGGAAACCCGGTTGCTGTAGTAGCTCAACTTGTCCTTCACCAGACGAAGTCCAGCGATGGCGCGGAACGCCTCCGAGAAATTGACGTTTGCCTCACCGAACACAGAATAGTTGTTCTGGATGGTCCCAAAATTGTTGAGGCCGAAGTTCCTGACCCTGTTGCCCGCAATGAGCTGAGTCGTCTCGCGGCTGTAGTCTTCGCGATTGACGGCTCGGAAATAGTAGACCCCGATCTGGTAGTCGATCATGCCACCCTTGGGCGAGGCGAGCCTGATCTCCTGGGTGTATTGTTTCGAGTTGACGTGGCCGAGGTCGATCTGCTGCGTCGGCGTGGCCGTCGTGAGCGTCGCGAATCCGTCCAGATCCCCGCCCTGCGTGCTTCTCCAGAACCGATATCCGCTGATCGCGGTCAGATCGAATTCGCCCATCTTGTAGTCGACCTGGGCCACCGCGCCCCCGAACGCGTCCTTGAACTGGGGAAGCGTGTTCTGGGCGACCTGCCGGTTTCTAAAGCCCGGCGTGATCCCCACACTTTGAAGGATGGTCGGAAGTGTTGCGCTCTGCGTTCGCACGCCGCTCGGATAGGCCACGGTCGATGTGGCGATATACATCCCGCTGTTGCCGCGGTTCTCCACGTAGAGATAGTCCGCACCCAAGAGGATGCTCAGATCCTCGTTGGGCGTGAACAGCAACTTGCCGCGAAATCCGTCGGACTGGCGATCACTGAGGGTCTCGTTCAGGAAGATGTTCCGGACATCCCCCTTAAATCCGGAGGTCACGCCGGACAGCCTGCCGCTCAGCAGGCCCGGGATGATCTCACCGTTGACGCCCATCGTAAGCCGATGCTCGTCACCGCCATAATAGCTGGCCTCGATAAATGCGCTGGTATCGGCCGTCGGGTTCGCCGTGATAATGTTGATCACGCCGGCTGACGCGTTCTTGCCGAACAGGGTTCCCTGGGGACCGCGCAGAACTTCAATGCGCTCCAGGTCGACCAATTCCGAAACCATCTGGCCCGGCCTCGCGAGCACGACGCCATCAAGAACCATCGACACGCTGGGCTCCGCACCCGGCGATGTCGTAATTGTCCCCAAGCCACGGATCAGCAGGACGGTGTCCTTGGCCGAGTTCTGAGGCCGGAGCGTGATCGTGGGGATGAGCGTGATCAGGTCCGGGACGCTGTTTCGGTTCTGCTCGCGCACGACATTGCCGCTGAGCGAACTCACCGCAATCGGAACCTCCTGGAGCGATTCTGAGCGTCGGCGGGCGGTGACCACGACGTCCTCGATCTGATTGACACCCGAGTCCGACGACGTCGCTTCCTGCGACTGCGCGGCCGCTGGGATCCCTAGCAAGACGGCTGCTATGCCGGCACCTGCCACCAATTTGGACTTGTTCATATCGCCCCCTAATCCGTCTTTTTGTAAGTTCGCCGTATGTCCGACGCTGTCATATATCAGTTTCGGGTTCTGCTCAACGCGTCAGAATCCCAATTCGGCCAGTTCGACCACACGTTTCTCACGCGCGCTGATTTCAGCGGCGGTTCCGATGGCGACCGCCATCAGCCCGTCGTGGGCGGTGACCTCCACCGACCCTTCCCCGCGCACGGCGGCGATGAAGCGCTGGTGCTCATAGAAGGTTGATCCGTGGTGGGTGCCCACCTTCAGGGCGGTCGGATCCACGGCAACCACGCGACGCTCCACCTGCTTCGTTGCCCCACGGCCTACGCGCGGCGAGAAGACGATCGCGCCCTCGGGGATCAGCACGTCCAGACGGGCCTGATCCCCCACGGCGGTGATCTCCTCCTGGTTCTCGGCGCCGTCAGCGAACATGCACAGGTCCAGCATGGCGCGGACGCCGTTTGCAAACTCGACGGTGGTGTAGCTGTTGTCGATGATGTCGGGTCGACGTCCGTCGTAGCGTTCGTCCAGGTGGTTCACGTCCATGGCCCCGGAGCAGTAGACGCGCACGGCTTCCGAGCCAGTGATGAAACGCATCAAGTCAAAGAAATGACAGCACTTTTCGACCATGGTGCCGCCGGTATTGTGCGCAAACCGGTTCCAGTCGCCCACCTTCTTCAGAAAAGGAAAGCGATGCTCCCGGATTGAAAGCATCCGCAGGTCACCGACCCGGCCAGCATGGACCTGGGCAATGAACTCGACCGCCGGCGGCATGTAGCGGTATTCCATCGCGGTCCAGAACGGCGCGGTGGCGCGGTCAGCCTGCTCGGCCACCCAACGGGCATCGTCCAGCGTGGTCGCCAACGGTTTCTCGCAAAGGATTGCGAGGCCCGCGTCGAACAGCGGCTCCAGCACAGAGCGATGTGTGTAGTTGGGGCTGGAAACGATCACCGCATCCACCAGGCCACTGCGGGCCAGGGCCGCGCTGTCGGTGAAGGCGGTGACACCGTCGGCTTTGCCGCCCAGCGTCTTACGCGCCCATTCCAGGGACTGCTCAACCGGATCTGCAATGGCGGTGACGACCGCGCCGGGGGTGACGGCGAGGTTGCGGATATGCTCGCCCGCCATCAGCCCTGTGCCGACCAGACCGTAACGAACCACCTTTGGCACCGGCACCTCCACAAAATCCAATATGACAGCGCTGACTTATTGTGAACATTCTCCCAGACCGGTGGTTCGGGCAAGCCAAAAGTCGTAAGACCGGCGCTCGTCACAATTGAGCCGATCCGGGGAGGACGTGGCCATGAACATCAAACTGCGCGGACGTGGAACACCCCCCGCCGGAGGCCGCGCATGACCGACCCGCGCCCCGTCAGTTTCAACAAGTGGTTCCTGTTCATCCTGCTGGCCGTCGCCGGCATTCTGGCCTTGGTGGATCGCCAGGTGATCTCGGTGCTGAAGCCTGAGATGGCCGCCGAACTGGGCTGGACTGACGACGACTACGGCACCCTTGGTGCCTGGTTCCAGGGGTCAATGGCGGTGGCGCTGCTGATCTCCGGACCCCTTGTCGACAAGATCGGCGTCAAATGGGCCAATGTCCTGGGGGTGTTCACCTGGAGCATCGCCGCCATGTTCCACGGCCTTGCGCACACCTTCAACCAGTTCGTGCTCTGCCGGATTGGTCTGGGCATCACCGAAGCCATGGCCACGCCGTCTGCGGTCAAGACCGTGGCCACCATCCTGCCGCCCAATCAGCGCTCCGTGGGCTTTGGCCTGATCAACGCGATCTCCAGCGTGGGAGCCATCAGCGCGCCGATCCTGATCCCGTTCATGGCCATTCCGTTCGGCTGGCGCGGTGCCTTCGTGATGGCCGGGATCGCCGGCATCGTCTGGTCCGTGGTCTGGATGATCTCGACGCGGAAAACCAATTTCGGCGATGTCGTCGCGAAGCCGGCGGCGCCGGTCGAGCTCGCCCCCACCGCGCCCAGGCCTTCCATCCTGAAGGACAAGGCCACCTGGGCCATCTCCGGGGCCAAACTGCTCAGCGATTCGACCTGGTGGCTGCTGCTGTTCTGGATGCCCGACTTTCTCAATCGCCAGTACGGCCTGACCGGCATCGCCATCGGCCCGCCCCTGGCGCTCGCCTACGCAGGTGGCGCGCTGGGCGCATTGGTCAGCGGGGCCGCAGCCACCTATTTCCTGAACCGGGGCGTGGCCGTCAATCGCGTGCGCAAACTGGCCATGCTGGTCAGTGGCCTGTTGGTGCTGGTGCTGCCTTTCGCCACCCAGGCACCCACCGCCTGGGGCGCCGCCGCTATCCTGGCGCTGGTTCTGGCCGCCCACCAGGGCTTCTCGACCAACCTCTTCGCCCTGATCGCCGACGTCACCGAAAAGACCAAGGTCGGTCGCGTGACAAGCTTCGCCGCCTTCTGCGGCAACATCGGCGGCATGACCATCGTCAAGGTCGCCGGCCTCGTCCTGACCGCTGGCCTCGGCTACTACCCGCTGTTCGTCTTCGCGGGCATGTCCTACCTGCTGGCCCTGGCCTGGATCCACCTGCTGCTGCCGAACATCCAGGTTGTGGGCGACGGCGCGGACGCGGGGGATGTGCTGCCGGTGTCGTTGCACTGAGGGTTGGTCGGGATTGCGGCTGCGATCTCGATGCCCGAGAATGTACATGAGGTTTTGCAACCCGACAGCCGATCCAGGCTGGCTGTCGAACCTGGCCCACCCCCCCCCCGGGAAGGCTTCCCGTCTCCTTGATATTCATTTTATAACAATAAAACCAATAACTTAATAGATATCCATGGCCTTATCAGTCCATCCCTATCTGCGATGCCAGCGCGGCAAACAATACATCTGGTTATAGAGCTACTTGTAACAAACGCCGAAAATCCATCCCCTGACAAACCAGCACCAGCAGGGTGCTGACCGACGGCTGCCGAGTCAGCCAAGCATAACACCCCGCCAGCCAAGGCCGCGCGCCGTTCAGCCTCTCCGTACCTCTACAGGCACCACAGGTCCGCCCACCTGCGACATCACGGCCGCTCCGCGAACACGTCATCATCTTGACATAGACCCCGCAGCACGCCATCTGGCCCTCGTGCGGGTTTAGCGCGCGTTTGATAGACATCGATGGGCCGCTGCGGTTTCCGGGCGCGCCCCCTGCGTGGATGATGATGTCTCCCTCAATGCTCGGAAGCCCCAGGTGTCACGCCGTTCAGTCTGGTTTTCCAGATGCCGGGAGGAGACGCTGCGTAATTTTGTAGAGCATTGGCTCTGCAGGATTGGAAACGCGGTGCGCTTGTTCCGACCAGGTCAGCGTGGTCCCTGATTTGCATGATCACAAAGCGTTTCATGGGCGAGAACAGAATATTGAAGGGCCACAGCCCTTCTGTTCCGGACCCGTCGACCCGATATCCGGCTCTCTCCTGGCGAGGTGGCAGCCGACTTCGAAGAATTGGATGAGTACGATGGCCGAAGGCAACACCACCACCAATACGGCGGCGACGGCGAATGCCAATGAGACCCCCAGCAACGACGGGCCATTGCTGGACCTGACCGATGCCGCGGTCAAAAAGTTCATCAAGGCGGCCAAGACCCGTGGCTACGTCACCATGGACGAGCTCAACAAGGTCCTGCCCTCTGAAGAGGTGACCTCCGAGCAGATCGAAGACACCCTGGCGATGCTGAGTGAGATGGGCGTCAACGTCGTCGAATCCGAAGACGACGCCGAGGCCACTGAAGTCACCGTCCGCGAAGACACGGCCGTCGTCGAGACCACCAAGGAAGCCGCCTACGACCGTACGGATGATCCGGTGCGGATGTATCTGCGCGAAATGGGCTCGGTTGAGCTGTTGTCGCGCGAAGGCGAAATCGCCATCGCCAAGCGCATCGAGGCCGGCCGCGACACCATGATCCGCGGCCTGTGCGAGAGCGCCCTGACGTTCGAGGCCATCATGGTCTGGCGCGAAGAGCTTGAGGGCGGCCGTATCCTGCTGCGCGAGGTCATAGACCTTGAGCAGACCTACGGCGGCATGACCGCCGCAGCCGCCGAGGAACTGGCCGCCAACGCGCCGCCACCTGCCGAGGTCGTCGAGGAGCCGCCCGAGCTCAACGAAGATGGCGAAATCATCGCCAAGGCCGAGAGCGACGACGACGACGACTTCGACGACGGTGCCGGCCCCACCATCAGCGCGATGGAAGCCGAGCTTCGCGAAGGCGTGATGGTGACGCTGGACGCCATCGCCGTGGAATTCGAAAGCTTCCGCCTGCTGCAGGAAAAGCTGGTCGGTGCCCGCCTGCGTGGCGAGCAGCTTTCGGACAAGGAGCTTGGGGCCTACCAGGCCTCGGCCGCCGCCATCGTCCAGTTCCTGAAGACGCTGAAGCTCAACAACAACCGCATCGAGGCTCTGGTCGAGCAGCTGTACGCGATCAACAAGCGCCTGATGGTGCTGGAAGGCCGCTTGCTGCGCCTGGCCGACAGCTACGGCATCAGCCGCGGTGAGTTCCTGAAGGCCTACTTCGGTCAGGAAATGACCCCGGACTGGAGCGACCAGGTCAAGCTTCTGGGAGTCCGCTGGACCAAATTTGCAGAGAACGACGCCGGCCAGATCGGCGACATCCGTGCCGAAGTTGCCGCGCTCGCCACCGAGACCGGCGTGCCGATCGACGACTACCGCCGCATCGTCCAGACAGTCCAGAAGGGCGAGCGCGAGGCGCGTCAGGCCAAGAAGGAAATGGTCGAGGCGAACCTGCGTCTCGTGATTTCCATCGCCAAAAAATACACCAACCGCGGCCTGCAGTTCCTGGACCTGATCCAGGAGGGCAACATCGGTTTGATGAAGGCGGTCGACAAGTTCGAATACCGCCGGGGCTACAAGTTCTCCACCTACGCTACCTGGTGGATCCGACAGGCGATCACGCGGTCCATCGCTGATCAGGCCCGCACCATCCGCATCCCGGTGCACATGATCGAGACGATCAACAAGATCGTCCGGACCTCGCGCCAGATGCTGCACGAGATCGGCCGCGAGCCGACGCCGGAGGAGCTGGCCGAGAAGCTGGCCATGCCACTGGAAAAGGTCCGCAAGGTGCTGAAGATCGCCAAGGAGCCGATCAGCCTCGAAACCCCCATTGGCGACGAGGAAGACAGCCACCTGGGCGACTTCATCGAGGACAAGAACGCCATCCTGCCCATCGATGCGGCGATCCAGTCGAACCTGCGCGAAACCACCACGCGCGTTCTGGCCTCCCTGACGCCACGCGAGGAACGCGTGCTGCGCATGCGCTTCGGCATTGGCATGAACACCGACCACACCCTGGAAGAGGTCGGCCAGCAGTTCAGCGTCACCCGCGAACGCATCCGCCAGATCGAGGCCAAGGCGTTGCGCAAGCTGAAGCACCCCTCGCGGTCACGCAAACTGCGGAGTTTCCTCGACAGTTAGGGCGCGCGACCTCTAGAAACGCTTGACGTGTGTCACGGAGTTTCCATGTCCCTTCGCAAGCTGTTGTCGGTTTCGGTGTCGCTGGCTGCGTTGGCGGCGTCGTCCCTCGCCATCGCTCAGGTCACACCCGATGACACCGCTTCCGCGGCCAACATCAGGGCGCACATCACGTTCCTCGCCAGCGATCTGCTGCAGGGCCGTGACACTGGTTCACCAGGCTATGACATCGCCGCCAACTATGTGGCCGCCCAGTTCGCCCAGCTGGGCCTGAAGCCGGCAGGTGCAAACGGCACCTTCTTCCAGCCGGTGCCACTGGTCGCCGTCAGGCCTCGCGACGAGGGCCGCTATGTCCTGAAAGCGAAGGACGGCACCGAAGTCACGCTGACCTTCGGCGATGACTACATGGTCGCTCGGCCCTTCGGACCCGAGACGCGCAAGCTGTCAGCGCCGATGGTGTTCGTGGGGTTCGGGGTCGTGGCCCCTGAGAAGAAACGCGACGACTACAAGGGCCTGGATCTCAAAGGCAAGATCGTGGTCGTGCTGAGCGGTGCCCCCTCAGCCTGGCAGACCGAGGAACGCGCCTACTACGCCAACGGTCGCACCAAGCGCGAACAGGCGGCAAAGCGCGGTGCCGTGGGCATGATCTCGCTCTACCTGCCCGCCGACGAAAAGCGGCGCCCCTTCGCCGAAAGCAAGCGCGACTGGCAGCATTGGGCCATGAACTGGCGCAAGCCCGACGGTGCGCCCAACGACACGGCACCGGAGACGCCCTCGCTGGGGTCACTCAGCCTGCAGGGTGCCGAGAAGCTGTTCGCCGGTGCCAGGGTGCCCTATGCCAAAATAGCCGAAGCGGCCGAGAAACCGCAGGGCGAAACGCCTCGCTTTGCGCTGGCGACGTCGCTGGATGTGACGCTGCACACCGAGACCAGGATGAGCGAAAGCGCCAATGTGGCCGCGATGCTCGAGGGATCCGACCCCACGCTCAAAAGCGAGGTCGTGGTGCTCTCGGCCCACCTCGATCACATCGGCATCAGCCCGCCCCTCAACGGCGACAGCATCAATAATGGCGCGCTGGACAACGCAGCCGGGATTGCCACCATGCTGGAGGTGGCTCGAGCCTTCAAGGAAAGCGGCAAGGTGCCGCGCCGTTCGGTGCTGTTCCTCGCAGTCACGGGCGAGGAGAAAGGCCTGCTGGGCTCCGAATACTTCGCCCGCAATCCTACCGTTCCCGCCACATCGCTGGCCGCCAACGTCAATCTGGACATGCCGGTCCTGACCTATGCTTTCACCGACGTTGTGGCGTTCGGCGCAGATCGCTCGACACTAGGCCCCGCGGTGGCCCGGGCCGCAGCAAAAACCGGTGTCGCCCTTTCGCCCGATCCCATGCCCGAGGAAGGGCTTTTTACGCGCTCGGACCACTTCCGGTTCGTGGAGGCGGGTATCCCGTCGATCTTCCTGATGACGGGCTTCCAGAACGGGGGAGAGGCAGGATTCCGGGGCTTCCTGGCATCTTGCTACCACAAGCCATGCGATGATCTGGCGCTTCCGATCAACTATGAGGCCGGGGCCAGGTTCGCAGTGATCAACTACGGTATCGCCCGCGAGATCGCCGACGGCGACGCCCGTCCCGTCTGGAAGAAAGGCGACTTCTTCGGCGGCAAGTTCGCCCGACCGGCGCTGATCGCGACTGAGTAACGCTCAGCGCCAGCCGTAGTTGAAGCTGACGCTGACCCTGGAAGTCCTGGCCTTGTTCGCCGGCACCTCGTGGCGGAGCCAGCTTTCCCACAGATAGAGCGTCCCCGCCTCCGGCTGCAGATAGACGAAACTCCGGACATCCTCGGGGGCGTCCGCCCGTCGCGGCGGCGCAGCCATCATCATCGGCAGGCGTGGGTCTTCCAGCTTGAGCGCGCTCGCGCCCGGCGGCGTGGCCACATAATAGGTCCCCGACAGCACACTGTGCGGGTGCACGTGGCCGGAATGCGCCGCGCCCGGCTTGAGGATATTCACCCACAGACTGTCCATCCGCAGTTTCCCGCCGCCTAGGTCAAAGGCCAGCGAGTCGGCGAAGAGACGGGCGTGGCGATCCAGTTTGCGTTTGAGTTCGTCGAACACGCTCATCCGTTGCGGCAAATCGTTCAGAGAGGCATAGGACGTGTAGCCGCCATAGCCGTGTTCCCGGCACCAGCCACGTCCGGCTAGGTCCTCTTCGGCCAGCGATTGACAAGCGTGCAAAATCTCGCCGTTGAAATTTTCGAAGCCCCGGTTTGTAATAAAGCTTGAATTGTAGATCGGCGTGGCGAACAGCTGGCGCAGTGTCATGACAGGCGGCTTAGCGCAGCCTGCCGGGAATTCAAATGAAGAGCCAACTGGCGCGACGCAGGAACGTTGTTTAGGGTATGGCCAAATCGGCGCGGTCACGTTCAGGCTGACGCTTTGGGGGAACTGGAATCATGATCAGGATCGTGGCGGCGTTGGCAGTAGTCGGCCTTGTGGTGGCCGGGCCGGTACAGGCGCAAACCAAGGCCAAGTCGGCTGCAGCGGCCTACAAGGCTCCGCGTGGCCCTGACGGCAAGCATCCCGAACTCAACGGTGTCTGGCAGGCGATGAACTCCGCCGGCTGGGACATTGAGCCCCATGCCGCCCGCGCGGCGCTGCAGCTGCGCCCGGGTCCCTTTGTGCCGGTTCCGGCCAAGGCCGTGGTGGCGCTTGGCGCGGTCGGTGCCGTGCCCGCAGGCCTGGGCATCGTCGAAGGCGGCGAGATCCCCTACACGGCGGACGCAAAGAAGATGCGCGACGCAAACCGCGCCGACTATCTGAACCTCGATCCCGAGGTGAAGTGCTACCTGCCGGGCGTTCCGCGCGCCAACTACATGCACCTGCCCTTCCAGATCTTCCAGTCTGAGAAGTCGATGATCATTGCCTATGAGTACGCTGGTGCCGTGCGCAACGTGCTGTTCACCGATCCAGGCCCAGCCCCTGTCGACAGCTGGATGGGCCAGTCGGTCGCCAAGTGGGAGGGTGACACGCTGGTGGTCACGGTCAGTGGCATGAACGACCGCACCTGGTTCGACCGGGCCGGCAATCACCACTCGGACCAGATGACGGTGGTTGAGCGCTGGACGCCGACCGGCCCGGGCGTCGTTCGATATGACGCGACCATCACCGACGCCAACACCTTTACCCGGCCTTGGAAGCTCAGCGTCAACCTCTACAAGCGGGTCGGCGATGATGCGCGGCTCAACCAGTTCAAGTGCGTCGAGTTCGTCGAGGAACTGATGTACGGTGACCTCCGCAAGGAACCACTGAAGTAGGTTTTGGCTGGCGTTCATCGCCAGCTCATGAAGACTAGACGACAAAGCACCGGCCTTGGAGGCGCAAATATGAACAAGAAGAACCTGATTGTCGCGGGGATCGCAGGCGCGGCCCTCGCCGTGGCCGCCGCTGGCGGCGCCGCTTGGGCGCACCACGCCTTTGCTGCCGAGTTTGACGGCAAGTCCCCGGTGCTGCTGCGCGGCAAGGTAACCCGCGTTGAGTGGATCAACCCCCACGCCTGGGTCCATATCGCCGCCGTCGGCACCAATGGCACAACCACTGCCTGGATGGTTGAGGGCGGCACGCCCAACACCCTGCTGCGTTCGGGCATCGACCGCAACTCGCTGAAGCCCGGCACCGAGATCATTGTCCGGGGCTATCAGTCCAAGGACAAACTCTGCCGCCCGGCCTGCAAGGCCAACGGTCGCGACGTGACCTTCCCGGATGGCAAGAAGCTGTTCATGGGATCGTCCGGCACTGGCGCGCCGGTCGATGGTTCGGACGCTTCCGAAAAGAAATAGTCCTCAAGAGAGTGACCGATATTGAAGGGGGAGCCGCGAGGCTCCCCTTTTTCGTGCCCGGGTATGTCGCGGTCTCAGCGTGACTGGATAGCCAACAGCGAGTCCCACATGTCCTGAGCATATCGGATTACCGACAGATTGGCCGAGAAGGATTGTTTGGCCTGGATGACCTCGACGAACTCGGTGGCCAGATCGACGCCGCCGTCGCCCGGCGCACCGGCGATGCGGGACGCAGCGGTCTCAAAGCGGTTCGAGGCGGCCATCAGGCCGTAGCGGGCGGTGGCGATCGGGTCCATGGAAGTCAGCGTGCGCCAGAGGCCGTTAAGCCCTCCTTCAAAGATATGGTGAAGGTGCCGTTACTGACAGAAGCCAGCAGGAGCGTTTTGCCATATGTCTCAGCGGAGAAGAGGAACCCTGCGGTGATGCGACATTCAACCTTGGCGCTGGTCCTGGCCACGCTGACAGCTGCCCCGGCATGGGCTCAGCCCACAGCCCCGAGCGACCGGACCATCCAGTGCATCTCGTCAGGCGGCCAGCTGATTCCAAAGTCCTGTGATGTTGCCGACGGCCGACTGCCGGGTCGCGAACGCATGTGCACCTGCCCGTTGGGCGGTGTGCGCGTCGAGGTCGCCGTCTGTGCCGGGGGCCAGATCCCGCCCGGCGAAAGCAAGGCCCTCAACGTCGCCCGCCGCACCGGCGCGCGCGACGGCACGCTGGTCGGGGACACTGTGAAGGGCAAGCCAATCTGCGCGACGGTGGGCGAGCAGCGATAGGATTGACGAGCGGCAGGACCTCCTCGGCGAGGAGGGGATCTGAGGCCGTGGACAGCTCCCCGCCGCCGGTTCAGCGCTGACTGTTGAGGTCTCCATCGAACGCAGCGCCCCGCGAGAGTGACCGTGACAGCGCCATCTGCAAGAGCAGAGCGCCACCCAACGCCATTTGGATCGGGCCGAAGTCCCCGGTCAGGTGTTCGCGCATGTGGTCGGAAATCTCTCCCTGCGGGGCCAGCGGATTGCCGGCCGCCAGCGCCTCGAACCGCGCGTCATCTGCGACGCTGTCGCCGCTGAGGTCGCCGACGCGTTCAAAGATCATAGCGCTGGCCGTCGGTGTACGCCCGCCGTCCAGCGCCGAACCCAGGGTCAATCCATCGGTCACGTCGGCACGCGCCGTGGCGACGCCGTTGAAGATGCCAAACAGCAAAGCGCCGCTGGTCACATCAGCCGCGATACAGAAGACTTGGTTGTGAACCGGCAGCATCCACCCTTCGGCCATGTGGCCGCCAGTCCCCATCCGAAGGCTGAGGAGGCCTGTCTCGTCCAGGCGGATCATGCAGGAAACGGCCCGGCTGCAGCACAAAGGGTCGCGTTGACCTGAAAAACCCTTGATAGGCGGCACCCCGGAGCGCGGTGGTTGCACGAGTCTGGTCCAGGATTGCCAGCGGCAATCCCCGGTTTACCGGGATCGGGAGCACTGTCGGGGCCGCGCCGTGGTCGACCCCGATCAATTCGGCCAGTTCCGCCAGGCTTCGCTCCCAACTGAGACTGGTGAAGCCAGGTGCCCGGCGTGCGAACTGCGCCGTCATCAGCATTAGATTGTGCTCAGACGGAACCACAGCGCCCGTAACCTAACGCCCGACCACGGATTTATCGACACCCATGTCAGCCGCGAGCCGCCCGCGGCTCATCGAGAACGCCTTCAGGATAAAGCTGAGCTTGGCCGCAAAGGGTTCTGACAGCTGTGGTACGATTAGGACCTATACATGAAGGCCCGACGAATATCCGGCTTTGCGACTAACTGTCGGGTTTTCCGCGGAAGCGCCAGAGCTCGTCAGACTAGCGGCCCGTGCTCGATACTCGGCAATACGTGGCGCGCGAACAGGTCCGCTTCCGCCGCGTGTGGATAGCCAGACAGGATAAACGCTTCAATGCCCATGGCGCGGTAGTCGTTGAGTTTGGCCAGTACCTGGTCGGGGTTGCCGACGATGGCCGCGCCGCAGCCGGAACGGGCCCGGCCGACGCCGGTCCACAGGTTGGCTTCGGCATAGCCGTCATCGGCGGCCGCTTCGCGCAGTGCGGTCTGGGCCTGTACTCCGGCAGAGGTGGAGTCGAGAGATTTGGCGCGGATCGCGTCGCCGGTAGCGGCGTCCAGCTTGCAGAGTAGGCGATCGGCGGCGGCGCGGGCCTCGGCCTCGGTGTCACGGACGATCATGTGGGCGCGGTAGCCGAACTTCAGCGTGCGACCATGCTTCGCCGCGCGGGATGTCATGTCGGCGATGATGTCGGTGATGGTCTCCTTCTTGTCCGGCCACATCAGGAAGACGTCGCAGCCCTTGGCGGCGGCCTCGCGAGCGTCTTCCGACAGGCCGCCGAAATAGAGCAGCGGCGCCTTGCCCGACAGCGTGGTGACGCGGGGAGGATCCAGCTTCAGCTTCCAGAATTCGCCTTGGTGATCCAGCGGCTGGCCGTTCAGCATGGTCTTCAGGATGCTCATCGCCTCGACGGTGCGGGCGTAGCGCGGGGCCGACGCCTGCTTCTCGCCCGGCATGTCGGATGAGATGATGTTGACGGTAAGCCGCCCGCCCAGCAATCGGTCGATGGTGGCGATCTGGCGAGCGAGTTGCGGGGGCCACATCTCGCCGATGCGGACGGCCATCAACAAGCGCATGCGCTTCAGCATCGGCGCAATGGCTGCGGCGAAGGCGGTGGTGTCGATGCCGAGCTCATAGCCGGACGGCAGCAGGATGTTGTCGAACCCGCCCGCCTCGGCCTGCATCACGATATCGCGGCAATGCTCCCAGCTGGATTTCAGCATCGGGTCGGGCACGCCCAGGAACTCATAGTCGTCGTCGCAGAGCGCCGAGAACCAGCTGATCTCGCAGGGAGGCATGGCGGGGTTGGTCATGGCAGATTTTCTCCCATGGAGGCGACGAGGACGGCGTACCATTCCGCCCGGGTCCAGCGCGGTTTGAAGGCGTCGGGGATCTCGGCGATGCGGGCCGGGGTCTGTGTGCCGACAATGGGGATAGGCTGAGACGGATGCGCCATGATCCAGCTGTAGGCAGCGGCGGCCCGGCTGACGCCGGCCTCGGCGGCCTTGACGTCGAGGGCGGCGGCGACAGCGCGTGCGCGCTCGTCCTTCGGGTCGCCCAGGCGTCCCTGGCCCAGCGGCGACCAGGCCAGCACGGTCATGTTGCGCGCCATCGCCTGATCCAACACCCCGTTGGTCAGCGGGCTGATGGCCAGGGGCGAGAACTCCGGCTGGCATGAGACGATGGGCAAGGCGCTGTGGGCGGCCAGCGCCTCCACCTGCGACGGTGTGAAGTTGGAAACCCCGATCGCGCCGATCTTGCCGGCCTTGTGCGCAGTTTCCAGAGCGCGGCCCACTTCGGACGGGTGGGTCAGCATGTCGGGGCGGTGGATCTGCCACAGCGCCACGTGATCCAAGCCCATGCGCGTCAGGGACGCATCGATGGCAGAGGCCAGATAGGCCGCGCTGGAATCGTAGGGCACGCCCATGCTGATACCGCCCTTGGTGGCGATCACCATGCGGGCGGCTAGCGTCGGATGGGCGGCGAGCACGCGACCCAGCAGCACCTCTGAGGCCCCGAAAGGCTCATTGTTGTCTGGGCCATAGATGTCAGCGGTGTCGAACAAGGTGACGCCCGCGTCGAGAGCGGCAGACACGCGAGCCGTCGCGGCCGCCAGGTCATCACCGGCGAAACGCCACATGCCCCAGGCGACCGACGAGACACTCGGGCCTCCCGCGTACAGAGGCCGGGTGGCGGCAGGTTTCGGCAGGGTGCTGGTCGTCATGCCCGGTGTAGTCCTCGATGGGTCATCAGACATTGCCGGCTGGTTTACCGACCGCCTGAACGCCATATGATAGCGCTGTCATATTGATAGGCTTGTGGCCGTGACATTGGCAAGACGGCCTGTCGAGAAACCCGTCCGGCGACGGAGAAAGTCAGGACTTACGGGGCCCCGCTGTTGAGGCCCGCAGTACCAATTCGTGCGGCAAACGGCGGTGAACCACTTCATCGGCGGCGTCAAACAGCAGTCCCGCCGCCGCATAGGCGAGGTCGCGCGTTGGCTGGCGCACAGTTGTCAACGGAGGCCACAGCTGGCTGGCCAGCGCTGTGTCATCAAACCCGACCACAGAGAGATCACGCGGCACCGACATCCCGCGCCGATGGGCAACGGTCAGAACGCCCGCAGCCATATCGTCGTTACTGGCGAAGATCGCGGTTGGCGGCTGGGCCAGATCGAGCAGGACATCGCCCGCCGCCTCGCCCGAACTGAAGTCGAAGGCGCCTGGCCGCACATATTTGGGCTCGAATGCCAGCCCCGCCTTGTCCAGCGCGCGACGGTAGCCGAACAGGCGCTGGTCGCTGGCCGTGTGGTTGGCGTGTCCTACGACAAAGCCGATCCGCCGGTGGCCCAGTGCGATCAGGTGACTGGTCATATCGTCGGCGGCCTGGACATCATCCATCGAGACCGATGAGCTGCGATCATAGTCGGTGCCCGGCGAGATCCGCACATAGGGGATGCCGCGTTTTTCCAGCTCCTCCAGGGCCCCCGGCGCGTCGGTCACCGGTGACGAGAGGATCACACCGTCGACCTGTGTCTGATCGATCAGACCACCGATTTCGCGCGCGAGAATTGGCGAGGCCGCGTCCGACGGCTGGGCCAGCAGCCGCACCCCTTCCTCAATGCAACGGGCCCAGACACCAGTCTGGATCTGGTGGATGTAGTGGGGGCTGTGGTTGTCGTAGATCAAGGCGATCTGATAGCTGCGCTTGCCCGCCAGGATGCGGGCCGCGACGCTGGGCCGGAAGTTCAGTTCCGCGACCGCACGTTCGACCCGCAAGCGCGTCTTTTCAGACACGTAGCGTTCCTTGTTGAGCACGCGCGAGACGGTCTTCATGGAGACGCCGGCAATGGCCGACACGTCCTTGATCGTCGAGGCCATACTCACCCGCCTTCTGTCGCATCTAACCGCGATATGACCGTAGGACGTTTCCCCGCCCGATGGAATTCGTCCCGGCGAGGGGCCTAGAGGTCCGGCGTGTCGCGTGCCGCATTGCGCATGGCACGGCGACCGCCGCCGGCCATCAGCTCCTGGCTGTCCAATCCGCCGTTCCGGTCCTTGTCCAGGTCAGCGAAGCGAGCCTGATACATCTTGCCGATGGGTCCATTGAGTTCCGAAGCCTGCACCAAACCGTCGAAGTTGTCGTCCAGCGAGCCCAGCATCGAGGAGCTGTAGAGCTTTTCCTGCAGATCATTGCGGACCTGGCTCACCGTCTCGTCAGCCCAGCGGTAGTTGAGACGGAAGTACATCATCTCATCGGGCGTCTGTTCGCCCCAGGTGACGTTGCGCCTGGGGTCGGGATTTGCTGGATTGTGGACCGAATTGTCATAGACCCAGGTGGCGATCAGCTTAGTCCCGGCCTTCACGAGGATCGGCTCGACCGGGTCGTAATCGCGTTGCCAGTTGAAGTCGTACTTGGGCAGCGACAGCAGCATCTTCTCGCGGCCATCGGGCATGCGCGCCTTCAGTTCCACGTGGAAGCCGCGGTAGTGGGCATGCGGATAGAGCGTGTAGAGATAGGCGTCGGCCGGAAAGGTCATGTAGGCGACCTCCTTGTGGCGCGCTTCGCCGGCCGGGATGAACAGGGCGAAATCGCCGATCACCACCGAGCGCTTGATATATTTGGGTGGCGTCTTCAGCACATAGAATCCCACCTGGGTCTTGTCCGTCGTCTCCGCGCCCATGGTCGTATAGTGCATCTGGAAGTTCAGCCTGCCGCCGCCGGGCACTGGCGCGCCAGAATTGTCACCCATCATCTGGGGCTGGGCACCGGGCGTATAGGAACCCACCGATCCACCAGGGATGTTGGGGCGCGGCTTTGAAGGGTCCGGCACATGGTTGGAAATCACGTGGTGCAGCACGCGCCGGTCGCCTGGCTTCATGGCTATGGCCTTTAGCCAGGTATTGTCGGGGAACGGATTGTCCACCCGCATGAACTGGTACTGCACCAGACCACTGGCCGGAACCTTGAAGGCCGGAAGGTCGACGACCACGTCCGGCTTGCCCAGGTTCTCGGGCCACTCGGCGGCGACGCGGGTAGCGTTCACGCGCAGCGGATCAGTCCCGTCGCCGCGTGGCGCACCAGCCTCAACCCAATGGACAATGGTCTTGGTCTCTGATGGCGTCAGGCCCTGGTCATTCTTGAACGCGCCGATATGCGGGTCGGCGAAATAGGGAGGCATCCGGCGGGTGCGGATAGTCTCGCGGATCATCGGCGAGAAGCCCTTGACGATCTCGTAGCTGTCCATCGCAAAGGGCCCGATACCCCCGGACAGATGGCAGCTGACGCACTTGGCCTGCAGGATCGGGGCGATGTCTTTGGCATACGAGATCTTCGCGAACGCGGCCGACCGCGCCTGTTCCGGGAAACTTACGGCGCGGCCTTCAGTCAGCTCGACCCGGGCCTGATCCACCGGCTTGCCCGCCAGCAGAGCGTCCAGGGCCACCGCCGTCTTTGGCACTGGGCCACGATAGGCGACATTCCAGGTCCTGGGGTCGATCACGAAGACCTCCCCTTCCCGCTTCACGCCCAACTGCTCACCGACCAACTGTTGCTCGTCCATCAGGATCGGCAGGGTCAGGCCTTCCTTGGTCGCAGCAGCAGCAGCGGTCTCGCGGGTGTCGGCGAGATTGGAATCCAGCAGGAAGAAAAGCACGCCCCGACCATGATAGTCCGCCGCGATCTTCTGAAGCTCAGCCGACCGCGCACGCGACACGGTCGAACCGTTCTCGCGGGTCATCATTACGATCGCCGGAGCATAGCCGTAGTAATAGAGCTGGTGGGCCAGCCGGGTATGGTCCGTCAGCTGGAAATCGTCGACCCGCTGTACAGCCACGTCGGCGGCGCGCAGGGTTCCGCTAGCGCCAAGGCCCAACGCGAGCACGCTGGCCAGCGCCACCGCCGCCAAAGCGAATATCGACTTCATGCTCACTCTCCCCAATGAACACCGAGGAGGTTATCAGCTTTACTCTCCTTCAGTGTTGCAGATCGGACGCGCATTGGGTCAAGCTATCGACGCCGGGCGATCAACAGCCGGGACTTTGGGGGGTGAAATGACCAGGATCACACGCCGTGCCTTTGGCGCGCTCGGCTTCGCAGGCGTCGCTGCCCAGGTCTATGCCAAGGCACCATCGGTCAAATCGGCTTGGCCCGACGCCACCGAGACGGCCGCCATGATCCGGGACGGCAAGATGTCGGCGCTTGAGGCCGCCCGCACCGCTGTGGATCGCGCCCAGTCGTTGCAGCCCCGCCTGAACTTCCTGGTGACTTCCGACTTCGACCGGGCGCTGGAGCGCGGCGAGATCGCCGGGATGACCGGGCCGTTTGCCGGCGTGCCGTTCCTGATCAAAGACCTGGATGACTACAAGGGCCTGCCCACCCGATCTGGCTCGCGATCCATGCTGCGGATGCCGCCGGCCACCCGTCAGCCCCCCCTGATCGACACCTACGACAAGGCCGGTGTCAATGTGATCGGCAAGTCTGCAACGCCGGAGTTCGGCTTCCTGCCGACAACCGAACCGGCCGCGTTCGGGGCAACGCGGAACCCCTGGGATCCTTCGCGTTCGTCGGGCGGCTCATCAGGCGGGGCGGCAGCGGCCGTGGCGGCCGGGGTCGTCCCCTTTGCCCATGCCAGCGACGGTGGTGGCTCGATCCGGATTCCAGCTTCCTGCTGCGGTCTGTTCGGTCTGAAGCCCTCGCGGGGCCGAATGGCGGGCACGCGTCAGGAGACCCGGATCACAGACATTGGCGTCCAGCACGTGCTGACCCGCAGCATCCGTGACTCGGCGGCGATGTTCGCCTTGTCCGAGGACGCCGGGCCCAGCAGCCAGCTTGCTCCGGTCGGCCTGATCACCACCCCGCTTAAGCGGCGTCTACGGGTCGGTCTGCTGATCAATGGCGGCGCAGGCAAACCGCCCTCGCCTGAGGTTCGGGCCGCCACCGAGAGCGCGGTCACACTGATGGAGAGCCTCGGTCATCGGGTGGTCCCAACCAGGTGGGCAGCCCCGGAAACCTTCATCGATGACTTCCTGCTACTCTGGGCCTCGGGTGCCGCTAGCTATGCCGACACCCTGACCAAGGTCATGGGTCATCCGCCCGGCGCAGATATGCTCGAAGCTTTCAGCCTCGGCATGGCAGAAAAGGCGATCACGGCCCCTAAAGACGCCCTGCCGAAAGCCATCCAGAACCTGCAGGCCGCCGCCAACGCCTACGACCCGTGGTTTGCGGACAACCAGTTCGATGTGATCATGTCGCCGGTGCTGTCGACCTCGGCGCCTGTGCTAGGCTACGTCGGTCCGGACGTGGCTTTCGACACCCTGATCGCGCGACTGATCGAGTATGTCGGCTACACCACCTATCACAACGTCGCCGGTGCGCCGGCCATGAGCGTGCCGTTGAACTGGACGGCGTCAGGCCTTCCCGTTGGAACCCAGTTCGCTACGAAGGTGGGCAACGAGGCGTTGCTATTCCAGCTCGCCTATCAGCTGGAAGCGGCGCGGCCCTGGGCGGACAGGGTCCCGGGCGTGCGCGCCTAGAGTGGGATGCGGAACCGCAAGTTGACGCCTTCGCCATAGGCACTCGGCATCTCGAATTCTTCGACTAGGTGGCCGCCGTTGTTCGCGATCACCCGCTGGGAGGCGATATTGTCCGGGTCAGTGGTGAGTTCAACATGGAGCAGCCCTCTGTCTCGCGCCTCTGGCAACAACAGCCGCAACGCCTCGCTGGCATAACCCTTTCCCCGTTTCCAGGGCACGACCGCATAGCCCATGTGCCCGAACACGTGCCCCGGCAGCTCGCTGGTTCCCGGCTGCCAGCGAAACCCTATCTAGCCGCAGAACTCGTCATCCCAGAGCCAGCGGTTGTAGCCCGGCAGCCGCCGCGCCTGACTGCCGTCCGGCAGCGTGATCGGCGCGCCCTTGGCCTCGACGTCGTCCAGCGATGCCACAAATCCCGAAGGGTCACGTGCGATCCAGGCCAGATCGGAACGGATCGTCTTTTCAAGACCGATGTTGTCCCGCGACCAGCCGCGTTCCAGAGCATCGACAAAGCCCGACAGGGTGGCCAGCGACGGCTCGACCAGTTGAAGGGCGGTCATGACCAATCCATATCCGGCCGCGCGACCCAGACCAGACCGGTCCACGCATCGACGGTGTCGTAGTTGGCGACAAAGTCACGGTGCTGTTCGCGGGCCAGGCCGAGACGCGCCATCACAGCCTGCGAGCGAGCATTGTCGGGCGCGGTGTAACTAAGTACCTCATTTCAGCCATGCCGCACAAAGCCGTCACAGAGCGCGGCACGGGCACCTTCTGTCGCGTAGCCGAAACCCCAGGCGGATCGCACCAGACGCCAACCGATCTCGACCCCGGGGGCAACAGGATGGGTAGGCCAGATCGGCATCACGCCGACATAGCCCAGAAACGCGCCATCAAGGCGTTCGAGCACCAACCGTGAGTAGCCGTGCGCCTCAAACGACGCCGCATAGCGGTCGAGTTTGGCGTCGCTCTCGGCCCGGTTCAACGGGCCGCCGTAGTCCGCCATAACCTCTGCGTCCGAGTGCAGGGCGGCCAGCGGCACGCGGTCCGGCTCACGCCAGGGACGGAGGCGGACGCGCGCAGATTCGATCATCCTTACCCCATGTTGAAAATGCAGACCTTGTTGCCATCCGGGTCGCGGACGTAGGCGCCGTAGAAGGTGGGCATACGCTGGCCGGGAGGTCCGTCGCAGGTGCCGCCCGCTGCCACCGCCGCAGCATGCGCGGCATCGACCATGGGTTTTGTGGCGGCGGGAAGACCGAACATCGTGCCGTTGCCGACGGTGGCGGGCTGCTCGTCATAGGGCTTGCTCACCGCCAGCATGCCGGGTGTTTCCTTGCTGCCGTAGAACTGCATGCGATCACCGTTGGCGAAGGTCCGCCGACCGCCCAGTGGTGCCAGCAGGGCGTCATAGAACTTCGTCGCGCGCTCGAGGTCGTTGGTGCCGATGGTGGCGTAGCTGATCATGTGAAGTCCTCCGATTGAGCGCTTGTTGTAGCGGATGACCTGCACGTCAACGCAAGCGCCGCGTGACACCACCGCCCTCTTCGTTCCACACTCTCGGAAATCGGGGAGCACGATGATGGTTCGATGCCTGAAGTTGGCGGTGGTAGGGGCGCTGTTGGCGAGCGCGGCGCAGGCCGAGGTATCGTCTGCAGTGCGCCAGGAAGACCGGAGCCTGCGCGGTCTGGCCCAGCCCGCCGAGATGATTATCGACCGCTGGGGCATTCCCCACATCTATGCCGCCAGCGCGCGCGATGCGTTCTTTCTGCAGGGCTACAACGCCGCCCGCGACCGCCTCTGGCAGATCGACCTGTGGCGCAAGCGCGGTCTGGGTCGGCTCTCCGCCAGCCTGGGTCCAGCCTATGTCGCCCAGGACCGGGCGGCGCGGCTGTTCCTTTACCGGGGCGATATGCAGGCCGAGTGGGCCGCCTATGGCGACGGCGCGCGGGAGTCCGTCGAGGCCTTTGCGGCGGGCGTCAATGCCTATGTGAGCGAGGTACGCAGCGGGACGCGGCCGCTGCCCGTCGAGTTCAACCTGACCAAAAGCCAACCTGAAGACTGGAAGCCCGAGGACGTTCTGCGCATTCGCAGCCATGCCCTGGTTTCGAACGTCACGTCAGAAGTCGCCCGCGCCCGGGTGGTCTGCGCCGGCGGTGTTGAGGCCGATGCTCTCCGCCGCAAGCTGGAGCCAGCCCACAAACTGGTTGTGCCCAAGGGGCTTGATCCCTGTGACGTGCCCGCCGACGTGCTGAAGGACTATGTCCTGGCCACCGAACCCGTCAATTTCAAGGCCCTCACCGGTGCCAGGGTTGCTGAGATCACGCCGGACCTCGAGTTGGCCCAGGTTATCAGCGAGCGTGCCGCGGAGGGATCCAACAACTGGACGATTTCGGCCTCGCGTACCGCCACAGGCCGTCCGATTCTGGCCAACGATCCGCACCGGCCGGTGGGTGTGCCAGCCCTGCGTTACATCGCCCATCTGGAAGCGCCAGGCCTGTCGATCATTGGCGCAGGCGAGCCGGCACTCCCGGGGATATCCTTCGGCCACAACGGCACGGCGGCCTTCGGGATCACGATCTTCGCCATCGATCAGGAGGACCTCTACGTCTACGAGACCAAGGGTTCTACCTATCGCTACAAGGGCGGCTGGCTCCCCATGACCGCCGTGCGTGAGACAATTGAGGTCAAGGGTGGTACGAACCAGACCGTCGACCTTTACTTCACCCGTCATGGGCCTGTGGTCTCCGAGGACGCCGCCAAGGGCCGCGCGTTCGCCATTCGCACCATATGGAACGAGCCGGGCCTCGCGGGCTATTTTGGCTCGTCGCGGATGTGGCGTGCCAAGGGCTGGGACGACTTCCAGACCGCGCGCAACAAATGGGGCGCCCCTCCGCTGAACCTAGTCTACGCCGACACCAAGGGCGAGGTCGGCTGGTCGGCCGCCGGGCGCACGCCCGTACGATCCAACTGGGACGGGCTGTTCCCGGTGCCCGGCGACGGGCGCTATGAGTGGACGGGATTCATCGCAGACGGCGGCCTGCCGGTCAGCCGCAACCCCGCTGCCGGCTACTTCGCCACCGCCAACGAGATGAATGTGCCTGCCGACTATCCGATGGCTGAGCGCAAGCTAGGCTACGAGTGGGCCGACGCCACGCGCTCGGTGCGGATCAAGGAGGTGCTGGCCGCTACGCCCAGAGCCACCCTGGCCGATTCCATGGCTCTGCAGACCGACGCCACCAGCGCCCAGTCGCGGCGCGGCGTGGCGCTGTTGCGGAACCTGGCTTCGACGTCGCCCGATGTCGCCCGGGCCTTGGCCTTGATCAAGGGCTGGAACAGCAACGAAAGCGTCGATAGCGCCGCAGCGGCGATTTATGAGGTCTGGGTGAACAAGCATCTGGGCCGCACGACCCTGGCTGCGGTGGCCTCACCCGCTGTGCAAACATTGATCGGCGCGGGCTCACCGGATCCGATCCTGACGCATCTGGAGGCGGCTCCGGCCACAGTCCGCGACCCGATCCTGTTGTCCAGCTTGGCGTCGGCACTCGGTGAAATCAAAGACCGGCTGGGACCGGACATGTCGACCTGGACCTGGGGCCGCCTGCACCACGCCAGGTTCGTGCCCGCGATTGCGTCACTGGCCAGTCCTGAACTCGCCGCCCAGATGACTCTAGGTCCGCTGCAGATCCCCGGATCAGCGTCGTCTCCGCGCGCCGCCAGCTATTCGATGACCGACTTCAGCCAGACGGCAGGTGCCTCCGTGCGGTTCGTGATGGACGTGGGGGCCTGGGACAACTCCATGGCCATCAACACGCCCGGCCAGTCCGGAGACCCGATGAGTCCGCACTACCGCGATCTGTTCCCACTGTGGGCGGCGGGATCCTATGTGCCGCTGCGCTACAGTCGAGAGGCGGTTGAGCGGGATGCCGAGACGGTAGTGCGGTTCACGCCTTCCCTGCCTTAGCGGGGGCGGGACTCGCTCTAACCGCCGATCGTCTTGCGCAGTCGGATCATAATGTCGCCACCCCACTCCAGGTCTCGGACGTCGGTATAGTTGAGCCGCCCCAGGTTTCGGGGTCCGACATAGACCTCCCGGATGCGCTTGGCGTTGCGCAGAGTGATTCCGCTGAATTCAACCCTGAGGGACAGGTCCGGGGCCAATCGATGCTCGGTGAACAGGCTCACATATGGCGACAATTTCTTGGTCTCGATCTCTGTCAGCCGGAAAATCCGCTCGCGAAATCCACCGAGGATGTCGATACCCCAAGTCATGCGCCAAACTGGAACGGCGTGACTAAAATGCACTTCCCAGTCGATCGGGTGCAGGGTCGAGATCTCGCGCGTTCCGGCGCTCAGCGGATCGACGACGCGAGTGTCTCGCCAGGTCGCCTGGGCCTTCAGCTGTCCACTCGCCAACCCCACCTGATCCAGCGGCAGGGTTAGACCCGCTTGGATCTCGGTCTTGGTCCCGCCGCCGATATTGCCTGGCGCGTCCGCCAGGATAACCCCTGTGGGCCCAAAGATCGGGATGCGGTCCACCACGTCATTGAGTTCGAAACGCCGATAGGTCAGCACCAGGGCGCCCGCGGTCCAGAAGCGCTGCTCCCACGCCGCCTCATAGACCCAGGCCTGTTGCGGACTCAGGTCGGGATTGCCGGCCACCACCACGCCGGTGGCGGCCACCTGCGGCGAGGCGACAAAGTCATCGAAATTGAGCTGTCCCACTTCTCGCTCGACCCGCAGCCGGATCTGTGTCGCCGAACCAGGCGACCAGGTCAGCGCCGCCCGGGGCTTCAGGAACGATAGAGATTTCTCAAGGATGAGGTCGCCCGTCGAGGTGACCTGTGACGCCTCCTGGCGCACCCCGGCTTCCAGCGAGAGCTTCGGCGTCGCGCGCCACGTGCCGCGCAGGAAGGCCTCACCGCGCAGTTCCTCCACCTGCACGTTCCCGGCTGGCAGGGCGATCACGCGGCCGTTGACCGAAAGATCGGTCTCGCTGTTCAGACGATTGAACGCGCCCTCGACGCCGGTCTCGACCTTTAGCGAGGGGTCCGGGGTTATGCTGAACTGAACGCGCGCGACACTCTCCGATGTCTTGCGATCCAGCGCGAAGTCACGGGTCAGGCCGGGACCTTCGAAGTGCGCCCGCTGGTCCTGGGTGAAGTATTGCTGGAAGAACAGGGTCTCCAGGCTAACCTGTCCAGTGAGCTTGCGGTTGAACCGCAGGCCGGCCTCAAGCTGAACGCGATTGTTCGGGTTCTTTTCGTACTCAACGCTGCGGGAGAGCCTGTCGTTGTCGTAGAGCTCCAGTGTCCCGCGATTGATCTGGATGGCACCGGTCAGACTGGCTCGGCCACCCAGCAACGGGGTCTGAAACGCGCCCGTGGATTGAATCCGCGAGCCGTGAGAGTCCGCGTCGACATCAGAGTCGATCAGCCTACGACCGCTGAGATCGTAGCGGATGCGCCGCCCGTCGCCGAACTCGTCGTTAGGGAAGTGGCCGGTGCTGAAGGTCTGGCTGAAATCGGCGGTTCGCCCTCCCGGGAGTGTCCATTGCCCCTCAAAGCGAATTCCGGGCAGAACACGGCCATCGTAGATTGCATCAAAGTAGGGCTGGATGGTGCCGCGGAACCCGGCCTGCTGACGCCGGATCACATTGGCCAGGACCGTGCGGCCCTCCATGTCAACACCGGGCGCGCCGCCACGGATCACTTCCACCCGCTCCACCGACGTGGCGGGGATTCTCCGCAGGATATCCTCCAGCGGGTCGTTCTTGGCCAGCGGCGGCTGGCCGTCGATCAGCACATTGCCGCCCGAACCCGCCAGCCCACGGACCGTCGAGCCCTTGTCGAAACTGAAGCCCGGCAGCCGGGTCACCATGTCGTAGGCGTTGGTCGGTCGAACCTCGGCGAAGAAGGCGGCCGGATAGGCAATGACACCACGCTCCGGCGGCGCGGGAGCCTGCACGGTGACCGCCTGTTCCGTCACCTGAGGCGCAACGGCAGCCAAGAAAACCCAAAGGCCCGTCATTGCGGAACGCCTCCCTAATGTCACATTGGCGCCGTTCGCACGGCCTAGCTATCGCTGATAACCTATCGACGATTTTTCGAAGGTTCGGTCCGGGATTTAGACCCTGCCCGTAACGGGGATTAGCGCGCCGGTGACCCCGCTGGCCGCCTCACTCGCCAGAAACAGCATCACGGCAGCCAGTTCATCGAGGGTAACCCAGCTGCCGAAATCAGCCTTGGGCATGTCGGCGCGGTTGGTCGGCGTGTCCAGGATCGACGGAAGGACGGCATTGACGGTGACGCCGTCCGATTTCAGCTCCTCGGCCAGGCTTTGCGTCAGGCTGTGCACCCCAGCCTTCGACGCCGCATAAGGCCCCATGCCGAGCGACGCCTTCAGCGCGGCATTGGCCCCGACATTGACGATGCGTCCCGCGGAACTACGCCGAAGGTGCGGCGTGGCCGCCCGGCTGGCGTTGGCCGCCGTCTGTACGTTCATCAGGAACAGTCTGTGCCAGCTTTCGAATCCGCTGGTCTCCAGCGTCTCCCACCGAAAGCCCCCGGCGATATTGAGCAGCGCGTCGAACCCGCCGAACCGATCGGCAACCGAATCAATCGCTGCACCGGCGGCCACGGAGTCGGTCAGGTCGACGCCGCCCAACACCAGAACGTCTTTTCCGGTTGGCAGTTCAGCCGGCGGAACCTTGGCAAAATCGATCAATGCGAGCCTTGCGCCCTGTGCCGCAGCAGCTTTCGCCGCGGCACAACCAAGAACGCCGAACGCGCCGGTGATGGCAATGACGCGTCCGGCCAAGGTCCTAGAGCCGCTCGACGATGGTCACGTTGGCCAGTCCGCCGCCCTCGCACATGGTCTGCAAACCATACCGCTTGCCGCGCGCTTTGAGGGCATGCAGCAGGGTGGTCATCAGCTTGGTGCCTGAGGCACCCAGCGGATGACCCAGCGCGATAGCCCCGCCATTGACGTTAAGGCGCTCCGGATCGGCACCCAGCTTCTGGAGGAAAGCCACTGGCACGGAAGCGAAGGCCTCGTTCACTTCGAACAGGTCGATGTCGTCGATCGACATGCCAGCGCGCTTCAGCGCCCGCTCGGTCGCCGGGATCGGGGCTTCCAGCATGATCACCGGGTCGTGGCCGATCACCGAGAGGTGGTGGATGCGTGCCAGCGCCGTCAGGCCGTGCTCTTTCAGCGCCCGCTCGGAGACAACCATCACGCCGGAGGCACCATCGCAGATCTGGCTGGAGGTGGCGGCTGTTATGCTGCCACCTTCCTGCAGCAGCTTTACGCCGCGCATACCGTCGAGACTGACGTCAAAGCGAATGCCCTCATCGCTGTCGTGGCGGACGGTGTTGCCTTCCTTGTCGAGGCCGTCGATGGCCAGGATTTCGTTCTTGAAGGCCCCGCCCTGGGTGGCCGCAATGGCGCGCTGGTGAGAGAGGTAGCCGAACTCGTCCAGTTGCTCCTTGGTCAGGCCGTACTTCTTGGCCACCATCTCGGCACCCATGAACTGGCTGAACTGGATGTTGGGATAGCGCTCCTCCATCCGCGAACTCTTGGGAACGCCCAAGCCCGCTTGGGCAGGCAGCATCACCGACATACCCATTGGCGCGCGGGTCATGCTCTCGACGCCCGAGGCGATCACGATGTCCATGGTGCCACTCATCACCGCCTGGGCGGCGAACTGCAGGGCCTGCTGGGAAGACCCGCACTGTCGGTCCACCGAGGTGGCCGGCACGCTCTCCGGCAGCTTGGAGGCCAGCACGGCGTTGCGTCCGATGTTGGTGGATTGCTCGCCTGCCTGCGTGACGCACCCCATGATCACATCTTCAACGGTGGCCGGATCGATGCCGGTGCGATCGACCAACTCGTTCAGCACCACACCGGCAAGGTCTGCCGGATGCCAGCCCCGGACGCGTCCACCCTTGCGTCCACCGGCGGTGCGCGTCGCGGCAACAATGTAAGCTTCGGCCATATCCAGGCTCCGTTGGCATGAGCGCCGTCGTGGCGCGGTTAGACCAAACTACTCTAGGCGCCGCGACGTAAGACAACGCGGGTCACGCTGCGGCAGAAAACGTCTGGCTGAGGATCCGCTCCAGCCATTCCTGGTCAATGCTGTCAAAGGCCGCAGGCTGATCGGAATCCACGTCGAACACGGCGATCAGCTTTCCGCCAGGGCCAAACACGGGGACGACGATCTCGCTGGCGGAGCGGCCATCACAGGCGATGTGGCCAGGAAAGGCGTGGACGTCCTCGACCACCTGGGTCACCTGCGTCGCCGCCGCTGTTCCGCAGACACCGCGCCCGAAAGCGATCCGCATGCAGCCCAGCGTTCCCTGATAGGGCCCCACCACCAATTCGTCGGATTTTGTCTCGTCGACGACATAGAAGCCCGTCCAGAAATACTGCGAAAAACTGTTGGACAGCATGGATGACACAGTCGCCATGCGCGCCACGACATTGGGCTCGCCATCCAGCACAGCGGCGATCTCTTCGGCCACTGCGGCGTATCGCAGCGCCTTTTCCGCCGGCAGTGGGATCTCGTTGAAGGCTTCGGCCATGGGCACAAATAGCGCGGCGCAGTGGCTGGACCAAGGTGGTGGCTCGAAATGGCGGGTTTGGGCACTCGACAAACGTGATTCAATTGCGCGCGACTCCCAGATAACGGACAACGCAAGAGACGCCGGGCGGCTCAAACTCAGCTAAGCCATGCTGGTGATGTGGCACGGAAAAACCACAACGGCATGACGCAAGAGGTATCCAACAGCAGTCTTCGGGTGGCGGCGCGGCTGGCGGTCGGCTTCGCCCTGGACCTCGTGAAATTGAGTGGATTTGGCCGTGACGTGATCGATGGGCTGCTGCTGGCGGCCATAAGCCAGGCCAATGTCGCGCTGATCACCCGTGATCCGGACCTGCAACACACCTACGCCTCTCTGGATCAGCCCCCGCCGGACGAGTTGCGCCGTCCGGTTAGTATCAACGCGATCGCCGGCTCGTTACGCATCCCGTTCGAGACGACGCGGCGTCGCATTGCCGCGCTGATCGAGGCCGGCGTCCTGCAATCGACCCGCCGGGGCGTCATCCTGCCCCTTGCCCCGCTGAATTCCGCCTATTATCGCGCGGTCGCCGAGGCAAACTACGCTCTGGTGCGGTCGCTCTATTTCAGACTGCGCCAGATCGGAATGCTGAGCGATCTCGCCCGCCCGAACACACCGCCCTTCGATCCTGATAGTCCACCCATCCGGCTCGTGATCCGGCTCTCGGCAGACTATCTGCTGCGGCTCGTGGATCCCTTGCAACGAAACATCGGCGACCTGGTCTCCGGTCTGATCCTGCTGGACGTCTTTCACGCGAATACGGAACACCTTTTAGATGCCGACGGCGGCGATGAAGGCGGTGAGTGGACCGAGAACGGGTTTGTATCCGACTCGGATCGTCGCCCCGTCAGCGCCGCGGACATTGCACGGCGCCTGGGCATCTCCCACGAAACCGTTCGTCGCCGTCTGATTCGCCTGGTCGCTGACGGCAAGTGTGAGCGCTGCGATGAGGGCTATTGGGTCACATCGAGAATCCTGGGGGACGGGCTGCTGGGCGTCGTCCTCACCAACCAAATCCATCTGCAGCGACTTTTTGCCAACCTGGGCGAATTGGGGGTGGTTTCTGAGTGGGAGCGCCACGAAATTTAGCTGTGAAACCCGCATGAGTGCTGCACGCTCATCAGGACTCCACAAATTGGGTAGGTGCGTGTTTCATATTTCCGTCATAATGCCTCAACTTATGGACGTACCTCGCGGGGGGTGCGTGTCCGGGAACCATGGCGTCGTGGGGCGGCATGTTCTCGAAGTAGCAGGTCGGGGAAATGACAAATCAGTTGGAGCTCCCAGCGGCGGTGACGCCGGCTGTAGACGTCAGTGAAATCAGCCGGGGTGACGGCCCCCATCCGGTTGACCTGCATGTCGGCATCCGGATCCGGATGCGGCGAAAGGAGATGGGCGTCAGCCAGGAGCGGCTGGCCGAGGCGCTGGGCATCACTTTTCAGCAGGTCCAGAAGTACGAGCGCGGTGCCAACCGCGTCAGCGCCTCGAAGCTCTGGGAAATTGCTGCGGCGCTCAAGACGCCCGTGGCCTATTTCTATGATGGTCTGGGCGACCGTGACACTGTCACCAGCCAGCGCGACGCCGCCCAGGAATTTCTGATGTCGAGTGAGGGCATCGAGCTGTTGGCCGCATTCCCGCGCATCACCGAACCGGCCATCCGGCGCAAGATCGTCGAGCTGGTGCGCGTGGTCGCCGACGAAATCTGATTTTTTGACGGCACAGGTCGGGGACAGGGCCGAAGTTTTCAGCTTCTGAAGACGACCTGCCGGGCCCTGTGTCATATCTTCCTGCATGAACCTGTCGGGGAGACCAGGATGCTTTTGCAAGGACTGAAGGTTGTCGAGATGGCGACTTGGGTGGCAGGACCCAGCAGCGCCGCCGTGCTGGCCGATTGGGGCGCCGAGGTCATCAAGGTGGAAAGCCCCATCGGCGACGCCACCCGGGCCTTTCAGCCGGACACCGAGGCCAGCCCCGGAAACCCGATCTTTACGAACGAGAACCGCGGCAAGAAGGGCGTCGTACTCGACATCGCCCGACCGGAGGGGCGCAAGGCCCTCAAGACCCTGATTGGTCAGGCGGACATCTTCATTACCAACACTCGCCCTGGTTCCCTGAAGCGGCTAGGGCTCGACTACCACAGCCTCAAGGCCGACATGCCCCGGCTGATCTATGCCGCCGTCACGGGCTACGGTCTGGTGGGTCCGGAGGCTGACGTGGCCGCCTTTGACATTACTGCATTCTGGACGCGCAGCGGCATGGCCAGGGCCATGATCCCGCCGGATCAGGAGCCCTTCGCCTCTCGCCCCGGCTTCGGCGATCATGTCACCGCGCTGGCGACTGTTTCTGCCGTGCTGGCCGCGCTGCACGAGCGTACATCGACGGGCCGGGGCCGTCTGGTGGAGACCAGCCTGATCCGCGCAGGGGCCTATGCCATCAGCTGGGATCTGGCGCAGCAACTGCGCTATGGCGAGGTCATCACCACCCAGGTCCGCAATGATCGACCCAGCGGGATTTCCGGCTTCTTCCGCACCGCCGATGACCGCTGGGTCTGCATAGTGCCGCGCACGCTGGACTGCTTCACCAAGATGATGATCGCCATCGACCGGCCCGAGGTTCTGGCAGAGCCCAGGTTTGAGCCGCCGGTCATAGACCTGGAGATCACGCGCGAGATCCGGGGCATATGCGATGAAGGATTTGCCAAACTGACCCTTGCGGAAGCTGGCGCACGGCTGGACGAACAGGACCTGGCCTGGGCACCAATGTCGACACTGGCTGAACTGGCCAAGTCCGACATGGCCGAGGCCGCGGGCTGTTTCATCACGGTCGAGGACGGTTGGGGCGGCACGTTCCGCGCGCCTGCGTCACCCGCGCGTTTCCCCGAGGGCGCGCCACCTGTAGGTCGCGCCGCGCCAAAACTGGGCCAGCATACCCGCGAAGTCCTGGAAGCTGCGGGCCTGACGCCGGACGAGATCGACGCCGTAATGTAGAATTTGATCTGTTGTGGCACCTGAAGCGTTGCGCCGTACGTTTAGGCGCCGAGTATGGCGTGGTGTTTGCCGGGGGTATGCGTGTTTCGATTAATCCTGCTGATGATCGCCGCTCTGGTGCCCGGCGTGGCCATTGCGGCACCCATTCCCGTCAAGGTCGTGGTGCTGACCATGTTCGAGATCGGAGCTGAAACCGGCGATGTGGCTGGCGAGTTCCAGCACTGGGCCGAGCGCTACCCCTTCACACAACAGCTGAATGTGCCGGGGATTGAGCATCCCGTCCGGGTTTCCAAAGATGGCGTGGTCCTGGTGCTGGCCGGCATGAACGCCCGCTCGCGCCAGAGCGTAACAGCGTTGGCTCTGGACCCACGTTTTGATACATCAAAGGCCTACTGGCTTATCGCCGGGATCGCCGGCGTCGACCCCTCATCCGGATCCATAGGCAGTGCCGCCTGGGCGCGGTGGGTCGTCGATGCTGACGCTGCCCACGAGATGGACGACCGTGAGACGCCGCCGGACTGGCCCTGGGGCATCTATTCTCTGAACACACGAAAACCCCGCCTGAAGGGCAACGCCGCCGGTGCCAGCAATATGGCGTGGAAACTGGATCCGGGGCTGGTGAACTGGGCTTACGGCCTGACGCGCGCGACGCCACTGGCTGACAATCCAAAGCTTCAGGCCGCGCGGGCGAACTACACCCAGGCGGCGGCGCGACAGCCACCTGGGGTCTATGTCGGCGATGCTATCGGGACCGCCCGCTTCTGGCATGGCGAGCGACGCACAGCCTGGGCCCGCGACTGGGTCAAACTATGGACCGACGGCGACGGGCAGTTTGCGATGTCGGACTGCGAGGACCACCAGGTGATGGACGCGCTGGACCTGCTGGGCCCCTCTGGACGGGTTGACCGCAGGCGGGTGCTGGTGCTGCGTACGGCCAGCAACTATTCGACCCCGCCGCCAGGCGCAGACCCGGTGTTTGATTTTGCACCCGGTGGGTTGGACGCTGGAGTTGAGGCCGCCTACCGGGTCGGCTCTCCCGTCGTGAAGGCGTTGGTCGCCGGCTGGGGCGACTACGCCGACAAGATCCCGCAGGCCTCGCCATGAGCCTGCTGGAACGCACCTTCAAGCTGGGCGAGAACGGCACGACGGTTCGCACCGAACTCCTGGCTGGCCTCACGACGTTCCTGACCATGGCCTATATCGTGTTGGTCAATCCCGCGATCCTCTCGACCACCGGCATGCCGCTGGCGGGCGTCGCGGCGGCGACTTGTCTGGCGGCCGGGATCGGCTGCCTGCTGATGGGGTTTCTGGCCAACTATCCGATCGCGCTGGCACCGGGGATGGGCCTGAACGCCTATTTTGCGTTCACCGTTGTCGGTGCCATGGGCATCCCCTGGCAGACCGCCCTGGGACTGGTGTTTGTCTCTGGCGTGCTGTTCTTTGTGTTGACGGTGGCGGGCGTCCGCCAGTTGATCGTCAGCGCGATTCCTCGCGCTCTGTTCGCGGCCATCGCCGCCGGCATAGGGCTGTTCATCGCCTTCATCGGCCTGCGTAGTGCAGGCCTGGTGGTGACCAATGACGCGACCCTGGTTGGGTTGGGCGATGTGCATGCGCCCTCGACACAACTGGCCTTGCTGGGGCTGACGATCCTGTCGGTGCTGACCGTGTTGAAAGTGCGTGGCGCGATCATGATCGGGATCGTAGCAACGTCGCTGCTGGGGTGGGCGCTGCATCTGGCCAGTTGGACGGCGCAGGCCTACAGCCTCGAAGCCATGACCGGCACGGCTTTTCAGCTGGATATCCCGGCTGCGCTGGGGATCGGCGGCAAGGGCTATGGACTGGCCCTGCTGGAAATCCTGTTCGTATTTCTGTTCGTCGACCTGTTCGACAATGTCGGCACGCTGGTTGCGGTCAGCAAGAAGGCGGGTTTGGTTCGCCCCGACGGCACCATCCCGCGCCTGAACCGCATCCTGTTTGCGGACGCCGGAGCGACGGTGGTGGGTTCACTGGCCGGCACCAGCACGGTGGTCAGCTACATCGAAAGCGCCTCGGGCGTGTCCGCGGGCGGGCGCACGGGGCTGACGGCTGTGGTTGTGGGCCTGTTGTTTCTGGCGACATTGTTCGTGGCACCCTGGGCTCAGGTGATTCCGGCGGCGGCTACGGCCCCGGCGCTGATCCTGGTGGGCGCGATGATGATGGCACCGCTGGCTGAGATCGACTGGGACGATCCGGTGATCGCGATCCCGGCGTTCCTGACGCTGGTCACCATTCCGCTGACTTTTTCCATTGCCAATGGACTGGCGTTCGGGGTGATCGGCTATGCGGTGCTCAAGCTCGCGTCGCGCCGGGTGAGCCGGACCGACTGGCTGTTGTTTGCGCTGGCAGGCCTGTTCGTGGCGCGGTTTGTCTACATGGCGTTTGAAGCCTGAGCGTCGGCAGCGCCGACAGACGCAAGTCGAAATCCTGTTTTACTTCTCGTCATATCCGGGCGCTTGCAATCTACCGGCCCGCCTCAAACATCCTCAGCAGCCGCTCGTGGCGCCACTGTTCGCGGGCTTTGTCGCTGGTTGCCACCAGCTCGGCGCAGGCCCCCTTGGGATCGGCGGCACCCACCTGACCACGGCATGCCGACGCCGGCTTGCGATAGACATTCGGGTCCTGCCAGAGACCCTCGCCACTCAGGAAGCTGAAGGCGATGGCGTTGCGAGCCGAGGTTTTCAGGTCGGCATAGGTGGCGCCCATCTTCAACGCCAACGCATAGTCTCCGGACAGGTCGCTGCGCAGGATGCCGCTATCGTCCGTGGACAGACTGACGGGCACGCGCATCTCGCGAAACCAGCTGAATGGATGATCTTCAGGCTCCACTTCGAGGATCGCCCGGTTGGAGATCGGATTGACCTCGATCAGGATACCCTTAGCCGCCATTTCCGCTGCGACAGCCACAGCTTCCGTCTCGGCGGGCAGGCCGACGCCATGGCCGATCCGTCGCGCGCCGGCCACGCGCACCGCCTTGGTGACGTGATCGCGCAGATCGTCGGGGGCAACGATCGCGAGTGATAATTCACCGGCGTGCAGCGCCACGGGCGTAGTGCGTCCCGTGTCGGTGAGCTCGGCCACAATCCGCATGTGGGTGTCATAGTATTTGACCGCGTCGGGGCTATCCTCGGGGGCCACCAGTTGCAGGCCAACCCATCGCTTGTCAGCGGCCACGGCGGCGACCCCCAGCTGGAGCTGAGCCATCGTCTGTTCGGGCGGCCCCTGGCGGATCGCCTGGAACAGATAGCGCACCGTTACCTGGCAGCCCGGTGTCGCCTCAGGCCTCCCACACTTCATGACGACGCGGGCGCGGGCCTCCATGGCGTCGGTGTCGGCCCGGACAGCGGGGACCAGGGCCTCTAGCCCGGCTTCGCTCAACGCCGCCTTCGTCTTTGCCGCATCACCTCGCCAGCCGACGCGCGCGCCCATCCCTCGCGAGGACGCCGCCTGAGGCGTCAACATCAGCTCGGCGTAGAAGGTGTTCTGTCGCGCCAGCCCATCCAGGGATTCGGCCAACGCATCGCCCGTTCGCCGAGCGGACTGACCCCGTCGGCTGAAGGCGGTGAAGAACTGGTCGTGCCCCGATCTGCCACGAAACCGGGGATGGCGGACGGTCAGACTGTCGATGAGTGCCGATCTCTGGGCTTCATCCGCGACGAAGGCTGCCGCGGGTCTGAGGGCGTCCCCGGAGCAGCTGAGGCGGATCGCCAACGCCTCGGTGTCGATGCACAGCCCGTCCTCGACGGCCCAGGCAATCAGAGCTTCCGCAGGCGTGCCGCCGCCCAGATGGTTGTGCAATTCCCCGCCCTTGGGGAAGGCGCGCAGGAAGATCGCTAGCTCGCCGGCCGTCATTCCGGAGAGGTTTGGCGCCGCCAGGGCCGCGCTCGCTGTCATCAGCGCGGCCAGCGCGCCCACCAGGATTCGTTTCATATGACAGAACCCGCCCGACTACGGCGTCGGGGTCAAGCCAGAGGTGGCGACCGGCGACGGATTGTCGTTTGATGTGCCGCCATGACCACCGCCGCCGACCTGATCCAACGCTTTCGCCTGGAACCGCACCCGGAAGGCGGCTGGTATCGCCAGACCTGGCGTTCTGACGCGACAATGCCGGATGGCCGTACGGCGGGCACCTCGATCCTGTTCCTGCTCGAAGCCTGCCAGCGATCGCACTGGCACCGGGTGGACGCCGAAGAGCTGTGGATATTCCAGGCGGGAACGCCGCTGCGGCTACTGACCTCCGACGAGGGTGTGACGGTCGAAACGCGGCTGGGCGCTGGCCTGGGCGAAACACCGCAACATCTGGTCCGCAACGGCGAGTGGCAGTCGGCGGAGGCCGAAGACGGCTGGGCGCTGGTGGCCTGCGTGGTTGTGCCCGGCTTCCGGTTTGAAGGGTTTGAACTCGCGGCGGAGGGCTGGGAGCCTTAAGCGACCCCTCACTCGAAATCTGCGTGACGGTGAGAGCTGGAAAGGGCGAGCGGGCCCGCAAAGTTGATCTGAGCGGCCGACATCGACTTCAATAGTTTCGATGATCGACGCGTCACAGCTTCAGGCCCGCATAGGGCGCAAGGAAGGCGACAAAGCTCACAATCAGCCCGCCTAACAGGATGCGATAGACGAAGCCCAGGTAGCGATACTTCTTGGAGGCCAGCACCCTGCCGTTCTGGTAGATGTCGTGAGCGAAAGCCTCGTAGACAGTCCTCGACGACCCGGCCACCGTCAGCAGTCGATCAACATACTCCGCTTCCGGAATTTGTGTGAACGAGCCAAAAAACAGCATGTTGGCGGGACCGTCTGGCAGCGGCGGGGATTTCACTGAAGGCAAAACTGCCATCACCGCGAGGAAAGCGGCGATAAAGGCCGAGCCGCCCAGAATGACCATCGGCGCAGGGTTTTCCACGTTCTGGAACTGACTGATCGTCACAGTAAAGATTACGAACGTCGCGGCCAGCAGCATGCTGGCCTTCTGGTCAGCCATCTGGCTTAGCTGATACTGGATCTACTGGGTCGTACGCATGAGATACACGCCCTCTGGTGCGAATGTCGGTCCTTGTTCCGGTGCGCCGTCGATCATCCCCACCCCCACGATTACTGACGCCAATGTGACGGTGTCCGGGCGATGGGACTAGAGAGTGACCGGATCAGATGAATCCAGCTGATCCGGATAAAAAGGCTCGCTCTTCATACATTTTGAGCGCGACGGGCGCTTGAACCGGTATCCAACTTCAAGTTGTCGCGCGCTAGGCCTTGAAATGGCCCTTATGCACAAAGCTCGACACGGGATTGCGTAGGCTGGGGATTTCACGTGCCCGGAATGGCTCATCCAGGACGCTGACGTCGGCCTTGCGGCCGATGGCGATGGCCGCCTCAATGCGGTAGTCGGTTTCCGGGACCCCGAGCACTTCATAGGCCTTCGCCATTTGGAGGCCGACCATGCCGTGGGTTGCCCATCCCATGCGGACCGCCTGTAACGCCAGGCAGGCCCATGCGGCGCCCGCGTCGAACGAATGGCTATGAACCGGCGATGGCGGCTGACCGTCCACGCGGCGGAAACGGTCCGAAATCACGAAGGCCAGCGCCGAGGCATTTTTCACCCACATCTGGTTGAACGGGATCAGGATATCGAAAAGCCGGATCCAGTCTTCCGTGTCGCGGTGAGCGTAAACGAAGCGCCACGGCTGGCCGTTGAACGCGGAAGGCGCCCAGCGGGCCGCGTCAAACAGGGTCATCAGTTCCCCATCCTGCATCGGTTCGCCGGTAAAGGCGCGCGGCGACCAGCGCTCCAGGAACATCGGGTCGACGTCGTGTTCGGCGGTGCGGCCGTTGGCAGTGGTGGACAAAGGTCTATCGCTTTCCGATGTGGGCAATGGAGGCGATCTCCACCAGGAAGTCCGGGCGGACCAGACCGCACTGGATACAGAAGCGGGCCGGCTTGTCGCCAGGGAAGTACTCCGCATAGACCTTGTTCAGCGCCGCATAGTCCGCCCAATCCTTTAGGAATATGTGATTCATGGTGACATCGTCCATCGTGCCGCCGGCGGTCTCGATGACGGACTTGATGGTCTCAAGAACCGCGCGGGTCTGACCCTCGGCGTCGCCGACATGGGCCACGTTGTTGTCCTTGTCGAAAGCCAGCGTGCCGGAAACATAGACCACGCCGTCTGCCAGCGTTCCGGGGGAGAAGGGGGCGATCGGGGTCTGGGTTCCTGGCGGCAGGATCACGGTCTTCGGCATGGCGGTTACCTATAGGTCGGGGGCGGGGCTTGTCGGATCGCGCCGCAGAAATCGGCGGTGTTCGATACCCAGCCAAAGAAGGTCTCTACGTTATAGACGCTGGCCTCCTGCAGATAGGCGGGCCCGGCTTGATGGGTGGCGTCCTCCAGCAAGATACTGAAATATTCCAGGAAGAAGCCGTCGCGCAAGGTCGACTCCACGCAGACATTGGTGGCGATACCGCAGAAGGCGAGGGTCTTGACCCCCCGCGCCCTCAGCGTCGAGTCCAGATTGGTGTTGTAGAAGGCGCTGTAGCGTGACTTGCCGATGACGATGTCGCCCGGCTGGGGTCGCAGCTTTTCGACCAGGGCATAGTCCCAGGTGCCCTTGGCCAGCAGTGTTCCTTCAAGGTTCGGCCGTTCACGCATGGTTTTCAGTGCGTTGGATTTCCACCAGTTGGGCGAGCCCGGGCCGCCGGCCTCGACATAGTCGGGGTCCCAGCCGTTCTGGAAGAATACGACTGTGAGGCCGGCGGCGCGCGCCGCCTCGACTGCAAGCGCGATGCGGTCGATGACCCCGGCCGCGCCAGCGATATCAAACCCCGCCAGATCCAGATAGCCGCCTGGACTGGCATAGGCGTTCTGCATGTCCACCACGATTAAGGCGGTCTCAGCGGGATTGATCGGCAGGTTCTCCGGCCGCGCGGGAACCGTGACGATGCCGTGGCGGGGAACCGTTGGCCTAGACATGCGCGCGGCTCTTCATCAGCGGTTGGATGCGTGCACCAAAATTCTCTACCCCTTCTATGAAGTCGTCGAAGACCAGCAGGACGCCGGCGGTGTCCGGCACGGCGGCCACCTCGTCCAGCATCCGGGCCACAGTTTCGTAGGATCCGACCAAGGTTCCCATATTGAGGTTCACCGCCGACTCCGGCGCGGCCAGCTGGGTGGTGTTTGTGTTGGTGGTTCCGCCGGCCGCCGCGTTGGGCGCGGCCTGATCGGTGAGCCAGGCCAGGGCGTCCTGATCGGCACCTGAACGATAGAGCTGCCACTTGGCCATGGCGGCCTCATCGGTCTCGTCGGCAATGATCATGAACAGGATATAGGCGGCGACATCGCGGCCGGTTTTGGCTCTGGCGGCGGCAAGTCGCGAGCTGACACCGGCGAAGGCGGTCGGCGTATTGGTCCCCTTGCCCAGGGCGAAGCTGAAGTCAGCATGGGTGGCGGTGAAGGCCAGACCCTCGTCGCTGGACCCGGCGCAGATGATCTTCACGCCCTGGGGCCGCGGGCTGACGCGGCAGTCGTTCATCTGGAAATACTGGCCTTTGAAGTCGCTGTGGCCGGTCTCCATCAGGCCCTTGAGGACGGTCGTGTACTCCGCCAGGTAGTTGTAACGATCACTGTAGTGGCTCTCGCCGGGCCAGAGTCCCATCTGGTCGTATTCAGCCTTTTGCCAGCCCGTGACCAGGTTGATGCCGAACCGCCCGGGTGCGATGGAATCGATGGTGGACGCCATGCGCGCGACGATGGCCGGCGGCAGCGTCAGGGTCGCTGCTGTGGCGAAGATCTTGATCTTTCTGGTCACCGCCGCCAGCCCCGCCATCAGGGTGAAGCTCTCGAGGTTATGCTCCCAAAACTCGGTCTTGCCGCCAAAGCCGCGCAGCTTAATCATCGAGAGCGCGAAGTCGAAGCCGTAGTGCTCGGCGGTTTGGACAATCTGCTTGTTCAGCTCGAACGTCGGCATGTACTGCGGTGACGTCTCGGAGATCAGCCAGCCGTTGTTGCCGATCGGTATGAAGACGCCGATGTCCATGGTCCCGCCCTCCTGGCGCGGTCACTCAGTTGAGTCTGGTCGTGAGCCCAGCGCAAGCCAAACCCTCGTGGCGATTGGCGTCAGGCCACACCCATTGGTCCGGCCGGCGGCGCGTCATCCAGCCATTCATGGGTCTGCAGGCCGCCAGCTGTCAGACAGGTCCAGACGTCTTCGGCAGTCTCGGCGAACTTGAACAACGCCATGTCCTGCGCTGCGACCATGCCGGCGGCGATGAGGGCCTCGAAATTGATGATGCTGCGCCAATAGCCCTCGTCGAACAGCACGATCGGAATGGGCGGCGCCTTGTCGGTCTGGCGAAGGGTCAGCATCTCGAACAGTTCGTCCAGCGTCCCGAAGCCGCCGGGAAACACCACCAGCGCATTGGCGCGCATGGCCAGGTGCATCTTGCGCATGGCGAAATAGTGAAACCGGAAGGTCAGCTCCGGCGTCGAATAGCTGTTCGGCTCCTGCTCGTGCGGCAGGGTGATGTTGAGGCCTATGGACGGCGCGCCGACGTCGGCGGCACCACGGTTCGCCGCCTCCATGATGCCGGGTCCGCCGCCGGTGCAGATCACATTGTGCCGCTCCTTGTCGGACGACAGATAGGCCCCGCCCCGCTTCGAGGCGATAGCCCCAAACTCGCGCGCCGCAGCATACCAGCGGGCCTGCGGCGGGGGGCCGTCCTCGCGCACCCTGGCGCTGCCGAACACCACGAGGGTTGAGCGGACGCCCCAGTTTCGGAGGCCCTCGTCGGCCTTGGCGAATTCCATCAGGAACCGGACGCCGCGCATGGCGTCGCTCATGATGAACTCCTGATCCATCGAGGCCAGCCGGTAGGTCGGGGGCGTGAACTGGGGTGTGTCGTGCGGCGCGGGGTCGGTCATATTGGCTTCCTGCTCGACAACAGCTTTGAGCGCCCAGCCTTAACCTTTTGCGACCGCGCCGCGTATGACCTTCGCGAAGGCTTCCACCACCGGCGGGATCAGGGACGCGGACACGCAGCGCAGGTCGTCCGCGCGAGCGTGGTGGAAGCGGTGGCTACCAAAGATGCCGATGGCCGGGCTGTAGCCGGCACGCAGGACGTTGCCGAGTTCCCCCGCCGCCAGGGCCGGGTCGGCGGGGTAGACCTGTTCCAGTCCGGGCTGGCCAGCGAACGCCGCCTTGGCCGTGGTCAGAAGTGGCGGACTGGCCAGCAGATAGCGCTGGGAATCGGCCCCGGGCAAAGGCGACAGGGCGGCCCCGCGCTCATGCCAGTCGCGCGCGGCGACGTTGGCACCCAGATGCACCCACAGCGCGGTCTTGTCCGGCTTGGGCGCCAGTTCGTGGATGAAGCGTTCGCCGCCTGCGTTCTCGTACTCGTGGCCGCTGGTGGCCACCAGGGCGATGTTGACCGGCAAGCTGGCCCGGGCCGCCCAGCGGACCAGCATCAGCCAGGCGGCCATGCCCGAACCACGTTCGCCCGCGCAGGCGAACCAGCCGGAGCGGGGCGTCGAGATCACCAGCGTCCTGGCCACACCGGCATCGAGGGTCGCCGTGACATTGAACGCGGGCCGACGGAGGGATCGGCCGCCGACCCGCAGGGTTGCGACATCGCCGCGAATTGCCGCCTGCAGGAAAGGTTCGGCGTCCTTGGGGGCCATCACCGCGACCGGTTTGTCGAACAGCGGCTTGTCCACCGGCGCGTTGAGCGCCAGGGCCTCGCCGGTTGGGCCTGTGGTGACGATGATGACGGCCGATGCTCCGCCATCAAGCACCGCCTGCACGCGCCGGGAGACCTGGCCCACAGCTGTCGACCACCGGGCGTAGGGCAGGATCAGAAGGGCGATCCCCGCCCCGCCCCTGCCCGCGCCGGCGACGTAGAGCGGGCCGCTGAGCCCGGCGTCTGAGGTCGGCACGACGATGGCCTGGGGGATCAGGTCGGCCCTGGCCGCACTGCTGGTCAGGGTCGTATCGCCCTCGAAGGCGGGAACGTCATAGGTCTAGCGTTGGCAGGTGAAGCCCAGGCCCGTGAGCTCACCCTCAAGCCATTCGCCGGAGGCGGCGTCGCCGGGGCCACCGGCGGCCTTGTCGCCGAACGCATGGTAGCGTTCGAGGATGCTCTGCGCCTCGGCATTACTGCCGGGGGTCGCCGCCCCGGCTGCGCTGGCGGCGAACAGCACCGCCGGCGCGCCCAGCACGGCGCGGCGCGAGGCGGCAACCTTTGTCGGCGATTTCATTGATCCGCCACCGGCGTGATCGGTGTCGGCGGCCCGCAGCGCCCGGCTTTCACGAAGGCCTCCCCCGCGCCAGCGATCCGCTTGGGCAAGTCGCACTCAGCCTGGGCCGCCGCCTTGTCACCACCCAGATAGGCACGCCAGAACCGGATGGTCTCGGCCTTGACGATCTCCATCTGTGGCGGGTCGATGGGTTTCAGCTGGCCGGTCGCCACTCGCCGACCACCGAAAAGGGCGTGGTCAGCGTCTTTGAGGATGATCAGGAACTGGTCCGCGCCGGTGATCGCCTGATAGGGCACCGTCCGCTCGAAAGGCGACTTTTCCAGATCGAACGGGGTCGCGTCCGCCGTCCCGGTGAAGTGCAGCATCGGCGTTTTCACCCTGGTGAATGCCGTGGACGGATCGTCACCGCGCGGCTTGTTGGGACTGTAGGCGATGGCAGCCTTGATCCTTGGCTCAGCGAAACTGACGCCGGGACCCGCGCCCAGCACGCGCTGGCCCACGGCCACCAGGGTGGACAGCGCGCCGTAGGAATGCCCCGACATGCCGACCCGGGAGAGGTCGAGCCTGCCGGCCAGGGCACCGCCGGACCGGGCCGCCTCGGTCAGCTGGTTGAGGGCGAAGGGGACATCGCCATAGCGGGCCTGGGCCACCTGCATGTTCATACCCGCGCGGCCGGCCGAAACACGGTCGCCGCCCTCTGCGGGCCGCCCGGCCAACAGGCCGCTGTCCGAACCCGCGTGCTGCAGGGCGACAACCGCAAATCCCGCCTCTGCCACCGCCTGCAGGATGTAGACCGAGGCCTCGCGACTGCCTCCCAGCCCGTGAGAGTGGACGACCACCGGGAACGGCCCGGCCCCCTTGGGCAAGTATAGCTTCCAGGGCACGATCCGGCCGGCCCTCGCGGCATCGGTCCAGTCGCCGTAGCGTACCTCGACGGTTGATGCCGCAGCGCCTGGTTGCCTCGGGGGGGGCTGGGCAATCGCCGGCGTCGCAGCGGCGATGCCGATGGTCAGGACAATCGCCAGGGCGCGGCGGATCGGGGTTCGGATCTGGCTCATGACTGCAGGCTATCCCACCCGGTCGCCACGGTCGACGGCGGCGGGAATGCCCGCGAGGTCTGGCACTATAGCTTGACGCGCCTGCACTGCCGGACGGATGGTCACCGCATGACCATGATCCCTCGCCGCCGCTGGCTCCAGGGTGCCGGAGCGCTCCTGATGACCCCTGGCCTCGCCGTCGCCGCAGATACGACCTCGTACGACTATCTGTTCCTCGACCTTGAGGATGCCGCGCCGGGCACAACCCCGGCCCGGACTTACGCGGACCATGTGCGCAGCCGGGTCGCGGGGCTGGCGGCAGCGGGGGGCGAGGTGGTCGGCTATTTCACCCCGCAGCTGGGCTGGGTCGGACGCCAGGTCGCCATGCTGGTCCGCTGGACGCCCGACGCCAAGGGTCGGGACCGCGAGCTGGTCGCCTTGATGCGGGACAAGACCGTGCGCACCGGCCAGCGGGCGGGCCTGGAGCCGACCACCCGCCCCGGCCCCACCGACCGTCCGCAGCCGGGCGGGGTCTATGTCCACCGCTGGTTCGTGGTGGAGGCCAAGAGCGTGCCCGAGTTCCTGACGCTGTCGAGCGAGGGGTGGCGCGATTTCGAGGTGCGGTTCGACACGAAGATCTTTGGCCTTTTCACCGCCGAGCGCTCGCTGGCCGACCGGCAGGCCGGGGTGACCCGCCTGCTGCTGATCACCCGCTATGGCAGCCACGGGGTCTGGGAGGCGTCGCGCGATCCCTCGACCGCCGCCATGGCCGCCTTCGCCAAACGCCAGCTGCTGACCCGCGACAGCTGGGCGGCCAGCACGGTGTTGGCGCCAGTTTGATAGGCGAGGTGTTTCAGCGTTTGTCACAAGTAGCTGTACATTCAGGGGTACAGTTTGGGGTGGCGCAGTCGCAGGCCTCGTCGGCCTGGATCAGTTTTCGACTTGGCCTATCATATTGTTTTTATTATTTATTCATGGACTTCCTGAAGACCCCAGAACCTGTTTGTGCGGCCACGTCTCGTTTGATAGCCCGCCTGAATCGGCTGTCAGGCCGTACACCGCGATATACAATCCCTCCGGCGGGATCCTGGCCGACTTGCCGATCACCATCGATCCGGAAACGGCGGAGCGCATCGCCTCACCGCGGGGGACGCGGCCTACCTCGAACTTGCGCAGCGCATGGGGCTGCCGCTGGTGACACAGGATCCGGCAAGGATTGCAGCGGCGCGGGCAATGGTGGTTGGGTAAGGTGTCACTGGAACCCTTTCCATGTCTGGAGATGCGTTGGCCTCCAGGTCGGCTCACCCCCCTGAACCGACAGTTGTCGCGTCCGCTTAGAGGTCGTTGACCGAAGGTCCGCTTCCGGGTGCCGAGCCAACAGGGAGAAACAACCCAAAGCGGACGCAGCCCGGTCGTCGCCGCCTGCGAAGCCATCACTCTACAGCCTGGCCTGATCCGTGGAACCGCCCTGCCGTTGCCCGAATTGACTAGGCCGCCCGCGTAGAGTCCCAGACGCCGTCCCACCCTGCGATCGGCGGGGTTTCTGCCAGGATGCGTGCGCGCTCCAGCATCAATCCCGACGCAACGTCCCCGGGTGCCGCATTGAGCGCCGTCTCGAACGCGACGATCGCCGCGTCCCAGTCACCGGCCAAAAGCGCGTTTCGACCCCGCGCATAGGCGACTATCGCGTCGTCGTTCAGGGGTATATCGGCGGTGACGACCTGGAAGATCTTGGATGGCTGCATTCGACCG
>CAMCXF010000001.1 GCA_945883235.1 Phenylobacterium deserti | reverse complement strand
CTATTGCTGCCAGGCGTCGCCAGTGCGCGCGCATCGCGCAAGCCCAAGGTGCTGGTCAACCTGGCCGACATGCAGCCTGCGGACCCGACGCTGGAACAGGTTGCGACGGACCGCGACAAGGCTCACCGGGTCACCGCCCCGGTGATGCTCAACGGCAAGGGTCCCTTCGAGTTTGTGGTGGATACCGGCGCGAACCGGTCTGTGGTTTCCACCGAACTCGCGGCCGAGTTGGGACTGCCGGCGGCGGGGAGAGCCGAGGTGCATGGGATCGCTGGTGTTGAATCGTCTGCTATGGCGCTGGTCGAGCGACTGGCGGTCGGCCGGATCGAGACCCCTCGCCTGAAGACACCGTTGTTGACCCGCGGCCGCCTGGGCGCCGACGGCCTGCTGGGGGTCGATGTGCTGCGCAACCGCCGGCTCGCGATCGACTTTCGCCGCAACACGATCACCATCTATCGCGCCAACGCCTCGACGCTTGGGCTTTCACTGAGCGTCAAGGACAGCCGGTTGAATCAGTCCGGTCACTCCCCGGACGGCACGGACTACACGATCGTTCCGGCGCGCATGCGGTTTGGCCAGCTTATCGTTGTAGATGCCGATCTGGGCGGCGTGCCGGTTGTCGCCTTTCTGGACTCGGGGTCCCAGAATACCGTCGGCAACCTTCAGCTCTACAACAAACTGAAAGCCCGGCCCGAGCTGCTGTCGGTTCGCCCCTTGAACGTGCAACTGACCAGCGCCACGGGTCAGATAGCCAATGGCGAGCTTTCCCGAGTGCCGACACTCCGCCTCGGAGGTTTGGGGATCGCCGATCTGTCGGCGGTGTTCGCCGATCTGCACATCTTCAAGCTCTGGGACCTGGCGGACAGGCCCGCGATCCTGATCGGCATCGACGTCATGCGCCACTTCGAAGCCATCGAGCTGGACTACGGCCCGCGACGCGTCCTGCTGCGAACGCCGCCGGGGGCGCTGCAGCGGGTGAGGTAAGGCCCAACAGGGTCGAAAAAGTTCAATCCCAAATCTGCTCGTCATCACCCGGCTCTTGTCCGGGTGACCCATAAACGCAGGCGGTTTCGAACGAAATGAGGCGACGACGACTACGCCTTGATTGGCAAGCCTCGGTGTTTATGGGTTACCCGGACAAGAGCCGGGTAATGACGAGCTTTTTTGGAGGTATGGGCTGTTTGTCCAAGGCTCCGGTCAGAATCAGCAACGGGCGCTCCAAGTCCTATCTCAACGGCGTAGGTGCCAGCACCATACCGCCGCCCTGGCTGCGAAGCCTCGCCTCGGCCAGTCCGTCGAGGATGGACTGCGAGCGGGGATCACCGAACACCCAGGCCGCTGCGGCCAGCGTTCGCGCCGACATCGCCGACACACCGAGCGCATTCTGCAAGGCTTCAAAAGTTCCCTCGGTGGGGGTCATCCGGCGCAGGCGGATTTCGCCATTCAGCCCGGCCAGCGACTTGGCCTTGTCAACCGCCTGATAGAATCCGCCCAGTTCGTCGACCAGACCCAGGGACTTGGCTTGCGCCCCGGTCCAGACCCGGCCCTTGGCGATTTCCCGGACGCGCTCTTCTGGCAGCTTTCGTCCCACGGCCACGCGGGTGATGAAGTTGGCGTAGATGCGGTCCATCCAGCCCGAGAATGCCGCCCGCTGGTTGGCCGTGAAGGGCTGCCCCATACCAAACGCACTGGCATAGTCTCCGCCGACGCCGGTCTGGCGCATATCGACGCCGAAACGCTCCAAGGCCGCCCCCACCGCGAACTTGCCGCCGTAGACGCCGATTGAACCGGTCAGGGTGGTCGGTTGCGCCACAATCGCTGACGCCTCGGAGGCGATCCAGTACCCGCCCGACGCGCCATAGCTGCCCATCGAGACCACCACCGGCTTCTTCGCTGCCTTGGCCACCCGTATGGCGTCAAGAATCTGTTCCGAGGCGGTGTCCGAACCCCCGGGGGAATTGACCCGCAGAACGATGGCCTTCACGGCCTCGGTCCGGGCGGCGTTCAGGATCGCGCCAGCCAGATCGTCGGAGTAAATGCTGGCCGCACCCGTGAAGGGGTTTGAGCCCTGGTCGCGGCCGGTCAAGATGGCCCCCTCGGCCTCGATCACGGCAATGGTCGCGCCGGTCTTGTCACCCTCGTTCTGCTGGGCGTCGGCATAGTCATCAAAGTCGATCGCCTTTGCGCCCTCACCAGCCTTGGCCAACAAGGCCCCCTCGGCCTCACGGACCTGGCCCAGGCGATCAATCAGCTTCAGCTTCAGCGCGTCCTCGGCCACATAGGGCCCGGCCTCCAGAGCCGTACGCATCACCGCGGGATCGGTCTTGCGGTCGCCGGCGGCAAAGCCGAGGTTTGAGGCATAGACCGACCCTATCCACGACAGCGTGGACTGCTTGTGCGCGGCCGTGTAGTCGCTGAACAGGAAGCCATTGACGGCATTCTTGTACTCGTAACGCTGCTCATACTGCGGCGAGATCCCGTACTTTTCGAAAAACCGCTTGAAAAACAGATCTTCGGTGGAAACTCCGGTGACCTGCAGCGAGGCACCCGGCTGCATCCACAGCTGGTCGGACGCCGCGCCGAGCATGTAGGTGGTGGTGACGATGCCTGCCGGGTAGATCCCCTGGCTGTGCGCATAGATCGGCTTGCCCGCCGCCCGGAAATGCTTGAACGCCAGCCGGATCTCGTCGGCCATGCCGGGTTCGATGCCGCCTTCGGGTAGTCGCACGAACAGCCCCTTGACCCGTCCGTCCGTCTCGGCGCGCCGCAGGGTCGAGATGATCGACATCACCGACGCCGAATTGCGTCCCAGGCCGAACAGGGGATTGTGCGGTGCCTGATCGGTCAAAGGATCGCGCAGATCCAGGGTCAGCACTGATACGGAGGGCACGGGTGCCGCCGCCGTGGCCGACAGCGCCATGCTGATCAGCACAAACGGAACACCAATCAAAAACACCAGAAGGCCGGCAAAGACGCCGGCTGCCGTAATCAGAAACTGTTTCATGCGTGGGGTCGCGTGCTATCCGCCAAGACTGTGTCCGGCGTCTCGCATAGATTGCCGGCTTGGCAAAGCCGCCAGCCGCGCGCTTGCCTCGTCACTTCAAGGAGCTCCAGCATGGTCGATATTTCAGACATCATCGACCCCGAGGATGAGGGGCAGGACGACGGCGGAGAGGCTGAGGATCTGATCGCGCTCAGGGCCTGTCTCCAGGCGTTGGCCGATGCGATCGCCAGCACCAATCTGGCGGTGATCAGCGGCAATCAGGGCGATGTCGCGGGCGCGACCGGCCGGGTCCAGGCCTCGGTGGGTGCGCTGAAGCGCTTTCATGAGGCCTTTGAGGTGCTCAAGGCGGCTGAGGACGTGGATCGGGAAGACGACGAGGAAGAGGAATAGCCCGAGACCTGATTGAGCCGCGCCCAGCTGCGACGGTACGAAAGGTCCGGTTCGACGGGCGGGCAGCCGGGAGTCAGGGTCTGCGTCCATCGCTGCTCTGCAGTGTCGGCCTCGCGCCAGCAGGCCTCGCTTAAGGTCAGCCGCTCGGCCGCGGTAGCGTTGCGGGCCAGGGCCGCATCGACCCGAGCGCGGAAGTCAGCCTCCAGCGAGTCGCGTTCTGCTTCGAATGCGGCGAGCCCCGCATTGAAGTCGCCCAGTAGCCCCCGATGCAGCCGCTCGTGTCGCCACCAAAGTGACGCCTGATCGCTTTGATCGGTGGGGGCTGCGCCCTGGTCAGGCAGACCGGCGTCGAGGAACAGCGGCTTGAACACCCCGGTGCACGGTGCCGAGGTGCCGGTGACCCAGTGAACAGCCTGCTTGCCCTGAAACGCGCTGACCATGGAGGCGACGGACTGGCTGCGCCGCGGGCCGTGCGCGGCATGCATACAAATCGTGCGGTCGCGGGTGTTGGCCGGGCTCCAGTCCGGCGCATCGCCGTGATCGCGCAGGATGGCAAACATATCCGCTGTCGTCAGGCGGGGTGCCGACTGATTCAACAGGACCTGTCCCCGGGCGCAACGACCACGCCCATAGCTGATCCGATCTCTATCTTCGTCGATAAGACGAGACGCAACGTCGAAACGCCCGTTTTTGTCCAACCACCCCTCTGCGGCCGCGTGCGCCGCCAGGTCTGCGCTCACGGCATCCGCATCGGGACCGATGGAATAGGCGTTGGAGAGTGCGCGGTGCGATCGCACCTGTTCGACCGCCCACCAACGCCCGGCGGTCTCGAGCACATAGGCCTCGTTCGGGTCCGCGATGATGAAGCCGTTGTTGTAGTAGAACCGGCCCAGATGGCCGCAGTTGCCGCCCTGGCCGTGGCGTTCCAGCAGCTCGATGATCACCTCGACGGCCTGCTTCGCCGTGGGCGCACGTTCGAGACCCAGCCGCACCAGGTCCATGCCCGTCAGCGCGCGCCGCCGCTGGGCCGGCGTCCTGGCGTGCAGGGCCTCATTGCCGATCACCACGCCATGCTGGTTCGCGCCCATCTCCGCACCCCACATCCAGAAAGGGCGGCTGAGCAGGCAGGTGTAGGTCTCTGCTACATCCGGGATCGTGATGTAGGTCAGCTTCAGTGGCGACGGCGGTGAGTGCCGTGCGGGGGAAATTTCCAGAAGCTGAGCTTCGTTGCGTTCGCGGTCGCTGTTCTTCGCAAACAACAGGCCGCCGCGCGCCGTCGAGACGGGCAGGGCGACCAGCGTGTCACACATTCGTCGCCCCCCGCGCGCCTAGCTCGCGTCGCTGAGCTGCAAGGTCTCGCGCAACTCGCGCTTCAGGAACTTGCCGCTCGCATTGCGTGGAATGGATGTGTCCAGGATCCAGATGTAGCGCGGGATCTTGTGGCGAGCGACCAGGGTGGCGCAGTGCGCGCGCAGCGCAGCCACATCCAGCGTTTCGCCGGCCCGGGCGACGACTGCGGCCCCGACCTCTTCTCCCAGCCGGTCATCCGGGACACCGAACACACTGCATTCGGCCACAGCGTCATATTGATAGAGCACCGCCTCGACCTCGGCGCAGTAGATGTTCTCTCCGCCGCGCAGCACCATGTCCTTCTTGCGGTCGACCAGGAAGATGAAGCCCTCGTCGTCCAGATAGGCGACGTCACCGGTGTGCAGCCAGCCGTCGGTGATGGAGTCGGCAGTGGCGTCCGGGCGGTTGATGTAGCCCTTGATCACCGGTGCGCCCTTGACCCAGAGCTCGCCCGGCAGGCCGGGCGGTTGAACCTCGCCGTCATCGTTCACCACCTTGACCTCGAAGGTGGGCATGGCGCGGCCGCAGCTGGCCGGTTTGTGGACAAAGAAGTCGCCCGAGATCGAGGTGATGATCCCACAGGTCTCGGTCATGCCGTAGCCGGTATTGGGCCGCGCCGTGGCGACGGTATCGTCGATCTTAGCCACCAGATCGGGCTGCAGCTGCGCGCCGCCGCCGCCGACCGACAACAGGCTGGAGGTGTCATGCTTGGCAAAGTCCGGATGGGTCACCAGCTCGCGCGCCATCACCGGCACGCCGCTGACCGAGGAGATCCGCTCGCGCTCCACGAGCCGCAGCGCCTCGCCCGCATCCCAGCGGTACATCAGCACCATCTTGCCGCCCCCGGCCGTCGTGGCGTAGGCGGCGCAATTGTTGGCCGTCACATGGAACAGCGGCGTGGTGATCAGGGTGACGGGGATCGGCGGCGTAACGGCGGGATCGGGAACCACGCCGGTGGCACGCTGGGTCGCCAAGGTGTGCGCCTGGCCGGAGAACATCATGTTCATCAGGTTCGACACGCAGCCCCGATGGGTGAGTTGCGCGCCCTTGGGGAAGCCCGTGGTGCCCGAGGTGTAAAAAATGCACATGTCTGCGTCGGGCTCGACCGCGACATCGGGCAGCGCGCCGCCATGGCCAATGACATCCGCCCAGGCCACGGCCCTGGCGGGCAGGCTGTCCACCCGTACCGCGACCAGTTTCGCCGCGCCAAGCATGTCGGGCTGTTCCTGGATCCTCGCGATACGCTCGGCGTCGGCGAAGACGATTCTCGGGCGGGCGTCATTGAACCCGTAGGCCATCTCGGGCGTCGTCCACCAGGCGTTCATCCCCACCACGGCCACGCCGAGGCAGGCACCGGCCCAGTAGATCAGCATCCATTCGGGATAGTTCCGCATCGCAATGGCGATCCGGTCGCCCGGCTTTACACCCTGGCTCAGGATCCAGTTGCTGATCGCGGCGACCTGCGCGTGAGCTTGCGCATAGGTGATACGTTCGTCACCGTAGACCAGATAGTCGCGTTGAGCGAAGGCGGCCGTGGACAGCCAGATTGCCCGCACGTTGGGCGGTGCATTCTTGAACGACCGGATCCGGGCACCGCGCACCTCGATCTCGTCGATCTCGAAGGGGGCCCCAGGGCCTGTGAGCTCGGACCAGGTCTGGTTCAGTTCGGCATAGTGCATGGTAAGCTCATCCCCAATCGCCCGGGCGTCTTCGCGCCCGGCGGCGGCGTCTCTCATAGCCAACGGCGCGCGTCCAGGCGAGCCCCCGTTCGAAGTGGCGGAACCTCGCGCGATTCACAAGATGGGTATGGTGTTGATCTCAACGACCGGCTTCAATGAGAACGCACGGTGCCCGATCTCGAGCATCCCGTGAGCGCAAATCGTCCGTTCGAACGGAACCTAGCCTGATGTATCTGCTGTACGGCTCGATCCCCAGCCTCTTCACCCGCAAGCTTGAAGCCGCGCTGGAGTTCTATCGCGCGCCCTTTGAATTCCGCTCCAAAGGCTCGCAGCCCGACCCGAAGACTCTGGAACTTCGGGCGGGAACGCATCAGGTCCCCCTGCTGCAGACCCCTGAAGATTGGCTGCTCGCCGACACCACCCCGATCCTGGAGATGCTGGATCACCGGTTTCCGGATCGCCGTCTGTTTCCGCCCGGACCGCTGGGCGTGCTTGCCCATATGGTGGAGGAATGCCTGGACGAATGGGTGGCCCGGGTGATGGTGCATTACCGCTGGCACTACCCGGAGAGCGCCCGCTATGCGTCGGAGATCATCTCCAACGGCGATCCGGCCCGCGCCGAGACGGTGCGCGGCTGGGGCCCGCGCGCCTGCCGCGCCACCGGCACCGAGACCGCCTTTCATCAACAGGCGGCCGAGGCGGAATATGTCCGCCTGCTTGACGCCGCCGAGACGCAACTGGGCGAGACCCGCTACCTGATGGGCGACCGGCCGACCCCGGCGGATTGCATGATGCTTGGCGGGTTCTGGGCGCACACCCTGCACGACCCGGATCCGCGCAAGGTGGTGGAGGCCTACCCACGGCTGGTCGCATGGTCCGCGGCAGCCTCTGAATGGGACGGCCGGGGCGACTGGGCACCGTTCCCGGAGACGACTGGCTTTGCCCGCCATGTTCTGGCCGAGATGGCGCGCAGCTACATGCCGGTGCTTGCGGGCCATGCCGCCTCGATCACCGAAGGGCGCAAGGCCTTCACGGTCGACACATATGGCGAGCCTGCCAGCTATCTGGCGCGGGACTATCCGGTGCGCTCCTGGGACATGGTCCGTGCGCGGATCGCGCAGCTGTCATTGGATGAACGGACTGGCCTGCGCACGCGGCTTGTGGAAATGGGTCTGGCTGACGGCCTTTTCTGACCGGGGGCGGGCCGACAAAGGGGCGAAATGATGCGGATGGCTGCGACACCACTTCAGATCGGCTGGGTCATTGTCCTGATCCTGATCTATGCCGCCTTTATCGCCTGGTATGGCGGCCAGCGAACGCCGGTGACTCCGGCTCAGGGTGCCGCCTTTCTGGATCAGGCCCGCGCCAACCGGCAACCCGGCGCCGAGGAACACCCGGAGTTCCGCCGAAATCTTGAAAGCCTGATCGCTCGGGATGACGGTCGGGAGTTTCTGATGGTCAATATCGAGACCCACAAGACGGGACCCGAAGCTGAGGCGGCCGACGCTGCCTACAGCCGGGCTGTCCTGCCGATGCTTCTCCGGCGCGGATCGTTCCCGGTCTATGTCGGAAAGCCGGTCGGGCCCGTCCTGGGCGCCTTGGGTTCCGGCGTCGATCGGGTCGCAATCGTGCGCTACCGATCCCTCTACGATCTGCTCGACATGACCGCGGATCCGGCGATGTCGACCGGCGCGACGCACAAGTTCGCCGCCCTGGCTCATACCGAAGTGTTTGCAAGTCGCCCCGTGATCTCGGCCATTCAGGTTCGCCTGACGGTCGGGCTTCTGATGTTGGTGATTGGTGCTTCCGGTTGGCTTGCCTTGGGCCGATTTCTTCGCTCTTGATGGCCGCGAACCCGAACCTAATCCCTGAATTCAAAAACGACTGAGGAAACACCCATGAAGACCCGGATCACAGAACTCTTCGGCATCCAGCACCCGATCGTCCAGGGCGGCATGCACTTCGTCGGTCTGGCCGAGATGGCCGCGGCGGTTTCGAACGCCGGCGGCCTGGGCATCATCACCGGCCTGACGCAGCGCACGCCCGAGCTGCTGGCCGCCGAGATCGCCAGGTGCAAGGCGATGACCGACAAGCCGTTCGGCGTGAACCTGACCTTTCTGCCTTCGGTCACCCCGCCTGACTACCCCGGCTATGTGAAGGCGATCATCGACAGCGGCGTCAAGGCGGTCGAGACCGCCGGCAACAATCCGGCCAAGTGGCTGCCGGCGCTGAAAGAGGCGGGGATCAAGGTGATCCACAAATGCACCTCGGTGCGCCACTCGCTGAAGGCCGAGAGCATCGGATGCGACGCCGTCAGCGTCGATGGCTTCGAGTGCGGCGGTCACCCGGGCGAGGACGACGTGCCCAACTTCATCCTGCTGCCCCGGGCCGCCGAGGAGCTGAAAATCCCGTTCGTGGCCTCAGGCGGCGTGGCCAATGGCAAGCAGCTGGTCGCAGCCCTGGCCATGGGCGCCGACGGCATCAACATGGGCACCCGCTTCATGGCCACCAGGGAAGCCCCGATCCACCAGAACGTGAAGGACGCCATCGTCGCGGCCACCGAACTGGACACCCGCCTGGTCATGCGCCCGCTGCGCAACACCGAGCGCGTGCTGACCAACGCTGCGGTCGAGCGCCTGCTGGTCAAGGAGCGCGAGCTGGGCGCGAACATGAAGTTCGAGGACATCATCGCAGAGGTCGCGGGTGTCTATCCCAAGATCATGCAGGACGGCGACATGGAAGCCGGCGCCTGGTCGTGCGGCATGGTGGTGGGCCTGATCCACGACATTCCCACCTGCAAGGAACTGATCGACGGCATCATGGCCGAGGCGGACCAGATCATCCGCGAGCGGCTGGCGAAGTTTGCGACCGCCTGATTGAGGTTGACGCGGCGGAGCTCCGGGCCGGGGTTCCGCCGAACCTTACAGCAGAAGCTTCCTGGCGATGCGGCTTCAATCCAGCGCGACGCTGATCGCTCGCAGGAATGCAATGTTCTCCATCTCGCGATTGGTTCGCTCGTCCATGCTCGTGCCGTAGGCCGGATTTGCCGAGAGCTTGACGATGGTCACGCCTCGCGAAGGGTCGACATAGACAAACTGATTGTAGATGCCGATAGCGGTGAATTCGCCGAGATCTCCGTCTGGCAGCCACCACTGATAGCCGTAGCCCAGATCGAGCGGATGATCGGCGAGAATGGGATGACCGGGTTCTAGGTGGCCAGCATCGGCGCGGGTGGACGCGTGAACCCAAGCCTCGGGAACGATCTGTCTACCGTTCCACCTGCCATGGTTTCGGTAAAGTTCGCCCAGTTTTGCAAAGTCGCGTGCCGTGACATTCAACCCGGCAAAGGCCATTTCCATACCTACGCCATCTATCAGCCAATAGCTGTCCGCCTCGAAACCGAGAGGCTCGACCAGTTTCTCGCGCATAAAATCGGCAAGCGATCGTCCCGTCGCACGGACAAGCAATGTGCCGAGCGCCTGGGTGTCGCCGGAGTTGTATCGACAGACGGTTCCAGCCGGGGCGTCAGGGGCCATTGTGGCGACGAAGGTGTCGAGTGGCATCGCGCCCGCCATGGCCGCGCCAAGGCGATGCACATCGGACGTAGGGTCGTTGTAGTCTTCGTTCCAGCGCGCCCCGGAGGACATCTGCAGGACGTCCTTGATACTGACGCCGTCGTAGGCCGAGCCTGGCTCGACCGCGATATAGTTGCTGATCGCGTCCTGAATGTTGCCGATATGGCCTTCATCGACGGCAATGCCGACGAGGGCCGAAACGAAGCTCTTGGCGACGGACCAGGAGATCCACTGGACGCCGCGACCGCCGGTCAGGCGGTAGCTCTCGAACCGCACGCGCCCGTCCTTCAGGATCAGCAGGGCCGATGTATCGGTGTCAGCGAGGAATGCTTCGACCGATCGTCGCCCCCCATCAAATGCATAGGTCTGCGGCAGCGTGTATGCAGAGCCGTCCGGGAACTGATACGGGCTGGCCGATGCTGCCATTTTCTTCGTCGGCAACAGGGTCTTGAAACGGGCGAAGTTCTCAAACTGGCGTTGCCCTGAAAACAGGTTGAGGTTCGTCAAGTCCATGTCAGTCATGGCGTCAGGCTCCAGTGCTCGCATAGATCAAGCAATGCCGGATTGGCCGGTCATGCGGGCGGCCGTGCGCGTTCACTTCCCCAACAACCGCCGTCCAAGTCCCATAACACCGATCAGCACCGCCTCGATAACCATCGGCGGGATCAGGGCCGCGCCGCCGCCGGTGCTGACCAGGTTGAACACCCGCCCGGCCAGCGCCAGCGCCAGCAACAACAGGACCGGCGTCAGCCAGCGGGCTTCATTGCGGATCGCGGCCGTCAGCGACAGGATCGCCGCTGCGCCGAAGAAGGCGGCCATGTCGGCGCGGATCGTGCCGAGACCCACGGGGCCGTCGGCAGCGAGGCCCATGGTGGCGGCGATTTCGGCGGGGGCCAGCCAGAAGCGGCTGGCGATCAGCAGGCTGAGCAGGCCGGCGAGGCCGACCAGTCCGCGTACAACGCCCTGGCCCACCCGCATCGGCTCACGCCCCAGCCGTCGACGGCGGGCCTGCGCCAGGACCACGGCGAGGGTGACGGTGCCTACGATAGCCGCCAGTCCGAGGCCGGCAGGCAGGACAAGCGCCTTGACGAGGCCGGGGCCGCTCGCCTTGGCCACCTGTTTGTCGGGGGCATAGCCTTTGGGGACCTCAGCTACCCCGACGCGGGCGGCATAGGCCACGTAGTCGGCCTTCATGGCGGCGAACTGTTCGGGCATGGCCGCAGAAAGGTCTCGGGTCTCGCCGGGGTCGCGCGCGATGTCATAAAGACGCCAGTCAGGGGAGCCGAGCGCGCCAGCGTTTTTGGTGAGCTTCAGATCACCCTTAAAGAGGGCGATGTCGCCGGCGGCCTCCATTGGGACGGGCGTAGCTGAGTCGTAAACAGTGGTCGACGCGCCACTCAGCAGGGGCCTGAGTGTTCGCCCGACGATCGGGGCGGACGGCGCGGGCGCCGGGGCGACACCGGCGAAATCCAGCAGGGTCGGTGTCACGTCGGTGATGAACGAGAAGGCCCGCGCGGTGGCCGGCTGCACGCCGGGGCCGGAAATGATCAGCGGCACCCGGGTTCCGCCTTCCGAGGCGTAGAATTTGAACAGGGCACCGGGCGCCGCGGCCGCGCTGGCCCAGCCGGGGCCGATGGCGGAGAACGCGCCACGACTGCCCAGTCGGTCAGGAGCCGAGGAATAGCCCACCGCGTTCAGCCATAGACGGAACAGGGGCTGCGCTGCCGGGTCTGCGGCTTCCGGGCCATTGTCGGAGAGGATGACGAACAGGGTGTTGTCGTACTGCCCGGTCGTTTTCAGGTGTGTGACCAGCCGCCCGAAGTGGGCGTCCATGGCCTCCAGCATGCCGGCGTTGACCGCCATATGCCGGGCTGCGACCTGCTGTTCCGTCGGCGAGAGCTTGTTCCAGGCTTTCACGTTGGACGGCACCGGGCCCATGAGCGTGCCGGGGGCAATGAGGCCGGTGCGCACGGCGCCGTCGTAGCGACGCTGGCGCTGGACGTCCCAGCCGTGGGCGTAGGCGGTTTTGTATTTGTCGACATAGGCCTGCGGGGCCTGGGTGGGGATGTGGATCGCCAGGAACGGCAGGTAGGCGAAGAAGGGTTTGCCGTCCTTCGGCGCGGTGTCGATGTTGCGGATCAGCCGGTCGACGAGGAACTTCGAGGAATAGAAGTCCTTCGGCAGGTCGGCGGGCTTGCCGTCCTCGAACCAGTCAGCGGTCTTGTAGAGCGGCAGATAGGGCCGCTTCTGGTAATTGTCGCCGCCGGTGGCGTCGAGCGCGAAGGAGCTGTCGAATCCCCGGGCGTTGGGCAGGTCGCCGGGGCCATGGCCCAGGTGCCACTTGCCGGCCATCCAGGTATGGTAGCCCGCGCCCTGCAGCAGGGTGGCGACGGTGGTGACATTCTTCGCCAGGTGGCCCCGATAGGCGGCGACGTCACGGTGTTCGTCCGGGGTGCTCTCGGGCAGGTTGGCGATGCCGGCGGTGTGGCTGTCGACGCCGGTCAGCAGCATGGCCCGCGAGGGCGCGCACATGGGCGAGGCGTGGAAATTGGAGAACCGCGTACCGCGTGCCGCCAGGCTGTCGATGTTGGGCGTCGCGATCTCGCTGCCATAGGCACCGAGGTCCGTGTAGCCCCCGTCATCGATCACAACGAGAACGATATTGGGCGGCGTTGCCGGGGCGGTCTTCGTCAATGCGGCGGCCGGCGCGGTCAAGGCCAGCGCGAGCGCCAGCGATGAGGCCAGGGCTGCGCCGGGACGCTTGCGGAGATCGGACAGGATCCGGACGATGTGGGCTTTCTCGAACAGCATCGCCGTTCATACGCCTCGGGCTGGAGCCGTTGTCAAACTGACGATTGGGCAAGCCGCGTCACGCGGGGCCTTCTGCACGGGCCCACTCCTGGGCTATGAGTTGGAACAGGATCGCGATGAGCGATGATCCGGGAGGATTTTTGCCGATGACCGAATTAGTCAAGATCGCCGATGTGGGTCATGTGCGCACGATCACGCTCAACCGTCCGGACAGGAAGAACGCGCTCAGCACCGAACTGGCCTGGGCCGTGATCGGGGCGGTCGATGAGGCGGCAGGCATCGACAATGTGCGCGTGATCGCCATTACCGGCAGTGGCGACAGCTTCTGTGCAGGTCTCGATCTGTCAGGCGGTGAGCGCTATTCGCCGCTGACCGAACAGAGCGCCCAGCTGGACGATATCGGCTGGGTTGGGCAGTTTCTGCTGTCGATCCGCAAGCGCTGCGACAAGCCGGTGGTGGGTGGGATCAACGGCGTGGCGGTGGGCGCGGGCCTGGGGTTGGCCATGGCCACCGACGTGCGGCTGGTGGCGCGCAGCGCGCGGCTGATGGCCGGCTATACGCGGATCGGCGGCTCGCCCGACGCGGGCCTGACGATCACCCTGCCGCAAGCCATGGGCTATGAGAAGGCCATGCGCTTCATGATGGAAAACCGAACGGCTCTGGGTGAGGAGGCCGTCGCGTTGGGCATGGCCGGCGAGGTGGTCGACGACGACAAATTCCAGGCGCGGCTACAGGCCTACTGCCAGCAGCTTTGCGAGTGGTCGCCGATCACCCTTCGCCTTCTGAAGCGCGGCATGGTTAAGTCGATGGAGAGTACCGACATGGAGCAGCAGTTGCGCTATGAGGTCGCCAACATCCGCATCGCGTTTTCCAGTGCCGACGCCAAGGAGGCGCGCACCGCATTCTTCGAGAAGCGCAAGCCGGTGTTCTCCGGCAAGTAGACGACTCAAAAAAATCATAACGACCCTTGAGGAAACCATGACCGATCATCTGCTCGAGACGCTGGAAGACGGCGTTGCCACCCTGACCATGAACCGGCCCGAGGCGCGCAACGCGCTGAGCGGTCCTATGATGGCGGCGCTGTCGGAGGCCGTTCAGCGGCTTGCCGGTGACCCCAAGGTCCGCGTCGTTGTGCTGACAGGGGCAGGCGGGGCCTTTTGCGCAGGCGGCGATGTGAAGGGCTTTGCCGCCGACACTGGTCGCGGTGAGGGCGGCGGGGCCGGCCCCAGCTTCGAACAGCGGCTGCATGGCCTGCGGACCGGCATGGAGCTGAGTCGCTGGTTGCATGAAATGCCCAAGCCGACGCTGGCGGTGATCCCCGGGCCGGCGGCCGGCGCGGGCCTGTCAATGGCGCTGGCCTGCGACCTGCGCATCGCCGCCGACGGTGCCAAAATGACCACGGCGTTCTCGAAAGTGGGGGTGTCCGGCGACTACGGTGGCAGCTACTTCCTCAGCCATCTGGTGGGCGCGGCCAAGGCGCGCGAGCTCTACTTCATGGCCGACGTGATCACCGGCAAAGAAGCCGCATCGCTGGGGATCGTGAACCGTTCGGTGCCCGCCGAAGACCTGGCCCAGGCGGCGGCAGACCTGGCGCGACGGCTGGCCGGCCTGCCAACGGTGGCCATCGGGCACATGAAGAAGAACCTCAACACGGCCGACCACGGGACCCTGTCCGAAGTCCTGGATTCCGAGGCCATCCACATGATCCGCACCATGATGACCGAGGATCACAAGGCCGCGTCCCAGGCGTTTGTGGACAAGCGCGCGCCGGTCTTCCAGGGCCGCTGACCGCCGTCGGTTCCCCCACACGAGGCACGCAGTATGACGACCGATCAGGCGCAATACCCCCTTGCGAACCTCAAGGTGCTGGATTTTTCCCGGGTGCTGGCGGGGCCGTTCGCGGGTCGCATGCTCAGCGACCTGGGTGCCGACGTGGTCAAGGTCGAGCCGCCCGACGGCGACGTGACGCGATTTTGGGGAAAAGTGGTGGGCGGCATTCCGGGCTACTACCACCAGCAGAACGCCGGCAAGCGCAACATTTCTATCGACCTGCGCGCGCCGGGTGCGAAGGATCTGGTGTTTGATCTGGTACGGCAGGCCGACATCCTGATCGAGAACTATCGTCCCGATGTTATGCCCAGGTTGGGCTTCGGCTATGACGTCCTGAAGGCGATCAATCCCCGGCTGATCATGCTGTCGATCTCCGGTTTCGGCGCCAATGGTCCGGAGTCCCGGCGACCGGCCTATGCGCCGATTGTGCACGCCGAGATGGGGCTGCTGGCCCGGACCGCGCGACGCGAGAAGATACCGGCCCACGATCTGCCGTTGTCGGTGGCCGACACCAACGCCTCTCTGCACGGGCTGATCGGCGTGCTGTCGGCGGTGATCCTGCGGGAGCGCACGGGGCTGGGTCAGCATATCGATATCGCCATGGTGGATGCCACCCTGGTGACCGACGACCAGTTTCACTACGAAGCCGAAGACTCCGAGGCTACGATGGGACTGCCGGCGGATATCTGGGAAACCGGTGCTGGTCCGATCCTGGTGTCGTCGGATTTCCGGTTGCTGTGGCGGCTCATGACGACCCATCTGGGTGTTGTCGATCCGACCACCTCGAACATGGATTTCGAGACCAAGGTCGCCACGCGGCGCAAGGTGGCGCTGGACTACTTCGCGGCGCTGAGCGACTGGGCCCAGGTCGAAGCCGCCATGGACCGCATGAACACCGCCTGGGGACAGGTGCGCGACGGTGCCGCGCTGAGCGACCAGCCGACCCTGAAGCACCGGGGGTCTATCGCCCAGATAGACGACCGTGCAGGGGGCACGCGGCCCGTTCCGCAGTCGCCTTATCGCTTCTCGGATGCGCTTAGCGGTGTGCGGGGGCCGGCGCCGCACCTGGGCGAGCACAATCGACAGGTGCTGTCGGAGTGGCTCGGGATGCCCGCCCAGGCCGTCGACAAGTTGATCGCCGATCACGTGCTGGCGAACGCCGTCGCCGACTGAACGGCACCACTGGTGCCAAGGCCCCTTGCGTATGTTATGATATAACATATAGGGTAACTCGAAGTTCACAGGCCCTCGAGTATCCCATGTTACGCAGACGACTGTTCCTTGCCACAGCGGGTGCCGCAGCCCTGATGTCGGCACCGGCTTTCGGGGCCGAAGCGCCGGCGACGGACGTCTCCGAAGTGATTGTGACGGCCGCGCCCTTTGCGGTTTCGATCGATTCCATGACCACCAGCGTCAACATCGTCACCCGCGCCCAGCTTCAGACCGTGCCCGCCGTGGGCCTGGGCGATGTATTGAACGGCATGGCCGGTTTGCGGTCCACGTTCTATGGACCAGGTGCCAGCCGACCGATCATCCGGGGCCTGTCGGGTCCCCGGGTGCTGATCCTGCAGAATGGCGTTGGACTGGTCGACGCGAGTTCCCTTTCACCGGATCACGCGGTGGCCTCCGAGCCCAGTGAGGCCAGCCGCATAGAGGTGTTACGCGGCGCCTCGACCCTGGCCTATGGTGGCTCGGCCATCGGGGGCGTGGTCAATATCATCGACGACCGCGTACCCTCCAGTCTCCCGAAGGTCGGTCCGGAGGGGCATCTGACGGCGTCCTACGGCTCGGCGGACGACAGCTATGCCACCTCTGCCAATCTGAAGGCCGGCGCGGGGCCGTTCGCTGTCGTGATCGACGCCGTCAAACGCAGGAGCCAGGACTATCAGGCGGGCGGGCGCCCCGTGTCAGACCGGCTCCTGCAAGCGACCGGTGACACCGCATTGCCCGGCGACAAGGTGCTGAACTCCGGCGTGGACCTGGAAGCCTATGGTGCCGGCGTCTCCTATGTCGGGTCCGACGGCTATGTCGGCGTGTCAGTCAAGCGGACGCAGACGACCTATGGTGTCCCCTATGCCCAGATTGTCCTGACCGCGCCGCCGGAAGAAGGCCCGGTATTCATTGACCTCAAGCAAACGCGCGTGGATTTCCGAGGCGAGCGCGGCCTCAGTCTCGGTCCGTTTGACCGCGCGCGTTTCTCCGTCGGCTATGCGGACTACCAGCACGCCGAGGTCGAGGTCGAGAGCCGCGCGATTGGCACGATCTTCACCTCGGAAGGCGCCGAGGGCCGCATCGAGCTGGTGCAGCGTGAACAGGATGGCTGGAAGGGCGCGGTCGGCGTCCAGGGTCTGGTGCGCGACTTCGAGGCCATCGGCGATGAGGCGTTCATCCCGCCCGTCAAGATTGACGAAGTGGGCCTGTTCGCCTTGCAGCGGTTGGACAGAGAGGCCTGGGGCGTCGAAGGCGGGCTGCGGCTGGACCGGCGCCGGATCGAAGCGACCCTGCAGGGACGTCCCACCAGCCCGGCGGCGCTGGCCTCCGGCCTGAACTGGACGACCACGGATGATCACCAGAGTTTCACCAATGTATCCGCCTCCGGCGGCGTGTTCTGGCGACCCGGAGCCGATACCTTTGTCGGATTGAGCGTCGCGCACAACCGACGCGCGCCGACCGAATTTGAGCTGTTCGCCGACGGTCCGCATGCCGGCACCGGTGCCTACGAAATCGGCGACCCGACCTTCAAATCCGAGAAGGTGCTTTCGCTGGAAGCGACGATGCGCTGGACCACAGAGCGTGTCCGCCTCGAGGCCCACGTCTATCGGGCGCGCTATGACGGTTTCATCGAGCAGGCCCCGACCGGCGATCTGGTGGATGACGCCGGGGTGATTGACCCTGACGGCGAGCTGCCCGTGTTCCGGTTCTCCCAGGACGACGCGACCTTCTATGGCGGTGAGATCGAGGGGTCCTATACGGCCTGGCAAGACGGCGACCGGAGCCTGTCGCTTGAAGCTGCCTACGACTACGTCCACGCTCGCACGGCAGGTCAACCCGTGGCGCGGATTCCGCCCTATTCCCTGACGGGCCGGGCTATCTGGGCTGGGCCGCGTGTCAACGCCCGGATCGAGGTCCGCTATGTCGGCAAACAGGACAGGGTCACCACCTATGAGCTTCCGACGGACAGCAACACGGTGGTCAATGCGCGCATCGGTTTCAAGCCAGCGGCGGACCGCGACCTGCAGGTATTCCTCGAGGGCCGGAACCTGACCGACCAGATCGTCCGCGAGCATGCATCGTTCCTGAAGGACATCGCCCCGTCACCGGGCCGCACAATCCGCGCCGGCCTGGCCTGGAACTTCTAGGGGCGGTGTGCCTGTTGTAGAGGCGCTCGTCCGTCAGCACCTCGTGCGGCCATCCCGTGGCTTGATTTCAGCGCCGCCGGATGGTCTGCATTGGCGGTCTGGTTCCAGAGGGGACCTGTGTGAAAGAGCCCCATGCATCAGCGGTTGATCTCGCGTTCCTGGCCCGCAGTCCTGGCCTCCGTCATCGTCATTGCCGGCGCTCCGGCCCTGGCCCAACCGGTGTCCGCGCGCGACGCGGCGCTTCACGCCAGACTGCTGACACTCGACACCCATCTGGACACCCCGGCCAATCTCGAGCGCGGCGGCTGGGACATTATGCGCGCGCACCCGGAGGAGGGGCCATTCTCGCAGGTGGATGTACCGCGCATGCGATCTGGCGGTCTGGATGGCGGGTTCTGGGTGATCTTCACGCCCCAGGGCGCGCTGACGCCGGCAGGGTATGCGGCGTCGCGCGACACGGCGCTGGGCCGAGCGGTAAAGATCCGCGAGATGGTCGCTGGCAACAAGGCCACCTTTGAGCTGGCGTCGCGGGCCGAAGACGCCGCCAGGATCGCGGCCGCAGGCCGCATCAGCGTCTACCAGAGCATCGAAAACAGCTATCCGCTCGGTGAGGACATCAGCCTGCTGAAGACGTTTTATGGCCTGGGCGTGCGCATGGCGAGCCCGGTCCATACCCTCAACAACCAGTTCGCCGACAGCGCGACCGATCCGGTGAAGCGCTGGAACGGCCTGAGCCCGCTGGGCCAGCGGTGGTTGGAGGAAACCAATCGACTGGGCATCATCGTCGATGGCTCGCATGCGTCAGACGACACGATCGACCAGCTGATCGCCCTGTCGAAAACGCCGATCATCCTGTCGCACCACGGCGCCAAGACGGTGTTCGACCATCCCCGCAATCTTGATGATGCGCGTCTCAAGAAGCTGGCCGCGACGGGCGGCGTTGTGCAGATCAATTCCCTCTATGTGGCAGCCACGAGCAGCACCCCGGAACTTCGCGCCAGGCAAGGCGCGCTGCGGGCACAGCTGGCCAAGTGGTCCCAGTTGAAACCTGCAGAACGGGCGGCCTTGTCCAAAGAGGTGGCCGGCCTCGACGCGGCCTATCCCAACTGGCGCGGCACGTTCGAGGACGTGATGGCCAACATGCTGCACGTGCTGAAGCTGGTGGGACCGGACCACGTGGGTCTGGGCGCCGACTGGGACGGCGGCGGCGGGGTCAAGGGCATGGAAAGCGTCGCCGACCTGCCGAAAGTCACCGCGCGCCTGCGGGCCGCGGGATATTCCGAGGCGGACCTGCAGAAGATCTGGAGCGGCAACGTTCTGCGGTTGCTGGCCCAGGCCGACGCCTGGCGCCAGAGCGTTGCGACACCGACAGCCGCCGCGCCACCGAACTGAGTATCGGTGTGCGGGCCCGGGAGAGCACGCCCTTGACGGGACTGCCTCCGATCTTGAGTAGCCGATGGGGTGTAACCTTTCAGGCCCATAGCGCGGACTAGGTTGAAACGGGTTCGAGGCCCGGATTCAGGAGCCGAACGCCATGTTACCCAGGTCTGCCACCACCATCACCGCCTTGGCGCTCGGTGTCGTCATGGCCGCCGCCGGGTCCGTCGGGGCCGCAGACCGCGACCACCCGGTGGTGATCGAACTGTTCCAGAGCCAGGTCTGGACGCCGCAGGTGGTGGTGAATGGCCGCATCGACACCGTCGGTACCCGTCGCGGCGAAATCGAACAGGTGATCGCCAAGGCGGATCGCGGCCTCGGGGGACCTGCCGTGTCGGCAGCCGGGGGGCGGGTGACCCTCAACGGCGCGGCCAGGACCTCACCCGCCGAGGTGTGGCTGGTTCGCTATGACCCCGGCATCATTCAGGTCCCGATCCGGCGCGGTGAGAATGGCGGCAAGACCCTGCCGCATCGCAATGTGGTGCGCGAACTGGTGAAGCTGGGCGACTGGTCCGGTGCCCGGCGGGACTATGTGCTGCCCAGGGCCGGACCGGCGAACCTCAAGTCCGCGATCCTGGTGCAGCAGGGCCGCGGCGGCGGCGCCATCGCGGCGGCGCGGCTCTAGGCCGTGGCCTCGTCGCGCTCGCCCCGGCTCAACAGCCAGTAGGTGACCGGGGTCGCGACGCGGGACAGGAAGGTCGAGGTGACCAGCCCACCCATGATGGCGATGGCCAGGGGCGAATAGAGGCCGGAGCGCTCCAGCGCCAGGGGCAGTAGCCCGAAGATCGCCGTGACGGAGGTTAGCAGCACGGGCAGGAACCGGACCTCTCCGGCCCGCTCGATGGCCTCGCGCAAACCCACGCCCTGGCGACGCAGTTGCTCCGTGAAATCCACCAGCAGGATCGAGTTCTTCACCTCGATGCCGATCAGGGCGATCAGACCGATGGTGGCCGTGAACGAGAGCGAGTTTCCCGTCAGCCACAGCGCGGCCACGGCACCGAACAGGCCGAGCGGAATGACGCCTGCGACGACCAGCGCGGTCTTGAACTTGCCGAACTCCAGCACCAGAACCGCCAGAATGCCGAAGATCGCCACCAGGATCGCCGCGCCCAGACCGGAGAAGCTCTCGGACTGGGCCTCGGCCTGACCGCCCAGGCTCCAGTTATAGCCGGGCGGCAGATCAAGCGCCCTTTCGAGCCGCGCGGACGCGTCCGCCGTGACCGCAGAGGTCAGGAACCCGGTCTGCACCTCGCTGGTAATAGTCACGGTGCGCACCCGGTCATATCGGGTGATCCGCGCCGGACTGGACTGGAAGCGCGGCGTCGCGATGGCGCCCAGCTGTGCTGCCTCACCATCAGCGGTGGGTACATAGATGCCCGTCAGCGCCGACAACTCGTTGCGCTCGCCCATCGGCAGGCGCACACGCACGGCATAGTCGTCACCGTCCGGATCCCGGAACCGCGCGGTCTCGTCACCGGACAGCGCCAGTCGGGCCAGCCGACGCGGGGCACCAGCCGCCACGCCCATGGCCGCGGCCTTGCCCTCATCGACACCCAGGTTGAGGTCGGTGCGGTCGATGCTGACTGGATTGTTGATATCGCGCGCACCCGGCGTGGCCCTCAGGGTCTGTTCGGCGCGAGCGGCCAGCGCTTTCAGCACGCCCAAATTTTCGCCGCTGATCCGCACCGCAATCGGGGCTTCCACCGGCGGGCCGTTCACGAAGGTGATCAGACTGATCCGGATGCCGGGATAGAGCGCAAACTCGCGCCGCAACCGGTCGAAGATCGCCGGCGTCTTGTCCGGCTTCCAGGCGTCCAGCGAAGCGAACACTTCGGCGTAGCTGGATCGCGGCTGGCCCTGGCTCTGGTTGTAGAAGATCTGCGGGTTGCTGCGCCCGAGGTTGGCGGCCGTCCAGCGCACGTCGGGCTCGCGGGCAAGCCTGGCCTCGACATAGCGCAGTGCGCCATCCGTGCGGGACATCGCTGTCCCCTCCGGCGTCTCGATCCGCACCAGGAATTGCGGCGTTTCGGCGGGTGGAAACAGGCTGGATCCGATCGCGCCGAGCATGGGAACCGTGGTGGCGCAGATCAGCGTGACGATCCCCATCGCCAGCCACGGGCGGGCGAGCGCGCGGTGCAGGATCGGGCTGTAAAAGCGATGGATCGCGCCGTTGACGACCCGCAGGATCACGTTGCCCTCCGGATCCTCATGGCGCGACAGCATCCGGCTGGCCAGGAACGGGATGATCGTCAGCGACACCAGCAAGGACGCGCCCACCGTGCACAGCACCGTCACCGGCAACGACCGGATATAGGCCCCCGCACCGCCCGGCAAAGCCAGCAGCGGCAGGAATGCCAGCATCAGCGTCGCCGTGCATCCGATCACCGCCAGCGAGATCTGGCGGGTGGCCTGAATTGCCGCTTCGGTGCGGTCCATGCCCATGCGCAGGTGGCGGGCGATATTCTCCGTGACCACGATGGAATCGTCGACCAACAGCCCCAGGGACAGAACAAAGCCAGCGATGGAGAGCTGATTCACCGTGAACCCGAGGGCCTGCAACGCGGCCAGCCCGATCAGCAGCGATAGCGGGATCGAAACCATCACCACGCCACTGGCTCGCAGGCCCAGCGGCAACAGCGTAATGATGACGAGCCCCAGCGCGATCCCAAAGTCGCGGAACAGATTTCCCAACCGGTGCTCAACGTTGCGCGCCTGGAAAAATCCACGTTCCAGCTTCACGCCGCCGGGTAGGGTTTTCTCGAATTCGGCCAGCTGGGTCTCGACGCCGCGGGTGATCTTGCCCACGTCGGCACCGTCTTTCTGGGCCACGGTGACAAAGACGGCGCGTTTGCCGTTGAACCGGGTGAGGTGCTGCGCCTCCTGTTCGGCCCACTGGACCTGGGCCACATCGCGTACGCGCACGACCTGACCGCCCACCTCGCGCACCGGGGTTGCGGCGACGTCTTCGATGTTGCGGAAGGCACCCCCGGACTTGACGTTGAACCGTCGGTCGCCGGCATGCACGGCTCCGATCGGCGCATCGGCACCGGCGGCTCGCAGCGCATCGGCCACCGCTGTGGCCGGCAGCCGTAGTTCGGCCAGGCGCCCCAGATCGAGCGAGACCCGCAACTCCGAGGGCGTGGCACCCCAGTACTCGGCCTTGCGCACGCCCGGCACACGGTCGAGCCGCTCGCGTAGCCGGTCGGCGACCTTTTCCAGACGCCGCATCGGCAGGCTGTCACTGACCAGCGCCACCTGCACAATGGCGACCTCGGTGGTTCGGGCCCGCTGGACCTGAAGCTGGGTCAGACCCTGGGGTAGCGTTCCCCGGAGCGCATTCACTTCCCGCACGACCTCGTCGTACTTGCGATCAACATCCACATCCCAGGTGAACTCGACGCTGATGATCGCTGCGCCGTCCAGACTGGTCGAGGTGATGGTGTTGACGTCATCGAGGCCCGACAAGGCATCCTCGATCGGATCGGCGACCAGCTGTTCCAGCTCGGCCGGCTCGGCGCCCGGCAGCACGGCGCGGACGATCATCGTCGGGATCGGGAAGTGCGGGTCCTCGGAGCGCGGCGTCGAGAGGAAGGCGTTGATGCCCAGCATCGTCAGCAGCGCAAAGGCCACCAGGGTGAACTGCCATCGACGGACCGCAAAGGCGGCGATGTCGAAGGTCACTTTGCCGAGGCCCCGGGGATCGACAGCCGGGCAGGATCAACGACCCGCACCTTTTCGCCGTCACTTACGAAGCCGGCACCGGCGGTGATCACCTCAGAGCCGGCTGGCAGGCCGCTCACCAGCGCATAATCTCCCTCAAACCCCGCAAAGGCGACGCTGCGCCGCCGCGCGATGGCGGTCCCGGGCGTCACCAGAAACACGCTCGCACGCTGGCCCTGCGCCTCAAGTATCGCCTCGGCCGGCAAGCGGGTCAGCGCGTCCGCCGCAGCGTCGGCCATCCGGGCCTCGATCAGGGCGTTGGCGATCTGACCGCTTCGGAGATCGGGGACTGGCGGTAGCTCGATCTCGATCTCCACAGCGCCGGTCCTGGCACCTGCGCTTTGGCCCACCCGTGTGACGCGGCCGACCAGATCGGGCCCGGCACCGTCCAGTCGCACCTGGGCCCTGGCACCAACCTGGATCCGTGAGGCGTCACGGTCCGGTGTCGGCGTGCGCAACACAAAGGGACTGGCCTCGTCGGCGATCCGCACGATGACCTGACCGGGCTGGATGACCTCGCCGCTCTGGCGTGTCCGTTCCAGCACCACGCCCGAGACCGGTGACACCAGAGTGGCCCAGCGGCGGTCAAACGCCGACGCGTTCAGGGCTGCCTGGGCCGTCTTCACAGCGCTGGCGCGGTCGTCCAGTCGCGCCTTGCTGACAAAACCCTTGTCGAACAGGGTCTGGTCGCGGGCCAGGTCGCGTCGCACGCGTTCCAGGTCGGCGGCCGCGCGCTGTTCAGAGGCAACCACGCCTGTGGGATCCAGAGTGGCCACCGTCTGTCCGGCGCGAACGCGATCGCCCGCCTCGACGCTCATGCGGGTCATCACGCCGGGAATGCGGAACGACAGGTCCATCTCGCGCCGGCGCTCGATCCGTCCTGTCGCCAGCACGCCCCCATCCGGGCTGGCCGCGCCGATCCGGACCGCCTCGACCGCCGGCGGAAGGGGTGCCTCGGGCTTCAACTCCGGGCGCGCGCAGGCGGCGACCATCAGCCCGGCCAGGGCGCTGATCAGGAGCGTGGGAGGCGCAGGTGTCACTATTCAGCCGATTGTCTATCAGTGATAAGTGATCAATGATCGGTAATCGTTCAGAATTGTCAAGCGGCCGCAAAGCGTGAAAGGAACGGGCTATGCCTGGAACGCCACAACGTTCGCCCCGAAAGGCCAAGGGTGCCGGCCCGGAACGGCGCGAGGAGATCCTGGCCGCCGCGCTCCGTCTGTTCGGCCAGTTCGGGCTCTATGGGGTCTCGACCCGCCAGATCGCCCAGGCCGTGGGCGTGTCGCAACCCACGCTCTATGCCTATTTCGCGTCGAAGGACGAGATCGCCGCAGAGCTGCACGCGCGGGCGTTTCGAGAGCTTGAGGCGCGGCTGCGGGTGGGCGTGCGGGATGCCGATACGCGCGAGGCGGTCGCGGCGGGTCTTCGCATCTACCTCGACTTCGGCCTTGAGAATCCGGATGCCTATCGGGTGGCGTTCATGATCGAGGGGCCGCACGGGCGCGTGGCTGTCGCGGGCCCGGTGGATGAGTCCGACGTGTCGGTTCCCGGGCATACAGCGTTCGACATCCTTCGCCGTATGATCGCCGACCTGCATAGGCGTGGACTGGGTGCCGGCGACGATCCCGAGCGCATGGCCCAATCGGTCTGGGCCGGGATGCATGGGCTGGTGTCGCTGCTGATCGCGCGCCCGGGCTTTCCGTGGGCAGAGCGCGAGGCGCTGGTGGCGGGGCACGTCCGGATGCTGGCGGATATGGCCATGCGGCGCGATTGACAGGCCCGGGCAAAGTGTATGAAGCCGAGCCCCACTGACCGCTGAGGACGACACGCATGACCACCCTGACGGCCCCCGCGACGGACGCCGCTCTGACGCGCCTGGTCCTGCGCCAGCCGGACGACTGGCATGTGCATCTGCGCGACGGGCCGGTGCTGGGCGGGGTGGTCGATCACACGGCCCGCCAGTTTGCCCGTGCCATCGTCATGCCCAACCTGGCCCCGCCGGTGACCACGGTGGCCGCCGCCGAGGCCTATCGCGCGCGCATCCTGGCGGCGGTGTCGCCGGGCCTGACCTTCACGCCGCTGATGACCTGCTACCTCACCGACGGGATTGATCCCCGGGAAGTGGAGACCGGCTTCACCGCCGGCGTCTTTACAGCCTGCAAGCTCTACCCGGCGCACGCGACGACCAACTCCAGCCACGGCGTCACCGACATCCGCATCATCTATCCTGTGCTGGAGGCCATGCAGCGGATCGGCATGCCGCTTCTGATCCACGGCGAGGTCACCGACGCCCACGTCGACATCTTCGACCGCGAGGCGGTCTTCATCGGCCGCATTCTCACCCAGGTCGTCGCCGACTTCCCGGCCCTGAAGATCGTCTTCGAGCACATCACAACGGCCGAGGCGGTGGCCTTCGTCGAGGCCAGCGGCCCCAACATCGCCGCTACGATCACGCCGCACCATCTGGCCATCAACCGCAACGCCATGTTCCAGGGCGGCATCCGCCCACACCTCTACTGCCTGCCCATCGTCAAGCGCGAGAAACACCAACTGGCCCTGCGCGCCGCCGCCACGTCGGGGTCACCAAAGTTCTTCCTCGGCACCGATTCCGCCCCCCACGCCGTCCAGGACAAGGAAACTGCCTGCGGCTGCGCCGGCATCTTCAACGCCCCCTACGCGCTGGAAAGCTATGCCGTGACGTTTGAGCAAGAGGGCGCGCTGAACCACCTCGAAGGCTTCGCCTCCGAGCACGGCCCGCGCTTCTACGGCCTGCCGCTGAATACGGGGAAGGTGGTGCTGGAGCGGACTGAATGTGCGGTGCCTGATGAGGTCAGGGCCGGGGACAACGCGGTGGTGCCGTTCCACGCGGGTGAGACGCTCCCGTGGCGGTTTGTGGGGCCGGTCGCGGTCGACTACTGAGCGGAGCGGCGGGGGCAGGGCGGGATTCCGCCACCCTCTTGCCTTCCCCGTTCACGGGGAAGGGGGACCACGCGAAGCGGGGTGGAAGGGGCGAGACCGGGCTCACAGCCCGCAAATGCGGGATGTCCCGCTTTCCCTTCCCGTCTTTTGATGTTGGTCCAGTGTTGCAACAGTTAACAAGGTCAGCCGTCGCTGATTACAAAATAATCCAACAAAAACAATGATATAACTACAGGTCTACTGCTCGGGACTGTACGCCTGATTATATAGCTACTTGTGACAAACGCCGAAAACACACCGCCTTGCAAACCGGCTCCAACACCGGACTCGCCTCCCGGCCCCTCGACCTAGGCCTCGATCAGCCGCTTCTCCAGCGCCGCCGCCCGCATCGACTTCTGCAGCTTTTCGAAGGCGCGCACCTCGATCTGGCGGACCCGTTCGCGGCTGACGCCGTACTGGCCAGCCAGCTCTTCCAGAGTGGTGGGCTCGTCCTTCAGGCGGCGTTCGGTCAGGATGTGGCGCTCACGATCCGAGAGTTCCGTCATCGCGGTGCCCAGCAGGTCCATGCGGACGCTGTTTTCCTGGGCGTCGGCCACCACGGCTTCCTGACTGGGGGTCTTGTCGTCGACCAGCCAGTCCTGCCACTCGCTTTCGCTGTCGGCGCGCATCGGCGAATTCAGCGAGGCGTCGCCGCCCGCCAGCCGCCGGTTCATCGAGATGACTTCCGCGTCCAGCACGCCCAGCTTGGTCGCGATGGTCGTCACCTGGTCGGGGCGCAGGTCGCCTTCCTGCAGGGCCGCGATCTCGCTCTTCACCTTGCGCAGGTTGAAGAACAGCTTCTTCTGCGCCGCCGTGGTGCCCATCTTCACCAGCGACCAGGAGCGCAGGATGTATTCCTGGATCGAGGCGCGGATCCACCACATGGCGTAGGTGGCCAAGCGGAAACCCCGGTCCGGATCGAACTTCTTCACCGCCTGCATCAGGCCGACGTTGCCTTCCGAGATAACCTCTCCGATCGGCAGGCCATAGCCGCGATAGCCCATGGCGATCTTGGCCACGAGACGCAGGTGGCTGGTGACCATCTGGTGGGCGGCTTTCGGGTCTTCGTGCTCCTGCCAGGCCTTGGCCAGCATGAATTCCTGGTCTCGGGCCAGCATTGGAAATTTCCGGATCTCGGTCAGATACCGGCTCAGTCCGCCTTCCGGCGACATCACAGTGATCGCATTCGCGGCCATGGATTTATCCCCTCTTTTATTCTGGACGTCCGGATCGATGCGCGGTCTGCGCGCTTCGATGTCTCGCCCCCACTAACCCCTAGATAGGTATCGGGTTGCGTGGGCGGAAGGTCGCTGGGAGGAACGATCCGAAAGTCCGACTACTAGGGTAGGGGAATAGAGCCGAAGTTTGGCGCCTTCAAGGCAGGCTTTCTCGGACGGACGATAGGGAAGCTGGGGCGAGCCGTGTCGTCAGAGCTGCCCCAGCAGTTGCTCCAGCCGCGCCATGTCCGCCGGCAGAGGACTCTCGAATCTGAGCGTCTCGCCTGTCACCGGATGTACAAACCCCAGCACGGCCGCGTGCAGGGCCTGGCGCGTCAGGCCAACCTCTTCCATGGCGGTGCGCACCGTAGCCGACGGCCCGCCGGAGCCATAGACCGGGTCGCCCAGACACGGGGTTCCCCTCGACGCCAGGTGGACGCGGATCTGGTGGGTCCGCCCAGTTTCCAGCTGGCAGGCGACGCGGGCGGCCAGCGGCTTTTCCTGGGGTCCGAACGCCGCCACCACCCTGTAGTGGGTGATGGCGTGACGCCCGCCGGACTTTACCAGCGCCATCTTCTTGCGGTCGTGGGAGGACCGGGCGATGCTGCCTTCGATGGTTCCCTTGGCGGGGTGAGGAGCACCGCGGGTGAAGGCGACGTAGACTCGCTCGATGTCATGCGCCGCGAAGAGGGCTGACAGACCCTGGTGAGCGGCATCGGTCTTGGCCGCGACCACGACGCCGGAGGTTTCCTTGTCGATCCGGTGAACTATGCCGGGCCGCGCTACCCCGCCAATGCCGGAAAGACTGGCACCACAGTGGTGCAGCAAGGCGTTGACGATGGTGCCGGTCTCGTTGCCGGGCGCCGGGTGCATGGCGATGCCCGGCGGCTTGTCGATGACGATCAGGTGGGCGTCTTCGTAGAGGACGGTGAGCGGGATGTCCTGCGGCAGGGGGATGGCAGACGTCGGTGGGGGGATATCGAAACGGTAGGTCCCCGCCTGAGCTTTCGCCGAGCCGTCGATGACCGGAATACCGTCGCGGGTCACCCGGCCTTCAGCGATCAGCGCCTGAATGCGGCCCCGCGACAGATTGGTGAGCCCGGCCGCCAACCGCTTGTCGACGCGGCCCGACGCCGCGTCGGCTTCTATGACCAGAAACTGCACCAGGTCTGTCGGCTCGTCGTCGGGGTCCGGCTCTCCGATCATATCCCCGCCTAGCGCGGACCGGTCGGCAAAGGCAATGCGCGCGGTCGACATGTGATTGGCCGAGTTGGTAAATGGCTGTCGCAAGGTTGTGTTATGGCGCTGTCATAAGACGCATCCGACATTGGGGAGCCACAGCCATGAAGATTGATCGTCGTACAGCCCTTGGCCTGATCGGCCTGGGTGCCGCTTCGCCGGGTGCCGCACAGGCCGCCGCTGGCAAGGTCAGCTTCCAGCATGGGGTCGCCTCGGGCGATCCGCAGCAGGACAAGGTGGTTCTCTGGACCCGCATCACACAGACGACGCCGGGTGGCCAGATCGCCTGGCGCTGGACCCTCAAGCCGGTTGGCGGTGGGGCTGCGAAGAGCGGGACTGGCTTCACCGGACCCGAGCGGGACTATACGGCCAAGGTCGATGCGACGGGCCTGGTGCCCGGGCGCGCCTATACCTTTACGTTCGAGGCCGACGGGGTGACCTCCCCCGTCGGTCGCACCATGACGCTGCCCGCTGGGCCGACCAGGGATGTGATCATTGCCGTAGCGTCGTGCTCGCTCTACCCGCAGGGCTATTTCAACGCCTATCGCGCTATGGCCGACTTGCCGCGCCTGGATCTGGTGCTGCACATGGGCGACTACATCTACGAGTACGGGGGCCCCGGCACCTACGGCATGGGTTCGGCCGTGGCCGGGGAACGGCCCCACGATCCGCCGCATGAGATCATCAGCCTCGCCGACTATCGCCGCCGCCACGCCCAGTACAAGTCCGACCCCGATTTGCAGGCAGCCCACGCGCGCGCCGCCTGGATCGTGGCCTGGGACGACCATGAGACGACCAACGACAGCTACGCGAGCGGCGCACAGAACCACCAACCGGCCACCGAGGGCGACTGGACGGCCCGCAAGGCGGTGGCGCTGAAGGCCTACTACGAGTGGATGCCCATCCGCGAACCCAGGGCGGGCCAGTCCATGTCCGAGGCTGCCGCCCGCAGTTTCCGGATCGGCGATCTGGCCCAGATTATCATGCTGGAAACCCGGCTGACCGCTCGGGACAAGCAGTTGACCTATGACAACGACATGCCGATGGTGGGCGACAAGCCGGACCTGGCCGCGTTCCGCACCAAGCTCTACGACCCCGCCCGGCGTATGATGGGGCCGGCTCAGGAGGCCTGGTTGGCGGGAGAACTGGCCGGCTCGGTAAAGGCCGGTCACGCCTGGCAGGTTATCGGGACCGGGGTCTTCATGGCGCGGGTCAAGATCCCGAACCCGGCGACTGACTTTCCCGCTGAGGCGCTGGCATCGATGGACGAGGCTGGAAAGACCCGCATGCGCCGCTGGGGCGCTTTGGCCGGCCAGCCCTATGGCCTGGACATGTGGGACGGCTATCCCGTCGACCGCGAGCGGGTCTACGACATGATCAAGCAAGCCGGCGCACGGCCGATCGTGGTGTCGGGCGACAGCCATGCGTTCTGGGCCAGCGAACTGGCGGACGCGGCGGGCAAACGCGTGGCCTGTGAGTTTGGAGGGACCTCCATCACCAGCCCCGGCGGCGGCGATGCGCTCAAGTTCGACATCGGTGCCGTGTTCGCCAGGATCAGCGACGAGGTCATCTACAATGATCAATCGTCCAAGGGCTTCGTGCTGGTGACGCTGTCCCGGGATGCGGCGCGCGGCGACCTGGTCGCGGTTTCCACCATCGTCGACAAGACGTTCACGGTGCGGACGGCGAAGAGCTTCAAGGCCGTGCCAGAGGGGGCGGGGATCTCGGGACTCACTGAGGTTTAGTCGCCGCCCCGCCGATCACCGAAGCCGGAAACGACAAGGGCCCCGCGCGATGCGCGGGGCCCTCTTTCGTCGGTCGCCTGACGGATCAGAAGGTCTTGCGGACGGTCACGAACACCTGGCGTGGTGCGCCGACCAGCAGGGTCTGGTTGTCGCCGCGGATGCCGAAGCCGTTGGAGTTGATCGTCGAGATGTATTCCTCGTCGAAGAGGTTCGAGACGTTGACCTGGGCTTCCAGGCCTTCCATCCACGGCTCGCCGGAGAACTTGTAGCCGAACGACAGATCCGCCAGGAATTGCGACGGCACGCTGCGGTCGTTCTCGTAGTTGAAGTAGCGCTTGCTCAGATAGGAGAGCGACAGCCGCCCAAAGAATCCGTCGGAGCTGTAGCTCAGCTCGGTTTTGAAAAGGTGCTCGGGCGTATCGACTGTGGTCTTGCCCTTGGTGCGCGCGACCACGACGCCGTTCCCGTCGATGGTGTCATCGTCGTATGTGGAGTCGTTGTACGCATAGGAGGCGAAGGCCGACCAGTTCTCAGCAAAGTTCCAGGTGCCGACGGCCTCAAAGCCCTGGGCGGTAACACCGCCAACGTTGGACAGCGCCGACGGGTTGCCGACGATCCCTGAGCCGACCGGGACAGCGAACAGGCGGTCCTTGAACTTCACATGGTAGGCGGCAATCACGGCCTGGTAGTCACTCGAGCGGAAACGCCAGCCAGCCTCGAAGGTATCGGACGTCTCGGGCTTGAGCTTGTCCTTGATGGCCAGGAAGCCTGCGAGGTTGGTGGAGAAGGGACCGGAGGTGCCTGAGCTCGGGAACGCGCGGATGTTGCGCGAATAGGCGGCGAACAGCTCACTGTCATCGTTCAGCGCGAAGCGAGCACCGGCCTGGGGCAGGAAGTTTTCTTCCGCGATGATTGTACCGTTCTTGTTTAGCGACGGCGTGCGGGCAAAGACCGTGGCCCCTTCGTTCTTCACCCGCAGGGAGGCGAAGCCGAAGTTGACGCTGAAGTCGTCGGTGACCTTCCAGTTGTCCTGGATGTAGAACTTGGTCGTCGTCGTCTTGAAGTCATATTCCCAGTCCGTACGGAACGAGCCCGCCTGGAACTTCAGGGCGTCGCGCTGCGGCGCGGCGCGGTTCAGGCCGTAGTAGCGGCGCGCCTGATTGAAGTCGTTGTCCTCATACCAGAACCCGGCGTTGATCGCGTGATCGCCCAGCCTGAGTGTGCCGGACGCCATGACGCCGTAGCGTTGCAGGTCGTACTCGGTGGTACGGATCGAGATCGGCGCGTCATCGGCCGTGGCCCCGGCGACGCCGTAGTTCGGCGACGGCACGTAGGGCGTAAACCACAGGCCCTGACCCTCATTTTCGTGACCGTAGAGGGTAGCCTTGAAATCGAAGGCCTCGCCGAGCGGCATCTTCAGCGTGATCGCACCGATCAGGTCGTCGCGAAGACCGGAGGCGTCGTAGTAGGTGTCATCGACCGTGGCGATCGGCGAAGGATAGACGGTGCCCAGGCCGGTGAAGCGCGGGGTGACGCCGGTCTCGCCGCGGTTGTTGGCGATCTCGGCGATCCGCACGGCCAGCGGCCAGTCGCCCGAGATATTGTCCCACTCGTAGCCGAGGCGGTTGAGCATCTCGAGGGACATGTCCTGATAATCCTGCTCGCGACGCTCGGACCAGTTTACCCAGCCGGTCAGGGAGCCTTCACCGATCGGCTGCACCGCTTTGAAGTTGAATTGCTGATGGCGCTGCGCGCCCTCGCCCTTCCACTTGTCGGAGGTGTTGTACGAGTAGCTGAGATAGGCGCGCGCGCCGGTCGGCAGCGTGCCGGAGTCGACCCGAAGGAAGCCGCGGTAGGTGTTGTCGCTGCCGGCCGTGCCAGCGGCCAGGCCACCGAACTCGGTGCCGGGTTCGCGTGACAGGAACTTCAGCGCTCCGCCCAGGTTGCTGGAGGACGCGGTGTCCAGAGCGCCAGCGCCCTGGGCCAGTTCCACCGCACCCACGTTCTCGCCGGCGATGGCGCGGGAGATGTGCAGGCCGTTGTGGTTGCCGTAGGTCATGTCGCCCAGCGGCACGTCATCCAGGGTGAAGCCCAGCTGGTTCTGGTTGAAGCTGCGGATCGAAATGCGCGCTGACCACTCATAGGAACCAAACGGATCGGACGACTGGAAGTTCACGTTGGGGAGTTTCTCGACCAGCCGCAGGGGGCTGGCGCCGGGCGTCTCAAGACTGAGTTCCTCACCGGAGACCGTCTGCACCTGGCGGGACTCGCCGCGGCCAAGAACAATGATCTCGTCGAGTGAAGTGCCTTCGACCGCGTCGGCTGCGGCTGCGGCTGCGGCGGCTGTTGTTTGTGCATTGGCGGTGGTGGCGACGAACGTAAGCGCGGCAATCGCCGTGCTGATCCAGAGTCGGTTTTTCATGATCTATCCCCTGTCCGCCCCGTTGTGGGGCTCGACAAGGGCGGACCTAGCAGGCGACCGTGACGGCCATATCCCGGATCAGTGACAGGTATCCGACACGCTGATGTCGGTTCCGTTGCGATTGTGAGTCAGCCGGGTCGCGTCAGCGAGGGCGGTGGATCTGGGCGGACTCTTCGGCCAGGCTGCGGATTTCTGCCAGGGCTTGCCGGGCCGGGCCCATCATGGCGTCGAAGGCGGTCTGGTCCAGGGGACCTGTGGTCAGTCGCAGCCGGGTGAGGCGGTCGCCGGGTTCGAGCTCAAACGTCTCCGAGAAGTTCCCGCGCTCGGCGCGGGGGTTCCCATCGTAGTCAAAGCGCAGCAGGCGGTCAGGCTGAAAGGTGGTGAGCTTGCCGCAGGCTCGCACGGCACCGCCCGGTGCCTGCCAGGTGACCTTCTCGCCTTCTTTCCAGGATGTGCGGATCGACAGGCCGTCGACATAGGCCGACGCCCACTCCTTGACGAGTTCGTTGGTCGTCAGAACGCGCCAGACTTCGTGGGCCGGCGCATCGATCTCGAGGGTGCACTTCAGGGTCTTCATCACGCCACTGCCTTATAAGTACCAATATGTACCAAATGCCCGGTGAGCCACGACGTTCCCCTGAGACGCGATGTTGGGAGTAACGTGCCGGTTGCAACCGTTGGCTAGAAGCGGTTTGTCACAAGTAAGGGTATAATCAGAGACGCCAAATCGCGTACAATTATCGACTATCATATTGAAAAATAATAGTTCTTATGATCTATCAGGTAGCAAACTGCGGCGCAGCGTCGCAGGTGGCGGTTTTAGGCCTCAGCCGGTGGCCGCCAGGCGGGGTGCGGGGCTGTCGGCTTCGCGGAGCTTCTGCTCCATCGCTTCGGCGGGCATCGGCCTTGCGAAGAAATAGCCCTGCATGCGATCGCAGCCCGCAGCGCGCAGAAACAGGGCCTGGGACTCGTGCTCGACCCCCTCGGCGATGATCCGCACACCCAGAGAGCGGGCGGCATGCAGCATCGAGGCCACCAGTTTCGAGACGCGGGCGTCGCGTCCGACATCGTCGATCAGCGACCTGTCCAGTTTCACCGTCTTGATCGGCAGGTGCATCAGGGCGCGCAGGTTGGAATAGCCGGTGCCGAAGTCGTCCAGCGCCACGTTGATGCCGCGCGAGGCCAGCCGCTCGATATGCCGCCGGGCCAGCGCCATATCCTGCAGCAGGAAGGTTTCAGTGATCTCGACGGTCAACGCCGTGGCGGGCAGGGCGGTTTTGGCCAACCGGCCGATCAGCTTGCGCGAGAACGCCGGGTCCATCAGATCGCGCGGAGATACGTTGCAGGACACCACCTCGATCAGCCCGTCGGCCACCCAGGGCGCGGTCCGGGCGCAGGCGGCCTCGAAGATCGCCTCGTCGATGGCGCCGATCAGGCCAAGCTCCTCGGCCATCGGCACAAAGGCGGCCGGTGCGAGCAACCCCTGCTCCGGGTGCCGCCAGCGGGCCAGCACCTCGACGCCGACCATCCGCCCGGTCATGGAATCGATGATCGGCTGGAACCAGGGTTCGATCTCGCCGGCGGGGATGGCGCGACGAAGCTCGTCCTCCAGCGTGCGGCGACGCAGGCTCTCGTCCCGCAGTTCGGCGTCGAAGATAGAGAAGCGCCGCCCGCCCAGCGTCTTGGCGCGGTAGAGCGCCATGTCGGCGAAGCGTTGCAGGTCGACGATGTCGTGGGCATCGCGCGGATAGACCGCAACGCCCACCGACCCACCCGGCACCACCGTCCGTCCATAGATGGTCTGCGGCAGGGACAAGAGGCTGATCAATCTCTGGGCGCGTACCGAAATGTCGTGATCGCTGGTGATCAGGGCGAACTCGTCGCCGCCGAGGCGGGCCACCAGATCGCCCGGCCTGGCTTCGTCCCGCAGCCGCTGACCCAGCTCGGCCAGCAGCTGGTCGCCTGCGTGGTGGCCCAGGGTGTCGTTGAGCACCTTGAACCGGTCGAGGTCGATAATGAACAGGGCGACGGATCCGTCATTTTCCTGAGCTTTTTCAATGCGTTCGATCAGACCAGTGGTAAAGGCACCGCGGTTCACCAGACCCGTCAGAGCGTCGGTCTGGGCGAATTGCAAGGTCAGCTCACGCTCAGCCTCAAGCTCCGCGACGCGCGCAGCGAGGTTCGTCAGGCTTTGCGGCGAATTCGACACAGTGTGGTCTGAGGTCCCGATTGCACACTTACTTTCGCCGGTTGAGGACAATGTCGGGTTAAGCGACAGGGTTTATCTTCGTTAGGAGGTTGGAGGTGTTTGGGGGGTGGGGGTGGTGTGGAGGCGGGCGCTGCAATAGCGCTCCTCGCCCCCCGCGAGCGTTACCGGATTCGGACATTATCGCTGGAGGCTGCGATGACCCTTCGCCCCTTGTGGGAGAAGGTGGCCGACGAGGGCGGTCGGATGAGGGGTCGAAAACCGGCTCAGGATAAGTCACCCTGAGCCATGGCTCGCCCCACCACAGTTCCTCAGGCTCGCGCTCTGCGCCGCACTGCGCCTGAGACCGAACGCCTGCTGTGGAAGTTGCTCCGAGACCGAAGGTTGGAAGGTCTGAAGTTCCGGCGGCAGGTCCCGCTTGGGCCCTACGTTCTGGACTTTGTCTGCATGCGACATCGGCTGGTGATCGAGGCGGACGGTCCGTTTCACGATCCCGAACGTGATGCTTTGCGAGACGCCTGGTTGGCGGCGAAAGGATTTCGTGTCCTGCGCTTCCGGAACACTGAAATCCAGCTCAAGGACTGGCAGGTCATCGGGCGAATTCTCGAAGTCGTCGGAACGCCGCCACTCCAGCCATAGGGCGGCGCGACCCCTCATCCGAGCCGCTCTCGCGGCCCACCTTCTCCCACAAGGGGCGAAGGAAGCCGGGCGTTCACCGACGGTGTGTGAATATCGTAGATCGGGCTTCGCCTTGGGGTAGAGGAGGGTGCCCCTCCTTAGGCTTTCGCAACGTCTCCCGCAGGTTCCTCGATCTGGCCTTCCCACTTGGCGACGACGGCGGCGGCGACGGTGTTGCCGATGACGTTGGTGGCGGAGCGGCCCATGTCGAGGATGTGGTCGACGGTGAGGATCAGCAGCAGTCCCGCCTCGGGCAGGTCGAAATAGGCCAGGGTGGCGGCGATCACCACCAGCGAGGCGCGGGGTACACCGGCCATGCCTTTGGAGGTGATCATCAACAGGCCTAGCATGGTCACCTGCTGGGCGATCGACATCTCGATCCCGTAGACCTGGGCGATGAACAGGGTGGCGAACGTGCAGTACATCATCGACCCGTCCAGATTGAACGAGTAGCCCAGCGGCAGGACAAAGCTGGCGACCTTGCGGGACACGCCCCACTGCTGGAGCGCGTCCAGGGTGCGCGGATAGGCGGCTTCGGAGGACGCGGTCGAGAAGGCCAGCAGGGTCGGCTGGCGGACGGCGGCAATCAGCTTCAGGGCACGCGGTCCGACGATCACCACGGATGCGGTGATCAGCAGCGCCCATAGGATGCCCAGCGACAGATAGAACCCGCTGATGAACTTCACATAGGTCCACAGCACCTCGATGCCCTGGGTGGCGATGGTGGCGGCAAGCGCGGCGAAGATCGCCAGTGGCGCGGTCTTCATCACATAGCCGGTGACCTTGAGCATAATGGCGGCGACCTGTTCGACCAGGGCCAGAACAGCGGGGGCCTTGTCGTCGATAGCGGCTACCGCAGTGCCGACAAACACCGAGAACACCACGATCTGCAGGATCTCGTTGTTGGCCATGGCCTCGACGATCGACTTGGGCACCAAGTGGGTGATGAAGTCGCGCAGGGTGAACTTGGCGGTGTCGACGGCGGCACCGGTGGTCGCGGCGTCGGGCAGGGTGAGGTTCAGGCCTGATCCGGGCTGCAGGATATGCACCATGATCAGGCCGATGGTCAGCGAGATGATCGATGCGCCGATGAACCAGCCCATGGTCTTGACGCCGATGCGACCGACCGCGCCGGCGTCTTCCATGTGGGCGATACCGGCCACCAGGGTTGCGAACACCAGGGGCGCGATGATCATCTTGATCAGGCGCAGGAACACGTCGGTGATGATCGTCAGATTGCTGGCGATTTCTTTGGCGCTGTCAGCGGGAACGCTGACGTTGATGACCCAGCCGACAAGCACCCCCAGGATCATGGAGCCGACGACAAAATAGGTGAAAAGGCGGTTCATCTGGACCCCTGAGGACGCGCGTAGGCCCTGTTGTCGCGAAGAACGCGGGCCTCGTCCAGCACGACGGATTCGCAACCGTCATATCGACGCGCTATATTGCCTTCGATGAACAAGATGAAAGCAGCCGACATCGTCGATCGGCTAGAGACTGAATACCGCCAAAGCGTCGAGTCTCTCCGCACCGCCCTCAAGGTGTTTCTGGCCGGCGGTCCGCCGCCGGACGTCGCCACCCGCCGCGACGGGGCCTTCGTTTATCCCGAATTGCGCCTGAATTGGCCAGAGGGGCGACCTTTTCCCCGCATCAGCCGCGCCTACGCCCGCATCGGCGCGCCCGGCCGCTATGCAGTGACGGTGACGCGACCGGAGCTCTACCGCGATTATCTGATCGAGCAGCTTTCGCTGCTGCAGGAAGACTTTGACGTCGAAATCGAGGTCGCGCGGTCAACCCAGGAAATTCCGTTTCCCTATGTGCTGGACCCGGCGGACCTGGCCAGGGCCGATGTGGGCTCGGTCGAGATCGCGCGGCATTTTCCGACGACCGAGTTGGCCTTCATCGGCGACGAGATCGCTGATGGATCATGGGTAGGCGTGGGCGACGCGGCGCGGCCCCTTGCCCTGTTCGACGGCCTGCGGACTGATTTCTCGCTGGCCCGCCTGGCCCACTACACCGGCACGCCGGCCGACCATACCCAGCAGTACATCCTGTTCACCAACTATCACCGCTATGTGGATGAGTTCGTGAGTTGGGGCGCGGCGCAGCTCAAGAGCGGGGGTCCCTATACGGCGCTGTCGGCGGCGGGTCATGTGCTGATCACAGCCGAGACGCCTGATCCGGAAGCGACGGTGGCGGCGGGGACGTGGCGCAAGCACCAGATGCCGGCCTATCACCTGATGGCCCCGGGCAGGGCGGGGATCACCCTGGTCAACATCGGGGTCGGCCCCTCCAACGCCAAGACGGTCTGCGATCACCTCGCGGTGCTCAGGCCCCAGGCGTGGCTGATGATCGGCCACTGTGGCGGCCTGAGGGGCTCGCAGAAGATCGGCGACTATGTGCTGGCCCACGCCTACCTGCGCGACGACCACGTGCTGGACAAGGTGCTGCCGCCGGAGATCCCGATCCCGCCGCTGGCCGAGGTGCAGGTGGCGCTGAACGGTGCGGCTGAACGCATCACCGGCGAAACCGGCGATGTGCTGAAGCGGCGGTTGCGGACCGGCACGGTGGTCTCGACAGACGACCGGAACTGGGAACTGAAATACTCGTCGAGTGCCCTGCGGTTCAACCAGAGCCGGGCCGTCGCCATCGATATGGAAAGTGCCACCATCGCGGCCCAGGGATACCGGTTCCGGGTACCCTACGGGACGCTGCTGTGCGTGTCGGACAAGCCACTTCACGGCGAGATCAAACTGCCCGGCCAGGCCAACGCCTTTTACGACCGCGCCATCGCCCAGCACCTGCAGATCGGCCTGGAGGCGATCAACCTGCTGCGGTCGGAAGGGTCGCGGCTGCATTCGCGCAAGCTGCGCAGTTTTGATGAGCCGCCGTTCCGGTAGGGGTTGCCCGTTGTTCCTTTACCACCTTTGGTAGGAGAGGAGCAGACGAAACGGGGCGAGTGACCGCTTGCCAAGAAGAGGTCGTGGGTGCGTCGTCCTATCCATTCTGCAGGATTTTGGGCGTGGCGTCCGGCATCGCGGGCGTTCCGCAAGACATGCAGTACCTGAAGAAAGCGAACTTTCGCGTCTCACACGATCCACAGCGATTGAAGAGATGCATGCCGCAGTGGACGCAGTAGTCGATCTGGGTGCCTTCGACGCCGGGCAGCGGGCGGTCACAGCCGGGACAGGCGCGGCTCGCCATCTTCTTGATCGCCTGCTCGTACTCGATGGATTGAACCCGTTCCGGCTCCGCCCGCGTCTCGTCGGCCTCGCGCGCTTTCAAATAGGCGCGCATGCCCTTGATCCCGTAGTGGCCGACGATCACGGTCAGAATGATCCCAACGCCATAACGCACATAGCCCCCGTACTCGGGAAGGTACGGCACAAGCTCGACGAAGAACGCGAAGGCGGAGAACAGGATAAAGCCCCGCTTCATCGGCCAGTAGTCACCGCGCGGCTTGCGTAACAGCATCCATGCCGCGATCGCCAGCAACGGCAGGGTCAGCGCCAGCCGTAGCCCGAAGACCTTCATTTCCTGCACGAATGTCGCGCGCTCGAAGGCGGGCTGCGCCGCCGTCCGCAGTGCGTCATCGGCGATCCGGTTCGCCTCGATCCGATCGGCGAGTGTGTCCCGCTCGGACTGGATCGCATCGCGCGCCGTCCGTGCGCCCTGTTCCGCTTTCTTCAAATCGTCCAAGGCCCGGGTGCGCGCCAGCACCTCCGGGTCCTGCGATCGGTCGCCGGTGGCGGACCGCGTCGAGATCCAGTTTTCAAAGGTCTCCCGGGCGGCGCCATAGGCGGACTGCGATTGGCCGAACGCCTCTTCGGCCCGGGCCAACCGGTCTTCGGCGACGGCGGATGCGGCCGCGAGCGCCGTCTGATCCCTCTTGATCGCCGCGGTCCGGGCAGGGTCCACGAACTGTTCGATCGCGACCGGTGCCTCGACGCGCGGCAAGTCGCCGATTACCAGCGACCCCAGGCCGATCAGGAACCCGGCCAGCACCACCGAGACAAGCCACATCAGGCCGACAAACACGCGCTCCCGCGCCCGCGCACCTTTGAACATTCCCGCCTCCCGGATTTGCAGCCTGGACGCAAAGTCTACCAAGGCGGCGATCAGAATGCACAAGGCTTTCTCCGCCGCCCCCGTCCCCGCCCTGGCCGCCCGCCTCCTCTCGCTCTCTTTCCTAGCTTCGCGAACAACGGGGCCGGGGCGTGATTTGGCTTTGAGGCCCCGGTGGTCCTGCGTTTGCAGCTATGTTGGCCGAATTGACAACATGATAAATTGTTGGCATAAGCGCCAACGTGTCGGCTCAGCTGCTCTATCGCCAGAAGTCCGTCCTGTCAGATGGGGCCATTCTGGAAATGGTGATCTGGCAGTTGTCGGCACCCGTCGAAGGAAGCCGCCATAGCTACAAATACCGGCTCTACTACGGCCGGTCTGGCAAAAGGATCGTGGGTTACGACAACGAGCGCCCGAAGGGCGACCACCGGCACAACGACGGCGTCGAAGCGTCTTATGCGTTCACTACTGTCGAGAACCTGGTCCGCGATTTCATGTCCGACGTTCAGGCAAGGAGGCCGATTTGAGAACCGCGACGATCCAGATCCGCAAGGATGACGAGGCGATCCTGAACGATGCCGGCAGCGCCTTTGTAGAGGCCTGGCGGACAGGCAAATCAGGGTCGGACCTGTTCACCTTCTCGTCGCCCGCCCAGCTGTTTTCGGTGTTGTCGCCCCGACGCTGGACGCTGATCGAGCGTCTGCAGGGCGTGGGTGCGGTTAGCCTTCGCGGGCTGGCGCGCGAACTGGGTCGCGATGTGAAGCGCGTTCATGAGGATGTGGCGATCCTGCTGGACTGGGGCCTGATCGAGCGCACCGACGACCGAAAGCTGGTGGTGCCCTATGGCGTGATCCACGCCGACTTCAATCTAAGTGCGGCGGCCTGAGCGAGTACCCGTGATCCCGGCCGCTACGCTGTCACCCCGAACGCGGCCACGAAGGCGTCGACGAGGTAGTCGACCAGTTCAGCAGGGCCGCCGGGGCGCACGCGATGGCCGCCGAGTTCGCCTTGGTGCAGCATGAACAGCACGACCGGGGCTACCAGCCCCAGCGCGGCATGGCGCACGTTGACGGGTTTCAGGTCGCCCAGGTCGATGTGGGCCTGAAGCCTGAGCTCGAAGGCCTGTAGCGCCGGCTCCAGGATAGTCTGCAGATAGTGCGGCCCTATTGTTCTGTGCAGCAAACCCTCCGTCAGACCAATGGCGTGGAAGCCGCCGACCGCGAACAGGTGACCCTGGACGATCTGGGTCAAGCCGATACGAAGCGAATGGGGCAGGGGCCCGTCGGGCCGGGCGGCCAGGGCCAGAAACGGCGCACCGCGGGCATGGGCGTCGGCGAGCACGGCCGCCACCACGCCTTCGCGATCTCCGAAATAGTGGCGCAGGGTGGGCACCGAGACCTCGGCTGCAACAGCCAGTTCGCGCAATGAGGGCCGGTCCGGCTGTTTGAAGCGGATGGCGATCCGGCCCAGCAGCTGGCGGCGCTTGATGTCGTATTCGGCGCTCCGGGCGCGCACGCGTACCAGCCGGGACCGTGGGCTGGAACGGGCGGGTGACGGAGATACCGGCAAGTGCGATCCCTGAAGTTGGCTGTCGTTACGCAAGCGTGACCCTAGCGCAGTTCGGTGTACCGCGCCCGGCAGATGGCAGCGACCGTGGCACGCGAGGAGCCAGACTGCCTTGAATGTGAAATATTGTATCCCGGCTGAGATATCAATGTCGGGACGACAATGAGCGGATCCGGGATCGATCTTTGTATTTATCCGGCTTTTTAAGAAAAAAATTCAGCCATGGTCTTGCGATCAAGGTGAACATTCATATCTCATGCGGAATACAATAAAATACCCACGCCAACCGCAATCCTCCACCGTCTTCAAGGAACCAGATCCATGCTCAAGAGCCTTACTGCCGCCGCCGCCGCCCTGGCGCTCGCCACCGTCGCGTTCACACCGGCCTACGCCGCCGACGCCAAGGGTGACATCGTCGCCGTTGCCTCGGGCGCTGGCCAGTTCAAGACCTTGCTGGCTGCCGCGACTGCCGCTGGCCTCGTGCCGACCCTGCAGTCGGCTGGTCCGTTCACGGTGTTTGCGCCCACGGACGCCGCGTTTGCGGCGCTGCCGGCCGGCACGGTCGAAACGCTTCTGAAGCCTGAGAACAAAAAGCAGCTGGCCTCGGTGCTGACCTACCACGTGGTGGCCGGCAAGACGATGTCGACGGCCCTGGCCGGCAAGCAACTGTCCGTTACCACCGTTCAGGGCGCGAGCCTGGCCATCGACGGCCGCAACGGCGTGACCGTGGGCGGTGCCAAGGTGATCGCCGCCGACGTGGCCGCATCCAATGGCGTGATCCACGTGATCGACAAGGTGCTGCTGCCGCCTGCGATGTAACTGACCGAATTGTAGCGTGTGCCCCCCACGCGCTGCAGCGCGCCGGCTGGGTCCTCCCCGGATCCGTCGGCGCGCATTTTTTTGGCTTGGAGCGCGCGGCGCTCGCGACTGGATTGGTAGCTTTCGGCGGGTCTGCTAACCTTCCGGCTTCACTCCGGAACCCGCTGCCATGCGCCGCCGCACCTTTCTCGCCGCCGTTCCCGCCGCCGCTGTGGCCGGGCGCGCGTTTGCCTCATCGCGATCCGAGAACCCCAACCGCAATCGACCTGACGTCAGACCGGGGGACCGGGTGGACGGCGCGACCTTTGCCGGCCGTTCGGCGGCGTGGGGGGTGCACGGTGCTGCGGCGACCGCCCACCCGCTGGCCACGCTGGCAGCCATCGAGATTCTGAAGGCGGGCGGCTCGGCGGTGGATGCGGCGATTGCCGCCAACGCCGTGCTGGGATTCGGCGAGCCCATCGCCTGCGGGATCGGTGGCGACGCGTTCGCTCTGCTGTGGGATCCGAAGACGAAGAAGGTCATCGGGCTGAACGGCTCGGGGCGCAGCCCAACGGCGCTGTCGCTGGAGACCCAGCGCGCCCGGGCAAAGGACGGACGGATCGCGTCGCATGGTGCCACGACGGTCAGCGTGCCCGGGGCGGTCGACGCCTGGTGGAGCCTGCACCAGCGCTATGGAAAATTGCCATGGAAGGACCTGTTCCAGCCGGCTATCCGCCACTGCGAGGAGGGCGCGCCGGTCATCCAGCAGACGGCCTTCTATGTCGGCATCTCGCACCGCAACTTCACGCGACCGACCGCCGGGATCGAGGAGGTCGAGAACTTCAAGGCGCTGTGGGCACCGAACGGCAAGACGCCGCGCGAGGGCGAGATATTCCGTAACCCTGATCTGGGCCGCACCTATCGCCTGATCGCCGAGGGCGGCGGGCGGGCGTACTACGAGGGTGAGATCGCGCAGAGGATCGAGCGGTACTTCAAGCGCATCGGTGGCTGGATGACCCGGGCCGATCTGGCCGCCCACAGGACCGATTGGGTGGAACCCCGGTCGGTCAACTATCGCGGTGTCGATGTGTGGGGATTGCCGCCGAACAGCCAAGGGTTCGTTACGCTTCAGATCCTGAACATGATGGCCGAGTTCGACATCAAGGCCATGGGATTCCAGTCGGCGGCGGCGATCCACCACGGTGTCGAGGCCAAGCGTCTGGCGTTCGAGGACCGGGCACGGTTCTATGCTGATCCGGCCATGTATAACGCGCCGATCGACTGGCTGCTGTCCAAAGACTACGCCCGCGAACGCGCCGCCCTGATCCGGCCCGACCGCATTGCAGGCACCGTCTATCCCGGCAAGGCACCGGGGCACGGCGACACCACCTATCTGACCACGTCGGACGCTGACGGTATGATGGTGTCGCTGATCCAGTCCAACTATCGCGGCATGGGGTCTGGCCTGATGCCGGACGGGCTGGGCTTCATGTTCCAGAACCGGGGCGAGATGTTTGCCCTGACCGATGGTCATCCCAACGTCTATGCGCCGGGCAAGCGGCCGTTCCAGACCATCATTCCCGGGTTCGCCACCGAGGGCGGGCGGCCAATGCTGAGCTTCGGCGTCATGGGCGGCGACATGCAGCCGCAGGGCCAGGCACAGATTATTTCAAACCTCGTGGATTTCGGCCTTGGGCTCCAGGAGGCCGGCGACAGCCCGCGCTGGCACCACAACGGCGGGATGGAACCCACCGGCGAGGAGCTGGGGGCGGTGGGTGATCTCAACCTGGAAACCGGCGTGCCCGACGCGACCCGGGCCGAACTGGCGAAGATCGGCTGGGTGCTGAAAGCGGCCCCTGGCGGCTATGGCGGGTATCAGGCCATCCGCGCCTGGCCAGGGCGCTATGAGGCGGCGACCGAGATGCGCAAGGACGGGGTGGCGCTGGCGTACTGAGGAGGTGTGCGAGCGGCGACCTCTCGCCTCTCGCCGGATTCATCGATAAAGCCAAGCGCATGCACACCGCAATTGACGCTGTCGAACTGACCCGTGACCTGATCCGCCGTCCCTCGGTGACGCCCGCCGATGCCGGGGCCATGGATATTGTGCAGCAGACGCTGACGGGCCTGGGGTTCGTCTGTCGGCGCATGAAGTTTGGCGAGATCGAGAACCTCTACGCCCGCTATGGCGCGGCCCGGCCCAACCTGTGTTTCGCCGGCCATACCGACGTGGTGCCGGTGGGCGACGCGGGGGCCTGGACGAAGGACGCGTTCGGGGCCGAGGTGGTGGACGGGGTGCTGATCGGGCGTGGCGCGGTGGACATGAAGAGCGCCATCGCCGCCTTTGCCGCCGCCAGCGCCGACGCCATCGCGGACGGGACCGTGACGGGCTCGATCTCGTTCCTGATCACCGGCGACGAGGAGGGCATTGCCACCCACGGCACCAAGCTGGTGGTCGAGGCGCTGGCCGCCGAGGGCGAGGTGATCGATCACTGCGTGGTGGGCGAGCCTACGTCAGCCGAGACGTTTGGCGACATGGTCAAGGTGGGTCGGCGCGGCTCGATCAATGGCGAGATCGTGGTGGAGGGGATCCAGGGCCACGTGGCCTATCCGCACAGGGCGGCCAATCCCGTGCCGGTGCTGGTGAAGCTGTTGTCGGCACTTCAGGACCGCAAGCTGGACGAAGGTTATGCCGAGTTCCAGCCGTCGAACCTGGAGGTCACCATGATCGAGGCCCCCAACACGGCGACCAATGTGATCCCCGGCGTGGCGCGGGCGCGGTTCAACATCCGCTTCAACCCCAACCACACCGGCCAGCAGCTGGCCGACTGGTTCGAGCTGGAGGTGTGGCGCGCGTCGGTGGGCTTTGCGGGCAAGATCACCATCACGCCGCAGATCAGCGGCGAGGCGTTTCTGACGGAACGTGGGGCATTCACCGATCTGGTGGCCGCGGCGGTGGCCGACGTCACCGGGGCTATGCCAGAGCTGTCGACGTCTGGCGGCACGTCGGACGCGCGGTTCATCCGGGCGCTGTGTCCCGTGATCGAGGTGGGACTGGTCGGGCGGACCATGCACCAGGTCGACGAACGCGCGCCGGTCGAGGAAATCCGCACGCTGCAGCAGGTCTATGCGCGGATCCTCGAACGGTATTTCGCGACCTGATTTAGCGGTTGCCGCCAATCAGGTCACCGATGCCGCCTAGGACGGAGCCTTCTCCGCGGTTCCCGCCCTGACCACCGGCCGCCGCCAGCATGCGTCCGGCCAGCCGGGAGAACGGCAGTGACTGGATCCAGACCTTTCCCGGACCCCGCAGGCGGGCGAAGAACAGGCCCTCGCCGCCGAACACCACGCTTTTGACACCGCCGGCCATCACCAGGTCGAAGTCGACGCCGGGGGTGTAGGCGGCCAGGCAGCCGGTATCCACGTGCAGTTCCTCGCCAGCGGCCAAGGTGCGTTCGATCACCGTGCCGCCCATCTGGACGAACACCCAGCCGTCGCCCTCCAGCTTCTGCATGATGAAGCCCTCGCCGCCGAACAGGCCGGTCATCATCTTGCGCTGGAACTGGATGCCGATGGAGACGCCGCGCGCTGCTGCCAGGAAGCTGTCCTTCTGGCAGATCAGGCAACCGCCCAGTTCGCCCAGGTTGATCGGCAGGATGGCGCCGGGTGTCGGCGAGGCGAAGGCGACGCGGGCCTTGCCGGTGCCATTGTGGGTGAAGACGGTGGTGAACAGGCTCTCGCCGGTGACCAAGCGCTTGCCGGCGCCCAGCAGCTTGCCCATGAAGCCGCCGCCGCCATCGCCCGAGCCGTCGCCGAACACAGTGGTCATGCCGATGCTGGCGTCCTTCCAGACCAGCGCGCCGGCCTCGGCCACGGCGCTCTCGCCGGCGTCCAGTTCGATCTCCAGGAATTGAAGTTCCTGGCCCTTGATCTCGAAATCGATGTCGTCGGCGACGCTGGCGTCGCGCTGATGGGTCCAGGGGCTTTGAGTCATGGCGGTGTTCCTTCTGCGCTTGAGGTTCGGGTGTTGTCGGGGTCCGGTGGATAGCTGACCCCGGTGAGATAGAGCCCGTCCGAGGGGGCGACGGGTCCGCAGGCGCGGCGATCGCGCGCGGCCAGCGCCGCGGCGACATCGGCCGAGGTCCAGCGCCCGACGCCCACCTCGGCCAGGGTGCCCGCCATCGAGCGGACCTGGCGGTGCAGGAATGAGCGCGAGGCAAACTCCAGGATCACCTCGTCGGCCTCGCGGCGCACGGTGGCGACGTCGAGGGTCTTCATCGGCGATTTCGCCTGACAGGCCAGATCGCGGAAGGTGGTGAAGTCGTGGTGGCCGATGAGCACCTGGGCCGCGGCGTGCATGGCGTCGGCGTCAAGTGGCTTCTTCACGTGCCAGACGCGGCCCTGATCCAGGGCCGGAGGGCTCATCCGGTTGAGAATGCGGTAGCGATAGCGGCGCTCGGTGGCTGAGAAGCGGGCGTGCCAGCCTTCGGGCGCAATCGAGGCGTCCAGCACGCCGATCGGTTGCGGGACCAGGTGGGCATTCAGGGCATTGCGCACGGTCTCGGGCGGCCAGTCTTTTGTCAGGTCGATGTGCACGACCTGGCCAGTGGCGTGGACGCCGGCGTCGGTGCGACCTGCGGAACTCACCCGTACGTCCTCACCGCAGAAGCCCAGCACGGCGGTCTCAAGAGCACCCTGCACGGAGGCCAGACCGGGCTGGGCCTGATAGCCATGATAGCGGCCGCCGTCATATTCGATGGTCAGGCGGTAGCGCGGCATCAGCTTAACCGCGTGCCGGAAGGCACCGGAGTGCCGCGCAGGAAAACCTCGGCGTCCTGCGGTCCGCGACCTTCGCGCTGGACTCTCAAAAGGCGTACCGCGCCTTCGCCGGTGGCTACCAGCAGGCGGTCGTCCAGGGTGACAGCAGGGGTGCCGGTCTGGTCTTCGAAGGTTGACAGCAGCGCCTTGACCCGCATTGGCCCCTTGTCGGTGGGAATCTCGAACCAGGCGCCGGGAGAGGGCGACATGCCGCGGATCTTGGCGTCCAGACCGGGGCCGGGTTTCGTCCAGTCCAGACGCGCGTGCTGCGGGCGGAGTTTCTTCGCATAGGTGACGCCGCTGTCTGGCTGCGGCGTTTCGACCGCACGTCCGGCCTCGATATCGGCCAGGGTTCTGACGATCAGGTCGGCCCCGGCAGCGGCCATCCGGTCGTGCAGGGTGGCGGCGGTTTCCAGCGCGTCGATCCGGAGGGTGGCGGTGGCCAGCACCGGGCCCTCGTCCAGCCCCTCGGTCATGCGCATGACCTGAACGCCTGTGACCTTGTCGCCGGCCATGATCGCCCGCTGGATCGGCGCGGCGCCCCGCCAGCGCGGCAGCAGTGAGCCATGGACGTTGAACGATCCCAGGCGGGGCGCGTCCAGAATGGCGGCGGGCAGGATCTGGCCAAATGCGACGACGACGGCGGCGTCCAGGTTCAGGGCGGCGAAGGCGGCGATCTCGGCCGGGTCGCGCATGGAGACTGGCGTGCGCACGGCTATGTCGTGGCTGTCGGCGAAGGCGTGGACCGGCGAGGGTTTCAGCTCATGCCCGCGCCCGCGCGGCGCCGGCGGCTGGGAATAGACGCACGCCACCTCATGGCCCGCCGCGACAATGGCGGCCAGGGCGGAGACGGCGAAATCAGGGGTGCCGAGGAAGGCGAGACGCATGGCGATAGTTTAGCGCGCGGGCAGGGTCTGCGTCGAGGTTCAGGCCCGGACCAGCTTCTTGACCTTCTTGATGGCCTGCTCGCGCTTCAGGCGTGACAGGTGGTCGATGAACAGAACGCCGTCCAGGTGGTCCATCTCGTGCTGGATGCAGACGGCGAACATGCCCTCTGCATCTTCCTCGACGGGTTCTCCCTGGTAGTTGAGATAGGTCAGTTTAACGCGGGCCGGACGTTCGACCTCGTCGTAGTACTCCGGCACCGAGAGGCAGCCTTCCTCGTAGGGCAGGGTCTCGTCAGACGCCCAGACGATCTCCGGGTTGACGAAATAGCGGGGCGTCTTTGGCTCGTCCTCGCGCGCCAGATCCATGACGATCACGCGCTGGGCCACGCCGATCTGAATGGCGGCCAGGCCGATGCCCGGGGCCTCGTACATGGTCTCCAGCATGTCATCCATCAGAACGCGCAACGCATCGTCGACCACGGCGACGGGCTTGGACACCTGTTTCAGCACAGGATGGGGAACGACGAGGATCTCACGAAGGGCCATGGCGCGGAGGTAAGGTCGCTGTGCCCGGGCGTCAAGGTTGGGTGTAGTGCCGCTAACCCTCATCCCCCGCCACCAGGCGCACCGGCGGCGTCTCGGCAGACGACAGCTTCGCCAGCGGGCGGATGGCGCTTTCCAGGGGTTCGAGCGTCTCCACGGCCTTGCCCTGGTGCTCGACCTTGAGGTCTTCGAAGCGACGGGCCTGGGTCAGGACCTGGGTCTCGAGCGAGCCCACGAACTGGTTGTAGCGGCTCACGGCGGCCTCCAGGGCCTTGCCGACGGAATTGGCGTGACCGCCCATCACAGCGATGCGCTTGTAGAGCTCGCGGCCCAGCTCGGCGATCTTCTGGGCGTTGGCGGCCTGCTCCTCGACGCGCCAGCCGTACACCACCGCCTTGCAGAGCGCGAACAGGGTGGACGGCGTGACGATCACAACCCTCTTGTCCATGGCCTCGTTCATCAGGTTGGGTTCGCGGTCGAGGGCGGCGGCCAGGGCCGAATCCAACGGCACGAACATGGCCACGAAGTCCGGCGAGGCGTCGAACTGGTCCCAATAGGCCTTTGCTGACAGCCCCGAGATGTGGCTGCGCACGCTCTGGACGTGGCGTATCCCGGCGGCGTCACGCCCGAAGTCGTCGACAGCCTCCTGGATTTCCAGGAAGGCGTTCAGCGAGCACTTGGCGTCGATGACGAACAGCGCACCGCCTGGCAGGCGTACGGTCACGTCCGGGCGGCGGCGACCCTCTTCGGTGTCGGTGGAGGTTTGTTCGTCAAAGTCGTAGCGGTTGGAGAGACCTGCGGCCTCCAGCACATTGCGCAGGGTCTGCTCGCCCCAGCGGCCCTGCACGCCCGCGCCGCGGCGTAGCGCGCTGGACAGCTTGCGAGCCTCGTCCTGGGTGGCGGTGGCCGCCTGCAGCATCTGGGCGATCTGTTCCTTGAGCCCGCCGGTTTCTTCAGCGCGCTGTTTCTCGACAGCGGTCACCTGCTCCTGAAACTTCAGCAGGGTGTCGGCGACAGGCTTGAGCTGGGCCTCCAGGCGGGCCTGCGCCAGTTGCTCGCGTCCCCTGACCACTTCGTCGTTTTTGCGCAGGATTTCTTCGGCCACGTTGGCCGCCGACTGGGTCAGTTGGGTACGAACCAGATCGCCCTGCTCCTGCAGCATGCCGATGCGCGCCTCGGCGGTGGCGGCCCGCAGACGCTCTTTCAGCGCCCACGCGATGGCCACCCCGGCGACCAGCGCGAGGACGATAGCAAGGATCAACATGCCGTTCATGCTGTGTTCCTAACGGGTTTGGTGAGTCGCGGCCAGCCTATGCCGGTCGCCTGGCCCGCATGGCCTGGGCGATGGTGCCATCGTCGAGCCAGTCGAGCTCGCCGCCCACCGGCACGCCGCGCGCCAGCATGGTCACCGAGACGCCCGCGCCCGCAAGCCGTTCAGCCAGGTAGTGGGCGGTGGTCTGGCCGTCGACGGTGGCCGGCAGGGCCAGGATCACTTCGGTGATGGCACCGGCGGAGGCGCGGTCGACCAGCGAGCTGACCCGCAACGTGTCAGGGCCCACGCCGTCCAGCGCGGACAACAGGCCGCCCAGCACGTGATATCGGCCGCGGAAGGCGCTGGCCCGCTCCATAGCCCAGAGTGCGCCGACTTCCTCGACCACGCAGATCAGGGCACTGTCACGATGGCCATCTGCACAGATCGCGCAAGGGTCCTGGGTGTCGAGTGAGCCGCACGCCTGGCACGTCTGCACGCGCCGGGCGGCCTCGCTGAGGGCGTCGGTCAAGGGATTGAGGAGTTGCTCGCGGCGTTTCAACAGGGCCAGCGCTGCACGCCTGGCCGAACGTGGACCCAGGCCCGGCAGTTTGGCCAGCAGACTGATCAGCCGTTCGATCTCGGGGCCAGCGGATGCCGCCATCTCAGAACTTCGGCATGCCGGGGATGTTCAAGCCCGCCAGTGGACCCGCCGCCTCGCGCATCAGCTCGCCCTGGGCGGCGTCCAGTTTGCGCTTGGCGTCGGCGTGGGCGGCGATCAGCAGGTCGGCCACCACATCGCCCTCGCCCGGCGCCATCAGGCTGGGATCCAGCTCCACGCGCGCCAGATCGCCCGAACCGCGCAGCACCAGTTTCACCATGCCGCCGCCAGACGTGCCCTCAACCTCGATGGCCGCGATCCGTTCCTGGGCGTCGGCCATCCGCTGTTGCATGGCCTGGGCCTGTTTCATCAAGGCGTTGATGTCCATCAGGCGTTACTCCTCGTCATCATCGTCTTTCGGTGTCGGTTCGACTTCACCAACGGGGTCGGGCTGAGCAAGGTTGCGAATGCCGACGATCTCGGCACCCGGGAACGCCGCCATAACGGACCGGACAAACGGGTCCTGCTCGATCTCGGCTTTGACCTCACGCTGTTCGCGCCGCTGTTTTTCCCAGGCGCTCTCGGCACCGCCGCCGCCCTGAGCGGCGATCAGCCAGCGCTCGCCGGTCCATTCCTTCAGCCGTGCCACCAGCCGCTGGGCCAGGTTGACCGGCGCGCCGGGACCGGGCTCGTACTCTATGGCCCCCTGACGGAAGCTGATCGGGCGGATGAACCGTTCCACGTCCATCTTGAGCGTCACGTCGCGGCGCTGGCCGATCAGCGCCAGCAGGTCCTCGAAACTGTTCAGCACTGCCGTGGGTTCGGGCGAGGCCTGAGACGCGGGCATCTGCTGACGCGCCACAGCGGTGGTCGCAACCCGTGCTGTGGTACCGCCACTTGGCATCAAACCGCCGCCCGATGGGCCACCAGTCGGGCCGCCGGCCAGGGCATCTCCGTCCTGCAGCCGTTTCAGGGCTTCCTCAGGTCCGGGCAGGTCGGCGGCATAGGCAAGCCGGATCAGCGCCATGTCTACCGCCGCCGCCGCATCGGGCGCACGCCGCACCTCGTCGTAAGCCTTCAGGGTCAGCTGCCAGATCCGCGACAGGGTGCCCGCCGACACCGCAGCCCCTACCGCCGCCAGCCGCTGGGCCTGTTCTTTGGGCAACACCAGGGCTTGCGGCCCGATGGCCTTGGCGACCGAGGCCCCGTGGGTGTGGTCCAGCAGGTCCATCACAACCTGATCGGGGTTGGCACCATAGCCATAAAGCGCCCGGAAGGTTTCGATGGCCGCCCCGGCTTCGCCGCGGAGGACCTGTTCAAACAGCGATATCGTCTGGGCGCGGTCGGCCAGCCCCAGCATGTCGCGGATCGAGGCGGCGGTGACGGTGACGCCCGGATCGGCCTGGACTATGGCCTGATCCAGCATCGACTGCCCGTCGCGGACTGAACCCTCGGCAGCGCGCGCGATCAACATCAGCCCCTCGGCCTCCACCCGCGCGCCTTCGGCCTCACAGATCATTTCGAGGTTCTTGACCAGAACGTCGGGTTCCACCCGCCGCAGGTCGAACCGCTGGGTGCGCGACAGGATGGTCACCGGGACCTTGCGGATTTCGGTGGTGGCGAAGATGAACTTGGCGTGGGGCGGCGGCTCCTCCAGAGTCTTCAGCAGCGAGGCGAACGCCGAGCCTGACAGCATGTGCACTTCGTCGATGATGTAGACCTTGTAGCGCCCCTCGATCGGTCCATAGCGCACGCTTTCCAGCAGGGTACGCATGTTGTCGACGCCGGTCTGGGTTGCCGCATCGAGTTCCAGCACATCGATGTGCCGGCCCTCGATGATCGCGCGGCAATTCCGGCCCTCCTCGCGGAAATCCACGGTCGGAATGTGAACCGTTTCGGTTTCGTAGTTGAACGCCCGGGCCAGCAGCCGCGCCGTGGTGGTCTTGCCGACGCCGCGCACGCCGGTGAGCATGAAGGCATGCGCGATCCGGCCCGAGGAGAAGGCGTTGCGCAGGGTGCGGACCATCGCCTCCTGCCCATATAGGTCGTCGAAGGTCTGGGGCCGGTATTTCCGCGCGATGACGGTGTAGGCGGCGCTGTCCATGGTGGGCGCGGGCGAGGCAGCGACAGGTGCATCTCCGAACATGTCGCCCGTGTTGGGGTCACGCTCGGGCGGCTCAATGTCGTCGCGGGGAAAGTGTTCGTCGCCCATGACTGCCATCTAGCGGGACGGCAACGTCCCGGCAAAGCGCAAAGCCGAAATCAACTGTGGGCCGAAATCAACTGTGGAAGGTGGGTGGAGACCGAACGACGACCCGGAGCGAAACTCGTTGTGGCTGCTGCCTTCCGGCCCTGACCAGGTTGGCGAGGCGTCCGCCCGCCGCCGATCTCCATGGCGGCATATGGCGGATCGGGGGGGCTGGGGCAAGTAGGAGGAGATTTCTCCTATCCTGTACAATGACATCAGACCTCCTACGCTAGGGCTGATCGGTCGTGGGCCGATAGCTTGGGGGAGCTTGATATGAATCGATCATCGCCGGCGGGCGAGGCCACGGCTGCACCCGCGACAAGCCTGCCCACGCTCCTGGCAGGAGCCGGCTTCATCATGATGCTGCTGGAGTTCGCCTTGCCGGCCAACGGTCTGATTGGACTGCCTATCACCTTCTTCCTAAAGAACAGGCTGCATCTCTCTGCCCAGGAAGTCGCCTATTTCGGGCTCTTGGCTTCGGTGCCGCTCTACTTCTCTTTCGTCTTCGGTTTCCTTCGGGATCGCTGGAGTCCGTTCGGTGCTGGAGACCGGGGTCACTTGATTTCCTTCGGCCTCGTCTCCGCAGCCCTGTTCACGGGTTTGGCGTTCGCGCCCCCAACCTATGGCGTGCTCATGATCGGGGTAACGCTCGTCGGGTCCGGGGTGCTGATGGCCGCCAGCGCCGCACGCGGCCTGACCTCCGCTATCGGTCAGTCGAACGCGCTCAGCGGCCTTGCCGGCGCGATCGTCAACCTGGCCAACCTGCTGCCGGCCCTGATCGCCTATCTCCTGGGCGGCTTGCTAAGTCAGGCGCTCGAAGGTGCCAGCGCGCCGATGGCGGCCCGCGCGGTGTTTCTGGTTGGTGGAGGCCTGATGCTGATGGTGGCCGCATTTGGCGTCCTTGGGCCACGACGACTGCTGGACGCGCATCGCGACACCCCGGGCGAGCAGAACCATCCGGTCGCCGATATCGCGCGTCTGGCGCGACATTGGCCGATCTATCCGGCCCTGGCCATCTATGGCCTTTGGCAGTTCGCGCCGGCGATGGGCACGGCGATGACCTACTACCTGTCCAGCACGCTGCATGCGACCGACGCCCAGGTTGGGCAGTGGTTCGCCCTGTTCATCGCCGGACTGATCCCGGCGGTCGCCGCCTACGGCTGGCTGTGCCGACGGTTTCCACTCCGGGTGCTGCTCTGGGCCGGGGCATTGCTGGGGGTCCCGCAGTTTCTGCCGTTTCTATTGGCCCAGACCATCGATCAGGCTCTGCTGGCCGCAGTCGCCCTCGGGCTGCTGGGCGGCCTTGCCCAGGTGGCCTATGTGGACCTGGCGATCCGCTCGTGCCCCAAGGGCCTGCAGGGCACGATGATGATGTTGCTGGTCACCATGTACTGGGTTCCGGTGCGCCTCAGCGATCTATGGGGGACCTACCTCTACGACAAGCAGGGTGGGTTCATCACCGCCGTGATGGCAACGACCGTCGTCTATGCCTTGATCCTGCCGGTGATGCTGTTGGTACCCAGACACCTGACCGCCGCGAAAGACGGCGGCACCTGAGTCAGGCCGCCGCATTGCGTGCCACGTCGCGCTTGGACCACCGTCCCGCCAGGAAGAACGCTGGGATGGCCAGAGCCGAGGTCGACGTAAACACCAGAAGCGAGGCCGTGTAGGGCTGGGCGACGCCGGCTGTGCGGAACATATCCACCGCGACGCCGCCGAGCGTGATCCCGATCCCCAGGCCGATGACGTTCAGGCACAGGATATAGAATGCCGTGACGGTGGCGCGCGCGCCCGGCGGCGACAGTTCCTGAACCGTCGAGAACGTCGGGCCATAGAAGGCGGCCAGCTGGAACACACCGAAACCCATGCCGATGTAGAACAAGGGCGTTCCCGCCGGGACGATCCGGTAGAGCAGCGACATCGGCACCAGCACCAGCATCAACCAGAACAACAGCATCGGGCGACCCGATTTCATATGGCGTTGCCACCAGTCACCGATGAAACCGCCGAACAGATTGCCGGCGATCCCCATGGCTACGGTTACGAAACCCGCCACCTGGGCGATGTGCGCGCGCTCATAGCCCCGCTCACTGACGAACCAGAGCTGGTCGAACTGGGCCGCCCCGACCGCGAAATGCAGCGCGACACCGCCACACATGGTCGCCACCAGCGCAGGCGACTGCTTCAGCGTCGTACGAAGAGCCTTCAGCTGGACGCCGAAGCCCGGCCCCTTGGGCAGATGCGCCGCCCGCTTGGGGCGAGGCTCGCGGACGAACAGCATGGTGGCGGCCATGACCATCCCGATAGCCCCCAGGATGTAGAAGCAGTTTCGCCAGCCGATTGCCGGACCCAGATATCCGGCTACCAACAGGCTGGCGCCCGCTCCAATCGGCACGCCCATGTAGTAGAACCCGGCGGCCAGACCCATCCGCGCGCTGGGGAACCGGTCGGCCAGCAGCGACATGGCGGTCGGCGTCAGCGCCGACTCGCCCACCCCGATCAGCGCGCGCGGTATCGCCAGCGAAATGAACCCGCGTGCGGCACCCGACACCGCCGTCAGCAGGCTCCAGATCGCGATGGCACCGGCGATTAGGCGGGGCCGGTTGGTCAGGTCGGCCAGCATGCCCATGAACAGACCCGCCACCGCGTAGAACACCAGGAACACCAGCCCGGTCAGCAGGCCGAACTGGGTGTCGCTGAGGCCAAGTTCAGGTTTCAGAAAATTGGCAAAGCTCGCCAGCAGGTTCCGGTCGACGAAATTCAGAGCGTTGATGATCGTTAGCAGCAGCAGCAGGGCATAGGGCGACTTGTCGGTGATCTTGTCCGTCACGTGCTGGTCTCCCCTGAGCGCTGGTCCGGGACACTGCTGGTCCGGTGAAAAGCGCTTCGGAGCCAGTTAAGCAGAAGTTTCACGCCGGGGCACGCGGCAATCGCGTGAACGACGCTGGACACTGCCGTCAGGTCTTGCGCCCGAGCAGTGTTCTGACCCAAGATCGGAGCGCTATAACAAAAGGGGGGAATTGAGGATGAACCGTTCAACCGTGATGGCGGCTGTGGCCTTGAGTGCGGCCCTGTCGGCAGGATCCGTGGCCTTCGCCCAAATGGGCGTAGCGCCGGAAGTGGCGCTGAGGTTCCTGGACGCCGACAAGGACGGCAAGGTCAGCTTGAATGACTGGCTGAACTTCCAGGTCACCAAGATGGCGGAGGCCGACCTCGATCAGAACGGTGAACTGACCTACAAGGAATTCAAGGAAACCGTTCAGGGCCGCGCCAGGGACAATGCCGAACAGAGCTTCAACGCTTTCAATCGTGAGGGTCGTCAGCGATCACTGAACCAGCGCGAGTTCCTTGGATACAACGCCTATGTCTTCAACAATTTCCTCGACACCACCAAGGACGGGGCGCTGTCGCTGGAGGAGTACACCAAGATGATGGGGGGACTCCGGAAGTAGCTGTGCGCTGCCTGCCGCCGCGCGTCGGGATGGGATGACGAGGAGCTTTGCGCACGCTAACAACGCGCCATGGCTCTTACCTTTTTCAAGAACACCTTCGCCGGCAACCCGCTCAACCGCGCCAGCGAATGGCGCGGCGATGCCGAGTGGATCGCGAAACAGCTGGGCTCGAGCGAAAGTCTTGGCCTGGCGCTCTGGAACGGCAAGCCTCTGGTCGAAAAGACCAAGGACGGCAGTTTCCAGATCGCCTACCTGCCGGCCAAACTGGCGGACGACCTGTCCGGGGGCCCTGAGCGCCTGCTGTTCATGGGCCTATGGAATGAGACCGCAATCTTCGCCCTCGACATGGAAGGGACCGCCGATCCTGCACAGGGGCCCTTGCAGGGGTTGGGCGAGTTCAAGGACCTGCGACAGGTGGCCATGCAGCTTCCAGCCACCGAGGCGGCGATCTGTGGCACGGCAAAGCAGATGTTCGAGTGGCGCCGCCGCCATGGCTATTGCGCGTCCTGCGGCCAACCCAGCGAAGCGGTCGACGGCGGCTGGAAGCGCAAGTGCCCGTCGTGCCTGGTCGAGCACTTCCCGCGCACTGATCCGGTGGTGATCATGCTGGCCTACCACGGTGATCGCTGCATGCTGGGGCGGCAGGAAATCTGGCCGGCGGGGATGTTCTCGGCGCTGGCAGGCTTTCTGGAGCCCGGCGAATCCATCGAGGAAGCCTGCGCCCGCGAGCTCAACGAAGAGGCAGGCCTGCGCACCCGCCAGGTCCGCTATCACTCAACGCAGCCGTGGCCCTATCCCTCATCCCTGATGATCGGCCTGATCGCCGAGGTGGAGGACGACGAGGGCACGCCCGACCAGACGGAACTCTCCGAGGTGCGGTGGTTCACCCGGGCAGAGGCGAAGCTGCTGATCGCCGGCAAGATCGAGGCGACCTTTGCCCCGGGACCGCTGGCTATCGCCCATCAGCTGATCAAGGCGTGGGCGGAGGAACAAGGCTAGCGTGATCGGAACGGATCCGCCGGATAGGTCCCCAGGATTTCGAAGCGGTCGGTGAAGAACGCCAGTTCCTCCAAGGCAAGTGTCAGGGCGCGGTCTTCGGGCCTGCCGTCCACCTCGGCGTAGAAGAAGGTGGCCGTGAAGGCTCCGTCTTCCATGTAGCTTTCCAGCTTGGTCATGTTGACGCCGTTGGTCGCAAAGCCGCCCATGGCCTTGTAGAGCGCCGCCGGCAGGTTGCGGACCCGGAACACGAAGCTGGTGACGCAGGCAGTCCCGACTGGCGGCTGTGCTGGCTCGGGGTCCGCCGTCATGATCAGAAAGCGCGTGGTGTTGTTGTGGGTGTCCTCGATGTCGCGGGCCAGGATGTCGAGGCCGTAGATCTGTGCGGCCAGCGCCGGGGCTATGGCTGCGCGGTGCGGATCGGGATGGTCGGCCAGCATGCGCGCCGCCCCGGCGGTATCGCCGACGGTCTCCGCTTTCAGACCCAGGCGACGCACGGTCTTGCGACACTGATGGATCGCGATGGCCATGCTCTGGACCGTCTTCAGCTCATCCAGCTTCACGCCGGGGTTGGCCATCAGCTGGAAGTGGATGGGCTTGAACCGCTCACCGATGATTTTGAGGCCCGACGACGGCAACAGGTGGTGCACGTCGGCCACGCGGCCCGCGATGGAATTCTCCACCGGGATCATGCCCAACTGGCAATCGTCCCGCTTGATCGCCTCGAACGCCTCCTCGAACGTCGGGTGTGGGACGGGTTCCATGTCGGGAAAGGCCGCCGTGCAGGCCTCGTGGCTGTTCGCACCCAGCTCCCCCTGAAAAGCGATTCGACCCTTGGTCATGGAAGGCTCCTGGCGTGGGCACGGGCTTGATCGAGATCAGCAGGGCTGTCGACAGAGATCGGTGCCTCTTGCGACATGGCGGCCCAGATGGATAGGCCAAGCTCCATGGCGCGCAGCTGTTCCAGCTTTTCGCGGAGCTCGAGGGGCGAGGGCGGCGCAGCGTTGAACCGCTCCAGCGCGGCGCGGCGATAGCCATAGATGCCGATATGACGCCAGACGGGGGCGTCGCCGTAGAGAGTCGAGCGTGTGAAATAGAGCGCGCGGCCGGTGAGCCCGTCCGGCTGCATGGCCAACACCGCCTTGACCACATCCGGGTTGGCGCGGTCAGCGGCAGATGCCTCGGGTGCCACCACGGTGGCGATGTCACACAGTGGCTGGTCGGCCAGCAGGCGAAGGCAGGCGGCCAGAATGCCGGGGGCCACGAACGGCATATCGCCCTGCAGATTGATCACCACGTCGCGGGCGCGGTCGCGGTCGAGGTGAGCCAGCGCCGCCAGGATGCGGTCCGAGCCGGACGGCAGGTCAGGATCGGTCAAAACAGCGCGCCCGCCGGCAGCCTCGACCGCCGCGACGATCTCCGGATCGCCCGCGGCAACCACGACCGGACCGGCCCCCGCCGCCTGCGCCTGACGCAGAACACGCACGATCATTGGCAGACCCCCGATATCTGCCAGCGGCTTGCCGGGCAGGCGGGTCGCGGCCATTCGCGCGGGGATGATGATGATCGGGTTCATAGGCTGGGGATGAGACGCGGCTAGGCTGTTGCGCCAGCGCCGGTAGCGTGTAAGAGAGCCGCACGCAATAAGGGGCGGGATTCCCGTGTGTTCGTGGCCCCCGACCCATGGCCAGTGAGAGGCGTGACGAGCGGATAATGAGCGAGCTTACGTTCAACAAAATCGCCGGCGCCGCGCTGGCTACAGGATTGGCCATGATTGGCCTGGGTCAACTCTCGGCGGGGATCTTCGGATCCGAAGCGCCGGCCAAGCCCGGCTACCTCGTCGAAGTTGTCGAGGAAGGTGGCTCGGAAGCCGTGGTCGCCGACACGCCGCCCGATTGGGGCACGGTCCTGGCAACGGCAGATGTCGCGGCGGGCGAGGCGGTTTTTGCCAAGTGCAAGTCCTGCCACAGCATCGAGGCCGGTGGTGCCAACGGCACCGGTCCGAATATCCATGGCGCGCCCGGCCGAAAGCCCGGCAGCCATGCGGGCTTCGCTTATTCGACGGCCATGACCGAGTTCGGTGCCAAACAGGCGGTCTGGGACGACGACCATCTCTATGAGTTCCTCAAGAGCCCGGCAAAGTACATCGCCGGCACCAAGATGAGCTTTGTCGGCCTGAAGAAGCAGGATGAGCGCATCAATCTGATCGCCTATCTGCGCAGCCAGGGCGGCACGATTCCGGTTCCGGCCCCTGACCCGGCCCGCGCGCCGGCTGCGGCGGTTGTGGCGGCTCCTGCTGCGGGTGCAGCGCCAGCAGCAGAAGGCGCGGCGGCTCCGGCAGCTGCTGTTGTTGCGGCCCCGGCTGCGGTGCCTGGCGCCAAATAGGTGGTCGGCTGCTGTGCTGCCGCCGCGGACTCAAATCCGGCGGTAGCTCGTCGGTTGTGACCCGCCTGCACCGATGCGGGCAATTGCTTCCGCGAGCGGTTCAATGGCGACGGCCATGTGGTGGCCGTTGGCGTGGATGATCTGCCCGTCGCCGAGACCGATGGCCACGTGGCCCATCCAGAACACCAGATCGCCGCGCGTGAAGTCGCCCGTCGCGATCTCGAGACCCATCTCTTCCTGCTGATCGGCATCGCGCGCGCAGGCGCGGCCGCAGGCGAACAGGGCCTGCTGTACCAGTCCGGAACAGTCGAGGCCCAGGCTCTCGCGCCCGCCCCAAAGGTAGGGCGCGCCAAGGAATTGCTGGGCGACCGAAGCCCAATCGTCTTCCACCGTGCCGATAGGCGCGAGATGTGAAGCCGTAATCCAGCCGGCTCCCGGGACTTTGGCCAAACGTCCCTCGATCGCCTCCACCGATACGAGGGCGTTGATCGAATAGGGGCCGATGGCGCGCGACTTGATGCTGGGCTCAGCAAAGGCGTAGGTGCGGATGGCGGCAACGCGGTGCGTGATCGGCGTCTCGATCGATTTCAGGTCGGCGGCCGCGACATAGCCGACGTAACCGTCGCGCAGCGCCTGGCCCAGCCGCCAGGTGCCCTCTTCCTCCAACACCTCGAACCTCTCACCGAACAACAGTTGATCCATTTGTTCGGCGTTGGCGTCGGGTGTGGCGCGGATTGCGGATGCTGCCGCTACGCAGGCCATCGTGCGGGTGTCGAGATAGACCTCGGCCTCCATCAGGCCTTCCAGGCCGCGTGCCGCGATGCCGTCTCGCCATGGGGTGATGCGGGGGTCGTGCTTCATGCAAACCGCTCGCGGATCATCCGGTAGAGGCCGCGGATCGCCTGGGCCTCGCCGCCGGCTGGCCAGCCGGGCCGGGCGCGGGGGTTCCAGGCGAAGATGTCGAGGTGCACCCACGGGCCCTTCGGCGCGAACCGCTGCAGGAACAGCGCCGCCGTGACGGCCCCGGCCTGCGCCCAGCCGTCGGGATCGTTCCGGATGTCGGCGATGTCGCTGTCCAGCGCCTCGCCGTAGGCTTTCCACAGCGGCAGACGCCACAGCGGATCCCATTCAGCCCGCGCTGCAGCCTCGATCTGGGAGGCAAGGCCCTCGTCGTCGGTAAAGTAGGGCGGCAGCTGAGGTCCCAACGCAACCCGCGCTGCACCCGTCAGTGTGGCCATGTCGATGGTCAGAGCCGGGTCCAGTTCACAGGCCCGGGTCAGGGCATCGGCCAGGATCAGGCGGCCCTCGGCGTCGGTGTTGCCGACCTCGATGGAGACGCCCTTGCGCGACGCCAGGATATCGCCGGGGCGCATGGCGTCGCCGGAGATGGCGTTCTCCACGACTGGAACCAGGATCGAAAGGCGCACGGGGAGTTTGGCCGACATGATCATCCGGCCCAGCGCCAGAGCATGGGCAGCGCCACCCATGTCCTTCTTCATGTTTCGCATGCCGGCAGACGGCTTGATGTCGAGGCCGCCAGTGTCGAAGACCACGCCCTTGCCGACCAGGCAGACCATCGGCTTGTCGGCTTCACCCCAGGAGATCTCGATCATGCGGGACGCGCGGGCCGGATCGGCGGCGCGTCCGACGGCGTGGACGGCGGGATAGTTGCCCTCAAGCAGCCCGTCGCCCTGGATCACTGTAATGCGGGCCCCGTGCTGTTCGGCGATCTCGCGGGCGATGGTCTCGATCTGCAGCGGCCCCATGTCATTGGCCGGGGTGTTGATCATGTCGCGGGCCAGCGCGCAGGCGTGGGTGATCTGCAGGATCTCGGTGACGTCAGCGTCGGGCGCAACGAGACGGGCGCGTTCGCCGTCGTGGGTCTTGTACCGGTCGAACCGATAGCTCCCCAGCGCGAAGTAGAGGGAGATCTGGTCAGCGGTGACGCCGTCCGGCTGGGCCGCGATCCTGTAGACCCCGGCCGGGAGTTTGCCCGGCAGGGTGCGGAAGGCGACGGGATGCTGTGCGTCGCCCGCGCCGAACAGCACGCGGTCCAGCGCGCCGTCGGAATTGGGAATCAATAGTAGCTGGCCGACCCTACCCTTGAACTCAGCCGTCGCCGCCAGCGCGGCGGCGAACGCATCGCCGGCCAGCACCACCTTGGTCTCAGCCTCGGTGAGGGCGTGGATCGGGACCGCGTGGCCGTCCCAGGTCTGGAGGATGACGTCTGACATGGCGATAACCTAGAGCCCCAGAGCCGCGCCGAACAGGGTCATCGGCATCGCAGCGAACGCGCCGACAGCAATCGCCACGCCGTAGGGCACGCCTTCACCCGGTTCCGCCAACCGGTTTATCCAGCGGGGTCCCAACAGGATGAGCGGGCGCAATGAGGCCGAACGCAAGGTCAGCAGCATCACCGCCAATGCGCCGCCAGCCATGGCGGTTCCAATCAGGAACGTCGGGAGCGCTGCCCAGCCCAGCCAGAGGCTGACCGCAGCCAGTAACTTGGCATCGCCGCCGCCCAGCCAACGCAGGGCAAACATCAGCATGCCTGCGACCAATGCCGCCACGCCGATGCCGACATTCAAGGCCATCGCCGGAAGTGGCATCCCGACGGCGAACGCTGCGGGGCCGAACGCCACCAGCAGCGCCAGCGACACCCAGTTCGGAATGGTGAACGACAGTGCGTCTTCCAGCGCCGCGGTCAGGACCAGACCGACGAAGATCACGGATAGAGTTGCGGCGAGAAAGGGCGGCATTTCAGAGAACCTCTTTATGCCACTGTACGCCCGCTTCGATGAACGGAGCGTTGCAGCCAAGCTCGAATCGAAAAGGCCCCGGCGTCTCCGCCGGGGCCCAGTTCGGTACGTCGCCGCGCCTTAGGCGGTGGCGGTGTCGACTTCGTCGCTGATCTTGTCGAATGCGCCGCCGAGGCTGGTGCCCACGGCTTGCAGCGCGCCGACCAGAACAACGGCGATGAGGGCGGCGATCAGGCCATACTCAATGGCGGTGGCGCCGGATTCGTCTTTCAGGAAGCGGGTCATGAAGTTCGACATGGGCTCTATCTCCTATTTGGCGAGCAGACTGTGGGGGGACTTCAAGCGGTTGCCTGCTCGTCCCTGAGAACACGTCCAAATTGCTCCGCCAGACTTAAGTTGAGATAAAGTCACGGCCCTAATATATATTGATGATGATCAAGTATTCATCATTTATCTCCGTAAACCATAATCCGGAGGTTTGCTGGGTCATTTCAGGAAATGGTGGCCGCGCCCGCCACCTTTGACGAAGCCCAAACCGATCAGACCCAGCGCCAACAACACCAGCAACATCGCAAATCCGCCCTGCTGGGTGCCGGTGATCACCGTGCCCTGATTGACAAGGGTCGGCGCGAGCCAGGCCGTGGCCACCCCGGACAGCGCATAGACGCCGAAAAAGGCTCCGGTCTGGTCTGGAGGCGTCAGTCGCGTCAGCAGGGTGCGGCTGGAGGCGTACTGGGCGGTGATGAAAATGGCGTTCGAAAAGCCGACAATGACAAAGATCCAGTCGGGCAGGTGGGTGAACACCGGGCCGTTCCACAGCGGCGCATGCGCCGCCGGATCATAGGCCCAGAAGAACAGGATGAGGTCGGGCCGCATCCCCAGCATGGCGGCCAGCCCGATCATCGACATGACAATCTCGATGCGAAGGGCGTTCTTCGGCCCCACGCCAGCGTCCAGCCACCGCCCGACAAACCCACCCAGGACCGCGAACATGCTGAGCAGGATGCCATAGCCCAGCATCTCGAGCGCCCCCCATTTCATGACGCCGACGGCATATACGCCAGCGTAGACCAGCACGCCGTTCATCCCGTCCACGAAGAACATCCTCGACCCGATGTAGACGGCCGCATCCCGGAACTGGCTGATCGTGCGCAGCATCCGCCAGAGATCAGCGGCGCCTTGCGACAACGCCTTCAGGGGCCGGATGCCGGTGGGCGGTGCGTCGGGGGTGAAAAGGAAGATGGGGATCGAGCCCAGGGCCAGCAGCCCGGCGGCCATCAGGGCCACCACGCGCTCAGGCTCATGGGCGGCGGCGTCAAGGCCGAACAAAGGCTTGTCGGGCACCCAGGCCCAGTCGACGCTGCCCGGCAGGGCGAAAGCCCAGGCGGTGAAGGCCAGGGCCAGAACCGAGAACAGGTTGCCCAATGACAGCGCCAGTCCGGAGGCCTTGTGTGCGGCGCCCAGGCCAGCGGCGCGGATCAGCAGCGAGTTATGCAGGATCTCGGAATAGGCAAAGAGCAGAGTAGCCGTCATCGCCATTAGCATGGTGGTCGCGACCGACAGTCCGGTCCCGTCGGGCTTTGCCCACCAGAGCGAGGCGATGATCGGGATCATCAGACCCACGATCAGGGCCAGTAAACCCTTGCGTCGTCCCAGTTTGTCGATCGAGGCTCCCAGGAACGGCGCCGTGGCCATAACGGCCCAGCCGACCCACTGGTTCCAGCGGGAAATCACTTCCTGCCCCTGGACGGGGTCGCCGATCATGGTGCCGGCAACATAGGGAATGAAGATGTAGATGGTAATCAGGATGACGTAAGGGTCGCGTCCACCCTCGAAGATCGCCCAGGACAGCCCGCCCCGGTCCAGCTTGGTGTTCAGGCCCCGATCGGGTGCCGCGGTCACTTCTGTCACTGGCATATCCCCTGGACCGCTCGTTCACTGCGGCGGCCTCGACGCGCACCGTAGCGGGCGCTGGGGCGTTGTCGATGGTTACACCGCCAGGCTGGCGTCGATGGCGGCCATCACGGCGGCCCGGTCGACGGTCATGCCCTGGGCCGCCAGAGCTTCACACAGCGCTGTCAAGCACAGGCGGATATGCCATGGTGTGGCCGAAGCGCCCATCAGGCCGATCCGCCAGACCTTGCCCTTAAGGGGCCCGAGGCCGGCGCCAATTTCCAGATCCCAGGTCTTCAGGACGTGGGTACGGACCAAAGCTTCATCGATCCCGTCCGGCACCCGCACAGTGTTGAGCTGCGGCAAACGCCACCTGGGATCGACCAAAAGCTTCAGACCTGCGGCCTCCAGACCCGCGACCAGGGCCTCATGCGTGCGGGCATGACGAACGGTTGAGGCCTGCAAGCCCTCCTCGAACAGCACCACCAGCGATTCATGGAGCCCATAGAGCGCGTTTATCGGCGCCGTGTGGTGATAGGTCCGACCGCCGCCCCCACTGCCATCTGGGCCGCCCCAGTAGGCCATCAGCAGATTGAAATCGAGCAGCCAGTTCCGGACCTTTTCCTTGCGTCCGGAGATCGCCACCTGGGCGCGCTTGCTGATAGCGATGGGTGACAGGCCAGGCGGTGCCGAGAGGCATTTCTGGGTACCGGAATAGAGGATGTCGGCGTCCCACGCGGCGGCATCTACGGTGATCCCGCCCAGCGATGTCACGCAGTCCACCACCGACAGCGCGCCGTGTTTGCGCGCCAGACCACACAGGATGGCCGCGTCACTGCGCACGCCGGTCGAGGTCTCGGCGTGCACGAAGGCCAGGACCTTGGTCGGCGCTTCGGCCAGAGCGGCGTCCACCCGGTCCGGATCAACGGGCTGGCCCCATTCGTGCTCGATCGTCACGACAGTGGCACCCGCGCGTCCGGCCATGTCGGCCATGCGCCCGCCGAACACGCCGTTGATCGCCACGACGCAGCGGTCGCCGGGCTCCAGCAGGTTCGTCATGGCTGCTTCCATACCCGCAGTGCCAGGCGCCGGCAGCGGCACGCAGGCGTGATCCGGCGCGTTGAACACCCGCTGTAACGCCGCCTTGATCTCTTCCATCAGCGTCTGGAATTCGGGATCCAGGTGACCGATGGTTGGTCGCGCCAGGGCGGCGAGCACCCGAGGGCTAACGTCGGACGGACCTGGACCCATGAGGACCCGGCGCGGCGGCTGAAAGGATTGCATGGCGGCTCCCGGAGACTTCAGGCGGGGTGTCTAGGACGCCTCAGGCCCTAAAGGCAACCGGATCAGGCCAGCAGCCGGTCGTGAATGCGATCGCGAAGCTCCGGCGTCAGACCGAGCGCCTGGTCAAGATAGCCGTCCAGCGACCCGTGGTCAGCGCGCATCACCTTGAAGGCTTCCTCAAGATATTCCGCCTCGACCCGCATGGCGGTCAGCAGAGCCGCGTCGGTCGGGATCCGCCCCCCCGACGCCTGGGTGACATGCTCGCGCATAACGGGCAGGCGCGCGACCATGCGCTCATGATTGTTGGTCAGCAGATAGTCTTCGATGATGTCGTCGTCGTGGACGCCGGCCACGTGATGGGTCAGGGCGCAGATGATGCCGGTGCGGTCCTTGCCCGCCGCACAGTGCACAAGGATCGGGCCGGTGGTCTCGGCCAGCGCGTGGAAGTAGCGGGTGTAGAGATCAACATGGCGGCGCTGGCCGGGGGCCGCACGATAGTAGTCGCGCATGTAGGCGTGGAACGAACCCACACTGAGGTCCGATTTGGCGATGAAGGTCGCCCACTCGTCGGCAGTTTCCTGGCCGATGTCGTTCTCGATCACCTGGGCCGAGAACCCGTCCCAGCGGCGTGACGGCTCGCGCTCGCGTTCATTGGACCGGCGCAGGTCGACGATGACCGACAGGCCCATGTCGGCCAGCCGCGCCAGGTCGGCATCCGTCGCGCGGGACTGGTTGGCCGAACGGTAGAGCAGGCCACGCTTAAGCCGTCGCGAGCCGGCGGCGTAGTCGCCGAAGTCGCGGAAATTGTCGATGCCGTCGAAGGTGATGTGCCGGGTCATGGCGGGCCTTGTAGCGGGCTTCGACGAAGATTTCGAGGCAGGCGCGGTCACTCAGCCCACGACGCGCGCCTCGGCGTTCGGGAAGAAGACGCTGGCCGCATTCTCGGCCACATCCTGGGCGGTATAGGGCCGCCCCGGTGAGTAGCCCTTGGTCTGCATCATCTTGATTTCGCCGACGCCGCGGCTGGTGACGCCAAGCGTCTTGCCGGAATGGTCGGCGGCCAGGTCCGAGACCATGAAGAGCACGCCCGGCGCAATGTTTTCCGGCAGGCTCATGGGATCCGGTTCCTTGCCGATCCGGCCGGGCAGGTCGGAGGTCATGCGGGTGTAGGCACCGGGTGCCAGGCACATGACTCGGATATTGTACTTGCGTCCCTCGATGGCCAGAACGCGGACCATGCCGTAGATGCCGGCTTTGGCGGCCCCGTAGTTGGTCTGGCCGAAATTTCCGAACAGACCCGAGCCGGACGAGGTCAGCACCATCGATCCGCCCTTGCCGTTGTCCTTCATCCATTTCCAGACTGGCAAGACGCAGGCGTAGGTGCCCTTGAGGTGCACCTTGACCACCAGGTCCCAGTCCTGCTCGGAGATGTTGCCGAAGGATTTGTCACGCAGGATGCCAGCGTTGCAGACCAGGATGTCGACCTGGCCATAGGCATCCAAGGCGGTCTTCAGAATATTCTCGCCGCCGGCCATGGTGGAGACGTCGTCCCCGTTGGCCACAGCCTTGCCACCAGCTGCCACGATCTCGTCGACGACCTTTTGGGCAGCTGCGCTGGCACCGGTTCCGGATCCGTCGCGCGCACCGCCCAGATCGTTGACAACGACGGAGGCACCCTCCTTGGCGAAGAGTTTGGCGTAGGCCTCACCCAGACCACCGCCTGCGCCAGTGATGATCGCAACCTTGCCCTCAAGCAGACCCATGACCGTCCTCCCATACCGTTGTTTGGAAGTATCATCGGGCCGTGAAGGGCGGTCTGGCAAGCGACTACTTTGTGCGAACGTAGCGCCATTCCTGAAATTGCGGCTTGCCGCCGAGCGTTCCTTCGATCCGAGCGCAGAGATCGATGCCGCAACGGCGGTAGATTATCCGCTGTGGAAAGTCGTGGGCCTTGTTCTCGAATGTCGCCTGGCGTCTGGGCCCAGCCGCCGCCAGCAACATCAGCATCATGGCGCGCTCCCTGATTTTCGCCGCGCCTTGAAGAAGCCCTTCAGCATGGCCGAACTCTCCTCGGCCAGTACCCCGCCCATGACCTCAGGCCGCCAATGGCAGGTGGATTGTTCGAAGAAGCGCGGGCCGTTTACCACCGCCCCGCCCTTGGCGTCTTCCGCCCCGAACACCAACCGCCCGATCCGGGCATGGCTGATGGCCCCAGCGCACATGGCGCAGGGCTCCAGTGTGACCACCAGGGTCAGGCCGGTCAGGCGGTAGTTGCCGCGCTTTCGGGCGGCCTCACGCAGGGCCACGATCTCGGCATGAGCGGTGGGATCGTGGGTCCCGATCGGCTGATTGGCCCCTGTGGCGATCACTTCACCAGTGGACGGATCGACCACGACGGCGCCCACTGGCGTCTCACCGGCGTCGGCTGCGGCTTGCGCCGCGTCAAGGGCGATGCGCATGGTGCGAAAATCATGGTCCACGATCCACTACGACCCCATTACGACGACGACGGTCAAGCCCAGTCCGAGAACGATGAGGGCGACGGCGGTGAGCGCGTCGCCAAACTTCTGGCCCGTTCTGGGGTCGGTTCGCGCCGCGATGTCGAGCGTCTCATCGGCGAGGGTCGCGTGGCGATCAACGGACGGACGCTGACGACCCCAGCGGTCAAGGTTAGCCCCGGCGACATCCTGACCGTCGACAGCGAGGTGGTCGGCGAGCCTGAACCTACGCGGCTGTTTCGCTATCACAAGCCCGTCGGCCTCGTGACCACGCACAAGGACCCGGCAGGTCGGCCTACGGTGTTCGACAACCTGCCCGAGGGGCTGCCGCGCCTGATCTCTGTGGGGCGACTGGACATCAATTCCGAAGGTCTGCTGCTGCTGACCAACGACGGGGGTCTGGCGCGCGCGCTGGAGATGCCATCGACGGCCATCGTGCGGCGATATCGGGCCCGCGCGCATGGGCGCACGACGCAGGAGCGGCTGGATACGCTGAAGGACGGCATCACCGTCGAGGGCGTCCGCTATGGCCCGGTCGAGGCCAAGCTGGACAAGGCCAAGGACGGGCCACAGGGTGCCAACCTTTGGCTGACCGTCACCCTTCAGGAAGGCAAGAACCGCGAGGTCCGGCGCGTGCTGGAGGCGCTCAGCCTGAAGGTCAACCGGCTGATCCGGCTGGCCTATGGCCCCTTCGCTCTCGGCACGCTGGGCGATGGCGAGATTCAGGAGGTCGGACCGCGCGTGATCCGCGAGCTGCTGTCCGAACACATCGACCCTGACAATATTCCCACCGGCGAACGCCCACAGTTCCGCTCGGCCCCGAAGAATGCGGCCCGGCGTGCCCAGGAAGCTGCCAAGGTCGAGGCCGATCTGGCCCCGGTCCGCGCGCCGAAAGAAAAGCCGGTCTACAAGGCCGGCTGGGCCACGCCGAAGCCCAAGACCAAGCAGCCGCTGAAGGACAAAGCCGTTGCCAAGGCGCGGGCCTCCGGCAAGGCCAAGGCGGCCGTCAAGCCGAAGTGGTTCCCCGCACCTGAGGGCCATACGCGGCCCGGCATCATCGACCGACCCTCAGCCGCCGGACCGAAACGCGCCGGGCCGTCGGCGGCCAAACGACCCGGTGCAACTGTTCGCGCAAAATCGACGGCGCCTAAACCTTCTGGATCTCCACGGGCCGCCGGCCCTGGCCCAGACCCTCGCGGGCCGAAGCGGTCTGCATCACCTCAAGGAAAGACCGGCGCTCGTCCGCCAGGCCCGCCGCGATCGGGCGGTCGAGGGCCGCGCGGGTAAGACGCTTGGCGTAGGCGATCCCCTCGGCACCCCGGGTTTCCCACTCGGCGGCGATCTCAAGGGCGCGGGCCAGCGGGGCGGCGGACAGTTCGTGCACCAGGCCGATGGCGTGTGCCTCCAAGCCCGTGAACGTAAGGCCGCGCAGGATGATCTCCAGCGCCTTGGCCTCACCCACGACGCGAGGCAGCCGCTGGGTGCCGCCGCCACCGGGAAAGATGCCGATGCGGGTTTCGGGCAGACCTATCGCCTCGACACCCGGGCTGGCGATCCGCAGGTCGCAGGCCAGGGTCAGCTCAAAGCCGCCACCCATGCACAGGCCGTTGATCGCCGCCACCACCGGCTTGGGAGCCGCGAACACCGCGTCTGTCAGCGCCAGATACCCGTCCGTGGGCGGCACGTCCGAAGGTGGCGGCAGGGCAGTGTCCTTAAGCCGTTCGCCCATGACAGACAGTTCGTCGACGTCATAGTGGCGGATGAAAATGCCCGGCAGTCCGCCGGTAATGATCACCGAGCGCACGGTCGGATCGGCGCTGAGCGGGCGGAACGCGTCCAGCATCTCCTGGGCACCCGCCGCCGTCATCGTGCCGAACGGAGGATTTGCGTAGGTCATCACCGCGATTCCCCCGCGACGTTCCACTGTCACCAGACCCATGTTGTTCTCCCTGACGTCCGTCGCCCTTGATTGTTGGCCGAAACCTTGGAACGGGAGAACCGGAGCAGCAAGGGGGCGGACGTTGCGCATCGTATCAGGCGAGTTTCGAGGCAAGGCGCTGGTGACGCCAGTCGGAGAGGCCACGCGCCCGACATCCGACCGCGCGCGGCAGGCAATCTTCAATATCCTGGAGCATGCGCCGTGGTCCGATGGCGTCCGTGACCGTCGGGTGATCGACCTGTTCGCTGGATCGGGTGCGCTGGGCTTCGAGGCCCTGTCACGCGGCGCAGCCTTCTGCCTGTTCGTAGAAACCGATGTCGCGGCGCGTGGCGCGATCCGCGACAATGTCGAAAATCTTGGGGGGCTGTTCGGCAAGACTCGTATCCACCGCCGCGACGCCACCGATCTTGGGGTGAAACCCGGCGCGGATGGGCCAGTGTTTGACCTGGTGTTCGTCGATCCACCCTATGCCAAGGGTCTTGGAGAGATCGCCTTGAGGAAACTCGCCGACGGCGGTTGGCTCGCGCCGGGGGCGATAGCGGTGCTGGAACGCAGTGTCGGGGAGCCGTCCTTCACTGTTGACGGATTTCAATCCAAGGATGTGCGGGATTACGGCGCGGCTCGAGTCCATTTCATGGTGTTTGCATAGGCCAGATCGGCAATGTCGTGAAATTGTCGTAAAAATTTCATGGACTAACTACCGTACGATAACGTGGAATTAGAGAGTTTGGCTCAACCTATCCGGATGTAACCGGAGACGTTCATGACGCGCCTCGCTGACGTCGCGCCGTTTGTGCTGCCTGCTTCAAGAGCGACGCTCGGGGCGGAGATTTTTCAGCGCTTCGAGACTGAAGTTGATACCCTCGCCATTGCCGTTGTCGACGACGATGAGCGGCCCATCGGCCTGATCGAGCGCAACGCGTTTCTGGTTCTGATGGCCGCCCAGCACGGCTATGCTCTCTGGTCTAGGCGGCCTGCCGCCCAGATCATGAAGCGAGATCCGGTGTTGGCCGACGGTGAGGTGACGGTCGCCGAGTTCTGCGAACGGGTGCTGGTCGAGTCGCCATCCGACCTTCTGCATGGGTTCATCGTGACCGCGTCGGGACGCTACAAGGGCGTCGGAACGACCATGGCCCTGCTTCAGGCCTCTGCCGCCGAAACCTCGACCTATGCCAACGAAATGCAGAGACTGGCATGGGAAGCGGGCGAAGCGCTGGCGACCAAGGGCCGCTTTCTGGCGATCATGAGCCACGAAATCCGGACGCCGTTGAACGGCGTGCTGGCGGTCGCCGCAATTCTCAAGCGCAAGTCGAAACAAGCTGACCTTGAGCCGTTCATCGAGACCATCCTGGATTCAGGCAGCACGCTGCTTCGTCTGTTGAATGACGCTCTGGATCTGTCGCGGGCTGAGTCTGCGGGCCTGCAACTCGATGAAGCCCCGATGGCGGCGGCTGAACTGGTCAAGGAACTCGCCTCGCTCTGGTCGGCACAGGCGGAACTGAAAGGCCTTGACCTGCAAGCGGTCTATGAAGGTCTGGAGGATCTTTGGGTGAAGGCCGACGCCGTGCGTCTTCGACAGGTTTTCAACAACCTGATCGGCAACGCCATGAAGTTCACGCGCCACGGACACGTGCGGGTCGCCGTCATCGCGAGCGCGGACGGAGACCGGGTGAAGCTACGCGGCATCGTTTCGGACACGGGCCCTGGTGTGCCGGCAGATCGCGCTGAATCGCTGTTCCTTCCGTTCCAACAGACTGATGAGGGCCTGCGCCAGGGCGGTGCGGGTCTGGGTCTGGCCGTCTGTCGACAGATCGTGGAGCGGATGAACGGTACGATCTGGATCCATCAGGACGCGACGCCGGGTACGAAAATCGAGTTTGAAGTCTCGCTCAGCCCACTGCTGGGGCATTTGGTCGACGTCGAGCCCGCGAGGGAATCTGAGAGTCAGGAATTTGAAATGACTGGCGAAACGATCCACGTTCTGATCGCGGATGACAACCCCACGAACCGGATGGTCGCCCAGACCCTGTGCGAGATGTATGGTTGCACCTGCGTCACCGTGAAGAGCGGTGAGGATGCCGTGAGCCGCCTTGAAAGCGGGAACTTCGACCTGGTATTGATGGATATCAAGATGCCGGGGATTGATGGCGTCGAGGCAACCCGGCGCATCCGCGCGTCAGGCGGTCCTCACGCCGGAATTCCGATCCTGGCCCTGACCGCGAACGCTGATCCTACCGATGCGGCGTTCTATCGCTTGAGCGGGATGGACGGTGTTGTTGAAAAGCCGATCAATCCCGAACGTCTCTATACCGCGATCAACACGGCGCTGCAGATTGATCATACCGGCGAGGACATCAGCGAAGAATGTGCGGCATGAAGACAATTACCGTCGCCCGAACAGCCGCTCGATGTCGGCCAGCTTGAGTTCCACATAGGTGGGACGCCCGTGGTTACACTGGCCGGAGTGGGGGGTGGCTTCCATCTGTCGGAGCAGGGCATTCATTTCGGGGGCAGATAGCCTGCGTCCCGCGCGGACCGAGCCGTGGCAGGCCATGGTGGAACAGACGTCTTCCAGCCGTTCTTTCAAGGCCAGGGCTTGACCATTCTCGGCCAGATCGTCGGCGATATCGCGGATCAGGCCAGCGGCGTCGGTTTCGCCCAGCAAGGCCGGGACCTCGCGCACCAGCACAGCGCCGCCGCCGAAGGCCTCCACGACCAGACCCAGGGCCGCCAGTTCGTCGGCGCGGGCCAGCACGCGGTCGGCCTCGGCGGGGTCCAGCTCGACCACTTCGGGCAACAACAGCGCCTGGCGCGCCACGCCGCCCTCGGCCATCTCAGATTTCATGCGCTCATAGACCAGGCGTTCGTGGGCGGCATGCTGGTCGACGATGACCACGCCGTCGCGGGTCTGGGCCACGATGTAGGTTTCATGCACCTGGGCGCGGGCGGCCCCCAAAGGGAAGTCCACAGGATCAAACATCGTGGTGACCGACGGTTCGGCAACACCGAAATCAGAGTTGGGTTCAGTGCGGGCCGACACCTCGGAGAGGCCGGGGATCGCTTGCGCAGCCTGGGCCCAGCCGCCCTGACGCCAGGCCGAGAAGCCCGCGCCGGAGGGTTGCGGCGGCATACTGTTGGGTCGGAACCCTCCCAGCGCGGCCATGGAAACTGTGTTCGAGGTGCGGTGTCCGGCGGCCGCCAGCGAATGGCGCAGGCCGCTGACGATCAGGCCCCGCACCAGACCCGGATCGCGGAAGCGGACCTCGACCTTGGCCGGGTGGACATTGACGTCCACCAGCCCCGCATCGAGCTCCACATAGAGCGCCGCCAGCGGATGACGATCCCGGGCCAGGAAGTCGGCGTATGCCCCGCGCAGCGCTCCTTGCAGCAAGCGGTCGCGTACCGGGCGGCCATTGACGAACAGATACTGATGCGCCGCATTGCCGCGGTTGTAGGTAGGCAGACCCGCAAATCCCGTAAGCCGCACCCCCTCGCGCTCATGCTCCAGGGCCAGGGCGTTGTCCGAAAACTCTCGGCCCATGATCGCCGACAGTCGGGCCAGCCGGCCATCCGGCCCGGGGGCCTCCGCCTGGAGCCGCAGCGTGCGGCGGCCATCGATGTCCAGCGAGAAGCTCACGGTCTCATGGGCCATCGCCTGACGCTTCAGTTCTTCGGCGATGGCCGTGGCTTCTGTGCGCTCCGACTTCATGAACTTCAGGCGCGCAGGCGTGGCGTAGAACAGGTCGCGCACCTCGACCCGCGCGCCGTGTGGACCCGGGAAGCCTGCCGGGGTCACCGCGCCGACCGCACCAGCGTCGACAAAAATCGCATGGGCGTCGGCCAGACCGCGTGCCCTGCTGGTGATCGACAGGCGCGACACTGAACCGATCGAGGGCAGCGCCTCGCCCCGGAACCCAAGCGTCGCGATGCGCAACAGGTCGTAATCCCCGTGGCTGTCCGGGTTCAACTTTGAGGTCGCGTGGCGCTCAACGGCCAGCGGCAGCTGGTCCGGCGCCAGACCATTGCCATCATCGGCCACCAGAATACGGGTCAGGCCGCCGCCGTCAGCCTGCACCTGGACATCGAGCGCGCCGGCGTCCAGCGCGTTTTCGACGAGTTCCTTGACCGCGCTGGCAGGTCGCTCCACCACCTCGCCGGCGGCGATGCGGTTGATCAGTTCGGTCGGGAGACGATGAATGGGCATGGCGATGAGCTTTCAGGACATAGTACGATTCCAATGAGCCCCATGCGCCAACTGAATCGCCTTGCGGTCCTGACCCTGATCGCCGGTCTTTGTGCTGCGCCGACTCATGCCCAGACCCCGGCGGCACCCGACGTCGATCCGGATGGAACGCTGGTGGAGGAGCTGGTGGTCACCGGTCGCTTGCCGGGTCCGGCCTGGTGGCGGGTCACCGATGCCGACACCACGGTCTATGTGTTAGGCGTGCCCTCCATCGCGCCCAAACGGATGCAGTGGGACCGGGCGATATTCGAGCGGCGTTTGCAGGGTGCTAACGTCGTGGTTCTGCCATTTGTGAATGTGCGGGCCAAGGTCAGCGGATCCATCGGCACGGCAATCAACTTGCTGCGGATCAAGTCCGGCGGACCGTTTGAGGCTCGACTTGATCCGGCGACGAGGGCCCGGTTCGTGGCGGTGCGCACCCGGCTGGGTCAGGATGCCAAGCACTATGGCACCTCCAATCCGCTGGCTGCAGGCGTGCAACTGGCCATCGATTATCGGGACAAAAGCAGTCTGACCAACAGCGATCCGGCCAAGCTGGTCCGCTATCTGGCCCAGCAGAAGCGCATAAAGGTGGTCGAGAAGAGCTACGATCTGGGGCCGCAGTTGGGTGGCATCCTGCGCACGCCGGCCTCGGTCGGGCGGATCTGTTTTGATGAGGTGCTGACGCAGGCCGAGGCCGGGCCGGGGGTGACGATGGCGGCGGCGCGGGCCTGGGCGGTGGGTGACGTGCGTGCAGCGCTCGACAACGAACGCACCTATGAACGCTGCCTGGCCGTGATCAGCGGCGGTCGGACCTATGATGAACGCACCAAGGCCGATACGGCCGCCGCCATCGCGGGGGCATTGAAGGTGCCGGGCCACGCCATCGTGCTGGTGTCACTGCGGCCCCTGCTGGCCCAGAACGGCGTGCTGGAGCGACTGCGCGCGCAGGGGTTTACTGTGAAAACGCCCGGCGAAGAGTGACGTCCCTCCCTTAATGGGGAGGTACAGACCGCGAAGCGGTCAGGGTGGGGCGGTCGCGATCAGATGCGGCGCTCAATCGTGAGTCCCCCACCCCGCTCGGCTTCGCCGAGTCGACCCTCCCCATTAAGGGAGGGAGCCGGCCTACAACCCCGGAAGCTTGATCCGGGACTTGCCTTCGCGCTGGATGACGACGGCCTTGTTGCCGGTCAGGGTCGAGATGCGGTCCTTTTCGGCGGCGGCGTCGACCGGCGTGCTGGAGCCGTCGAGGCCACTGGTCGCAGCGGCGCTTGGCGCGGCGTCTTTCTTCCAGAACATCACGCTGTCCGCGAAGCTTTTTTCCTTGTGGGCAATGTCGCCGAACTCATCGTCGACGACGTAACGGACTAGCGGATCGGCTTTCTCGGCACCGGCCTTGGCGGCCAGCATCTTTTCGCCTTCGGAACGCTGTTCGGCTTCGCGCTGACCCAGCAGGGCGTTACGCGCCACGCTTTCGGGCTGCAGTTCTTGCGGGCGCGGCTCGCCGGGGGCCGGCGGGCGAAGCGCGTAGTCCGGTGGCACGACCAGAGGGGCCTTGGTGACGATCCGGAATTCGTCAGGCGTAACCTTGGACATTCCAAGCGCCTTCTGGGTCGAGGTACAGCCGGCGAGGCCTGCGGTCGCGACCAGAACGGCCACAACGATCGTACGGTTCAGGCTCATGAATCCAGCAACTCCCAGACGCCTCGATGAGGCGGGATCGTTATCTATCTTGCCGGGTTCCTGTGGCGGGAAAACGGCGCGGGTTATCAGATAGCGCAATCGACGGCCAAGGCCAACGGATCAGGTCCTGGGCTCGCCGCGAAGGCTATCCAGCAAAAACAGGATCACCCCGATGGTGATGCCGGCATCAGCGACGTTGAAGATCCACGGGAAGAAGCCCAGCCGCGAGACGTCCATGAAATCGATCACCGCACCAAAGATCGCGCGGTCGATGGCGTTGCCGATCGCGCCACCGATCAGCATGCCGTAGCCCACCGCCGCCAGCATGCGGATCTGGCCCTTGCGCAGCCATCCTATCAACAGAATAGCCACGCCGAGGTTGAAGGCCACCATCCCCCAGCGAACGATGTCGTTGCCCGCCTGCAGCAGGCCGAAGCTGACGCCCCGATTCCAGATGCGGGTGAGTTGCAGAGGCCACAAGACCTCCTGCGTCGCATATTCCGGCAGGCGCAGGATCTCCATGATCCAGTATTTGCTGGCCTGATCGAGGACCAGAACGACAATCGCGATCAGGTAGGCTGTCCAGCCAATCCGGGAGACGCCCGTCATGCGCGCGCCGCGTCCCAGGCCGCCACCGCCGCTGCGTCACGCAGCGACAGGTCGGGATAGCGCGGGTCGGTGCCCACTTCCGGCAGGATCCGCCAGGAGCGGGCGCACTTTGTGCCCTCTGCCTTGAGCGGTTCGACGGCGACGCCGGCCACGTCAGACAGACGGAAGGTGTCAGCCGGTCCTGCGCCGACCATCAGGGTCGCCTGGCTGGTGCGGAACACTTCGGCGGCGTCCAGGCCCTCGAAGGCTGCAAGCAGGTCGCCGTCCGACACATAGACCTTGGGAGCCGCCTCCAGCGCCGCGCCCATGCGCTTCTCGCGTCGTTCAACTTCCAGTGCGCCGGTGACGACCGAGGTTACCTGCTGCACCCGGGCCCAACGAATAGCCTCCTCGTCATTGCGCCACTCGGCTGGCGTGGTCGGGATCACCCGCATGGCGTTGGCGTTGGCGTCCGGATAGCGCGTCGCCCAGGCCTCTTCCATCGTGAACGGGATCAGCGGGGCCAGCCATGCCGTGAGCCGCTCGAACACCGCGTCCATCACCGTGCGCGCGGCTCGGCGTTTCACGTCGCCCGGCTGGTCGCAGTAGAGGCAATCTCTGCGGATATCGAAGAACAGCGCTGACAGCTCGTTCTGGCAGAACTCGGTGATCGGCCTGATCACATCCTGGAAGATGTAGCCCTCGTAGGCGGCGCGCACCTGCACATCCAGCTCGTAGAGCCGGTGCAGGATAAAGCGCTCCAGCGGCGGCATCTGGTCCAGCTCGACCGCCTCGTCCGGCGAATAGTCGGCCAGCGCACCGAGCATGTAGCGCACCGTATTGCGCAGCTTGCGATAGGCGTCGGAGGTGGTCTGCAGTACGGTTTTGCCGATGCGGCTGTCGTCGGCGTAGTCGATCATGGCGGCCCACAGCCGGATGATTTCAGCACCGCTCTCGCGGATCACCACCTCGGGGTCGACGGTGTTGCCCTTGGACTTTGACATCTTCTCGCCGGCCTCATCCATGGTGAAGCCGTGGGTCAAAATGGCGTCATAGGGCGCGCGGCCCCGCGTGCCCGAGCTTTCCAGCAACGACGACTGGAACCAGCCGCGGTGCTGGTCGGAGCCTTCGAGGTAGAGGTCCGCCGGCCATTTGGTATGTGCGCGATTTTCCAGGGTGAAGGCGTGGGTGGACCCGCTGTCGAACCAGACATCGAGGATGTCCTCGACCTTCTCGAACCGCTGGGGATCATGCTGGCCCAGGAAATCGGCGTCGGGCCGATTGAACCAGGCGTCGGCACCTTCACTGGCGATCAGGTCGACGATACGACGATTGACGGCCTCATCGTGCAGCGGTTGGTTCGTCTCCTTGTCGACGAACATGGCGAGCGGCGCGCCCCAGGCACGCTGACGGCTGATCAGCCAGTCGGGGCGGCTCTCGACCATGGCGCGGATGCGGTTACGGCCCCCCGCGGGATAGAATTTTGTGGCCTCGATGGCCTCCAGCGCGGTCTCGCGCAGGGTGCGGCCATTGTGCGCCTTGTCCTCCAGAGGCTCGTCCATGCGGATGAACCATTGCGGCGTGTTGCGGAAGATCACCGGGGCACCGGAGCGCCACGAATGCGGATAGCTGTGCTCCAGCCGCCCGCGCGCCAGCAGGTTCCCGGCCTCGATCAGCTTGTCCATGACCGCCGGATTTGCGGGACCGAACTTGCCCGACTTCTTGCCCTCGGTCTCCAGCACTTTCAGGCCGGCGAACAGGGCCACGTGGGGATAGTAGGCCCCGTCGGCGTCGACGGTTTCCGGGATCTCGCGGTGGCCGTGCGCCATCCACACCACATAGTCGTCGGCTCCGTGCCCGGGGGCGGTGTGCACGAACCCGGTGCCCGCGTCGTCGGTCACATGGTCGCCGCTGAGCATCGGCACGCTGAAGCCATAGTGGGCGTCCAGATTGGCCAACGGGTGGGCGCAGACCATGCCCTGGCAGTCGACCGCCTCGATCCTGCGCGCGCTGGCGATCATGGCGGCCTTGAAGACATCGCCCGACAGCTTTTCGGCCACGATCAGACGGTCGCCCGGTTTGGCCCAGGGCTCGAAGGCAAGGTCCGGCACCATCGCCTCGACCTGATAGACCGCGTAGTCGATGGTCTCGTTGTAGCTGATCGCCCGGTTGGCCGGGATGGTCCAGGGCGTGGTGGTCCAGATGACCACAGACGCACCCTGCGCCGCGTCCGACCCCTCCACCACCGGGAATTTCACCCAGACGGTGGGGCTGTTGTGGTCGTGGTATTCGACCTCGGCCTCGGCCAGGGCGGTGCGTTCCACCGGGCTCCACATCACGGGCTTTGAGCCGCGATAGAGCTGGCCAGAGGCCACGAACTTGTGGAACTCGGCCACGATGGTGGCCTCGCTGGAATAGTCCATGGTGGCGTAGCGGTTTTCCCAGTCGCCGATCACGCCCAGGCGCTTGAAGCCGGCCATCTGAACGTCGATCCAGTGGCTGGCGTATTCGCGGCAGCGGGTGCGGAACTCCGCCTTGGAAACCTCGTCCTTGCGGCGACCCTTCTCCTTCAGCTCCTTTTCGATCTGCCATTCGATCGGCAGGCCGTGGCAATCCCAGCCGGGGACGTAGTCGACGTCGTAGCCCAACAGGAAACGCGACCGCACAACGAAGTCCTTCAGAGTCTTCTGCAGCGCGTGGCCGATGTGGATGGCGCCGTTGGCATAGGGTGGCCCGTCATGCAGCACGAACAGCGGCGCACCCGCCCGCTGCCGTTCGGCCCGCATGGCGTTGTAGAGATCCATCTCCGCCCACTTGGCCAGAATCTGCGGCTCCTTCTGCGGCAGGCCTGCGCGCATGGGGAAGGGCGTGTCGGGGAGAAAGACGGTCTCGCGATAATCGCGTGCGGTCGAGGTGGCGTCGTCGGCCATGGAACTTTCCAGTGAGGTTCGGAAGAGGGGGTTTGCTGGGAGAACCCGGCGCGCGCTGGAACGGATCCGTCCGACGGCGTCACGCCGGGCGGGTAATTCGCAGGCTGGTCCGAACCAAATTCATGGGCGTGGCTGTATCAGAGTGAGCCGGGGGCGTCATCAGCGACCTTGCGTCCGGTCTGACGCAACGTCAGACATGATGATCTTTACGCGGGGACCTTGAGAGATATGCAGGTTGGTCAAGTGCTGATGACGGTCGCAATCCTGCAGTACGGCGTCATTCCACCTATCGCCGACTTCAATCGGTCGCATGCCGCGAACCCTGACTGGCCGCCGCATGCCCGATTTCACGTGGTGGCCCAGGTTCTGACCACGTCACTGGTCGCCGTATTGGCTTTAGGAATTCTCTGGTGGCCTGAATTTGATCTCGCGGCGCGAGCCGGAATCTCCGCTCTTGCCAGTGCCACGGTGTTGGGCGGATTTTTTGCCGGGACCTTGGCCAGCCGGTGCGTTGGCGGCGAGATTTCGGCGTCGCACGCCGCACGTCTTCTGGGGCTGGACGGCAACATCGTGAACTTTGCCGTCTCTGCGTTGCTGACGCTTGTCGGATGGCTGCTGATATACTGAACTGCGAGCTTGCGTTCACGATTCCAGGATTTCCCGCGCCTGTTTCGCGTCCGCCATCACCTGTTCGGTCATGATCTCAAGACTGTCGAACTTCTCCTCCGGCCGCAGGAAGGCGATCAGGTCGGTTTCGATGATGCGGTCGTAGATGTCCTCGTCGAAGTCGAACAGCCAGACCTCAAGCAGGGGAGCCGTCACGCCCTGGACCGTCGGGTTGATGCCGATGTTGGCGACGCCGGCCAGCTCGCGGCCATCTGACAGCCGGGTGCGGGTTGCGTAGACCCCGAAACGTGGCGTCACATAGTCGGCCAGCGCGACATTGGCGGTGGGAAAACCCAGTGTGCGGCCCAGCTGGCGGCCGCGTTGCACAGGCCCCTCGATGGCAAACGGGCGGCCGAGGATTTCGGCGGCGACTTCGGGCTTGCCGTCTCGCAGGGCGTCCCGCACGGCGGTGGAGGAGAACTTGTCGCCGGTGTCATCGCCGAACGGCGCGGCCACAGAGACCCCGAAGCCCATCTCGCGACCGTAGGTGGCCATGGTGTCTGGCGTGCCGGTGCGGCCCTTGCCGAAGGAATTGTCGAACCCCACCGAGACATGGCGCGCGCCGATCCCGTCGTGCAGCACCTTGGCGGCAAACTCACGGTCGCTCATCCCGGCCAGATCGGCGTCCAGCGGCAGGACGTAGAGCATGTCGACGCCCAGCTTTTCCAAGGCGCGCGCCTGTTGGTCCGGCTGCATCAGGTGGAAGGCCGGCTCATCGGGCCGGAAAAACACGCGCGGATGCGGGTCAAAGGTGATCACGCCCAGCGGGGCATCCAGCTCACGCGCCGCATTGGCGGCCAGCGCGATCACCTGCTGGTGGCCCAGATGCACGCCGTCGAAGCTGCCCATGGCGACCGAGGCACCCCGGTCGACCGCCTGCAGATCGTTCCAGCCGCGAATGACCCGGATGCGCTTCATGCAGCTCTGCGGGGCGCGATCACGACGGCTTCCCCATCCATCACCGTCTTGCCGCCGACCTCGCAGACGGTTTCCAGCGTCACTCGGCCCTTGGCGTCGTCCAGGGCGCTGACCGTGCAGCGCGCCACCACCAGGTCGCCAATCTTGACCGGGCGGCGAAAGCGCAGGGACTGCGACAGATAGATCGCCCCGGGTCCCGGCAGGCGGGTTCCCAGGATCGCCGAGATATAAGCTGCCGATAGCATGCCGTGGGCGATCCGTTCGCCAAAGGTGGTGGTTGCCGCGTAGGCCTCATCCAGATGCACCGGATTGTTGTCGCCGGACACCTCGGCGAAGGCCTCGATGTCGGCGGAACCGACGACGCGGCTGGTCTCGACCGCCTGGCCGACCGTCAATTCATCGAAATAGAAGCCCTGCACCGCGTAATCCCCTGACGACCTGATCTTCTGTAACTCACCACACCATATCGGCTATGGCCCACGTCGCGTGAAGCCCATCCTGGCGCAAAAGATCACTGACTACCGGCATGATCAGGCCGTTCGGTCCCAGGGTCTCGGCACCGTGGATGCCGTTGGCCACGAACAGCACGTCCAGGCCGCGGGCGTTGGCACCCCGGATATCGGTCGGCAGGCCATCGCCGACGCAGAGTACACGGGCGGGATCTGGCGTACGTCCCAGCTGAACCGCAGCGGCGCTCAGTGCCATCTCATAGATCGGCGCATAGGGCTTGCCGGCCATGATCACCTGACCGCCCAGGCTCTCGTACAGCTGCGCCAGGGCGCCGGCGCAATAGATCAGGGTGTCGCCGCGCTGCACGACGATGTCCGGGTTGGCGCAGATCAGCGGCAATCCACGCTCCACGCAGCCGATGAATCGCTCCCGGTAGTCGCCCGGCTCGTCGTTCTCGTCGTCATAGGGGCCGGTGACACTGATGAAGGCGGCGTCTTCCGGCGTGCCAAAGTCGAGGCCCAGACCTTCATAGAGGATCGCATCGCGCTCCGGCCCGATGGCCCAGACCGGGCCGGGGGACCGGCTGGCCAGCAGCGTCCGCGTCGCATCGCCGGACGTGATCAACTGGGTCCATGCCGTCTGCGGAACCCCCAGTGATGCCAGCTGTTCGATGATGGGCGGGCTCGGACGCGGGGCATTCGAGATCAGCATCACCGGCCCGACCTCGGCGCGAAACCGCGACAGCGCCGAACAGGCCGCGGGAAAGCTCTCGCGCCCGTTATGGATCACGCCCCAGACGTCACACAGCAGGACATCGTAGCGGGTGGCGAGCTCGGAGAGGCCGCCGATGGCGGCAGGTTGCAGTGTTTGGGAGCTCATGGGGCGGGGCGATATCACACGCCTCGCCCGCCGCGAAGCGGGTGATCGACTATCCCTGGGCTGACATGCGTTGCGGCATCTGGACCACGCGGCCCGGCGGCGGTCCGGTCTCGGCCAGCACGGCGTCCTTGATGGCTCGTGGCTCGCCGAACAGGTGGCCCTGGGCCAGCTTGATGTCGAGGTCGAGGATATCCACTACCTGACGCTCGCTCTCGACCTTCTCGGCGATCAGCTCGACGCCATAGCGGCGCATCAGCAGGGCGAAGTCCTCGGCAGCCAGGTCAGGCATGGAGCGCAGGACCAGCCGCTCGCCGATGTCGGTCAGCTCGTCCAGCAGGTTCTGGGCCCCGACGCGCACGAACTTCACGTCAGACCGCGACGGGTCCTGAAGGTCGAGGTCGAGGTCGGTGACCTTGTCGAGGCTGAAGCGGAAACCGATCTCGGCCAGCTTGCCCATGTTGCGCGCCTGCACTGAGGTGCGGGCGTCGAACGCCGACTGACCAACTTCAAAGATCAGTGCGGGCGCCAGATCGCGATTGGCCCGCAGCAGCTCAAAGAACTGGGGGAAGAAGTCGTCGTCGCCCAGACTGGCGATAGAAACGTTGCAGAAGATGCCGATCTGACGGTCCTTGGTGGCCAGGCGACGCACGATCTGGACGCACCGGAACAGCAACAGGTTGTCGATGGCGGTCATCATCCCGCCGGGCTCGGCCACGGCCAGATACTCCGCCGGCATGATGATCTGGCCGGTCGGATCGCGCAGGCGCGTGAAGCTTTCGTAGAACATGGTCCGGCGTTGCGGCAGCGAAACCACCGGTTGCAGGTAGAGGTCCACCCGGTTCTCGGCCAGTGCCTCGCGGACGATCTCCATCATTCCTGTGGCGGGATTGGCTTCCGGGGCACCGCGGGCCGCGGTCTGGGTACCAAGGGGACGATCCTCGAACCGGCGGCTCATCTTGTGGACCAGATCCTCCAGCATGTGGACCTCGTCGGTCAGCTCGGCATTGCGGGTCAGGTCGGCGTCAATGGCGCGGGCCACAATGCCCATCCGGCCGTCGATCTTTTCCACCTGGTCCAGCAGGACCTTGTGGGCGTCGCGGACGGCTTCGACCTCAGCGCGCAGGTCTCGCATCTCCAGAAAGCGCATGATCATCCCGTGGGAGGCCAGGCACAGACCCAGTCCGCCCAGCAGCGCCGAGATCGACACCCCCCAGCCGGAGCCGTTGCGCCACAGCGTCAGCGCCACGATCAGCGACAGGCAGAGGTAGGTCGCAAGAAGGAGACCGAGGGTAAGTCGCCGCATGGTTCCTGTTCCGAATCACCAAGTAGTATCCGCTGGGGGAGCCAGGTAAGTCGACTTCATTCACCATGCGGCGGTTCAGCGGCGCTAATGTCTGAACTTGACCCCGATATAGCCGGCCATGCCGGGCTCGCCGTACCCAAACACCTCGGAATAGCGCTTGTCGGTCAGGTTCTCGACGCGGCCGGTCAGCGTGATTTGTTCATTCAGGACGTAGGCTCCAGAAACATCCGCCGTCACGAACCCCTTGCGCACCGTCCGGCTGAAGCCGTTGCGGGCGGTGTCTGACTGGCTGGATTCCCCGCGCACTGTCACCGCGCCGGACCATGGGCCATCCGCCCAGAACAGCGCCGCTGATGCTGAATGGTCGGGGACCCGGAGCAGGCTGCGGTTGGTCGAACGGTCAATTGCGTCCAGCCACGCATAGCCCAGCCTGACGCGCAGGGTCTGGCTGACCCGGGCGTCCAGTTCGGCCTCCACGCCCGACGAACTGGTTTTAGCGATATTGATGTAGCGCGAGGCCACGTAGGCGATCTGCTCGCGCACCAGCAGGCGATAGGCGGTGACAGCGGCGGAGATGTTCTCATTCCCCCAGCCCAGGCGCAGATCGTAACCCTCGGCGCGCTCCGGTCGCAATGGCACGGCCGGCGCAAAGCAGAAGTCGCAGACAACCTGGCTGATCGTCGGGGTCTTGAAACCGGTGCCGGCGGAAGCCACGGCGGTGAAGCCTGACCCCAGACTTACGGCGGCCGCGAGGCGACCTGTTGCCTTGGCCTGGTAGGCCTCGGGGCCGTCATAACGGGCACTGACGGTGAACGTCAGACGGTCCAGTTCCAGACGCCCGACCGCGAAGGCCGCCGAGTTGGAGAGGTCGCGGCTTTTGCCCGACGAGAGCTGCGCTGCGCTCTCCTGATGCTCCGCGCCGAAGATGAAGTCGTCGCCGCTGGCCGCTGTCCAGCGCAGGACCTGACGTTCGGCATCGAACGTCGACGGGAAGGCCGAGACGTTCTGACGATGCAGATCGTAGGCGCTGACACTGAACTGATGGATCAGGCCCAGCGCCTCGACGGTGGCGCGGGTCGAGCCCTGCCAGGCGCGGCTCCGCGCCAGGTTCAGGGTGTCCCCCAACAGGAAGGTCGGCGGGGCGAAGCCGTCGATTTCGGCTGTACTCTGGGTGTAGCGGATGCGGGCGTCGATTCGGGCGGCATCGGACAGTGTGGCCCGGCCACCGAGATTGGCCGTGAAGGTCCGGAAGCCATCGTCCTCGGTCCCCGTGTCGGCCTTGGAGATGCCGTCGGTGCGGAACCCGGCCAGACTGGCGTTCAGGGCATAGCCGTCGTTCGCGGTCCCGACGCCGGCGAACCCGCGCACGGTGGAGAACGAGCCGGCCTCCAGGTCGGCGCGCACCCCGTCCAGCTCGCGGGTGGTGAAGGCGACCACGCCACCGATGGCCTCGGACCCCCAAAGCGAACTCTGCGGACCGGCCAGTATTTCGACCCGCTCCAGATCGCCGATCTGCAGCGATGATGCATCGAAGGCACCGTTCGGGTCAGACGGATCATCGACCGGCACGCCGTCTATCAGCACCAGGGTCTTGTCCGGACTGGCACCTCGAATTCGGATCGCCGTCACGCCCCCGAACGCGCCGGTGCGCGCGACGCCGACGCCGGGGACCGTCGATAGCAGGTCGGCAGCAAAGGTTACGTTTCGGGCCTCGATCTCGGCGCGGTCGATCACCCGTGCGCCGGTCACGAAGTCGGGCTTTGTGGGCAGGCGAGTGGCAGTGATAATCAATTCGTCGACGGTGGTTTCGGCGACGGCACACGTCGAGAGCGCGGCAAATGCCGCGGTGGTCAGAAACAGGGTTTTCATAGTCGTAGGGACTCCAGCCTTGGAGTCGCGGCGTCAGAGCGCTCATGGCTCTGCCGGTCCTTGGCCTGATCCCGGGCCGCGGACGAGCGACGGAAGAAGACGGCAGGTCTCCTGGCTTGCGGGTCAACGGACAGTGTCCTCGCCTTCCCGGGCCCCATGATCAGGATCCCAGTGACGCCCCGTTGCCGGGGAATGGACGCAGCCCTAACCGCTTACAGTTGCGGGCACAGCCGGGGATTTTCACCCCGGTTCCCTCTTGGCCTCCGTCTCCGGAGGACCGTCTTCACGGACCCCTATTGCGACGATTGGGCACTAAGGGCAAGGTCCGCGCCATGCGGATATCCATGCTTGCCCTCGTCGCCCTGATTGCCACACCGACGCTGGCCCAGTCTCCGGGTGGAAATCATTCGATATTGAAAGACATTGCTGCCGAGGTGTCGTCGGTGCGGCAGAAGGCGGCGCTTGAAAAACTTGTGGGCTTCGGCACGCGGCATACCGGCTCCGAAATAAAGTCGGAAAAGCGCGGCATTGGCGCGGCACGCCGGTGGATTGCTTCGGAATTCAGTTCGATATCGAAGGAGTGCGATGGTCGCCTTCAGATCGAGACCCCCTCCCAGATCATGACCGCCGAGCGGTTGGCCGGTCCGACCGAGGTCGTGAATGTGCTGGCCATTCTGCCCGGAACCACCGATCCGGGCCGGGTCATCGTCATCTCGGGCCACTACGACAGCCGCGTCACCGACGCGAAGAATTTCACCTCCGACGCCCCCGGGGCCAATGACGACGGCTCCGGCACGGTGGCGGTGATCGAGGCGACTCGCGCGCTGTGCAAGCATCAGTTCCCGGCCACCCTGGTGTTCGCGGCGCTGGCCGGCGAGGAGCAGGGCCTGCTGGGCGGCAAGGTTCTGGCCGACTACGCACTCGCTAAGGGCTGGTTTGTCGAAGCCAATCTCAACAACGACATCATCGGCAACACCGAGGGCATCGGCGGCGCGCGCGACAACACCCACGTTCGAGTTTTCTCGGAGGGCACCCGCAGCACCGAGACGCCGGATCAGGCCAATACCCGCCGCTACAACGGCGGCGAGGTCGATAGCCCCTCGCGCAATCTGGCCCGGTTCATGGACCGGATCGCCGACGACTATCTGACCAATCTGGACGTGGTGATGGTCTATCGCACCGACCGCTTCAAGCGCGGCGGCGACCAGGTGGAGATGCTGAAGGCCGGCTTCCCGGCGGTGCGCGTGACCGAGGCGGTCGAGAACTACAATCGCCAGCATCAGGACGTGCGCATCGAGAATGGCGTGCGCTACGGCGATGTGATCGAGGGCGTGGATTTTGCCTACCTGGCGCAGGTAACGCGGCTGAATACAGTGACCATGGCCGCGCTGGCCCTTGCGCCACGGACCCCTGTGGGCGTTGATATTGCCGGTGCCGTCAGCGCGGACACGACCGTAAGCTGGACTCCGGCCTCTGACGCTGCTGCCTATCGCGTCTGGTGGCGTCGAACCACCGATCCGGTCTGGACCTTCAGCCGTATTGCAACCGGCGGCGCGCTGAAGTTGACAGGCGTTAACATCGACGACTGGTTCTTTGGCGTCAGCGCGATCAGCCAGGATGGCTTCGAAAGCCCCGTCGTCTTCCCGGGCCCTGCCGGCACGTTCGAGCGCGGCGGCGTGACGGTGAAGTAAGACACCGCCAGTACGTCACAGAAAAAGCTTGCGAAAGCTGAAGCGGACCGTGCGACCCACCGGATCAAGATTGGCAGGCTGGTAGCCGACCGGCGTGGCCCCGGTAGCGTCCCTCACCTGAACCCGTGCGTCAAACACATTGGTCAGTGACAGCGAAACCCGCGAGCCTTTGAGCCAGGGGGCCGTGGCCAGCACCGACTTCTGTTGATCCAAATCGGCGAAGACCCGCAGATTGACCTTGCCGATATCCGAGAACCGCAGGTCGCCGGTTGCCGAGCCGGGTCCGCCCAGCACCGTGGTGCCACTCTTCCAGTCGGCGCTCATGCGCGCACCGAGGCCCTTGGCAGAGATGCCTAGTTCCGCCTCGATCTGGTGCCGCGACTGGCCGCCCCCGGTTCCGTCAGCCGCCGCACCGTTCAGTTGGTCCAGCACCGGCCCGCCGCGCCGGACCAGAAAGAGGTCGTCAAACACCACCGTGTGATAGAGGCTGGCCTGCAGGCGACCGCCGTTGCCACCTCCGCCGCCGGGTCCACCACGACCCCCGCCGAATCCGCCAGGCGGCGGTCCGCCAGCTGCGAATGACGGCGGCCCGCTCGGCATCCCGCCGCCAGGACCGCCCCCACCCGGACGCCCTCTGGCAGGTGGCTGTGGACCGACGGGCTGGGAGTAATTGAAACCCCAGCGCAGGTTTCGCCGCTCCTGTTTGGCGAAATTGACCGGGCGAAAGTCGACCTGGATCAGGGTGCCGGCGGCGTCGCGCAGGAACCGCCCCGGGAAGGCGGCCTCGATATCGGCGGTCGCGGCCGGAAAGGTGACAATCGGCCGGTCGGCGCGCAGCTCCACATAGTTGGCGCTGAAAACCAGGTCGCGCTTGGTGAAGGGGCTGTAGTTCACCCCGAGCTTCAGAATATCGCGCTGTTCCCCCGCCAGACCCGCGTTACCCCCGCTCAGGCGGAGGACGTCGACCGTGCGCCCTGTGGCAAAGTCGAAGATGCGTGCGCCCGGGGTGAAGACCACCGGGTTGCCCAGTTGCTGGACAGTGGGCGCTTCATCCTCGTGAGTGACCGAGGCAATCAGGCTGAACGTCGTGATCGGTCGCCAGTTCAGGCCGTAACCGAGCGTGACCAGCGTCCCGAAATCCGACAGGTCCTCAAGCGCCAGATTAGCGTTGGCAGAAAGCTCCCCCAGCCCCTCAAGAAAGCCTGCGCGACGGCTGGCCAAGGGAACGTCAAGGTTGGCCTGGCCGTTGAACGCCGTGCGCGACAGGTCTGTCGTCTGCGTCAAACCCAGCCGTTCGGATTCGGAGCTGAACGCGATCCGGGTGACGCCCAACTTCAAACTGGTCCGCACAGCGCCCGCAGGGATGCTGAACAGCTGACCGCTGGCCAGGCCTTGCAGTTCGGCGTTGTCCGACTTTGAGTGCGCGGTGTTCTCGCGGAACGAAATCTGGTTCGCCGGGAAAGCGCCGAAGGGGTTGAACGCTGGCGACTGCGCGGTGACCAGCGACTGCAATGCCGCGACGCTGAGTCCGGCGTCACTGCGGGTGCGACTGTCGTCATGTTCGTAGGCCCCGGTCAGTGACATTCGCCACCCCGCCAGGTCACGGTTGAGCCCGCCGCCCAACCGGCCGTTCCAGCTGTCACGGGTCTGGGAAAGGGGGCCGAGAGCCGTGACATAGCGATCAACCGACACGGCCTGGCCGAACGGCGAAAACGGATTGCCCGCCGGGACGATCAGACTGACCCCGGGCAATCCAAGCCTGGATGAGCTCTGGGTAGCCTCCAGGGTTGCGTTGACGGTGGCGATCATGCCGCCGAAGATCGGGCGGCTGTAGACAACATTGGCAGTTGCCTTGTCGGAGGCCGGCAGAAGCGTCCGAAAGCGACCGGTATCGCTGGTGTTGGGCGTCCCCGCCGTGGCGGAAAATTCGGCCAGGGTCGGAGCGCGGATGGCGGCGGTGAAAGGGACACCAGCCACCGTGATGATCCGCCCGGCCAGCGCACTCAGCGCCGGATCGATCTGGCCACCCGGCGCCGCGGCTGTGACATTGCCGACCAGATCAAAGGCGCGTCCCGCCGTCAGAGACTGCAGATTTCGTTCGTCCTCGGTCAGGGCGGTGGCGGTCTCGACTTTGAGATTAATGTTGAACCGCTTGTCGTTCTGGATGTTGAAGAAGCCAAGTTCCGCCTGGCCCGACACCCGCCCCCCGGCTGTGGGGCCACCGCCTGACAGCTCTGCGGTCGTAGCTTTGAATTGGGGTCGCAGCACAAAATTCACGACCCGCTGACTGGCCGAGAAGCCGTACTTCAGGGCCGCTTCTTCGGGCAGGATATCGACCCGAAGAATTGCCTCCGTGGGCAGGTCCCGGAGCTCGGTAAAGCCCGAAATCCGGCGTCCATTCAGCAGGATCACCGGCGCGCCGCCGCGCCCTCGCTCGCTCCGGGTCTGGGCGGAGAGCTGGCCCAGAAGTTCGGCCATGGTGCTGACGCCATAAGCCTGGATGTCGGCTGGATCGAGCTGGAGCTCCGGCACTACATCGCCCACGACCGCTCCGGATTGCGCGGCGGTCACCACGACCTCGGAGACCGTGGTTTCAGTGTCCGGGTTGTCGCGCGCGACCTTGCTGGATTGCGCGAAAGCCATCGGCGCGACGGCGAGCCATAGAAGCGGGCCAAGAGCGAGGCTGCCGGGCACCCAGTGCGTATATCGAGAAATCGCCAACCCTCCGACAGGCGATTCGTGTCGCCGAACGCTGACCTGCCTATGTCGCCACATGACATCAAGCCCAGTCGCGCGTTCGAAAGAGGGCCGGCTTTTGTCCGGTCAGTTACGAACAGTCTCTGGCGTGTCAGGATTGTCGCATTGTGGTGCGATCAGTCCGTGTTGTCTGGCGGTGGTCAGGAACTCTAACGTCTAGTAGGGCCTGCTCCGTCGCCACCGAACTAAAAAACGGCAGCGACGGGTTCCAGACTTGACGCGTCAGGCGACAATAGGCCTGCGTTGACGACGCAGGAATGTCCTGGCCAATCCAAAGCCGCCGATCATCAGCGCCCATGTCGTGGGTTCAGGAATGCCACCAATGACGCCGGTGGCCGTGCCGCTGGCAAGGATATAGGACCCACCGAAACGCAGGCCATAGATGTCGGTGGTGTCATCGGCAATGCCGCGAAACTGGAACGCATTGAAGGCACCCGGCGTAGAGATGGGCGCATTTGTGCCCAGGTCGAAGTAGCTGATCACATTGCCGCCGACGTCGAGCGTCGAGATCACCGGAGGATCCCCCACGCCAGGGGCGTAGTTGAAGAAGAATCCGACCTGGCGGTAGGCGACGGTACCCAGAAGCTGGGCATAGCCGGTCGGTGAATCAACGCCGATATAAACCGCGTCGCCGCCAAAATTGCCGTTGGCGTTAAGGCCGTAGCCTCCCTGACCAACCACGGATCCAAGGCCGGAATTTCCACCGTTGTTGGCGGACGTGAAGGTGAATTCGCCGACGGCAACCGGACCGAAGGTAAAGTTGTAGCTACCGTTGTCGTAGCCACTCAGGTCAAGATCGGGTCCGGTGTAGCCGACGTCGGACGTCAGCAGCGTCGGCGCGGCTGTCGCGGAGCCCGTGAACAGGGCGATCGCCGCGACGGCGGTCAGGAGTGTCGTATACCGCATAGTCGTCCCACCAATTTTTCCATGAAGTCCCCGCTTGCATGGTCAGACCAACCGTCAACTAATTTTTCAACCATAAGGCATCTATTTAGGCAACAAATTACTCTCTATGGTAGAGTTTGAGGTTGCACGGCCGTGGGGCGCTGCTTGCTCGCGCGAGCTAGCAGATTCAGAGGGTCTTGAGCTGGAAATTGCCCGAAATTTCTACCAGGTAGATCGCAAACATCGCTACCAGGGTGGCATCGATCAGCAGCGGTACGACCGCCTTTCTGCGGAACGGCGCGTGGCTGAGCACCAGCCCGATAAACGCCAGCTTGCTGGTTCCTGCGACGATCAGGACCAGGGGGCGCACTTCGGGGTGAAAGGCACCCCAGATGAGCATGGCTCCGGTCAGTGCGATCAGGACGCCCCAGTTCCGAGCCAGCAACAGCGCCAGCGGACCTTGCGGTTCGTCACCTAGCAAACTGCGCAAGGCTGCGCGCGGCGCGATGGCGGCCTGCAGCATGGTCAGGGTCACAACGCCCCCGATCAGCATGATCCATTTGAATTGCGTGACGACGAATTCCATCAAGGCTTCCTCCGATTGCAGTGCGACTTTCTGCCAGTTCTAGCGGAGGTGCGAGTCCGGTCCGCGCGATTCCAGTTTCCAAAGGCGGCCCGAGGGCTTTAGCGTAGCGCCAACAAGCCCCGAACGAGGAAACCCCATGACTGCCCCAGCTGACAGCGGTGCCGCCGCGCCGATGATCGCCGCCGTCGCTGATAACGGCGACGAGGTCCTCTATGAGGTCTCCGAACATATCGCGACCCTGACCTTGAACCGGCCCGAGCGGCTCAACACCATCTCCGGGCCGATGCTGGTCCTGTTGGGCGAACTGCTGCTGAAGGCCGACCGTGACAAGGATGTCCGTTGCATCATCCTGACCGCCAAGGGCAGGGCGTTTTGCGCTGGCCTTGACCTGCGTGGCGCGACCAGCGGCTCCACCGGCCTGCAGGGCGCCTCGACCTCCACCGACATTGACCTGCGCTCGACCCCGCCGACGGTACTGTTCAACCTGGGCACGCCCACAATCTGCGCCCTCAATGGCTCGGCCGCAGGCTACGGCATGGATACGGCGCTGGGCTGCGACATCCGGATCATGTCGGACACCGCCAAGATGGCGGCCGCCTTTACCAAGCGCGGCATCGTGCCCGAGAGTGGAGGTACCTGGATCCTGCCGCGGCTGCTGGGCTGGTCGAAAGCCGCCGAGATCATCTTCACCGGCCGCACTCTGACGGCGAAGGAATGCGTCGACATTGGCCTGGCCTCGCGGGCCGTACCCGAGGCGGACGTCGCCAAAGCCGCCCGGGACCTGGCACTGGAAATCGCCGGAAATGCGCCTTTGGCGGTGCAGGCCTCCAAACGCCTGATGCGCATGGGCCTATCCGAAGGCTTCGACGAGCACGTCCACCACGTCTTCCTGCAACTGCTGCCGCTGCTGCGGACCGAGGACGCGCTGGAAGGCATGAAGGCGTTCATGGAAAAACGCCCGGCGAACTACAAGGGGAAATAGAGTACCGAACATGGTCGGCCAAGCGGGCGTGGACGATCTCCTGGCCTCCATCCGCGCCTGCAGGGTTTGCGCCCAACACCTCACCGCCGGCCCGCGTCCGATCGTCCAGTTCAGCCCCACCGCGCGGCTGGTGATCGTGGGCCAGGTGCCAGGCGTGCGGGTCCACGCCAGCGGCATCCCCTGGGACGACGCCAGCGGTGATCGGATGCGTCAGTGGACCAGTCTGTCGAAGCCGGAGTTCTACGATCCGGCCAAAGTAGCCCTGGTCCCCATGGGGTTCTGTTTCCCTGGCTCCCGCGCCGGCGGCGACCTTCCGCCGCGCCGCGAATGTGCGCCGCTGTGGCACGACCGGGTCCAGGCTATCTTGCCCAACGACCGCCTGATCCTGCTGGTCGGCAGCTACGCTCAGGCGCGGTATCTGGGCCGGGATCGGCGGCCCTCGCTTACCGAAACGGTCCGCGCGTTTGACGCCTTTGGGCCCAACATGTTCCCCCTGCCCCATCCCTCATGGCGACGTAGCGGCTGGATGCAGCGCAATCCGTGGTTCGAGGCTGAGGTGTTGCCGGCGCTGCGGGCGCGGGTCGCGAACCTGCGCCTTGCGGCCTGAGGCTCATAAACCCATGTGACTCTCCGCGCCTCTGGCTGCATAGTCGGCCAAACGCCACGGGCGGTCCGGAGGGTCTCCGGTCCAACGCGCGGGCCATCCGGGAGAACGTCATGACCTATGCACCCGCCAACCGGGCCTATTTCGACGCCGACAGCCACATCATGGAGTTACCCAACTTCCTGAAGGACTTTGCCGATCCGGCGCTGCGCGACGAAATCCCCGAGGTCAGCTATTCGGCATCCATCGTCACCGACGAAGAGGTCGCGGTCATTATGGCGCAGGGTGGCCGCCACAGCGCCGAGCACGTGGCCGCCCAGATCGCGATGGGCCCGCAACTGATCGAAAAATCCAAGGAAATCCAGGCTCTGGGAGCTTTCAACAGCGCTGACCGGACGACCGCGCTGGACATGCTGGGCTTCAAGAAGCAGCTGGTGTTCGCCACCCACAGCCTGCGGATGCCGTTCTCGCCCAGCTCCAAGCTGGAGCACCGGCTGCGCTATGGCGCGGCCCGCGCCCACAACCGGCACATGGCCGAGTTCTGCAAGACCGACAAACGGCTGATGGGCGTGGGGGCGATCCCGCTGGACGACCCCGAACTGGCGTTGGCTGAACTGGAGTTTTCCCTCGCCAACGGCCTGAAGGCCGCCTGGGTCCCGCATCGCCCCTGCGGCGAGCGCGCGCCGGGCCACGTGGACCTGGATCCGTTCTGGGCGCGGCTGGCCGAGACAGGCACGCCGTTCGTGCTGCACGTCGGCGGCGCGCCGCTGCAGCTGGCAAAGGCCTGGATGAACAATGGCCGACCGCCCACGAAGGACTGGCTGGGCGGCGGTGAGAACCTGCGTACCAAGGACGTGGCTCTGCTGCACGAGGGCCCCGAACAGTTCCTGACCATGATGGTGCTGGATGGCGTGCTGGAACGCCACAAAGGCCTGCGCGGCGCCGCCGTGGAACTGGGCGCCGGCTGGGTGCCAGAAATGCTGCGTCGCCTCGACTGGGTGGTGAAGCACTGGAGCCGCAACGACGCCAACCTGCAAGGCCTGAGCCGCACACCCTCGGAACAGATCACCCAGCAATTGGCCTTCACGCCGTTTGTTTTTGAAGAGGTCGGCAGCTTCATCGACCAGTCGAACGAAGACCTCTACCTGTTCTCCAGCGACTATCCGCACATTGAGGGGGGGCGCAATCCGATCGGCCGTTTCGAAGCGTCCCTGGGCGAGCGTGCACCGGCGGTGCGTGACAAGTTCTACGCCCACAACTTCAAGCGGATCTTCGCCGACGCGTGAGGCGCGTCTCTAGTGCTCGACGGCCTCAAGTGGATACCGGTTGAAGCGCTCGTCGCGGTCTAAGTGTATGAAGAGCGAGCCTATTTTCCGGCTACCTGAACGTCGGCGGCGCGCGCGCCGCCGAGGATTCCGGGCATGGCATAGTTACCCTCGTGGCACGCGTACTCGTAGATGTCGCCGGGCAGAGCGGCGATGACCATCTCCGCCTTCCAGGTCCGTGTATAAAAGACCGGATCCTCAACCACGAACTCGTAGGCGATTTCCTTGGCCGTGGCGCGTGTCAGGCGCTCGGTGACGCGACCCTTCGGCGACAGGAAAATCGGGCCGAAATTGCCCTGTACCGGATGCACGTTGACCGTTTCAACGACGAGCGTGTCGCCCTCCCACCAGGCAGTACTGTCGCCCATCCAGGGCTGGAGTGCCGCCGGGCCATGGGCAGCTTGGGCCAGCGCTCTGGTCTTCAGGATCGGGATGATCCGGACGCCGAAACCCATCTCGACGATCACCACCAGCGCGTCGTCGGTAAGCAAAAAACGGTAGTTCGAGTTGTAGATATTATTGAGCATGCCCGGGCCACCTGAGCCGCGGGAGCCGATCAGGCAACGATCATTGGGGGCCAGGTGTTCTGGCCCGTCCGGGTTCATTCGGTTCCGCATTACCGCCGCCGCCTGCGAGCTCTGGCGGCCGAAGTCGGTCAGCGGGAGGCGACCGTCGCCCGGCTCAACGATCCAGGCCGTGCGATACTCGCCGCCGATCCTGGCGAAGGCGTCGCCGGCATCGAGGTAAATGGCGCTATGCGCCGCACCCAGTGCGCCCTCGCCTGCGGGTGGCGCGCCGGCATCCGGATCGCTCGGACGGGCGTCGCGGGCGGCTGCCATCTTCATGGGATCTGCGGCCGCGCGCGCCTTGGCCTCGGCCTCGGACAGGGTCGGGCCCTTGAGAGTGGCGGGCCGTTCGAGCCAGGTAAGCGACGCGTTACTCCAGACGCCGGAGAGGTCCAGATGGCCACTCGCCGTCCGGAGTGCAGGTTGGGCAGCCGCCGGGATCGACCCCGCGAACGCTCCGACCAGAAGGACCAAGGGTAGGAAGGCTCTCATCATGTTTGTCCCTCAAGACGCACCGCAGTGAAATCCAGACGTGGAAAGCACACCAACGTCAACGGCGTCTGGCCCACGCCGCAAAAAACGACCCCGAAAGCTCAATCACTAGGCCAAACGCCTTGAGTCAACGGCCCGATGTGTCTCCGGAACTTAAGCTCCGCACTCGCTCTCAGGCAGCAGTTGAAACTCGGCGGCTGTTCGCCAGCAGGCAGCGGTCTCGCGCTCACCAGTCCAGGCCCAGGCCAGACCCAGGCACATCAAGGCAAGGACAACGCAGAGCAAGGTCAGGATGCGGACCGTGATGACCGCTCGATTTGGGAGGATAGCCCGCGACATGCCGCTGGCTTTGGCTGAACCTCGCCCGCAGGGCAAGGGGTCCGTCAGGATCGGATCCGGTCCTGACCCTTTCGATCAATCGCGGCGGTCAGTCGGGTCATGGCGTCCCGGAGCTGGCTGCGGAGTTCACTGGCGGTGGCCAGGACCGGCGCGGAGACGCCCCAGAACAGCATTAAGGACAGAATGGATCCCTGCCTGGGCACGCCGTCCGGACTAAGAAACAGCTGAAAACCCAGAAATCCGCCGATCAGCATAACCAGGGCACCGCTCAAAGGTCCGCTGATCAGGCCCGCCAGCAGCACCGCAGCGACATACAGCATGAATGGCGAAAGTCCCCCGAGATAGGGCGTCAGCGCCATTCGCAAGCCAGTTGTGATCACCAGCAATACCGCGGCGACGGTGATCGCGATCACCGCGTCCAGCACACGTCGCCCTCGTCGCTTGCCAGCACGAACCATGATCGTCATTTGAAGACCACCCGCGACAAACGCAACCACCTTCGCCGCTGAGGCGAGCACAGATGTCGTAAGGCACAGTTGCAAGGCACCTGTGCAGTACTGGCCCGTGTCGCTAGATTGCTACTCGAACCCCGACGCGTCGATGGCAGGAGTACGGCATGGGATTGCAGTCGGGTGCACCGGCACCGATGTTCAAGGCGCTGTCGCCGGTCAACCCGAGCTTTGCGTTCTCGAGTGTCGGCGGACGCTATGTTGTGCTGGCCTTTTTGCCGCCGCCGGGACCCGAGCGCGACGCGGCGCTGGATCTTGCCGCGCGATATGGTCGTCTGTTTAACGACGACAATTGCCTGCTCTTTGGTGTCCTGCCAGACCGGACCTCGTTCGACACCGCACAGAACACACCCCTCATGCGATGGTTCGCCGACTTCGACGGAACGCTCCGCCGCTTGTACGACGCCGAAAGTGCAGATGGGACTGTCGTTCCACGCTGGGTAGCGATCGACCCCTCGCTGCGGGTGCTGGGCTGGGCCGAGTTGAGTGAAGGCCAGCGTGTTTTCGAACATCTCATAAAGATGGGTCCACCCCAGAACCATGCCGCCGTGCCCCTGCATGCGCCCGTGATGATCGTGCTGCGGATTCTGGAGCCGCAGCTTTGCCGGCGACTGATTGATATCTATCGTGAGGATGGCGGCGCGGTATCGGGCGTGATGCGGGAGCGTGATGGCAAGACCATCGGCGTCATCGACGATTTCAAGCGACGTCGCGACACCACCCTGACAGACGAGACCCTGTTGCAAACTCTGCGTTTCCGGATCCAGGCCCGCCTCGCGCCGGAGATTCTCAAAGCATTCCAGTTCGAAGCTACCCGGATCGAGCGCTATATCGTCGCCTGCTACGATGCCGCTGACGGCGGTTACTTCAGAGCACATCGAGACAACACCACGGCCGCGACAGCGCATCGCAAGTTTGCCGTCTCGATCAATCTGAACGCCGAGGACTTCGAGGGCGGCGACCTGCGCTTCCCCGAATACGGCCCCAGAACCTATCGCCCGCCAACGGGCGGTGCGGTGGTTTTTTCCTGTTCCTTGCTGCACGAGGCCACGCCGGTCACGAAGGGGACGCGCTATGCATTTCTGCCGTTCCTTTTCGATGAGGCAGGCGCGCGCATCCGGGAGCAGAACCAGCACCTGCTCGTCGCAGGTGCCGAGACTACCTAGATTACTGTGTCGCTGCGACTGGGGCAGGCACGGGTGCTGCATTGCAGGCCTTGCCAGCGTACATGCCACCCATCATCGCCTTCCGGGTCTCGGCGACCTGGATCGTCTGCGCGGCGTTGACGCGCACGGTCTCGGCCCGTTGCTTGGCCATGTTGGCCGCACCATTGGCAAACATTCCGGCGCCGGGCACCCGACCCAGAAGACCTGTGCGGAGCAGCCGCGCGGGCTTCCGCGAAAGTCAGCCCGAACGCTGTCTGCGCAACCTCGACATCGTCGTCGTCATCCCCCTGGACCTCGCACATCAGACTGATCAGCCTGGCGATCAACTCGGGCGTACGCCGAACGCCGGCCTTGACATTGATGCGACGCAGCGCGTCACGGGCCGTCTCGCGCCCGACGCCGGCTGACGCCGCCGCGACCTCCAGTGTAGGGGCAAACATCAAGGCTTCCGCCAGCCGCGCCTCCAGTGCTGTCAGATCCAGCGCCCGCGCGGCCCGGCGAGCCAGCTCCGAGGATCGCGACGGCGCGCTGACGACCACGGCAAGCCGATCCGTCCCTACGGCAAGCGCCGCGGCGGCCTCATCGCCCAGGGGCCAACGGGCGGCGGACGACGCAGTCCCGACCCAGGCAACGAACGCCATACCGGCGGTGCCTTCCACCAGGCTTATGACGTGGCCATCGCGGGAGGCACGTCTCAGGAGCGGTCGCAGGTCCCTGGCATCTGAAAACAATGCGCGATAGGCGGGGTCGGCGTAGAAAATTTCGCCACGCCCGCTCATGACAGCGGCTGCCAACGACCGACGGTCCGCGATGGCCCCGGAGTTCGTGGCAAGGGCTGACTGCAATCTCCGGGCCAGTGCTGACGAATGAACCATTGTCTCCCTTCCGGGTTGAGACTTCAGCGCCGCCCCGCAGAGGAACACCAATGAAGTCCGCATTCATCATCATTCTGGCATTGTCGACTTCACTGTCGCCAATCGCTGCATCCGCCCAGCCGGGCCGTGAGCACCGGGAGGATCGCCAGGATCACCGCGAGAACCGCCGCGAACTCAAGGAGGATCGTAAAGACGCCCGCCGAGACGGCGTGACCAGCCAGCAGGAGCAGCGTGAACTGAACCGCGACCGCGCCGAGGTTCGTGAAAGCCGGCGCGAGTTGCGCTATGATCGGCAGCGCCAGGAGACGTGGCGTGATCGGGCGGAGTGGAGGACCTATCGCGGACAACGCTCCGGCTATTGGTATGCACCGGGCTTACGGGTACCAGACCACCGTCCGCGGGCGCAGCTGGCGTAGCGGTGCCTACGTGCCGCGTAGCTACAGGCGCTACTATGTGCAGGAACCCTACTACTATGGCTTGCCCCAGGCCCCGCGAGGCCGGCGCTGGGTCTATGCCGACGGCAACTTCGTATTGATGGTGGTTTCGACTGGACTGATCGCCCGCGTCATAGCGAACGCCTACTAACCATCAGTGTCCCCGGCTGCGGGCCTCGAGCGCAGCCGGGAAGTCGCCCTTGCGCGAAGCAGCAAACCTGGTCGACAAGGGCGCCATGAATGACCGGGACGTCTATCTGAAACTGGCCGCGGTGGCCGAAGAACTGATGACACTGTCCGAGGCTGCGGAGTCCTATGTAGGCGAGGCCGCGTTGCGAACCGCCGCCAGCACAATCGCAGGCACCGCCAAGGCGGTTTATGATCATGTCATGGGCTCTGACGACACGCATTGATCGCCAGGAGCATTGACCACTGGTCCGGAAAACCGACAAGCCCTAGCCTGTGCAGATGAAATCGTCCCTGGCCCTCGCCGCCCTCCTCGTCACCACGCCCGCCACCGCCCAACAAGCCGATCTCGTGATCTGGGGTGGTCCAATCTACACAGGCGTCGAGCCTGACTCAGTCGAAGCGGTCGTGGTCATCGGCGGCAGGATTGCGTTCGTCGGCGGCAAGGTCGGAGCCCAGGCGATCAAGGGGTCCAAGACCGAGGTTATTGATCTGAAGGGCGCGGCGCTGTTTCCCGGCTTCACTGACGCCCATGCTCACTTGCGCGGGATTGGGGAGCGCGAACTCAGCCTGAACCTGGAAGGTTCGAAGTCAGCCGCCGAGGCTACGACCCGGGTCAAGGCCTACATGGCTCAGCGCAAGCCGGTCGGACCGGTGTTCGGGCGAGGCTGGATCGAGACCGGCTGGCCGGAGGGACGGTTCCTGAACCGCGACGACCTCGACCCCATCGCCCCCGATCAGCCGGTCATCCTGACCCGCGCCGACGGCCACGCCCTGACGGCCAACTCGGCAGCCCTGAAGGCCGCCGGCATCACCGAGGCCACGCCGGCACCCGACGGCGGTGCCATCCTGAAGGATATCAATGGCCGACTCACCGGCGTGCTGGTGGACAACGCCATGGGCCTGGCGCGAAAGCTCCGGACTGCGCCCACGGAAGCCGACCGTCGCGCGGCCTTTGAAGAGGCCTTCAAGGTCGAAGCCGCCTACGGCTGGACCGGCATCCACGCGATGAGCGTCGACTGGGCCGATGTCGGTCTGCTGGAAGCCATGGATGCCGAGGGCAAGGCCCCTTTGCGGGTCTACAATGCCGTTGACGGAGAGCAGGCTGGACCGCTGTTCACGGCAGGTCCACGCGCCTCGAATTCCGGTCGGATCACCACGCGGGCGATCAAGTTGTATGAGGACGGTGCTCTGGGCTCGCGCGGCGCGGCGCTGTTCGCCCCCTATTCCGACGCGCCGGACACGACCGGCCTGGTGCGCTCGCCACCTGAGACCATGCGGGTAGCCATGGCCAGGGCGAAAGCCGCAGGCATCCAGGTCGCCACCCACGCCATCGGCGACCGTGGCAATGCCAATGTCCTGGACCTCTACGCCGAGCAGGGTGCATCCAACCTGCGCTGGCGGATCGAACACTCCCAGATCGTGCGGCCCGCCGACATCCCGCGCTTCGCCACGCTTGGGGTGACCGCTTCCATGCAGCCCAGCCACGCCATCGGCGACCTGCACTTTGCCCCGGCGCGTCTGGGTGAGGCCCGGCTGGCCGGTGCCTATGCCTGGAAGGATATGCTCAAAGCCGGCGTACGGGTGGTGGGCGGATCCGACGCGCCGGTCGAGCGCGGCGACCCGCTGATCGAGTTTTATGCCGCGGTGGCGCGCAAGGACCTGAGCGGTTTTTCGGGACCTGACTGGCACCCGGACCAAAAGCTTTCCCGCGCCGAAGCGCTGAAACTGTTCACCTCGGAGGCCGCCTGGGCCCGCTTCGCCGAGAACGAGCTGGGCACGATCGAGGTGGGCAAGATCGCCGACCTGTCAGCCTTCTCGGTCGATCTGATGACGGCACCGGAAGGTGACATCCCCAAGGGTCGGGCGGTGTTGACCGTGGTGGGCGGCACGGTGGTCTACAGGGCACCTTAAGTCAGGATCAGCCGAACCGGATCCAGCGCCGTCGTTGGCGGGTAGTGGTCGCCCAGCAAAAAGCTTCCGTCGATGGACAGCGCCGTCGGGATGACGACATTGCCGACGTCCCCGGTCGTCATCGCCGCCAGATCCAGCCGCGCGATCTCGACGCGGCGGGTCCGTGCCGCACTGTCGGCCACAGTCAGCGACGCGCCGGATGCGCCGATCTCCAGCATCGGATCGGCCAGGAATACCTTGAGCATACCGCCATGTGCCTCGAACCGAACCTCGCCCAGGAACCGGCCCTGCCCCGACAGCGACCCGTCGGGACCCACGGCAAGGTCGCTGTCCGGGGCAGTGGCGAATGTGAACCCGCCATCCGCTGCGATCTCGACGCCGCCGCCGGCCTCGGTCACGCCTCCCATCATCGCAACATAGCCCCGGAAGCTCTGCTTCACGCCCCAGTGGAGAGCTAAAACGGGCTGTTTCTGATGATCGGCCATCGTACATTCCCCGGGAATTCCCGGCTCCCTACCGCGTATATTTCGCCAGCCAGTTGGCCAGGGCCTGCGGGCTCATGTGGCGCGCGTCAGCCAGGGCGGCGACGTCGGCGCGGGCGACCAGTTGCTTGCCGCTGGCCGGGTCGACGATCAGGATCGCCGGCACGCCTTCCAGCTTGTCCTTCACCCCGAAGCGGGCGGGGACCTGCAGGTTCTTGTCCATGCGGCCGACGTCGATGCTGATCATTTCGTAATGACGGCCCAGGAAAGCCTTCATTTCGGGCAGGTCCATGGTGGCCTGCAGGATCCGGCAGTCGCCGCACCAGTTGCCGCCCATCTTGATCAGCAACAGCTTCTTGCGCGCCTTGGCCCGCGCGAGGGCCTTGTCGGTCTGGGCCGTGGCGTTAGCGGCCTCGTCATAGGGATAGGGCAACGGGGTCTTGAGCTGGCCATAGTCGCTGATGCTGACGCGCGGCGGCTGGGCGGCGGCGGCGGGGAGGGCGAGCGCCAGGGCGAAAAGAGCGACTGTGAACCGGACCATGTTGAAGTCTCCTGAGCGACTAACCCATCACCGGCGCGAGATGGCAGGTCAAGTCTGACAGAACTGTAATGCACGCTGGACTGGCAAAGCCGCAGATTTGTCTTAATTCGCGGCGACGCGGGCATCATAGTCGCCCCGACCTCAACGAGACACGCCATGGCCCATATGTTCCGCGCCCACCTGCTGGCGACCAGCGCCGCCGCCCTCCTGGCCCTGTCGGCCGGTGCAGCCCAGGCGCTGGACGCCTACGATCACACCGCCGACGCGCAGGTCGCGGCGACGACCGTCCCGGCGGGCGGCGCGACCGCCGAGTCGCTCGTCTCACCGAAGTTCGGAACCTGGGGCTTTGACCTGAGCGGGATGGATCGCTCGGTGAAGCCCGGCGACGACTTTTACAAATTCGCTAGCGGCAAGTGGGCCGAGCGAACGGAGATCCCCGCCGATCGCAGTCGGTACGGGTCGGGCGACACGCTGCAGGCGCTGTCGGAAGCGCGCATCCACGCCATTCTGGAAGAGGCCGCCCCCGGCAAGCTGGACCACCCCGACGCTGCCAAGATCGCCGCAGCCTACGGCGCCTTCATGGATGAAGCGCGCGTCGAGGCGCTTGACGCCAAGCCGCTGGCACCGGACCTGGCGATGATCCGCAAGGTGAAGACCAAGGCCGACTTCACCGCCCTGATGGCGAAGTCGAACACCACCGGATTCACCTCTGTCCTGCCGGTGCAGATCTTCCTCGATGCCAAGGCTCCGGACCAGTACGTGCTGCTCACGTCGAATTCAGGGCTGGGCCTGCCCGACCGCGACTACTATCTGCAGGCCAACTTCGCCGACAAGAAGGTCAAGTACGAGGCCTATGTGGCCAAGATGTTGACCCTGATCGGCTGGGAAAAGCCGGCCGAGAACGCCAAAGCCATCGTCGCTTTCGAAACAAAAATGGCCGAGGCCAGCCTGACACGCGTCGAGCAGCGTGACCGGGAAAAGACCTATAATCCGATGACGCTGGCCGAACTGGCCGCCTACACACCCGATTTTGACTGGAAGTCCTACCTGGCGGCGGCGAACCTGCCGAAAGCCGACAAGATCATTGTCTGGACCAAGCCCGCCTTCCCCAAAATCACCGCGATCTATGCCGCCATCCCGGTTGACACCCTCAAGGCGTGGCAGGCCTTCCACCTGACCGATGGCGCCGCGCCCTACCTCTCGAAGCGGTTCGTCGACGCGCGCTTCGAGTTCCAGGGCAAGGAACTGGGTGGCCAGAGGGAACTGGCGCCGCGCTGGAAGCGGGCCGCACGCTGGATGGACGGCGCGCTCGGCGAGTCGGTCGGCAAGGTTTATGTCGCCCGCTACTTCCCGCCCGAAACCAAGGCCAAGGCCATGGCGATGGTGACGAACATCCGGGACGCCATGCGCGGCCGGATCGAAAACCTGGTGTGGATGGGCCCCGCCACAAAGTCCAAGGCACTGGAGAAACTGGACCGACTGGGCCTGAAGATCGGCTACCCCGACCAGTGGCTGGACTATTCCGCGCTGCAGATGAAGCCGGACGACCTCTACGGCAACGTCATGCGATCCGGCGTCTTTCAGTGGCGGCGCGAGGTCGCACGCTTTGACAAGCCGGTGGACCGGACCGAGTGGGGAATGACGCCGCAGACCGTCAACGCCTACTATCACCTGTTCAATATCGAGATCGCCTTCCCGGCCGCCTTCCTGCAGCCGCCGTTCTTCGATCCGGACGCGGACCCGGCGGTGAACTACGGCGCGGTCGGCGCGGTGATTGGCCACGAGATCACCCACGGCTTTGACGACCAGGGCCGCAAGGCCGATGCCTTCGGCGTCCTGACCGACTGGTGGCAGCCGGAGGACGACGCCAAGTTCAAGGTCCAGGCGGCTCGCCTGACCGCGCAGTTTGACGCCTTCGAGCCCTTTCCGGGGGTGAAAGTGCAGGGTGCCCTGAGCCTCGGCGAGAACATCGCCGACCTTGGGGGGCTCAGGATGGCGCTGGACGCCTACCACGCCTCGCTGAAGGGCGCGCCGTCGCCGGTGATCGACGGGTTCACGGGCGATCAGCGGGTGTTCCTGGGTTACGCCCAGGCCTGGCGCGAAAAGGCGCGCGAGGACTTCACCCGTCGCCAGATGGCCAGCGACAGTCATGCGCCGTCGTTCTACCGGGTGATGGGCCCGGTTCGGAATATCCAGGCCTGGTACGATGCCTGGGGTGTAGGGCCCGGCGACAAGCTCTATATCCCGCCGGAGCAGCGCGTGAACATCTGGTAGCGCGCGCTCAGATCTCGGGACACCCGTCCGACAGGCCCGGCTCCAGCCGGACCTTTCCCGCGGTGCGGTGCGTCACCATGCGGTGGTGCAGTTCGCGGATGCGGCGGCTGCCCGAGGCCTGGAAAGCGAAGGGGAAGATACCGTGCAGCAGGCAGGCCACGGCGCCCGCCGCCATGGTGGCCGCATAGCCGCTGGCCGAGCGCAGATGCTCGAAATAGGTCTCGCCGACCGTTTCGGGGTGTTGCGTGAAAGCCGTGAGCATGCGGGGTGCCTGTGAACCTGAACAGGGCCACAGGGTGGCTGTGGGGCGGGAGAATGTCTTTGTCGGATTCTGTGGTCGATCGAGGTTATGATAGACTAAAATTCTCCGATATTGGCGTGAAAAGGTACCTGATTCTACCTTTTACATCTCATTCACTTGTTTCGTCATAGCCGGGCTTGTCCCGGCTACCCAGATACGCCGAGGGATCGAGGGGTGCCAGGACACCGGCCACGCGATCCCGAAACGCGCCCGCGCGTCTGCATCCCCGGCACGGCGTCTCTATCGCTTCTTGGCCGGGGATGACGATCTTTGGGGGAGGTGTGGGGCCAGCCCGCCCCTAGTACGAGAAGTCGGCAAACACACGGCTGGCGTCGCCTTCCCAGCGGGTTTTGTAGAGTTCCAGCAAGCGCTCGGCGGGTGTGATGCCGCTGTCGGCGATCTGGTCCAGTTCCGACAGATAGCCGGTCTCGTCGACCATCCCGCCCGACAGCCGGTTGCGATTCTTCAGGCCCGAGCGCGAGATCGCCAGCATATCTTTGGCCACATCCTGCACGCTGCGCCCGGCGATCTGGGCCTTCAGGCCATGGCGGGCAACGTCGGCGCGCAGGCGTTCGTGGTCCTCGATGTTCCAGTCCTTGCAGACGTCCCAGGCAGCTGCCAGCGCCGGCGCGTCATAGAAAATCCCCATCCAAAGCGCCGGTAACGCGCAAAGCCGGCTCCACGGCCCGGCGTCGGCACCGCGCATCTCCAGATACTTCTTGAGCCTGACCTCCGGGAAGATGGTCGTCATGTGGTCGGCCCAGTCCTTGATGGTCGGCCGCTCCCCCGGAAGCTCGGGAAGTTTGCCCTCCATGAAGTCTTCAAACGAGCGCCCTGCCACGTCGATGTAGCGGTCGCCGCGCTTGACGAAATACATCGGCACTTTCAGCGCGTAGCGGGCGTAGGTCTCGAAGTTGAAGCCGTCGCGGAACACGAAATCCAGCATCCCCGTCCGGTCCGGATCAGTGTCGGTCCAGACGTTGGCGCGCGCGGATACAAAGCCCGATGGCTTGCCCTCGATGAACGGAGAGTTGGCGAACAACGCCGTGCAGATCGGCTGCAGCGCCAGCGAGGTGCGGAACTTGGCCACCATATCGGCCTCGTCAGCGAAATCGAGGTTGGCCTGCACCGTGCAGGTGCGGAACATCATGTCGAGCCCGAGATTGCCCACCTTGGGCATGTATTCGCGCATGATCTTGTAGCGGCCCTTGGGCATCACCGGCACCTGATTGCGCCGCCAGATGGGCGTGTAGCCCAGCCCCAGGAACCCCAGCCCAAGTTCGTCGGCCACCTGCTTCACCTCGGTCAGGTGATTGCCGGTTTCCTCACAGATGTCGTGAATGGTCTCCAGCGGCGCGCCGGACAGCTCGAACTGTCCGCCCGGCTCCAGGCTGACATTGGCCATGCCGCGCTCAAGGGCGATGATGTGTTCGCCCTCCATCACCGGTGTCCAGCCTAATCGGGTCAGGCCGGTCAGCAGCGCCTTGATGCCGCCGGGCTCATAAGGAACTGGCGAATTGTCGGCCAGCCGATAGACGAACTTCTCGTGCTCGGCACCCACACGCCAGGCCTTGGCAGGCTTTCCGCCCTCCGCCATCCAGCCCACGAGGTCTTCAAACACCAAGGGTCGGTCATCGCTCGCCACGTCGGCCATTCGTAAATTCTCCCCCGAGATAACGCGGCAACACTCAATGAGGCTCACGCGGTCGCGTTTTTACGCTGTTAGGATAGGTGGGCGCAATTCCGTGAAGCTCAAGGGCGGGCTATAGGGTCTTTGCAACGACAGTCTGGAGACATGATGGACGCCGCGAACGTCAAGGAAGCCGTCCCCTATTTCCGGGTGTCGGACATGAAAGCCTCGCTGGCCTTCTACGTCGACGGTCTGGGTTTCGAGATCGACAAGCGTTGGGATGACCGGGGAGTGCTCCGCTGGTGCACACTGAAACTGGGTGGCGCGACGATCCGGCTCCAGCAGTTCAAACCCAAGGGCCAGGACGCGTGGGTCGCCGGTGGCCCGGTGGGCGAAGGTGTGACGATCTACCTGGAGTGCGACGACGCTACCGCCGTCTGGACTGACGCCACCGCCCGCGGCCTCGACAGCCCGCCCCCGGAAGTCGGCAACGGCCTGTGGCTGGCCGGCTTCGACGACCCGGACGGCTATCGCCTCGAGTTCGAGAGTCCTACCGACGCCCCCGAGGACAGTGTGTTCGGCGAGGACTGACGTTCCGACATGGCCAGACCTGCGCACCCCCCGGACGGCGACTATGACTACATCGTCGTCGGAGCAGGCTCGGCCGGATGCGTGGTGGCCAACCGGCTGTCGGCCGACCCGCGCAACAGGGTGCTTTTGCTGGAGGCGGGCAGCCATGACAACTGGATCTGGTTTCATATCCCGGTGGGCTACCTGTTCGCCATCGGCAATCCCCGCGCCGACTGGATGTATGAGACCGAGCCGCAGGCCGGGCTGAATGGCCGGGCGCTGAAGTATCCCCGCGGCAAGGTGGTGGGCGGTTCCTCGGCGATCAACGCCATGATCTCCATGCGCGGGCAGGCCGCTGACTACGACCACTGGCGCCAGCTCGGCCTGACCGGCTGGGGCTGGGATGACGTAGCCCCGGTGTTCCGCCGCCTCGACGGCCACTTCTTGGGCGAGACCGAACACCATGGCGCGGGTGGTGAGTGGCGGGTCGAAGCGCCGCGCGTGCGCTGGGCCGTGCTGGACGCCATCGCCAAAGCGGCGGCGGAGATGGGCGTCCCCGCTACCGATGACTTCAATACAGGCGACAACTCAGGCGTCGGACTGTTCCACGTCAACCAGAAGCGCGGCCTGCGATGGTCTTCCGCGCGGGGCTTCCTCAAACCGGTCCAGAACCGCCCCAACCTGCGTCTGGAAACCGGCGTGCTGGCCGACAAGGTACTGTTCGAGGGACTGCGCGCCACCGGCGTGCGCTATCGCCAGCACGGCCAGAACCGCGAGGCCTGCGCCCGGGCCGAGGTGATCCTCTGCGCCGGGTCTATCGGTTCAACCCAGATCCTGCAGCGCTCCGGCGTCGGGCCAGCCGATCATCTGTCTGACCAAAGCATCCCCGTCGTCCTCGACCGCCGGGGCGTCGGCCGCAACCTGCAAGACCACCTGCAACAGCGGGCGATCTACAAGGTCCAGGGCGTGAAGACCCTGAACGAAACCTACCACTCCCTGATCGGCCTGGGACTGATGGGTGCTCAGTATGCCCTGTTCCAGCGGGGACCACTGACCATGGCCCCGTCACAGTTGGGCCTGTTCACCACCTCCGGCCCAGACCATGAGCGGCCCAACATCCAGTTCCACATCCAGCCCCTTTCGCTGGACCGCTTTGGTGAGCCACTGCACCGGTTCCCGGCGGTGACCGTGGCGGCCTGCAACTTGCGCCCCACCTCGCGCGGCGAGATCCGCCTGCGGTCATCCGACCCTGCCGCGGCCCCGATCATCGATCCCAACTATCTGGCCACCGAAGATGACCGCCGCGTCGCCGCCGATGCCATCCGGGTGACACGCCGCCTGATGGCCCAGCCGGCGCTTGCCCGATACCGTCCCGCCGAACACCTGCCCGGCCCTGGCGTCACGGACGATGACGCAGCGCTGGCGCAGGCCGCCGGCGACATCGGCACCACCATCTTCCATCCCGTGGGCACCGCGAAGATGGGCCTGGCCTCCGACCCCATGGCCGTGGTGGACGCCCGCCTGCGCGTCATCGGCCTACAGGGTTTGAGGGTCGTCGACGCCTCGGTGATGCCCACGATCACGTCGGGCAACACCAACACCCCTACCATCATGATCGCCGAGCAGGGCGCGGGCTTCGTGCTGGCCGATGCCAAGGCATAATGAGGTCAGGCCGAGGGACTGAGGAACGCCTCCACCAGCTCGATCGCCTCCACCAGCGTCATCCGCTGGACCTCCACCCCCGGCGGCAATCCGGCGAACAGGCGGGTGGGGGCGGCGGCGTCCAGCATGACGAAGACGCCCTTGTCGTCGGCACGGCGGATCAGGCGGCCGAAGGCCTGGGCGATGCGGGCCCGGGCGATGCCGTCGTCGTATCCCTTGCCGCCGAACCGGACGCGCCGCGCCTTGTGCAGGATGTCGGGGCGGGGCCAGGGCACCCTGTCGAAGACCAGCAGGCGTAAGGATCGGCCCGGCACGTCCATGCCGTCGCGCACAGCGTCCGTGCCTAGCAGGCAGGCGTCCTCCTCGGCCCGGAAGATGTCCACCAGCGCCCCCACCTCCAGCGGGTCCACGTGCTGGGCGTAGAGGGCAAGGCCCTTGTCGGCCAGCGGGGCTGCGATCCGTTCATGCACCGCCCGCAGCCGCCGGATGGCGGTGAACAGGCCCACGCCCCCGCCGCCCGCTGCCAGGAACAGCTCCCGCAGCGCCGCTGCGACCTGGCGGGCGTCGTCCTTGCTGACGTCGGTGACCACCAGGCAGCGCGCGTGGGCGGCGTAGTCGAAGGGCGAGGCCAGCTTCAGCGTCTTGGGCCGATCGGGCAGGCGGGCCGCGCCGGTGCGCATCTCGGCCAAGGCGAAGGGGTCGTCCAGCGTCGGGTCCGACAGGGTGGCCGAGGTCACCAGCACGCCGTGCGCCGGCTTGATCACTGCGTTGGTCAAGGGCTCGGTAGGGTCGACCCAGTGGCGGCGGCAGGCGGCGTCGACGACGCGGCCATAGAGGAAGGTGGCGTCGAACCAGTCCACGAAGTCCGGGTCGTCGTCGGCGTTCTCATCGATGGCCTGGAGCATGGAGCGCCAGGCGGGCAGCTGCATCCTCGCGCGCCGATCTAGCCCCCTCAAGGCGCCTTCAATTCTCGCACGTTCGGAGCCGCCCAAGGTGGCGGCCTCGTCGTCCATCAGGGTCTCCAGCGCCCGGGCCAGGGCCAGCAGGGGCGCCTCGATGCGGGCCAGCGCCCGGGCCGCCTCACGCGCCGTCTCGCGGACCAGGTCCAGCGCCGGGCGGGCGGCGCACTCCATGCCGACTTCGGAGGGCGCCGCCCGGGCCCGCAGCTGCTCGATCAGGGCGACCAGGAAGGCCTCCACCGGCCCCAGCGGATTGACCTCGCCGTTGGGCGGGGCGATGCGGCCGGACCAGCCCTCGCCCGGCAAGGCGGCGGCGGCGTGCAACACCTCTGAAAGCTGACTGCGCGCCTCCTCGCTGTCGCCCAGCATGTCGAGCAGGCGAGCCTCCAGCCCCCGCCCACGTCGCCCACGCCCCTCCGGCCCGCGTAGCCAGCGGCGCATCTCGGCCGCCTCTTGGCCCGACAGCGCGGCGGAAAACGCCGAATCCGCCGCGTCGAACAGGTGGTGGCCCTCGTCAAACACGATGCGCTTCAGGTGCGTGGTCTCGGCGTCGCCTTTGGACCCGCGCGCCGCCCGCGCCCCGTCGAACGCCGCCTGGGTCATGACCAGCGCGTGGTTGGCGATGACGAGGTCAGCCTTGCGCGACCCCCGGATCGCCTTCTCCACAAAGCACGCCCGATAGTGCTGGCACCCGGCATGCACACACTCGCCGCGCCGGTCGACCAAGTTGGCGGGTGACGCCTGCGCCGCCCCCGGCACCGCAAACAGCGTCGATAGCCAGGCTGGAAAATCTCCGCCGGTCATGTCGCCATCCCGCGTCGCCCGCGCCCACCGCGCCGCCAGCCCGAGGCCCACCAGATCGCCGTTGCCCAACTGGGCGGCGTTGACCATGTCCTGAAAGTTCAACAGACACAGATAGTTCTCACGACCCTTGCGCACCACCGCCTTCTTCGCGCGCACGGCATCGTCGGCATAGAGCGCCCGGCTCTCCCGCTCGATCTGGCGCTGCAGCGCCCGCGTAAAGGTGGAAATCCAAACCGCCGGCCCATTGGCCTCGGCCCAGAGCGAGGCCGGCGCCAGATACCCCAGGGTCTTGCCGACCCCGGTGCCCGCCTCGGCCAGCATCATGCGCGGTTCGCCCTCACGCTCGCGCGGCTGGAAGACGAAGGCGGTCTCGGCGGCATAGTCGGCCTGGGTGGGCCGGGCCTCATCGAGGCCGGCGCGGGCCAGCACCTCGACCAGCCGGGCGGCGGCGGCGTCCGCCTCCACGGCCTTCGAGCCCGGCTCGCCGGGGGGCGCCTCGGCCTCCCACTCGGCCATCCGCGCCCAGACATCCAGGCCCGAGGTGCGGAACATGTTGCCCGGCAGCTGGCTGCGCAGCGCCCCGATCACGGCGGCCCCCCAGGCCCAGCCGCCGCGCGCCAGGGTCTCGGCGATGGCCAGCGCCTCCTCGCGCGACGGGGTGGGGGCGGCGGCCAGTTCGGCCAGCAGGGCGGCGACGGCGGTGCGCAGGGTCGCGGCCTGCGCCTCCGGCCCGCGAGGCTCGGGCAGGCCCAGCGCCTGGGCCAGGCCAGCGGCGGAGGGCGCGGTAAACCGGGCGGGCCGCACGAAAGCGTAGAGTTCGAGGGCGTCGAACAGGCGCGGACTGCGTGGCGGGCTGTTGAGGCCCAGACGCCGCGCGGTCATCGCCGCGTGGGCGACGAGGACGGGGGCGGTCTCGAAGAGGTCGCGGGCGGCGGGGGGGCGAATGGGCTGGGATTGCTGGGCATCCGCGACCGCGCAACGCGGCCCGGGCAGGACCACGAGCGCGGGGGCGAGGGTGAGGGCGGGCGGGGCGGTGGTCACGGGGGGAGCTTAGCGCAGAGTCGCGGCGGAACGGAGAGGGAACTTCTGGAACCACGGAGTCACACGGATCCACACGGACGGCTAACGCGAAACGGACCAGGCGATCCCTTCAGCGTCCCCACTTACGACCTGGCCCTACTTACGGGAACTGCCGCCACATCTCGGGGCGTATTGTGACCATATGGATAGTTTCTATCCCATTTCCGTGCTAGATTGACCCCGTGTTTGAATATGATCCCGACAAAAGCGCCGGGTATCTCGCCAAGCACGGGATCGATTTCGAGCAGGCGCAGGCGCTCTGGGATGACGACTGGCGACTGGAAATTGCGTCTGACGGAGGTCCGGAGCAACGCTGGCTCGTCATTGGCAAGATTAGGGATCGACACTGGACGGCGATCTACACGATGCGCGAAGCCAGCGTCCGGATCATCTCCGTCCGGCGATCACGACCAAATGAGGTGAGGGAATATGGCAGCCAAGACACAGATTAGTATCGAGGAGTTCGAGCGCCGGTTCGAGGCGGGTGAGGACATGACCGATTACCTTGATCTGACTACCGCGCGCCGTCCCGGTTTGGAGTCCAGGCGCGTCAACCTCGACATGCCTCAGCACATGGTCGCCAAGCTCGATACCCACGCCCGCAGACGGGGCGTGACGCGACAGGCCTTGATCAAGATGTGGCTCGCGGACCGGCTGGAGGCCACTGTTTAGGGGTTGGGAATTTGGTGACAGGATAACCTGTCACCAAATTCCCAAGGCTTGGATGGGCATATCTCAACTACCCGATGCCAGCGCATAATTGGCAAGGGGGTAGGCAATCACCACTCGACAACTGGTCGGGAAGTAAATCACCCGCAGAAGTGTTTATTGAGACACTTACGCACCGCGAAGAGTGGATCGGAATGGAATCAATATAACAAACACTAAAACCATTTAATTATTAGCAACCGGAATAGATGAATAAAATCGTTTTCCATTAGGGTCTACATAAGCATTAATCTTGTAACCAGTTGCGCTATTAGTAATTGCCACACCCTGTAATATTCCTATAGGCAGACCCAATGCATTTTTAGATACTGGGCCATCGATCTCAACATAAGTGACATAAGCACCGCTTAGAAGATTATTGTTAATGTTGACGGTTTGATCTGAACTAGCTACTGTAAATGGGCCAATTGGATTGCTCGGCAAATTATTTCCAGGTCCACCAGGGTTATAAACGGGTGAATATGCGCTGGAAGATGGCATGCGGATCGTACTCAGTCTTGCAATGGCAGCAGCATCGCCCGATAGGATGATGTCGTATTGATTATCATGATCTTCTACATAGGCCAAATTGTATGTTGACTGAAATAGACCTGTATCTGCAATACCCAATACCTTGATGTTGCCGTAACCTGATATGGAGTAAATCACCCCGGTTTGGGTAATTTGCACAGGTTTGCCCGAGGAATCATTAGCTACCAAAATAAAGAATTTTCCAAAGTCAGTAGGTAAGATACTACTAATGCCGTCTGGTGAGAAACCTGCGCTGGTATAAACGCGAAGACGGTATTTCGCGGAAGATCCAAACAAATCCGAGCCGCTATTAGCGTAGGAGGCATTTAACCACTTAGGATTGCTTTCTCCAAGACTGGAGAAAACATTTAATTTGGCCGCAAGAATTCTAGGTCCATTTCCTATAACGTAGGGATTTTTACTTTCTACACTAAGTCCTACCGCAGAAATCAAACCTAATGGCGTTACAAATGTTAATTCTGTGGGTGAGCTCACAATACGGACAGTAACGGGATAATCTGCACCAAGCTGGCCCGGCAATATACGATTTCCCCAATGACCGACGAGTACAACTGTTTGTCTCTCGTTGTATTCCGAATTTGGTAAAAAACTGGCAGACAGAGGGGTGACGACGGCCCCAGTATTCATGGTCACTTGAAATGCTGCTGCCGATACGGATGGCGGCCAAATAGGATGACTAAAGACAACAGGAATAGTGTCAGCTGAGGTGGCGGAAATTCCGTAGATAGCGGAAACGCTTTGCGTACTTGATGCCGAGTAGTACGCTCTCGAAGCCGCTTGCAGGCTCGGATCAATATTTTCATAGGAGATATTGCCAGCAAAGGCAGCAGCTTGCGCAGCAGAGTCCGTACCCGTCAAGTTAGGTACCCCCATATAGCCTTCAAAACCATATTTTGCTGTCATTATTGATGGTATTGTGGCAAAGTAATCGGCACCTAAAATGATGCTGGTGTTTACGGTAACTGCAGTAGCAGTTGTGACCGATTGATCTAATGTTATGTAATCCAAAAGCGGCGTTGCCAATGATGTGAATATATTCGTAGTGTCTGGTGCCCAACTACTAGTGTTGGTTGTGCTTTCAGAACTTCCACTGCCACATGCAGACAAAATCAAAGATGTATAGATAAAAAGAGAAGAAAGAAAAATACTGGTGCGCATAACGACCTCTTCTTTAGTGAGAAGCATATAGACCTACGGTCCTACGCATCCGGAGATGCGCAGAAAACTATACGTCGTCGCGCATTGCGCTTAACACGCGCATAGGGGCCGTATTCAGCGCAAACGCGCGGCTGTAAGGTGGGGGTGAGCCGCACGGCGAACGCGGAAATTGCGGTGACAGGTGCAGTAATCCCCAATCTCCAAACGCTTGAGACGCGCGGAGGAAGCGTGGGGACGCACACGCATTGCTGGGGGCCGAGGGTGTGGCTTGCCCCCTCTACCGCCCGCCGAAGAGCGGGGGAGGTGACGGGGAATGCGGCGCGCGCTAGCAATTCCGGAGTCCGCAGGCGCGCCCGGTCTGGCATTGCTGAGGGCGGGGAGTTCGGCGGCTGTGACCCGCACGAGATCCGCCAGCCACTCCCCGTCCTCCCAGCGATCCGCGTCGATCCGCAGGTGGGGCTTGGCGCCGGGATAGGGGTAGGCCTCGTCGGCGTCGCTGGCCAGGGCGCGGCGGCCCAACGTCGCCATGCCCCGAGTTAGCGCGAATCGCCGGCTGGCGACAGCCGGCGCCGTGGCGGTGGCGCGATGCGGTTGGCTGTCGCACCCCGAACGGGGATAGGATGACCATAGAGCGCGCGGTCGCCGCCCCCCCTTTGAGAGGTGCGGCGCCATGGTCAGGCTCGAAACATCCAGGTGGGTCCTCCGGATCGTGCTGGCCGCGGCCTATGTCGGGGCCGGGATCGCGCATCTGCGATGGCCCGGGCCGTTCCTCAGCATCACGCCCGACTGGGTCCCGCAGCCCGAGCTGGTCATCGCCGCGACCGGCGTCGCCGAGATCCTGGGGGCCACGGCCCTGGGGGCGATTCCACGGTTGCGCCGCGCGGCCGCCATTGGCCTGGCGCTCTATGCCGTGTGCGTCTATCCGGCGAACATCAAGCACGCGCTCGACGCGATTTCGGCCCACGGCGCGAGCGCATGGTGGCCCTATCACGCGCCGCGCCTGGCGTTTCAGCCGGTCATCGTCTGGTGGGCCTTGTTCGCCGGCGGTCTGACGGCCTGGCCCTTCGGCCGGAAGACGGAACGTCGGGACACGCACGACTTTCCAGGCTGACCCGGCGCGCCACCGCCCCCTCCACGCCTTGACGCCACGGCGGCCAGTTTGCCTGCCGCGTCAGGCGGGGGTGAAGCTTGTGATCCGCCGCGTCTCGTCGCCGCCGGCTTCGGTGCGGATGTGTCCGCCCAGCGGCTCGGCCGCGCGAAGGCTGTCCACGAGCTCGGGGGCGTCGGTCATCGCGGTGAACCGCCTGGCGTCCGGGGTGCGGGCCACGACGATGGCGGCCGGCGGCGTGCGATCCTCGTCAAGGGTGTAGGTCTCGATCGTCCCCTCGAGCGAAAGCGCATCCGGGTCCGCCTGCGCGACCGCGGGCCAGGCATCGATCTCGGCCTGCAGGTTCGCGCTGTCGAAGGGTCGCCAGTCCGTGGATCGCGCCGAATAGACCCCCACCGAATATTTCGAGAGATAGCCGCCGTTGGCACCCACCACGCCGACGGCGTCAGGCGACCCACGGAGCGCGCGCACCATGCTGGCGATGGCGTGCATGGAGTAGTTGTTGCCGGCGCCGCCGAAGAACGGCAGGCCGCCGGTCACGGTCAGCCGCCTTGGATCCCCGGCCTCGATGCCCAGTTCCTCCCGGGTGGAGAACACGGCGATCGGGAAGCAGCTGTAGAGGTCGAGCACGCTGATGTCGGAGGCTCCCAGTCCGGCGCGCTTCAGCGCCTCGCGAAGGGCGAGGCCGGCGGCGGGGTAGGTCCCGAGGTCCTGGCGATCCAGAGGCGCTCGCTCGATGGCGTCGGCGCCGCCGTGCAGAAAGATCCAGCGATCCTCGGGCACACCCAGCTCCCGGGCGCGGCGGACCGACGACATCAGCACTGCCGCGCCCTGGTTGGCCTGGTCGCGGGCGATGACCTTGCGCGTGAAGGGATCCGACACAATGCGGTTACGGGGCGAGGCCGTGACCAGGTCCTCCGCCGTAGCGACCTCGCGCGACATGGCGTGCGGGTTCCCGGCGGCGACCTGCGTGAACGGTGCAAAGAGGCGGCCCATCTCCAGCGCGTAGCTGCGCCGATCGAGGCCCAGCCGTGACCGGCGGGCGTTTTCAAACAGCGCGTAGTGGTGGATCGGCGTCCGGGCGCCGTGCTGGATCAGATCGCGCGAGAAGCGGATCTCGCCGTAGCCACGGTCCTCCAGGGTGCCGCCCGGATCTTCCGCCCAGTCGCGGCGCTCTTCCAGGCGCGTGAGGTCGCGCACGGTGGAAATGGCTTCGGAACCACAGAGGAGGACGAGGTCGAGTTCGCCGCGGCCGATGGCCTGCGCAAACTCATTGACGAGATGCTGCGGACCCTGGCCCCCCACGGGCTCGAGGATCGCGCGGGCCGGGTCTGCGCCGATCCGCGCTGCCACTGATCGCGGAAAATTTTTCGAGGCGCCGAACGGTGGAACCGCCCGGGGTCCAGACACCTCGAACTGGCGGATGGCCGCGATGAGCTCGATCCGCGGGGCGATGGCCGTGGCCGCGCCGGCGTCCTCTATGGCCGCCCTGGCGGCGCGCGCGGCGAGCTCGACCGGCGAGAGCGCCGCATAGTCGGAGGCACCGAGCCGCTCGGAGGCCTCTCCGACGCCGATCAGGATTGGGGTGTTGTCGTTCATGCAAGCGCTCCCGGTCCGACCTGTAGCGCACCTGCGCGCGAGCCGTCATCGCTGTCGCTAGGGAAGGCGTCGTACGGCGTTGGCTTTGCGCGTCCAGCTTTTGCCTCATGATCAATGTCGCCATGGGCGACCCGGCGGTGTACGCCAAGCGCCGACAGTTCAGGAGAACGCCATGAAACCTGTGATGATTGCCCTTGTTGCATCGCTGACGGTCGTCGCGCCGAGCGCCGCCCTGGCGCAAACGCCCGCCAAGGTCGTCGTGCTCGCCAGTGACATTCCGGTCGCCCGCACGCCGCCGGGCTTCTGGAAGACCTTTCCGGCACCGGTCCTGGCGCGGTGTACCGAGCCCCTGGCGCCGGGCGCGCCTGATCTGCGGGGTGTCTGGACCGGCGACAACGATGGCAAGACCCACGTCGAGCGCATCCAGCAGTGTGGCGACCGGGTGGTTATCGAAGGTGGCGGCGTCACCCACGATATGAGGGCTGACGGGATCCTCGCCCATGGCGTGGACGATATCGCGACCGGCACGGCCCGGCCGATCAAGGTCGCGGCCGTGTTCGAGAACAACGGACTGTCACTCAAGCCCTTCGGCGGGCCGACCCGGGTCACGCGCGTGCTGCAGGGCGATGTTCTGGTGTTCAACTACAACGGCAAGATCATCCCGCTTCGACGGATCGCCGCCCTGCCGCCCGGACTGTAGCGCCGTCGGCGGGCGCGCGACGGCTGAGCCGTGAGGCCTCAGTCCCGTACCGGATTGACCAGGTCCTTTCCGCCAGTTCCCTTGCGCTGGAGCATGGGGTGATTGACGCCTCCGAATTGGGACGTCGAGAAGGTTGCCGTTTGTAAAGTCGGCGCGTAGTTTGATAATAGTTCGTAATTCGACTGTCTTCACGGGACACACATGATCAGCGCCGATCTCGGTCATCAACTCGAAGGCTTTGTGTCCACGCTGGTGGCGTCCGGGCGATACAATTCCAAGAGCGAAGTCTTGCGCGAAGGTGTCCGCCTGGTCCAGGAGCGCGAGGCTCGCCTGGCGGCACTTGACCTTTCGATTGCCCGGGGCCTGGCGGATGCCGATCAAGGTCGCACCAGGCCGGCAGGAACGGTCTTCGACAGGCTGGAAGACAAGTATCGCGCCACGGCGTCACCCAAGGGATGATCCTCTATCTGTCGGCTGAGGCCGAGCAGGATCTGGAGGCCATCGGCGACTACATCGCCCGTGACAATCCGGCGCGAGCGATGACCTTCATCCAGGCGTTGCGCACAAGCTGCATGGACCTGGCCACGCTACCGGAGAGCTACCCCTTGGTTCCAAGATATCAGGCTTGCGGCGTACGACGCCGGGTGCATGGCAATTACCTGATTTTCTACCGCGCCGAGACCGATCGGGTGGTTGTGATCCACATATTGAATGGTGCGATGGACTACGAACGCATCCTTTTCCCCGGCTGAGTGCCCAGAAACAGGACAATCTGTCCGCGAATTGACCCGCGCGCCTAAGCCGCCGCCCAGTCCAGGGCTTCGGCGTCGTCCAGCGCCATTTCGTCCCAGTCGAGGTCCGGCGGCGGGCTCATGGCGGCTGCGACGACGGCGCTCATTTCGGCGACGGTGGTGACGCTGACCAGCACGGCGCTGGCCTCCGGCCGGGACAGGGCGAAGCCCAGGGCCGCTTGCAGGGGGTCGGACTTGCCTTCGGCGATCAGGCGGCGCGCGCGGGAGATGCGACCGGCAGCGGCCTTGAGGTGGCTGGGGGCGCGGTCCGGCGGCAGGAACAGCACGCCGTTGAGGAAGATCGAGCGCAGGTGCACCTCGATGTCCATGTCGGCCAAGGTGGCGAGCGAGCCGTCCAGCAACAGGCGTTGATCCAGCAGGGAAGCCGGGGCCTGCATCACGTCGGGCTTGAAGCGTCGGGCCACGCCCACGGGGTCATCGGAGGCATAGACCGGTACGCCGATCTTGCGGCAGAGGCCGGCGTCCTTCAGGGCGCGCAGGCGGTCCCACATCCGGGGGCCGAGCGGGGAGAACAGGTCGGTGGCCGAGGGGGCCAGGATGGTATCGACCCGCTCGACGCCCAGGCGCAGCATCTGGGCCCGGAGTTCGGTTTCCACCAGATCGGGGCCGCGATCCGGACGGATGGCGGTCAGCGTCATGCGAAACGTGTGGGGCTGCGGCATGGCGGCGCGCAGGTGGCTGTCGGCGGTGGCCGACTGGCGCACGACTTCCAGCACGCCCAGGCCCGAGCGACCCGCGATCGACAGGATGTCGCGCGCCTCCGCCTCACGGGGTCGGCCGCGGCCTGTCGGTGGCTGATCGAAACCCAATTGTCCGGTTCCGAGGCCGAGTTTGCTGAGCAATGAGGTCATGCGGCCCGAAATGCTTGGTCAAATCCGATAGAGGGGCCATTTTGTCGCGGGAAAGCTAAGATCCCGTATCCAAACGATTGTCTTTTATGGTGAACAAAATCCTTAAGCCTGAGGCGCTGCCTGACTGGCCGATGTTTGGCGTCGCCGAGGATGTGCGCCCGGCGATGCGGCAGGCGCGAGACGCGGGCCACGCCATGGTGCTGGCCACTTTGGTGGCGGTGGCCGGCGGCGGGCCGCGACCCGAGGGTACGCAGATGGTGTTCGCAGCCGGTGTGCTGGCGGGGTATTTTTCCGGTGGCTGTGTGGAGGGCGACGTGGCGGGTCACGCCTGGGCCTGTCTGGCCGATGGGCAGGCGCGCACCCTGGTCTATGGCGACGGCAGCCCCTGGCCGGATATTCGCCTGTTGTGCGGGGCGCGGATCGAGATTTTCCTGGAGCGCGTTGCGGCGGATGATGATGCGCTGGCCGAGTTGTTGACCGCCGAGGTCGAACGCCGCCCGGTGACCTGGGTCAGCGACGGGACGGTGCGGGCGTGCGCCGATAGCCTGTCACCCCGGCCTGAGGCGACGGTCGTACGGGCGTATGATCCCCGGCCCCGGCTGGTGATTGTGGGCGGTGATCCGACGGCGCTGGCCATCGCCGAACTGGGGGTGAAATCGGGGTTCGAGACCACGCTGGTGCGGCCCAAGGGGCCGCAAACCCCGCCGCCGATCCCGGGCCTGGCCTATCGCCGGGAGGAGCCAGCCGAGGCGTTTGCACTGATTGGCCTCGACGCGTGGACATCGGTAGCGGTGGCGACGCACGATCTGGAGACCGACCGGGCGGCGCTGAAGGCGGCCCTACCCTCGGCAGCGGCCTATGTCGGGTTGCTGGGTGCGCGGCGCAGGCTGGCCGGGCGGCTGGATGAGCTGGCGGTGGACGGCATGGCGGCGTCGGCGCTGGCCCGGCTGCACGCGCCGATTGGTCTGGACATCGGAGGCAAGGCGCCGTTCGAGGTGGCCGTCTCGGTGATCGGCGAGATCACCGCGCTGCGCTATGCGCGGGCCAGCGGCAGCACGTCGACTACGCCTCCGGCGGCGGCGGGCGGGGCATTAGCCAGCCGGACCAGCAGTGCGTCGGACGCGGCGAAGACGCTGACCAGCGAAGAATCCTGATCGCGGTAGGGCCGGACGGTGACCCTGCCGTCGGCAAAGCTGAGCTGCGCCCGCATCCAGTGCTCGCGGGGACCATTGGCCGGAAGCGGTGCCTCCAGCCGGGCCTGTATCATGCGCGGTCCGGGTGCGGTGCCGAGGTAAGCGTTGATCAGGGGACGCAGGAACAGCTCCGCGCACACCAGCGCCGAGGCCGGATTGCCGGGCAGGCCGAGTAGCCGCCGGCCATCCGACAACACGCCGAAGAAGGTGGGTTTGCCCGGTCGCACATTGACGCTGGCCACCTTCAGATCGAGACCCAGGGCGTCCGCCGCCCCGCGTACCAGATCGTGGTCCCCGACCGAGGCACCGCCCACCGTCACCACCAGATCACCTTTGGCGTCGCGCAGGGCCTGGATCGTGGCCTCCATGGTGTCACGCACCGGCTTGGCGCGTTTGACATCCGCGCCCCAGCTGGCGATCAGCGCCTCCAGCGCGCGGGAGCCGGAATCATAGATCTGGAACGGCCCGGGCACAGCCGGGGCCTCGATGATTTCTTCGCCGGTGGAGAACAGGGCGACCTTGGGTCGGCGTGAGACGGACAAGTCCGCGCGGCCTGCCGCCGCCGCCAGCGACAGCCGCCATGGATCGATCCTCTGGCCTGTTGCCAGCAGGGCCTGCCCCGCCTTGAAGTCTCCGCCTGCGGGCCGCACGTGATGGCCGGCCGTAACCGCCGGCACGCTGACCGTCTCGCCGTTCCGCGTGGCGTCCTCCTGAATCACCACCGCGTCGCAACCGCTCGGCACCGCGGCACCGGTGAAGATCCGCACCGCTTCACCGGCCTGCACCGTCCCGGCAAACCCATGCCCCGCCGCACTCTCGCCGACGATCCGGAGCACGCCCGGCGCATCGGCACTGCGCACCGCCCAGCCATCCATGGCCGAGGCGGCGAACGGCGGCTGATCGCGGCTGGCCGTGACATCCTCGGCCAGCACCCAGCCGATGGACTGCGCGATGGAGACGGTTTCAGCGGGCAGGACGGAGGCCTCCGCCAGCATGCGCGCGCGGGCGTCGGTGACGGGGAGGAGTTTCACGCTACCCAGTCGCCGCTCTTGCCGCCGGTCTTGCTGACCAGGCGGACAGCCTCGATGACCATGCCCTTTTCGGCGGCTTTCAGCATGTCGTAGAGGGTGAGGCAGGCAACGGAGACGGCGGTCAGGGCTTCCATCTCGACGCCGGTCTGGCCGGTGGTCTTGACGCGGGCGGTGACGGCCAGGCCGCCGTCGCCGGGCTCCACGCGCACCTCGACCTTGGAAATCGCCAGCGGGTGACACATGGGGATCAGGTCCGAGGTGCGCTTGGCGGCCATGACGCCGGCGATCTCGGCCACGGCACGGACGTCGCCCTTCTTCCCCTCGCCGGAGACCGCCAGTGCGAGGGTCTCGGACGTCATGCGAACGAACCCCTCCGCTACCGCCTCGCGGGTGGTCACGGCCTTGTCGGACACATCGACCATCCGCGCCCGACCGGTCTCGTCGATGTGGGTGAGGCCGCTCACGTTTCCATCAGTCGCGGCATGAGCTCGACCATGTTGCAGGGGCCGTGGCGGCTGTCGAGCTGGGCCGAGATCACCTTGTCCCAGCCGTCCTTCACCGCACCGTTGGAGCCCGGCAGGCAGAACACGAACACGCCCTTGACGATCCCGGCCAAGGCCCGCGACTGCAGGGTCGACAGGCCCACCGACTGGTAGCTGACCATATGAAACACAACGGAAAATCCGTCGATTTCCTTGTCGAACATCGGCCGCACGGCTTCCGGGGTGACATCGCGCCCGGTGATCCCGGTGCCGCCTGTGGTGATGATGGCCTCGACGAAACCCGAGGCCACCCATGCCTCGATCTTCGCGCGGATAGCCATGACGTCGTCGCGGACGATGGCCTTGTCGACCAGCTCGTGACCCGCCCCCGTCACCCGTTCGGCCAGCACATGGCCCGAGGTGTCGCTTTCCTCGTCGCGGGTGTCGGAGATGGTCAGCACGGCGACCTTCACCGGCTTGATCTGGCGGCCGGTGTCGATCTTTCCGCCGGGTGTAATCGCGTTCATCAGACGTGCTCCTCTACACGGCTTCTATACACGCGACGCGAAGACCCGTCAGGTCGACTGTGTATTGTCCGGCAAGTTGAGGATGCGCTTTGAGATAATGTTGTTCTGGATCTCGGCCGAGCCGCCATAGATCGACATCGCCTTGCCCCAGAGCCAGCCGCTGACGGCTTCCAGTTCCTCGGGTTTGAAGGCCTCGCCCTCCCAACCCAGGCCCTGCGAACCCATCATTTCCAGCATCAGTTCTGCGCGGGTCTGGGACACGGTAGTCGCCGAGTTCTTCAGGATCGAGGCGGCATTGGTGGCCCCCGACGCGCCCTTGGACTCCGCCACCGCGCGGGCCAGCGTCAGGCCGTGGATGCGGCCGTCCATCAGATGCTGGGTCACCCGGCTGCGCAGATCGAGGTCGGCAATACGCCCTTCGTCGTCGACGCCCACATAGTCCTTGGCGATGTCTTCCAGCGGGGTCGGACGACCCATGCCACCGGCGCCGGTCTGGCTGGACCGTTCGTGCTGCAGCAGGCGCTTGCCCACCGTCCAGCCGACGTTGATCTGGCCCAGGATCGCATCCTTGGGCGCCTTGGCATCGGTGAAGAAGGTCTCGCAGAACGGGGATGATCCCGAGATCAGCTTGATCGGTCGCGTCTCGACGCCCGCCTGCTTCATGTCTAGCAACAGGAAGCTGATCCCCTCATGCTTCTTGGCCGTCGGGTCGGTCCGCACCAGCGCCCCGCACCAGGCCGATTCCTGCGCGCCGCTGGTCCAGATTTTTGAGCCGTTAATCAGCCAGTGATCGCCCTTGTCCTCGCAGCGGGTCTGGAGGGCCGCCAGGTCTGAGCCGGCGTTCGGCTCGGAGTATCCCACGCACCACTGCACATCACCCCGGATGATCGGGGGCAGGTGCGTCGCCTTCTGTTCCGCCGTGCCGTAGTCCATGATCGTCGGGCCGATCATGGTGATGCCCATGCCGAAGGTCAGCGGATTGAACGCACCGGCCTTGGCCATTTCCTGGCCCAGCACGCGGGCCTGTTGCGGGGTGAGCCCGCCGCCGCCGTATTCCGTCGGCCAGGTGGGGGTCGCCCAACCCTTTCCGCCGATGGCTTTTTTCCAGGCGCTAAGGTCGGCGTCGCCGGATTGGGCAACCTCTGCGGCCATCATGCCGCCCTTGCCCTTCAGGGATTTGGGGAAGTTCGCGTCCAGCCAGGCACGCGCCTCGCCACGGAAGGTTTCAAGTTCGACGTCGGCTCCAAAGTCCGCCATGGCGTCCTCTCCGGTTACTGGTTTGGCCTACGATACATCCAGTTTCGCGTGACCCAAGGTCAGCGATCTGTCGCGGCGTAAAGCGTGGTGGTCAGAAGGGGATCTCCTGACCATCCCAGGCCAGAAAATGGCCGGTCTGCGCGGGCGTCAGCGTCTCGATCACCGACAGCAGGCGTTCGGCGGCAAAGGCGGGGGTGAACAGCTTGTCAGGCAACACCCCCTTCTGAAAGGGGGCCGACAGCGGCGTATCCACGGTGCCGGGATGCAATGCCACGCAGATCGCGTCCCTGCGACGGGCCGTCAGCTCAATGGCCGTGGTTCGCACCAACTGGTTGGCGGCGGCCTTGGCGGCGCGGTAGCCGTACCAGCCGCCCAGCCGATTGTCAGAGATCGAGCCCACGCGGGCGGTCAGCACCGCCAGCACCGCCTTGCCCTCACGCGGCAGTCGCGGCGCGAAGTGTTTCAGCACGAGGGCGGGGCCTATGGCGTTGATCTGGAACGATCGCGCCAATCGGGCGGGATCGAGATCGGCCAATCGCTTTTCGGGCGTGACCTCGGCATCCTGCAGCAGACCGGTGGCGACGATCACCAATCGGGTTGCGTCAACCGTGAGCGCCGCCGCGGCGATGGAGGCCTCGTCGGTGAGATCGAGTGGCACGGCGCTTCGGCGCGAGAACCGGTGCACCCGGATGACGCGCGGGTCGTAGCCCAGGCGCTCGCACAAGGCCGCGCCGATGCCACCTGTTGCACCGACGACGACGGCTTCGAACCGGTCGGGGAACCCTGTCATGGGCAGGCTCGGGCGCGCCGCACCTACCCCCACCGCTCGCGGTCCGCATAATCCTGCGCTGATGGTTCCACCCACCGTGCCCCCTCCGGGCCGTGTTCTTTCTTCCAGAAGGGCGCGCGGGATTTCAGGTAGTCCATCAGGAAGTCGCACGCCTCGAAGGCGGCGCGGCGGTGGCCGGCGGCGGTGGCGACGAAGACGATCGGGTCGCCGGGCGCAATCTTGCCCACGCGGTGCAGGATGTTGAGGTCGTGCAGGCTCCACCGCTCTTGAGCCTCCGCGGCGATCTTGCCGATCTCGGATTCGGTGAAGCCTGGATAGGCCTCCAGTTCGAGGCTCGCTGTGGAGCCTTGCTCGGCGCGGGCCAGGCCGGTGAAGGTGGCGATGGCACCAGTCTCGGTGCGACCTTTGGAGAATTCGGTGAGCAAGGCCCCGGGATCGAACGGAGCTTCGGTGAGCGTGATCATCCGCCGCTCATCGGTGGCAGGAAGGCGACCTCGCTGCGGGGGCCGAGGGGAACGTCGCCGCGCATGATGGTCTGGTCGACGGCCACCTGGACGCCGGGGCCGGTCAACGCGGCGCCGAAGTCGGGGTCCTCGCGGGTCAGGGCGGTTCGAAGGTCAAACAGCGTCGCCGCCTCCATCTCCCGCTCGCGCCAGCCAGCGAGATCCCGGAACCGTCCGAACAGCAGGACACGCGCCATGTCAGCCGCCGGTGGTGGACATGTGCCGGGCGACGGCGGGCTGTTTACGGGCGATCTCGAAGTCATGGCCCTTGGGCTTGGTGGCGATGGCGGCCCGGATGGTCTCGACCAGCTCTGCATCGCTGGCACCCGCCCGCAGCACGGCGCGCAGGTCGGTGGCGTCTTCCTGGCCCAGGCAGGTGTGCAGCGTACCCGTGCACGTCAGGCGTACCCGGTTGCAGGTCTCGCAGAAATTGTGGCTGAGCGGGGTGATGAAGCCCAGACGGCCACCGGTCTCGGCCACCCGCACGTAACGCGCCGGGCCGCCGGTGGTGACGGCCAGATCCTCGAGCGTCCAGAAGCTCTCCAGCTCTCGCCGGACGTCCTTCAGCGACAGGTATTCGTCGGTGCGATCCACATCGACCTCGCCCATCGGCATGGTCTCGATCAGGGTCAGGTCATAGCCGTGACCATGACACCAGCGCACGAGATCGGGGATTTCGGCAGCATTGGCGTCGCGCAGCGCCACAGCATTGATCTTGACCGCGAGGCCTGCCGCCTGCGCCGCCGCCGCGCCGGCCTGCACCTTGGCCAGATCGCCACCCCGGGTGAGCGTGCGGAACAGGTCGGGCTTCAGCGTATCCATCGAGACATTGATCCGGCGCACCCCCGCCTCAACCAGTCGCCCCGCAAACTCGGCCAGCCGGGTGCCATTGGTGGTGAGGGTCAGTTCTTCCAGCGCGCCACTGCGAAGATGGCGGCCCAGACTGCCGACCAGCTCCATCATGCCCTTGCGCACCAGGGGCTCGCCGCCGGTCAGGCGCAGCTTGCGTGTGCCCAGGCTGACGAACGCCGTGGCGATCCGGTCCAGTTCCTCGAGGCTCAACACCTCGATCTTGGGCAGAAAGACCATATGCTCCGCCATGCAGTAGATGCAGCGCAGGTCACAGCGGTCGGTCACGGACAGCCGAAGATACGACACCGTGCGGCCAAAGCCGTCGATCAGGGGCGCCGGTTTCGGCGTGGTCATGTCATCGTAGGGCGTCATTGCAGACACAAGATAGGGGAAGCGGGCGCGTGGCGACAGGGCCGGATTTCGGGAAGCGGTTTCACGCCCTGGTGCTGGCCGCCGGGTCGGCCTCCCGCTTTGGCGGCGGCAAGCTGCTGGCCGACTGGAACGGCGCGCCTTTGCTGCATGCGGCGCTGGCTGCGGCACGGGCCGCGCCGGTATCGGGGGTCACGGTTGTGACGGGGGCTGACGCCGTGGAGGTCGGGGCTTGCATCAGGGCGTTCGACCCATCGATGGGCCAGGTGCACGCGGTGGACCATGCCGAGGGTATGGCGGCGTCCCTGAGAGTCGGCGTCGCCGCCCTGCCCCTTGAAACAGAGGCGGTATTTGTGTTTCTGGGCGACATGCCGCGCGTGCCGCACGACGTGCTTCAGGGGCTGGCGGATGCCGTCAGCGCCGGCGCGCCAGCCGCAGCGCCGGTGTTTCACGGGCGTCGCGGCAATCCGGTGGTGTTGGCGCGGGAAGTCTTCGGGGCGGTCGCCGCGCTGACCGGCGATACCGGCGCGCGGCCAATCCTGCAGATGCTGGGATTACGGGTGGCCCTCGTCGAAAGCCCTGACGACGGGGTACGGTTTGATGTCGACACGCCCGGCGACCTGTCCAGATAGAAACCTAGACCTTAATGTTCACGCTGGACGGGGTTGAAGCCTGCACGCGGACCTGGTCGGCAATGTCGAGGGTGCGCGCGGCGGCGGCCACCGTCTGGGCGGCCTGAACCGAGGTGGGCAGCGTTAGAGCTGTCCAGATCGCTTGTCCCGCATTGCGCACTTGAACGCTGACCATTTTGGTCGCCTCTACATCCTGTTTGTCACTTAGGGGCGGTCGGGTAAATGCCCGGTTAACGGGCAGCGATGTTTCTGAGCTTCGGTCAATCTGTCGCAGGGCAGCGACGAGCCTCCCTCTCGGCGGCGGCTTGCAACCGATCCGTGTATTGTAGATCAGTGTTCGCTGAAATTGCTTCTTGGGGCGGCGCTGTTCGGTGCCGAAGTTGATTGCCTCCGCTCTTGATGCGCGCGAAGCTGCCGCTCATGGTCGTATCTCTCTGTCGCGCCCTATTGGTTGTGATGCTCTCCGCGTTGGCGACTGCTGCGGCAGCGGCTGACTTCGTTGTCGTGCGCTCCTCTGATCCTGCCCTGCTACGCGGCCAGGCGTTCGACGCGGGGGATCGGGTGCCACTGGCGGCTGGAACGATTGTCACCCTGATGCATGCCTCCGGCGACATCGTCACCCTGAAGGGCACCGCCGGCGGGGTCAGCCTGCCCAAGCGCTCGGCAAGCGCACCCGACGCGGATCGCATGGCGGTGCTCAAGTTCATCCTCGCGCGCACGCCGAAGGAAACCGCCACGCGGGGTACTCGCGCGCGCAGCGGCATCTGCCCCGCTGCCGAGGCGATCACCACGCTGGATGCCGTCGCCCAGGCCCATCAGGGCGGCTGCCCCGATCAGGCCGCGCAGGCGCTGGACGCCTTGCTCGCCCCCGGCCTCGACGCCCAGCGCTGATTTTGGCTGGCATCGCGCGCCTTGGCCAAGGCATGGTGACGGCGACCCGAAGAGGAACCCAAGCCGATGGACGAACCGATACTGATATCCGAAATGCTGGACGACGGCCTTGAGCGGCTGACTCTCAACCGGCCGACGCGTCTCAACGCCATGAACCAGCCGATGGCCGAGGCGCTGCTGGCGCATTTCGAGACCCGACGCCGCGATCGGGCGACCCGGGTCATTGTGATCCGGGGTGCCGGGCGCGCGTTTTCGTCCGGCGCAGACCTGAAAGCCATGGGCCAGCCCGACGCCCTGCAGGATGGTCCGCGGGGCGATTGGGTGCTGCGCGATCTGATGCGGGCGATGCGCGCCTGCCCTCAGCCGCTGATCGCCCTGGTGCGAGGGCCCGCGGCGGGGGGCGGCCTTGCGATGGCGCTGGCGTGTGATGTGATCGTCGCGTCGGAGAGTGCTGCGTTCCACTCTGCCTTTATCAACATCGGCTTGTCCGGCGCCGAGCTGGGGGTCAGCTGGCGTCTGCAGCGGACCATCGGGGTTTCGCGGGCGCGGGAGATGCTGCTTACCGGGCGACCTATCAACGCCGCCGACGCTTTCCGGCTGGGCCTGGTCTCGGCGACGGTCGCCGAGGCTGATCTTGACGGTCACGGGCTGGCGCTGGCGACCGACATGCTGAAGGCCCAGCCGGACGCATTGCGGCTCTCCAAACGCAGCTTCGACGCGACGCTGGACGCCGTCAGCCTCGATACCGCGATGGAAATCGAGGAGCGCGCCCAGATGCTGATGATTGCGCGGCGCGGCGCCGCCTGACGGCAAAAATGAAGGCGGCCCCGGCGGCGATCAAAGGACACCGGGGCCGCACACCCGCGCTGGCCGGCCGCAGGGGGGATGCGGGGTGAGAGCGCGATCTAACTATAGATGGGCGCTGTTTTGCGGGTCGCAAGGGCCGGGATGACGATGACGACGATTTCCGGGGGGCCAGTGACCCCATTGCAGATCCCTGCTCTGAGAACCGCCCGGCTTCGCCTGGAGCCGCTTGCTTTTGCGCACTCGGGCGGGATGTTTGCGCTCTGGGCGCGCGAAGAGGTATGCCGCTATTCCGGTCCTGCGGTTGACGCACACGGCGTGCCGATCGCCCTGCCGGCATGCAGTCCGGTTGAGAGCGACCGCATCATCGATTTCTTTGTCCGGCGCGCTGCAGCAGGCCTGGGGTTTCGCTGGGCGATGATCACCGAGCCCGAAGGGATCTTCATCGGGGCTGTGGGCTTCAATCATCTAGGGCCATGCCCGGAGTTGGCCTACCATCTGCACCCCGATGCCTGGGGTCAGGGATTGATGGCGGAGGCCTGCGGCGCCGCCCTGGGATGGGCATCGGCCGAACGCGGTGCACGGACGGCCCATGCCTTTATCGTCCCGGAAAACCGGGCCTCGATCGTGCTGATCCAGCGCCTCGGGTTCCGGGCGACCGGCGAGGTCGAGGACGGTGCGGGTCGATATCACCTTGGAACTCAACATCGAGCGTCCGGACAGTGAGCACTCCCGAATCTCGACACCTGATCCGACGTTACGGCCTTGTCGTCGCCATCGTTGGCGGCGTCGCGGCGTCCTGGCTCCTTCAGGCGTTGCCCAGGTCCGCGCAGCCCCTGGAACTTACGCCCGTTGTCGCCGGGGTACTCGACGATCCTGGCTCGCCGCGTGCCGGACCCGGGGAAGCCGACGTCACTGTCGTGATCTTCACGGACTACCGCTGCGGGATATGTCAGGCGACCGACCCGGCGCTGGAGCGGCTGCTGGCCAAGGACCCCAGGGTGCGGGTGATCTTCAAGGACTGGCCGATCCGGGGCACGGACTCGACCACCGCGGCCCATGCTGCGCTGGCGTCGGACCGGCAGGGACGTTACCGCGCCTTTCACACCGCGCTGATGGCCAGCCGGGGGTCGCTGGACCCGCCGCGCATCGACCGGATCGCGGCCGAGGCCGGGCTCGATGTCGCCCGATTGCGCGCAGATCAGACCACTTACGCAGTAGAGATCGACGCCCAGTTGCGCCGTCACGCCCTCCAGGCCTTCGGCCTCGGCCTGGAGGGCACACCCGCCTATCTGGTGGGTCCCTACCTGATCCAGGGCGGTCTGGATGACGGTCAACTCGCCGCTGCCGTCCGCCGGGCGCGCCGAAAAGCGCGATAGGCTTCGAACACCTCAAGGACTCTGTTACGTTCCCCGTCAAAGGGGCACCGGTTCACCGAGATAGCCCCGTATGGGAGGCTGAACGTATGAAGACCCGGGTATTCCTCGTAGCTATGGCCGGCGCGCTGGCGGTGGCCGCCGCCGCCCAAGGCCAGCCCAAGGCCCAGCCTGCCCCGCGCGGGGCCGATGGCCATCCATCGCTGTCCGGCGTCTGGACCAATGCATCCGTCACCAACCTGACCCGGCCGCCTGGCGTCAAGCTGGTGGTGAACAAGGCCGAGGCCGACGCCCTGGTGAAGGCCAATCCGTTCCAGAAGCTGATCGAGGCCGAAGAGGGCCCCTCCGACCCGGACGACAAGCTGCTGGACGACGGAAATTCGGACCGCGGCTACAACGCCTTCTGGCTCGATCCCGGCAACAGTCTGGGCGTGGTCAAGGGCGAGTTCCGCACCTCGTGGATTGTCGAGCCGTCGAGCGGTCAGCTTCCGCTATCCGAAGAGGGTCGAAAGCGCGTGGCCGCGGTCCGGGCGGAACGACAGAAGGCGCTGTTCACAGGCCCCGAGGCGCTACCGCTGCCGGAGAGGTGCCTGATCGGCTTTTCCGGTGCCGGCGGGCCAGGCATGCTCAACACCATCTACAACAACAACTATCAGATCGTGCAGACACCCGGTTCGGTGGTGATCGTTGTTGAGATGGTCCACGACGCGCGCACAATTCCCATCGTCAAGGATCGCGCCGCCGCCCGGCACCGGCCTGCCGCGCTATCCCCCTGGCTGGGTGATTCCGTCGCTTGGTGGGAAGGCGACACCCTGGTGATCGAGACCCGCAACGTGAACCCGCAACAGGCGCGCAGCGGTCCGATCTTCCTTTCGGCGCAAGGCAAGGTCATCGAGCGACTGACCCGCGTGTCTGCCGCCCAGATTCACTACGAATTCCAGGTCGAGGACCCGACCTACTACACGCAATCCTGGCGCGCGGAGATCAGTCTGAACGCCCGAAATGAGCAGGTCTATGAATACGCCTGCCACGAAGGCAACTACGCCATGGCCGGCATCCTCGGCGGTGCCCGCCTGCAGGAATCGCAAGGCATCAAGCCGACGCAAGGGCCCGGCATCTTCGGCACGCCGATCCCGGAGAAGAAGAAGGCCGAGGGTGGCGGCGGATAGCAGTGGCTCAGCGGGGACGCAGGCTCTCGATGTAGGCCCGCAAATCCGCCAGTTCACCTTGCGAAAGAGCCACGGGCGGCATGCCGTAGTGGCCCTTTCGGGTGAGGTCCGCCAATCGCCCGTCCAGCCCGACGGTGTGGCGCATTTCCAGGCTGGCGAAGGGGACGGCGCGCGGCACCATGCTCTCGCCGCCGCCCTTTTCTACCGCGTGACAGGCCGCGCAGGCGCGTTGCGCCGTGTCGTGGCCACGCGCGATGGCCGGGTCCGGCTTGGGGCGGCCCCAGGTCGCGCCGGCGCTTAGCGTCACGAAGAGGACGACTGTCACGGAGAGCCGGCGCATTCTCGTCTCCATCCAGCCGCAGCCCTGCTTAGAGGCACACAAGTGCCGAACCGCCTTGATCCAGATCAGATGCGGCGCTTCTTCTACCGCTTCCGGAACCGCTTGGCCTCCGCCTCCAGTTTCGACACCCAGGCTTCGGGTTCGCCACTTTCCGCCTGGAACGGCAGGGTGCCTGCAACGCCCCGGATCGCCAGCCAGAGCTGGGCGTTAAAGTGGCCCAACACCCGCAGCGGCCGGCGCTTGTCGTCGGTGACGTCCCAGCCGGCGTCTTCGAAGGCCGCGACCTGCACCGGTACGGCCTTGGCCTCAATGTGGTCCCAGTCGGCGGGGCGGGGGGCGTCTTCGGCGTCATCGGCTGTCAGACCGAAGATCGCGGTTGAACAAGTGTCGATCTCGGGGAACTCGGCGCGGGCCTCGGGTTCGGCGAAGTCGCGTTTCATCACAGCGCGGAATTCGAGGTCTTTGACCCCGGGCAGGTCGATCAGGCGGCGGAGCGGGGCGGGGGGGCTGGACATGGCATTTGCCGTATCGCGAATGGAACGGCTTGGCGAGACGGTGCCTGAGAACCTCAGGCTTGCACCGACGCCCGCAAACCCGCAACCTGTCCGAAAAGACGGTACGGGAGGGTGGAATGGACGCGCAAGATGCGACCCAGAACGACTACGACGCCATCAAGGAAAAGTTCGCCGAGGCCCGCGACACAAGGCTGAAGTACCGGCCGCAGGGCACGGCGCAATATACCTCCGATCTGACCGGCGATCTGGCGAAGTACGCCATTGACCCCTACGCCGACGACGGCACAGAACGGCCCCCGATCAGCGATCACGTCGAGTGCCTGTTCATCGGTGGTGGATTTTCGGCCCTGCTGACGGCGGCCCGGCTGCGGGAGCGTGGTGTGACCAGCATACGTATCGTCGAGCGCGGCGCCGATGTGGGCGGCACCTGGTACTGGAACCGTTATCCTGGCGCGGCCTGCGATGTGCCGGCCTATGACTATCTGCCGTTGCTGGACGAGATGGGTGTCGTGCCGCCTCGGCTCTATGCCAAGGGTCCGGAAATCTTCTCGCACTGCCAGGCGATCGCTGAACGCTATGACCTCTATGGCCTGGCGGTGTTCCGCACCACGGTGACCTCGACCACCTGGGACGAGGCGGCCAAACTCTGGCGCATCGGCACTGACCGGGGCGACGCCATGACCGCGCAGTTCGTGATCTGCGCCAACGGCACCCTGTCGAAGCCCAAGTTGTCGAAGATCGAGGGTATGGCCAGTTTCGCGGGCCATTCGTTCCACACCTCGCGGTGGGACTACGCCTATACCGGCGACGACCTGTCGGGTCTGAAGGACAAGGTCGTGGGCATCATCGGCACCGGGGCTTCGGCGGTGCAGGCGATCCCGCGGTTGGCCAAAGCGGCCAAGGCGCTCTACGTCTTTCAGCGCACGCCCTCGTCGATTGATCTGCGCAACGACCGGCCTACCGACCCGGACTGGCAGGCCCGGCTCCAGCCCGGTTGGCAGGCTAAACGGCGTGAGAAAAACCTGCGGGGCCGTGAGCTGCCGCCCGAAAAGAAGGCCGAGATGGCGGCCCTATCGCGCGAGGAAAAGATCCAGCGCCAGGAGAACGACAACATCGACCACATGATGCGCATCCACAGCCGCATCGACGAGATCGTGGAGGACGACGCCACCGCCCAGGCCCTGAAGCCCTGGTACATGTTCATGTGCAAGCGGCCCTGCTTCGACGACGAGTATCTGCCGGCCTACAACCGCGCCAACGTCCATCTGGTGGATACGCAGGGCAAGGGCATCACCGAGATCAACGCTCAGGGTGTGGTTTTCGAGGGTCGCACCTATCCGGTCGATGTGCTGATCTACGCCACAGGGTTCGAGGTGCAGAAGACCGGGATCTACAACCAGATCCACGGCCGGTCGGGCAAGGAGATCAACGAGACCTACGCCGACGGCCTACGGACCCTGTTCGGTGTCCACACCCATGGCTATCCGAACCTGTTCATCATGGGCGGCTATCAGGCCTCGTTCCAGTTCAACCTGACCTTCATGCTGCAGACACAAGGCGACCATATCGCCCAGTGCATTGCCTATACCCGCGATCATGGGCACGCCCTCATCGATGTCTCACCGGCGTCCGAGGAATGGTGGGTGCAGGAGGTGATCAAGCATCGCGGCAAGACCAGCCGGAATACCGACTGCACGCCGGGGTATTACAATTTCGAGGGCGAGTTCAACCGGCGGCAGGACGGGAACTACAACGGTGGATTCGCGCAGTATTTTGGGCATCTGACTGAGGCGCGCGACGAGATCGGGAAATATTTTCAGTTCGAATAGGCAAATTGTCGCAGGCTGGGGACGACGGCTCGCGTCCGCGGCGATGTTCAGCAATATTTCACGGAGAAATGTGACAAGGGTTCGTGGACAACTCCAAAGCTTTGCCGTCGGTCTACAGGACGACCCTCGAGACCTACTACAACCGCACCTACGGTGATCAGCTGGCGATTCGCGTCGCTAGCATTGCGCTGGTGGCCGGGGTGACCGTCTTCATTGGCGTGTGGCCGTTGGCTTGGGCCGCCGCTTGGGCCGTCGGATATCTTGTTGGCGAGGTTGCGATCCTCGCCTGGTGGCGTCGCGCCCAGCGAGCTTTGAAGTCGTCCGCGCCGCAGACGTTTGGCCGTCTTCAGAGCCAACTGATCATGCTATCGGCATTTGTCAGTTCCTACGGGGCCATTCCCTGCTTCGTTACCTTGGCCGGAGATCAGGCAGCTCTGCTGCTCGGTGTCTTGCTGGCCGTCGGCATTCTCCTGACCATCGCCGCCCAGCATAGTCTACATAGGCACATGTTCCTGGCGACGGCACCCGTCGCCGCCGTGGCTCTGGTCTGGAATCTGTTTCAGCTTGGCCAGGGCGGTACACCCTGGCTGTCCGCGGCTCTGGGTGTCGCCCTCGTTGCGAACGCGCGGTTCCTTCAGGTGGGTAACGCGAGGGCTTTTGAAGACCTGATCGCCCACAAGGTCGACGCAGAGCGCGCGCTTGAGCGCTCCCGGGAGAGCGAGGAGCTGTACCGCCTGCTGGCCGACAACCAGAGCGACATGATCGCCCTTTGGACTGCGCAGGGCAAACGGATCTACAGTTCTCCTTCGGTGGAGCGGACATTCGGACATACGCAGGAAGAGCGCGAGAGCCTTCCGAACACCGTTGATCCTCACCCGGAGGACCTCGAGCCGATCCGGGACATCATGCTAAATCTGAAGTCGGAAGACGGCGTGCGCCACGCGGAATACCGCCTGTTCCACAAGGACGGGTCTGAGGTCTGGATCGACGGCACGTTCCAACGGCTCGGGGACGGCAGTGGCAGAATCCTGTCAACAGGCCGCGTTTCGACGGAGCGCAAGCATCTCGAGCGCGAGTTGCACCGTGCGCTCAATGAGGCCAAATCCGCTCTGACCGCCAAAAGCGATTTCCTGGCCAACATGACCCACGAGTTGCGGACGCCCCTGACGGCGATCGTCGGCTTCTCCGGCCTGCTTCGGAAAGCTGATGATCTCAATCCGCGTCACGCACGGCAGGTGAAACTGATCAGTGATGCCAGCGAAAATCTGCTGAGTGTCGTCAATGACGTTCTGGATTTCTCACGCCTCGAGGCGGGGGCGGTTGAACTGGACGCCGAACCCTTCGACCCAGTCGTCATGGCGCATTCGACCGTCGCGCTGCTGGAGGGTCAAGCGACGTCCAAGGGTCTGACCCTGTCCGTCACGTCGGAAGGTTTCGACGGCGCGCTGCTGGGCGACTGCGCTCGCCTTCGTCAAGTCCTGACCAATCTGGTGTCAAACGCTGTGAAATTCACCGCGACGGGTGGCGTCGAGGTCCGGGTTCGCCAGTCCATGCTCGGGGATCAACGCAAGCTGCGGGTGTCGGTTCAGGATAGCGGCATCGGCGTGCCTGCGGACCAGATCGCAGGGATCTTCGGGCGCTTCACCCAGGCGGACGCGTCGGTCTCGCGCCAATTCGGCGGCACAGGCCTGGGTCTTGCGATCTCAAAGCGGATTATCACAGCGATGGGCGGCGAGGTCGGCGTCGAGAGCGAACCTGGTCGCGGCTCGACCTTCTGGTTTGAGGCGGTGCTCCCGCCTGCGACCGAGAGAACGATTGACGATGTGTCCGCCGCGCCGCCGATAGCGCCCGACGTACCGTTGCGCCTGCTGGTCGTGGACGACAACGCCGTCAATCGCGAACTGGTCTGCGCATTGCTCGCGCCCTTCGACGTCGAGGTCGAAACCGCGAACGACGGTGTCGAAGCCATCGAAGCGTACGCCCGTGGCGTGTTCGATCTGATCCTCATGGATGTTCAGATGCCCAATATGGATGGGCTGACGGCCACCCGCCGGATACGCGCCATCGCCCCGACTGAAGCGCCCAGGATTCCCATCATCGCCCTGACGGCCAATGTGCTGCCCGACCAGATCGGGCGGTGCCTGGAGTCGGGCATGGATGACCACCTGGGCAAGCCGATCAGCCCTGAGCGTCTGCTGGAGGTGCTGGCCCGATGGTCCCCGGACGCCTCGCACCACAACGAGGTCGAAAGCCAACTCGCTGCTGTTCGATAAAGCCGCTAGAGGGTTTCGTTCAACGCGCGCGACAGACGTGCGCCAAGGGAAACTCTGACATGAGCGCCAGCCGCCAGATTCACCTCGTCCGTCGCCCGAATGGCGTGCCCGTTCCGTCCGACTTTGCAGTCGTCGAGGTCGATACACCCGACGCGGGCGAAGGTGAGGTCCAGGTCCAGAACGTCCTGATGTCGGTCGACCCCTATATGCGGCCGCGATTGACCGCTGACCAGCCGCTGGACGTGCCTATGATCGGCGGCGGCATCGGCCGCGTGGTCCAGTCACTCAACCCGCGCTTCAAGGAAGGTGATCTGGTTCGGCACGGGGCCGGGATGCAGGAGCTGTTCACGAACGACGGCAAGGGGATGCAGGTGCTGACGCCCGATCCGGGGCTTTCGCTTACCGTCTATATGCACGCCTTGGGCGGCACCGGGATCACGGCCTATGGCGGTCTGCTGGAGACAGGCGCGCTTAAGGACGGCGAGCAGGTATTCGTCTCCACCGCCGGCGGTGCCGTGGGCTCGGTGGTCGCCCAGATCGCCAAGATCAAGGGCTGCTATGTGGTGGGGTCCACGGGTACGGACGACAAGGCTGCCTGGCTGAAGGACGAGGTCGGGATCGACGCCGTCATCAACTACAAAACCCAGCCTCTCGCCGAGGCGCTCAAAGAGGCCACGCCCAAGGGCATCGACGTCTATTTCGAAAACGTCGGTGGCGGCCATCTGGACGCAGCCATGCCGCGTATGAACGTGCGCGGCCGCATCCCGGTCTGCGGCATGATTTCCACCTACAACGGCGGCGGCGACGGGGTGCGGAACCTGTTCAACCTGATCTATGGTCGGGTGCGCATGGAGGGATTCGTGGCCAGCGACTTCCCGCATCTCCAGGCGGCATTCGTATCGGACATGACCGGCTGGCTGAAGGACGGACGCGTCAAGTATCAGGAGACCATCCTGGACGGCTTCGAACGCGCGCCCGAGGGCCTGATCGGCCTGTTCTCGGGACTGAATAACGGCAAGATGCTGATCCGCGTTACGAGCTAGGGAGGCCTGCACGGCTCCGGATTCACAACAGACGCAAGGGGAGAAGACATGCGCAGTTTTGACGCTGACCCATCAGTGACGGTCGAAGACGTCCACGGACAAAAGGTCCACCGCCGCGCCCTTGAGCAATCGGCGCGGATGGTGCGCACATTCTACGATGTCGCGCCGGGGGTCTGGACCCTGGTGGGCAACGGTCTGTCGAACCAGTCTTTCATCGAGGGCCCTGAGGGCGTCATCGCCATCGACACCGGCGAGAGCAATGAGGAGATGGCCTCGGCGCTGCGAGAGCTCCGCACTCGGACTCAAATGCCAGTGGTGGCCGTAATGTACACCCACTTCCACTACGTCAGCGGAACGCAGGCAATCTTCGCGGAGGCCGGGCGTGAGCTGCCGGTCTACGGCCATGAGCGTATCCCCCTCAACCTGGCGCGGGTCTCCACCGAGATCGCGCCGGCCTATTCCAGCGGCCTGATCCATCAGTTCGGCCTAAGGCTGCCAACCGATGGGCCCGACGGCACGGTCAACATGGGGCTGGGCCTTTTCTTCCGCGACCCTGGCCACGCACCGTTCACACCGGGCCATGTGACACCTACCTCGACGTTTCGGGGCGGAGAGACCCTGCGCATCGCCGGCCTGACGGTGGAGGTCGCCCACGCGCCGTCCGACGCCGATGATTCCGTCACCTTCTGGTTTCCGGACCTGGGAGTCTGCGTGCAGAACATTGTCTGGCCGACCCTGTTCAACGTCTTCGCGATCCGGGGCGAGGAATACCGCGACCCCCAGGTGTTGTTGCCGGGCATTGACCATGTGCTGAGCCTGAACGCGGAACACATGTTGGGCGCGCACGGGCCGCCGCTGTCCGGCAAGGCCGAGATCAAGGCCCGGACCACGCGCTACCGCGACTCTATCCAGTTCCTCTGGGACCAGACCGTGCGCGGGATGAACAAGGGCCTGACCACCGATCATCTGGCGCAATCGGTGGTGCTGCCGGACGCCTGCGATGACGACTACCTGACCACCGAGTTCTATGGCGTGGCGGAACACCATGTGCGCCAGATCGCCGCTGGTGTGCGCGGCTGGTTCGATGGCGATCCGGGGAAACTGTTCATCGTGGAGCCCGTCGAACGCGTCGGGCGGATGATCAAAGGCTTCGGCGGCGCGCCAGTTGTACGCCGACTTGTCGACGAGGCGCGGACGGAAAACGACCTGCGCTGGGCTCTGGAACTATCCAGCTGGCTGGCGACCTGGACCGGGGCTGAAGACGAGGATCGTCAACGACTGGCCGACGTCCTGCGCGACATCGCCAGCCGCACGACTGCGGCCAACATCCGCAACTGGTGCCTGACAAAGGCCCGTGACGTCGATGGCACAACCAACTTGTCACGCCTGCGCGAGCACCGTTTCCGAGCCGCCCAGCTGGCCCGGTTGACGCCGCGCGAATGCCTGAACCTGATCCGCGTGGTGTTGGATCCCGACCCTGCGGCGGGAATCGATCACCACATCGGCTTCCGGTTCCGAGACGGGCCAATGGCGGGCATTCATATCCGCAACTGTGTCTCCGTGGCGACCGATGGCGTGGCCGCGACGTCGGTGATCGCCATGCCCTATGCCGAGCTTGTCCAGGTGATCGCGGGGACGTCGACCTTGTCGGCAACCCTGTCGGCAGGGACCGCAGTCATCGAAGGCGACGCTGAAGCGGTGCGGACCGCGCTGGCCTGCTTCGAGATCAGCGGGTTCAGGGTTTAGGCGTCGCCCAGTCGGTTGCGGTGGCAGCGTAGAGGGCGACGAGATCGACCAGTTGCTGCCCCCGGGACCGGGCGGCGACCTGCCGGGCGCGGCTGACCTCCTGCTGGACTTCGATCACCTGCCGCATGTTGGCCCCACCCTGAGCATAGGCAGCGTGGGCCGTACGTAGCGTGGCCTCAGAGGCCGCAAGCGACCGCAGGTCCGCCGCGTGGGTCTGGCTGTCGGCACCCAGGTCGGACAATCCGTCACTGACCTGGACGAAGGCGCGCAGCACAGCGTGCTGATAGCGCGCCAGAGCTACGCGGGCTTCGGCCTCGGCGGCGCGCTGGCGTGCCTTCAGGACGCCGCCGTTGAGGATCGGCGCGGTCAGGCCCGAGAACAGGTTCCAGCCGCTACCGCTGTAGCCGAACAGGCTCTCCGGCGTGGTTGCGGTCTGGGTGAGGGTGGCGGTGAGCTGGATGTCGGGATACCGGCTGGCCTCGGCGACGCCGATGGCGGCGGTAGCGGCATGCAGTTCGGCTTCAGCCGCCAGGATGTCAGGCCTCTGGCGTAGCAGGACGGACGGCAAGGCCACCGGAATCTCCGATGGTGCGCTGATTTTCTGCAGATCGAAATCCGGCGCGCTCCACGTTCCCGGTGCGCGACCGACCAGGAGGGCCAGCTGGTGTCGGGCGGTGGCCAGATCTCTCTGCACGCGCGGCAACGAGGCTTCGCTGTCTGTCATCAACTTGTAGGCGGCTGCCGCGTCGGACAGAGGCGCGCCTCCCTCGGCATAGGCCCGCTTGACCATCTCGAAGATCCTGCGGTCGTCGGCGATGACCGCCTCGATGGCGGCGATCTCGGCCTGCAGGGCGGCGATCATCATGGCTTGTCGTGCGACATTGCCGGAGAGGGTCAGGTAGGCGGCGTCAGCCTCTTGCCGGGCGACCTCGGCCATGGCGGCGGCCCGCTCCGTCGCGCGCCGACCGCCGCCGAACAGATCAAGGTCATAGCTGACACTGCTGCCTATCGAATAGAGATTGATGGTCGGTGGCGTGAAATTCGAGAAGCCGAACAGTCTGGAATTGATGCGCGTGCGACGGGCGCTGGCGGTCAGGTCCGCCTGGGCCCGCTGCTCTCCCCGCGCCATGTTCAGCTCGGCTTGCGCGCGTTCCAGCGTTGCGGTGGCTTCCGCGACGGTGGGGCTGGTGGCGAGCGCCAGGCTGATCACCTCATTCAGCTCCGGCGATTGAAAGGCCAGCCACCAGGGACCCGCGACCCTCGCCTGGGCCTCCAGCCGGACGTTGGCCGGGGTGGGGTCGCCAGGCGCGGCATAGCCACTTGCCTCATCGGCGGGAGCTGATGGCGACTTGAAGTCGGGCCCAACCGTGGTGCAGGCACCCATGATAAACGCCAGCAAGATGATCGGAGGCGGGAGGCGGGCCACGTTAGCGAGCCGGCTTGGCGGAGGTCGCGTGCAGGGCAACCTTCACCTGCACGGACAGACCGGCGGCCAGGTCCTTCGGGGGTTGGTCAAACTCGATGCGCACCGGCAAGCGCTGCGAGACCTTGACCCAGTTGCCGGTGGCGTTCTGGGCGGGCAGCGCCGAGAAGGCAGATCCGGTGCCGGGCGAGAAGCTGGCGACGCGGCCCGTCAGATCGGCGTCTGGCCGGGCATCGATGGTGATATCGACCGGCTGGCCAACCCTCATCGCCGCCAGCTGATCTTCCTTGAAGTTCGCCTCGATCCACGGCTGGCCGGACAGCAGCCAGAACGCAGTCTGTGAGGCGTTGAGATAGGTGCCGATCGGCATCTGCTGGACGCGTGCGACCACACCGTCGGCGGGGGCCACGATGGTCGCGTCGGACACCGCGTTCTGCGCGCGGTCCAGCTGGGCTCTGGCCTGCATGACAGACGGCGCTGCGTCCGCGCCCAGTTCAGGATCGCCTCCGAGAGCGGCCAGCGCCTGTGCGACGGCCTGTTCCGCAGCGGCCAACTGCTGGATGGCGAGTGTTGCCGTGTGAGTCGCTTGATCGACTTGCTGCCGGGAGATCACCCCGACCACAAACAGTCTGCGCAGGCGCTCGGCCTCATTGCGTGAATAGGTCAGGGTCTCGCGCGCGGCGGCGACGTTGGCGACCTGCAGCCGGTAGGCGGCGCGCTGGGCCCCGATCTGCAACCGCGCGGCAGTCAGCGCGGCGGCTGCGGCCTGGGCGTTGGCCTGATTGTCCCGCGCATCGAGGCGGAACAGCACCTGACCGCGCCGCACGACCTGATTTTCCGTGACATAGATCTCGATGACCCGGCCGTTGATCGCGGGCGCAACCGGTGCCTTGGCGATCTGGACATAGGCGTCGTCGGTGGTCTCGAAGCGCCCGCTGGTGAGGATCACGTAAGCCACCACCGCGGCAATCAGCAGCGGACCGGCAAGGATCAGGATCCAGCGCCAGCGGCGAGGTCTGGGCTTAACCGGGCTTTGCACATTGGCGGCGTCGACAGCTGCGTTCATTTTCCCGACTCTTCGTCCGGTGTTTCGATTTTCATCCCGACCAGCCGGGCCCGCAGACGGGTGAGGCTCGACTGGAGCTGCTTAAGTTCCGCCTCCGAGAAGTCCTGGAAGTACGCGTCTTGCAGCTCCGCAGAGGTCTCGAACATGCGTGGCAACAGGTCACGCGACAGGTCTGTCAAATGGACCCGCCACTTGCGTCGGTCGGCCGGGTCGGCGCGGCGCTCGACATGGCCGCTCTTCTCCAGCCGGTCGATGGTTTCGCCCAGTGCCACGCGGCTGATCTCTAGGCGTTGCGCCAGGGCCGCCTGGGTCTGGCCGTCCTGACGTGAGAGCCAGACGATTACCCGCCAGGTCGCGGTGGTCAGACCCATGTTCCGCATACGCTGGTCAAAGGCCACGCGCATAAGGTGGGAGACGTCGGCCAGGCCGTACCCGATCTCGATGCGGGTATCGGCCCCTTCGGGCATCGCGGCGGGTGGATCGCTCATTTCTGCCGGCTTTTCGTCTGGACCCCATAGCCAGTGAATGTAATGCACCTTATCGTCAAGTGCTTGCCGGAACTCATCCGATGCTGGGTACGAGCACGTGACGACGCAATGAGGACAGTCCGTGGCCACGGCGCAGGACATCAAGAACCGGATTCCGATCACCGGCGCCCTGATGCTGGCGACGCTCATGAACACCCTGGATTCCACGATCGCCAATGTGGCCCTGCCGCATATCCAGGGCAGTGTCTCGGCGGCGCAGGACCAGATCACCTGGGTCCTGACGTCTTACATTATCGCCACCGCGATCATGATCCCGTTGTCCGGCTGGCTGTCGCAGCGCATCGGCCGGAAACGGATGTTCCAGTTCTCGATAGTCGGCTTCACCGTGGCCTCGATGCTCTGTGGCATGGCGACCAGCTTGCCGGAGATCGTCATCTACAGGTTGATCCAGGGAATCGCCGGGGCGTCCCTGATGCCCCTGTCCCAGGCGGTGATGCTGGACCTCTATCCCCAAAGGCTTATCCCCAGAGTCATGAGCCTCTGGAGCGCCGCGGTGATCCTGGGACCGGTGCTTGGCCCAACCCTCGGCGGCTGGCTGACCGAGACCCTGAACTGGCGCTGGGTGTTCTACATCAACCTGCCCATCGGCATTCTCGCCTTCCTCGGCATCCAGGCCTTCATGGCCGACGACGCGGGTGGGCGACAGAGGCCGTTCGACTTTCTGGGGTTCGGATCCCTGGTGCTCTTCGTCGGCAGTTTCCAGTTGATGCTGGATCGGGGCCCCAGCCAGGACTGGCTGGACTCTCGCGAGATCCTCATCGAGGGCGCGGTGATGCTCGCCGGCCTCTATGTGTTCATCACCCACAGTGTCACTACGAGGAACCCATTCTTCCATCGCGACCTCAGCCGGGATGCGAACTTCGTTGGCTCGGCCGTGTTCGGGTTCTTCATTGGCATCGTTCTGTTCTCGTCCAGCGCGCTTCTACCCCTGCTGATGCAGAACCTGTTGGGCTATTCCGCGCTTGAGAGCGGCTGGGCCAGCATGCCCCGTGGCCTCGGATCGCTGCTTGCATTCCTTGCTGTGCCCTTTCTGGTTTCGAGGTTCGGTGCGAGGCAGGTGCTGGCCGTTGGCGTCCTGATCTCGGCCTATTCGCTTTGGGAGATGAGCCACTTCGACCTGACGATGACGGCGGGCCCGATCAAGGTCACCGGCTTTCTGCAGGGGGTCGGCACCGGGCTGATGTTCGCCCCGCTGAGCACGCTGGGGTACGCAACCCTTGCCCCGCAACACCGTACCGAAGGTACGATCATCGCCACCATGGCCAGGACCCTGGGGTCCAGTGTGGGCATCTCTGTCATTCAGGCCCTGCTGATCAACAACAGTGCCCTGGCTCACGCCCGGTTGACCGAGCGCATCATTCCCGGTGACCTCCTGATCACCGATGTGCTGCCGTCGATGATGGACCCCTCGACCAGCATTGGCCTGCAAATGCTCAATGCCGAGGTGACCCGGCAGGGCGCGATGGTCGGCTATGACAATATCTTCGGCTGGATGGCGGTAGCGGCGCTGTTGATGTTGCCGATGGTCTTGATCATGAAGTCACCGCCGCCGCAGAAGGCAGACCATGAGGTGGTGCCTGACTAGAGGCTTCCGTGACCCTGCGGCGATTGGGTAAGGAGACGCCATGAACGCGCTGACCACCCACGCCATGCCCCTGACCCCCATCGCACCCGGACGATGGAGCACCCTCGCCGGACCCGAGTGGAGCAATCCCGGCGGGGGTCTGTGGGGCGGCTACGCCATTGGGCTCTTTATCCGGGTGCTGGAAGCCGAACCCGAGGCCGTCGGCGAGGCGTTGTCCCTGACCCTGACCTATGCCGCCGGCCTGCCCTCTGGCGCGCTCGACATCCGGACGCGGCGGTTGCGTCAGGGCGGATCCATCGGCGTGTGGGAGGTGGAACTGCTGCCTGCGGGGTCGGATCAGGTGGGCGTGCACGGCATTGTCACCCTGGCCCGGAGGCCCATGACCCCACCTTTTGCGTTTGCGGCCATGCCCGATGCCCCTGACCCGCAGACCCTGCCCAGTCCGGTCATGGAGGGAGCCTCGCAACACTACGGAGCATCGGCGTTTGAACGCCGGACGCTGGAAGAGTTTCCGCCACAGGTCAGCGGCAATTCCCGCACCCTGGCCTGGGTGCGCTCGCGCGCCGGGCCGATGGACAAGGCCATGCTGGGCATGGTCACCGACAACTCCGCACCGCGCGCCATGTACGCGCTGGGCCGCACCATCATGACCACCACGTTGACGCTGACGGCCTATCTGCACGCGACGACCGAGGAACTGGCCGCCGTGGGCGACGACTTTATCCTGGTGGAGTGCGAGGGCCGGGTCGGCGGCGGCGGCGCCTCGGACGAACGCTCCAGCTACTGGAGCCGCGACGGCCGCCTGCTGGCCACCAGCGAACAGCTGGCCTGGTACCGGTCCGCACCCCGCAGCTCGCCGGAGTAGGGAACGGACACAGTTTGTCACCAGCTCAAATAGGCTCACCCGCCGATGAACCTGACACCTAACCGACCGCTGAGTTTGCTGGGGTGGCTCTTCGTAATCTCCACACTTTCGATCATGGTTGGCGTATTCAACCGGCCGAGCGAAAACCGATTGGCTGCTGTCCGCAGAGCATTGGCTGACGCGGGACATCCCGACGCGAACGTTCAGCGCAGCCAAATGCCGAGCCAAATGTACCGATGTAAGGTCGGGCAGATCGACAATCGTGGTTATGCTTACACTTGGCGCACCAAGGACGCGCGAGGGGTATTTTGCTGGCCGCTTGATGGAAGACCTGTCCGGATAATTGTAGATCCCGCAAAAGGCAGCTCCGCACCAAACCTCCAGGATCGTCATCGGCGGACTTGATCCACCGACCCATGCTGAGACCGCCGTTGGGTAGACGGGTCAAGCCCGCCTATGACGTTTCGATTGGGGATGAGCTTGGCGATTCTAGACCTTCGCCCTCGGCCAGTCCGGCATGGCAATCTTCACCGGCGTCCCGGCATCCGTCGTGGCTAGATGCAGCAGGAAGCTGGCGATGCCGGCGGCACCCTGCATGTAGCCGGTCTGGGCCTGCAGGAACTCAGGCCGGTCGCGGTGTTCGGCGTGCCGCCAGTGTCGTCCGGCGTCTTTCAGTTCGGAGTTGGCGACGATCACGTCGGCGCAGCGGGCCGCGAGGTCGCGATAGGCGGCCTCGCCGGTGCGAGCGGCCATCAGCAGAGCGAAATCGCCGACGCCCGCGTCGCCGCAGCACTGGCCGTGGTTGTTCCAGAAGCCCTTTGACCGGGTCTCGGGTGCGCCCGTAGAGATCAGGCCGTCGACCAGGGAGCGTGCGGCGTCGAGCCACTGGCTTTCACCGGTCACGTCGTGAAGTTCCAGCAAAAGCCGACCGGTGCCGGCGGGCCCATGACAGGCTCCCAGATAGAAGATCGGTTTCCGGGCTTCCTCGGTGTGGCAGATGAGGCGGCCTGATGGTCCTGCCGCCGTCGCGCGGCTCATCGTGTAGCGGGCCGCCTCGCGCGCCGCGTCCAGATAGCGGGCCTCGCCGGTGGCGCGGTGCAGTTGCAGCAGGAAATAGCCGACACCAGCGCCGCCATGGGCAAAGTTCGGCGCGGTGAACTCAAACGGCATGTCGCTCATCATCCGCCAGCGCAAGCCGTCCGGATCGGTCTCTGAGACCTCCAGTAACCGCTCGCCGACGGCGATGGCGTGGTCGAGAGCTGAGGGATGCAGCGCCTGCTCGTGGGCGTAGAGCAGGATCAGCCCCGCCCCGGCAGCCCCCACCGACTGGTCATAGATTTCCCGGTCGCCCTTCAGGCCGGTGATTTCAGAAAACGGCATCGGCTCGATCCAGCCGATCCCGGCACCCAGTTTCGTGGCCTGGCTGTGCAGCCGGTCGAGGCACATGGCGGCGGTGGCGCGGAAGTCGTCCCGACCACTGGCGCGCGCCAGCTCGTTCAGCGCGAAGGCATAGCCCGGCCAGCCGGTCGAGGGACTGACGGACAGCCAGTCCTTGCGCTGCAGATAGGTCTGAACCTCTTCACCGGCAGCAACGGCCTCGGCCAGCGCATCGGCGTCCTGCCCGGCAGCATGCAGCTCCAGCAACAACAGAATGATGCCGCAGGAGCCATGGTAGAGGCTGTAGTCCGACCCAGCATCGGGCGCGTCGTTCCGCCGCCACTTGGCGCGACCGTCGATCTTCTGGGCGCGGATGAACCGGGCCGCTTCAAGTGCGGACGATAGATGGGTGTTCATGGCGGCGTTCCTCGCGACTTACCCTGTCCGCCGCCGTTGAACCGGTCGTGCGGGGGTGGGTGGATTGATCGTACTTAAGCCGGACTGACCGCGACGCCCATCATTGTCGTGGCTTCCTCGTGCCAGTCTTTGCGGGTGCGGGCGTAGAGCAGGCAGTCGGCGGGGTCGCCGTCGCCGAACCCGGAACTGCGCAACAGGCCCTCGCGGGTGAACCCGCAGCGTTCAGCCAGTTTCCACGATGCGGTGTTCCAGGCCTCAATGATCAGTTGCTGGCGGTAGATCGCCGATCGCTCGGCAAACAGCAGGTCGGAAAACGCCCGCACCGCCGGCGGTGCCAAACCTCGTCCGCGGTTGGCCGGGTCATGGACGATGTAGCCCAGCTCGAACCCGTGGATGCAGGGTGCGGCGCGGTAGAACTGGCAGGTACCCACCATTCGGCCGTCCTCGACAATGGCGACAGCACCGGCCTCGTCGGTCCAGAAGCCGGTGGCCTGGAAGGCGGAGCGCAGTGCCGTGGCGTCGGTCATCGGATCGCGGATCGAGACCGTGAACGGGAAGCGGACGATCTGGGCCAGGTCATCAGGCTGAATGCGGCGGATCGTGACGGTCATCGTCGTCTTCGGATCGGAGGGACGCGCCGCAGCGCATTAAATGAGGTCTAGACGAGGCTCACGAAGAACACCACGGTCGCGATCGCCATCACTGCGGTTGCACCCCAGCCAAGGATGGTGGCGCCACGCGACAGGGTCAGGCGGCCCATCGCCAAGGGATTTCGGACGATCAGCATCATGGTGGCCATAAGGGGAGCGGCGAGCACGCCGTTGACGACGGCTGCCCAATAGAGGGCCTTGGCCGGATCAATCCCGATGAAGTTGAGCGACGCGCCCAGCAGCGTCGTCACAGCGATGGTGGCGTAGAACAGTTTGGCCCGCAGCGGCTTGGCGTCCAGGCTGCCCGCCACTCCGACCATTTCCGTGACTGCATAGGCCGCCGACCCCGCCAGCACGGGAACGGCCAGCATGCCGGTACCGATGATCCCGAGGGCGAACACCGCGAAGGCGAACGGCCCTGCGATCGGTCGCAGCGCCTCAGCGGCCTGAGCCGAGGTCGTAATGTCCGTAATCCCGTTGGCGTTGAGCGTCGCGGCGGTGGCGAACACAATGGCCAGCGAAACCAGCGAGGAGAAACCCATGCCGATTAGAGTATCCAGGCGGATGCGTTTGAGCTCCGGACCGGCCTCCCGAGGGGTGATGCAGAGCGGCTTGGCGTGATGGCGGTGCTGTTCCTCGACCTCCTGCGCGGCCTGCCAGAAGAAAAGATAGGGACTGATTGTGGTGCCCAGGATCGCCACCACGGCTGTGGCATAAGCGGCGGTCCACTGGATTTCCGGAATCACCAGTGCCGTCAGCGCACGGCCCCAGGGCACCCCGGCCACCATCACCACCGCGACGTAGGAAAACAGCGACAGGGTCGTCCACTTCAGCAGGGACGCATAGCGGGCGTAGTTGAGGGCGACCTCGATCACCACGCAGATCGCGCCGAACATCAGGGTGTAGAGCGCCCCGTTGCCGCCCAGCAGCAAGGCCAGCGTCGCACCCATGGCACCGAGGTCAGCCCCCAGGTTGACGATGTTGGCGACCAGCAGCAGCAGCACGACGCTCCATAGCAGCGGCCTGGGATAGTGCCGGCGAAGGTTGCGAGCTATCCCGGCCCCGGTGACCCGCCCGATCCGGGCCGCGACCTCCTGGATCACCACCATCAGGGGAAAGCTGAAGACGAAGGTCCAGGCCAGACCGTAGCCGAACTCGGCACCGACCTGGCTGTGCGTCCCGATGCCGCTGGGATCGTCGTCCGCCGCGCCGGTGACCAGGCCGGGGCCGAGCTGGGCGAAAAACCGGCGGACACCTGACGTCTTGGGCTTTTCCATGCAGACAGCGTATGTCGGAAACCGCCGCATAGCCTTGAGAAATGCCATGGCCGAAGCAATGAGGCCGGCGTGGGACCTGGCCTTGGCCCATCCTGCGGGATCGTTCTGGAACTATGCCAGTGGCACCACCAACATCGGTTCGTCCTATTGCTTCTGCATGTCCCGGGATTTTGCCCGGTTCGGCCTGCTCTACCTGCGCGACGGGGTCTGGGACGGGCGACGGCTCCTGCCGCCAGGCTGGGTCGACTATGCGCGCACGCCGACATTCCAGCAGGCTGGCGTGACCGATGGTCCCTACGGTGCCCAATGGTGGCTCGACATCGGCGGTCCCGGCTCGTTTTCGGCCAACGGCTACGACGGCCAGTTTATTGTGGTCGTACCCGACCTGGACCTTGTGGTGGTGCGCAACGGAGCGACGCCGCTGGACAAGAAGGACGAACTGCGGGCCTGGATGGGCAATCTGGTCGCTACGTTTCGGTAGGCGGCGCTATCTTCGCACCAGCTTGCCGCCCTCGATAGCCCGGTAGAAGCACGAGACCGCGCCGGTGTGGCAGGCCCCGCCGTCGCCCTGGGGGCGCACCTTCATCCAGACGGCGTCCTGATCGCAGTCGATGCGGATCTCGTCGACGATCTGGACCTGACCCGAGGTGGCGCCCTTGTGCCAGAGCTCGTTTCGCGACCGGCTGAAATAGTGCGCCTCGCCGGTCGCCAGCGTGGCCTCCAGCGCCTCGGCATTCATCCACGCCAGCATGAGAACCTCGCCGGTGACGGCGTGGGTCGTCACCGCCGCGATCAGGCCGTTTGCGTCGAAGCGGGGGGTCAGGGCGTCGCCCTGTTCGACGGCCGCGTTGGCAGGTGCGGTGGGGAAGCGGTTGTTTGCCATGCTTCTCCTACTTAACGTCTACCGCTTGTTCACGAAATCCAGGAACCGCTGCCTGAGCGTCGGGTCCGTTTTGAACACGCCAGTGAACTGGGTGGTGATGGTGGTTACGTGGCGATGGTGGACGCCGCGCGTGGTCATGCACTGGTGGGCGGCGTCGATCAGCACGGCGACGCCTGCCGGGCGCAGGCTGTCGGTGATGGCGTCGCAGATCTGCTGGGTCATGGTCTCCTGCGTCTGGAGGCGGCGCGCGAAGATCTCGACCACCTTGGCCAGCTTGGAGATGCCGACGACCCGGTTGGTGGGCATGTAGGCCACATAGGCTTTGCCCAGGAACGGGGCCATGTGGTGCTCGCAGTGGCTCTCCACCTCGATCTCGCGCAGCATGACGATATCGTCGTAGCCCTGCACGTCCTCGAAGGTGCGCGAAAGCTCCTTGGCGGGATCCAGCGTGTAGCCCACAAACCACTCGCCATAGGCGTCGACCACGCGCTTGGGCGTGTCGATCACGCCTTCGCGGCGCGGATCATCTCCGGCCCACGCGATCAGGGTGCGTACAGCCTCCATGGCTTCCTCACGCGTCGGGCGCTTGAAAGGCTCCAGCGAGCTGTCATCGGACCCGATCAGGGCACGGTCACGAGAGGGGGCATCCATCAGAGATCGGTTCTTTCCAGGGCCTGAGTTGCGCCGGGACGAAGGTCCCGGAAATGACGCGTGCCACCCCTTCACTTCAGACGAAGGCGCGGTTGGCCTCGGGTCCGGTCCGCCTGTATATGGGGCGAAGCCTTATCCCGGCAACCGTTTCGCAGCGTAAACCCAGACCATGACCCTAAGTCTCTACGACACCATGACCCGCAAGAAGCGGGTGTTTACCCCCCGCGACCCCCGCCGGGTGACGCTCTATGTCTGCGGGCCGACGGTCTACAACTATGCTCACATTGGCAATTTCCGGCCCGTGGTGGTGTTCGATCTGCTGTTCCGGGTGCTGCGCGACACATATGGCGATGACGCGGTTCTCTACGCCGCCAACGTCACCGACGTGGACGACAAGATCAATGGCAAGGCCGCCGATGAGGGTGTGCCCATCAGCACGATCTCGGATCGCTATCTGGCCGCGTACAACGCCGATGCGGCGGCGCTGGGGGCCTTGCCGCCGACGTTCCAGCCGCGCGTCACCGAGACCATGGACGCGATCGTCAAGTTCATCGCCGATCTGGTCGGCCAGTCGGCGGCCTATGCGGCGGACGGACATGTCCTGTTCGACACCCAGGCCTTCCCCGACTACGGCAAGCTCTCTGGCCGGCCGATGGACGAGATGATCGCAGGCGCGCGGGTGGAGGTGGCTCCCTACAAGCGCCATCCCGCCGACTTCGTGCTGTGGAAGCCGTCAAAGCCCGGCGAGCCGTCATGGGAGAGTGACTTTGGACCGGGACGCCCCGGCTGGCACATCGAGTGCACGGCCATGATCGAGCAAGCCCTGGGCCTGCCCATCGATATCCACGGCGGCGGTATCGACCTGGTGTTCCCGCACCACGAGAACGAGCTGGCCCAAGGGGTCTGCGCCGGGCATGGCCATGAGTACGCCGACGTCTGGATGCACAACGGCTTTCTGAACATGGGCGACGAGAAGATGTCCAAGAGCGTCGGCAACGTCGCGCTGGCCCACGACCTGTTGAAAACCTGGCCGGGCGAGGCGCTGCGCTGGGCGCTGCTGGCCGGCCACTACCGCCAGCCGCTGGAGTGGACGGGCGAATTGATCGAACAGGCCAAGAGCGCACTCGACCGTCTCTATCGGGTGCTGGATGACTCGGCCCGGTTCCTCGAAGGTGTTCCCACCTCGCAGCGGGCGACGGGCGGCGAGCATACGGGAGCGACCCAGGCGTTTGATGCCGTGCTGGCCGCGCTTCGTGACGACCTGAACACACCGCTGGCTTTCGCTGGGCTGTTTCAGTTGGCGGACCATGTTCGCGCCTCGACCATGGGCAAGGATGTGGCGGGCGTCGAGCGTGGACGCGGCCTGTTGCTGGAGGCGGGTCAACTGATGGGCCTGCTGACGGCAGACCCTCAAGCGTGGTTCCAGGGGGGCGCGGACGACGACCTCAAGGCAAAGGTCGAGGCGCTGATCACCGCCCGGGGCGAGGCGCGCGGGGCAAGGGACTGGCCCGCCGCCGACCGTATTCGTGACGAACTTTCGGCGTTGAAGGTCGAGGTCATGGATGGCCCGACCGGTGCCACCTGGCGGATCAAGGAGCAAGCCTGATGCCGATCAAGCCCGAACCTGACCTGCTGGCAGGCCCGTTCGCCAAGCGTGGAACCCTCGGGCCGCGCATGACGGCCATGGAAGACGCTGGAAAACTGCCGCCACCGAAGACGCATGCCGGCCTGAGGGTTGAGGCCCGGATCGGCATTCAGGCGCCGGCCGAGGTCATCTGGGATATCCTCTATGACCTGGACCGCTGGGCCGAGTGGAACCCGACTTACCCCAGTGCCACAGGCCAGATCCGACTGGGCGAGGTGCTGTCGGTGACCTTGGCGTTGCCCGGCCAGCCGCCGCAGGCGCTGAAGCCCAAGGTGCTGGAATGGGTGCCCAACGCGCAGTTGCACTGGGAACTGCGGATGATGGGCGGCCTGATCCGCACCCTTCGCTACATCGAGATCGAGCCTCTCGCGAACCAGGCCTGCGTCGTCGACAACGGCGAAATCTTCGGCGGCCTCATGGGGCCATCGCTTGGCAACCGCATGGGTCGCGCTGTGCAACGCGGGTTCATGGCCATGAACGAGGCTCTGAAGGCTCGCGCCGAGGCGGAATGGGCGGGGGGACGATAACCATGGCGGCAAAGATCGGTCGCACCGTGGCGGAGTCGACGCCGCATTGGCCGGAATCCCCAAAGCCACCCAAGGGCGCGCCGAACATTCTGGTCGTGCTGTTCGACGACGTAGGGTTCTCGGACTTCGGCTGTTATGGCTCGCCCATCCGCACACCGACCATCGACCGGCTGGCCGCCGAGGGCTTGAGATACTCGGGCTTTCACACCACCGCCATGTGCTCGACGACGCGGGCGGCGCTACTCAGCGGGCGCAACCACCATTCGGTGGGCGTGGGCTGCCTGGCCAATTTCGACAGCGGCTACCCCGGCTATCGCGGCAAGATCGCCCGGGAGGCGGGGATCCTGCCCGAACTGCTGAGACCTCACGGCTACCGCAACTACATGTTGGGCAAGTGGCATGTGACGCCGCTGACCGAGACCGGGCCATCCGGACCCTTCGACGGCTGGCCGCTGGGGCGCGGGTTCGACCGCTTCTACGGCTTCATGGACGCCGAGACCGACCAGTACGCGCCGGAACTGGTGCGCGACAACACGCCGGTGGCCCCGCCGGGAATGTTCGCGGACGGCTACCATCTGACGTCAGACCTGGTGGACGAGGCGATCCGCTTCATCGCCGATCATACCGCCGATGCGCCTGACAAACCCTGGTTGACCTGGCTTGCTCTGGGCGCGTGTCATGCACCGCACCAGGCTCCCGCCGACCTGATCCGCAGCTATGACGCCGTCTTCGAGCACGGCTGGGACGTGGAGCGCGAGCAGCGCCTGTCGCGCCAGATCGCCATGGGCCTGGTCCCGGCGGACACGCAGGTGCCGGATCGCAACGACGGGGTCCGGGCCTGGGACAGTTATCCCGCCGAAGAGCGTCGGCTGTTCACCCGTCTGCAGAGCGCGTTTGCGGCCATGCTGGATCACGCCGATCAGCATCTGGCCAGGCTGGTCGACTTCCTGGAGCGCGCGGGCCTGCGCGACGACACCCTGATCCTGGTGATGTCGGACAATGGTGCCAGTCAGGAAGGCGGCCCGCAGGGCTTCGTCAACGCCATGGGCCCCTTCAACATGCGGCCCGAATCCATGGCTGAGAAGATCGCCCGCATCGACGACATCGGCGGGCCTGATACCCACTCCAACTTTCCGCAGGGCTGGGCGATGGCGTCCAACACCCCGCTGCGGCGTTACAAGCAGAACACCCACGGCGGGGGCATCCGCGATCCGCTGGTCATCTCCTGGCCGGCAAAGGTGGCGGCGCGGGGCGAGGTCCGCACCCGTTTCGCGCACGCTTGTGACGTGGTGCCCACCTTGCTGGAGATGATCGGGATCGATGCGTTGCCGGACACCATCGCGGGCGTTCCCCAATGGCCGCTGGAGGGCGAGAGTTTCGCCGCCAGTCTGCACAATCCCGGCGCGCCGCCGCGCATTAAATCCCAGTACTTTGAAATGTTCGGGCACCGTGGTCTGTGGAACGACGGCTGGAAGGCCGTGGCGTTCCATCCCCCAGGGACGCCCTTCGACGATGACCGCTGGGAACTCTATCACCTGGACCACGACTTCGCGGAAACCCGCGACCTCGCCGAACAGGATCCCGAACGGCTCAAGACCCTGGTCGACGCGTGGTGGGCTGCGGCCGAAGTCCACAAGGTGCTGCCGCTGGATGACCGCTTCGGTCCGCGCTTCGCCGAGAACTCGGCCCGCTTCCATGGCGCACGACGCAAGTTCGTGCTGCACGCTGGCATGGGACACCTGCCGACGGACGTCGCCCCCGACGTCCGCGCCCGCAGCTATCGGATCGAGGCGGATGTGGTGCTCAAACCTGGCGCTGAGGGTGTGCTGATCGCCCATGGCGACGCCACCAGCGGCTACAGTCTGTATCTGCAGGATGGGCGGCTGCACCATACGCTCAACATCGGTGGCGAAAAGACCACCGTTACCTCGGCACCGATTCCGCCCACCGCGGCGCGGCTCGGAGTGGTCGCATATCGTCCCGATACTGGACCCCGCACCTTCACCCTGATTATCGACGGCGCAGCGGCCGGAGAGGTGGTCGCCACCACCGGTTTCGGCAACTTCATATCGTGGTCAGGTCTGGACATCGGCCTTGACCGTGGAAGTCCCGTCGCAGGCTATGCTGCCCCATTTGCGTTCACCGGGACCCTTCGCAAGGTCACCGTGACCATGGGCGACGATCAGACACTTGACGGTGAGGCCGTCGGGGCGGCGGAAATGGCGCGACAGTAATCCGGAGCTCACGCCGATGACGCCCTCACGCCGCGCTGTTCTCTCCGCCGGAGCGACGGCGCTGGCCGTTCCAGCCAAGGCCGCCGACCCCTCCGCGCTGGCTCGCGACGAGGCGCACTGGGCCAGGGTCGCCGCACTTTACGACATACCGCCGCCGGGTGTGATCCAGCTGGAGAACGGCCAGTTCGGCGCGATGACCCGCGCCGTGCGTGCCATCTACGAGCAGAAGCTGGCCAAGGTGAACCGCGAGACTTCCCTCTACACGCGCCGCGCGGCATTGGGAGAGGTTCAGGCGGTCCGGGCCAAGGCAGCGGCCTTTCTGGGCGTCGGCGTGGACGAGATCGCTTTCACGCGCGGCGGCACTGAATCCATGCTGGTGCTGATCGCCGGCTATAATCGGCTGAAGCCGGGCGACGCCTTGCTCTATGCCGATCTCGACTACGACAGCATGCAGGTGGGCATGGACTCTCTGGCCAGGCTCCGGGGTGTGCGCGTGGTGAAGTTCGACCTGCCGGAGCCCGCCACCAAGCAGGCACTGATCGACGCCTATGACCGAGCGCTGAAAGCCAATCCGGATGTCCGGATGATGCTGTTGACCCACCTCAGTCACCGCACCGGCCTGATCCCGCCGGTCAAGGAAATCACGGCGCTGGCCAAGTCGCGCGGCGTCGATGTCCTGTTGGATTGCGGCCATGCGCTGGGACAGACCGAGTTCTCGCTGCGTGAGATGGGCGTCGAGTTTGCGGGCCTGAACCTGCACAAATGGATCGGCAGTCCGTTGGGCGTCGGGCTGGTCTACATTCGCAAGGACCGCATCCCGGACATCGAAGTCTCGATTCTGGAGGGACCCAGCGACCGGATAGAGGCGCGGGCCCACCTGGGCACGGTCAGCTATGCCAGCGTACTGACCGTCTCCGACGCGCTCGACGCGCATGCGGCCGTTGGCCCTGCCGCCAAGGCGCGGCGCCTGCTCTTTCTGCGGGATCGCTGGGCCGAAACGCTTCGGGACCATCCGCGCGTGCAGGTGCTGACGCCGCCCGACCCCACGCTCCATGCGGGGATGACGTCCTTCCGAATCGCGGGCCAGACGACCCTGGCCCAGGCTCAGGCGCTCAAGACGCTGCTGCTTGATCGGCATCGCATCTTCACCATCGAACGCGGCGGTGTGGCCAAGGGCGCGTGCATCCGTGTCTCACCGTCCTTTGTGAATTCTGCCGACCAGATGGACGCGCTGGTCGCCGCGCTGAAGGTGATCGCGTCATGATACTTGACCTCCGGACCGGCGCCCCGTCGCCGACCCTCGTTTGACTTCCGCGCCGCGAACCCCGACGTAGGGGCGATGATAGACGCTCTCTACTCGGCGAAACTGCTACGACTGGCGGCCGAGATGCCGCGGGCCGGGCGGCTGGCCGCGCCAGACGCCAGCGCTGAAAAAGTGTCCAAGCTGTGTGGCAGCCGCATCATCGTCGACGTGATGGTCAAGGGTGGCCAGGTCACCGATTTCGCACAGGATGTCAGCGCCTGTGCGCTGGGCCAGGCCTCGGCTTCGGTGCTGGGGGCCCATGTCATCGGGGCCAGCCTTGCCGAGCTCGAAACCACGCGCGATGCCTTTCGCGCCATGCTCAAGGCGGACGGGCCGGCACCGGAGGGCCGTTTTGCAGATCTGGCGCTCCTGGCACCGGTCAAGGACTACCCGGCACGCCACACCTCGACGATGCTGGCGTTTGACGCCGTGACCGAGGCCGTGCGTGAGGCTGTCGGAAAGGAAACCTGATGGCAGACTATATCTTCCTGATGCACGATGACGACCCGGCGGGCGGCGCGGGACAGGACTGGGAGCCCTATCTCTCGCGGCTGCGCGAGGCCGGTGTCTTTCAAGGCGGCAGCGCCATTGGTGACGGTCAGTGCGAGCGCAAATCAGGCGCGACCCCAGCCCCTACAGCCCACGCACGGCTGCTGCTGGCCGGCAACCCGGTGTTCGAAGCGGGCGGCACCGTCGAGATACGCGACCTCCCGACGAGGTAGGGCGGGGCTTCAATTTAAACGCGTGAAGCGTTGCCGGGTCGCCGTCAGGCTGGCCGTCTAAAGCTGATCCAGCCCGTAAGCCGCATGGAGCGCGCGCACCGCCAGCTCGGTATAGGCTGCATCGATCAGCACGCTGATCTTGATCTCGGATGTCGAGATCACCTGGATGTTGACGCCCTTCTCGGCGAGGGCCTGGAACATCGACTTGGCCACGCCGGTGTGGCTGCGCATGCCGACCCCGATCACCGAGACCTTGGCCACATCGTCGTTCACGGCGATGTCCAGGAAGCCGATCTGCGGTTGGGCGGCCCGAACGATCTCGACGGCACGCTGGGCGTCGCGCTTGCCGACGGTGAACTCCATGTTGGCCGTGTCAGCGGTGCGGGCCTTGGACTGGACGATCATGTCCACGTTGACGTTGGCGTCGGCCAGCGCGCCAAAGATCGCCGACGACACGCCCGGATGGTCGGGCAGGCCGAAGAGGCTGATCTTCGCCTCGTCGCGGCTGTAGGCCACGCCGCTCACGATCCGCTTCTCCACGATATCCTCCTCGTCGCAAACGATGGTGCCCTGGCCGGGCGCTTCACCCGGCTCGACAAAACTCGACAGCACCCGCAAGGGCACCTTGTAGGCCATGGCCAGCTCGACCGAGCGGGTCTGCAGTACCTTGGCCCCCAGCGAGGCCATTTCCAGCATTTCTTCGTACGAAATCCGCGCCAGCTTGCGGGCCTTGGATTCAATCCTGGGGTCGGTGGTGTAGACTCCGTCCACGTCGGTGTAGATGTCACAGGGTGCGCCCAGAGCGGCCGCGATGGCCACGGCGCTCGTATCCGATCCGCCCCGGCCCAGCGTGGCGATGCGACCGTCGCGGGTGACCCCCTGGAATCCGGCAATCACCGCGACTTCGCCGGCATCCATCGCTCCGCCCAGTTTCTCGGGCGAAATGTCGTCGATGCGGGCGCGACCATGCGCGTCGTCGGCGATGATCGGGATCTGCCAGCCCATCCAGGAGCGGGCGGACACACCCATGTTGCGCAGTGTCATGGCCAGCAGGCCGGCGGTGACTTGCTCACCGGATGCCACCACCACGTCGTACTCATCGTCCGAGGGCGGTAGCCCCGCCGCCGCCGCACCGGAGCCATCGGTCCAGGCCACCAGCTCGTTGGTCTTGCCTGACATGGCGGATACGACAACCGCCACCTGATGGCCGGCCAGCACTTCAGCGTTCACCAGACGCGCTACGCGTCGGATGCGTTCCAGATCGGCCACCGAGGTGCCGCCGAATTTCATGACCAGCCGTGACATGGGCTCTGGCTACCTACCATCATTGCTTTGCCGGCGAAGGGCGGTGCCTTCTAGCGACGGCTAGGCTGTGCTGCAACGTCTCCGGCCTTTGGACATGCGCTGCGGGGTTGCTAGAAGGGGGAATGAGTTCGCCCGCCGCCGCACGTTCCAGCATCGATCCTGCCGAGGTCGAGCGCTTCTCACGCATCGCCGCCGAGTGGTGGGACCCACGTGGCAAGTTCGCGCCCTTGCACAAGTTCAATCCCGTCCGGCTGGCCTTTATCCGCGATCAGGGGCTTTACCGCTTTCGACGCGATTCCACCGCACGCCGCCCGTTCGAGGGTCTGCGCCTGCTGGATATCGGCTGTGGCGGTGGGCTGCTGAGCGAACCCATGACCCGGCTGGGCTTCCAGGTGACCGGCGTTGATGCGTCGGAGCGCAACATCGGCACCGCCTCCGCCCATGCGGCGGAACAGGGTCTCGACATCGACTACCGTGCCTCGACCGCCGAAGCGTTGATCGAGGCTGGCGAGCCAGCATTTGATGTGATCCTCAACATGGAGGTGATCGAGCATGTCGCCGACCCGGGAGAGTACCTTCGGTCCTGCGCCCAACTCCTCAAGCCCGGTGGCCTGATGATCGTCGCCACTCTCAACCGCACGCTGAAGGCTTTCGCCCTTGCCAAGTTGGGGGCCGAATATGTGTTGCGCTGGCTGCCCATCGGCACCCACGACTGGAACAAGTTCCTGACGCCCGACGAGCTGCGTGGCTTTCTCTCGGGCCAGCCGGTCACCGTGGACGGTCCCTTCGGCGTCGTCTTCAACCCGCTCGCCGGGAAATGGACGGAATCCAGCGATGTCGGCGTGAACTACATGATGACTGTGGTGCGCGACGCGGCCTAGGTCTGTGGTCGACGAGGAGTTCCGATGCCATCCCTGCGCGTGCTCAACCACGCTTTCCGCGCCTGGCGCCGCAATCGTAGCTGGGCCAAGCATGAGCCGGAGACCCCCTACCTGGCCGATCTGTTGTCCGGTGCCCCCACCTGCCTGCATGTGGGGGCCAGTGACGGTCGCCATTCCTATGTCATGACCCGCGTGGCACCCAGGGCCACCATCTACGCCTTTGAGCCCTCGGCGTTTGCGTTCGAGGTCTTGACCCTTGGCATCGCCTGGCATCGCATGGGCAAACAGGTGACTGCCATCCACGCCGCTGTGGCAGACAAGCCGGGCGAGTTGATGCTGGTGACGCCCAAGAAATCCTCGGGCCGTATGGGTCGCGCCTACGCCTTTGTCGCCGAGACGCGGCCCAATGGACCGGCACGGCCGGATCTCGAAGACACCGGCATGGAAACCCAGATGACTCCGGTGGTCACGCTTGATGCCTTCTGCGCCGAACACGCCATCGACCGCGTCGACTTCATCCGCATGGATATCGAGGGTGCAGAACAGAAAGCTCTGGAAGGTGCCGCCACGATTCTCGACCGCGACCACCCCCACGTGCTGCTGGAAATCCATCCGCCGATGCTGCAGTCCCGGTTCGGCGGCTCAGGTGAGGCGGTGGTCGACCTGTTTCTGAGGCGCGGCTACCGCATGTTCGCCCTCGACGGCGTCCGTCTTGAGGAACGCACTACCCTGGTCGAAGACCTGCCGTGGAAGGACTATTTCTTCATCCACCCTTCCCGCGCCGCCCGCCTGCCCGACGGGGTGTTCAAAGCGAGGATGGCGGGCCAGCCGTCCTGACTGAAACCATGACCTCAAGGGTAATGGAGTCCGCATAGCAGGCCTTCTAGACATGTCGCCAACAAGGGAGAGCAACATGTCCGGTTTCTGGCGCACCTGGTTTTTCGTTTGGTGTCTTTCGATAGGGATCTTCGGAATTGTCCTGGCTGGCGGAGCGTTCGAGGCCACCAGCGGACCGGTCAGTCTGGTGTTCTCAGGCTTGCAGGGCCCCAGTGAAATCGTATGGAATGCGCCCATGCGATTCAGCCTCGCGGTGATGGGCGGCGTATCGATTGGATGGGCGGTAATGCTCACGCTCGTGGTCCGCGCTGCGATCGACGCCGGCGAGGCAGGTCGTCCGCTCTGGAACGCTGTTTCGGCCGGCATGGCCGCGTGGTTCATCATCGACAGCTTCCTCTCGGTCGCCACCGGTTTCGCAATGAACGTCGTCCCCAACATCGGGCTTGCCGGAATGTATCTGGTTGGCCTTATCGGCAGCGGCGCGCTCAGGCGGACGGCCTGAGGTCCCTGATCCAGGCTGAATGCCGATGATGACCCCCGAGGTAATTGCCTGTCACGGGGTGAAACCGGACTGTTGAGACTTACACGAACGAAGGAGATTTCTCATGGCTGCCCCATCCCCCATCGACGTTGTCCACCAATTCATGAAGCTTATGGAGACCTTGAACTATGACGAGGCGCTGAAGCTCGTCGCGGCCGACTGTGAATACATCAATCCGCCCCCGATCGGCGCAGTGCGCGGCGCCGCCGGTATCCGGGCCGTGCTTGAGCCGTTCTTCAAGCCTTTCAAGGAGAATGAATTCCGCGTGCTGCGGGCGGCTGCCTCAGGCCAGGCTGTTCTGCTGGAGCGACTGGACCGCCACCTGCTCGGGGACAAGTGGGTCGAGCTGCCAGTCACCGGCGTCTACGAAGTTCATGACGGCGTCATCACCTACTGGCGCGACTATTTCGACTACGCGACGATCGTCGGACAACTGCCGACGGGCTGAACGCCCGGTCCCATGACCATCTCGTAACCGTGACGGCATTGGGTCATCCCGGCCTGACGGCACCGTGGCCCCGGTCCATCAGGCCGGGGCCTCTCGTCTGCGATTGCCGGGGCTAGCCCGCCGCCTCGGCGGCCGCATGCGCCGCCGCTGCTGCCGCCATCATCTTCTCGAAGGTGCCGTTTCGGATCATCTCGCGACGTTCTTCGAGACCCCGGTGCAGTTCCACCAGTACCCTGGCTGCGTGTTCGTTTTTCTGGATGGCCGCCCAGTAGGCCGCCACATTGGCATTGGCCGGGATAGGGTTGTCCATGCCCGTGGCCGGCAGCACGTTCTCGACCATGAACAGGCCGGGCACCAACGCGCAGTCCGCCATGGTGAGGCGACCTGAACAGGCGAAGCCGTCCTTGCCGATCATCTTGTCCAGCGCCTTGATGTTGCGCACCACCTGGCCGCCCAGCAGATCAACAATGCCCTGGTTGCGCGTCGCCACCCGGCTCTGGGCCGACAGCATAAACATGTTGTTCATCAAATAGATGTCGCCGATCCGGGCCAGGATGCGGATGTGGGCGGTCTCACGCGGTGTGGCCCCCAGCATCGAGGGCTCGGGATAGATTTCCTCCAGATACTCCGCGATCACGTCGGATTCCGGCATCATGTCGCCGTCGATATCCAGCACCGGGATGCGCCCGATCGGGTGATCCTCACGGAACTTGGGCATGCCGAAATTCGGCGGCCGCTCGAAGGGAATGTCCGTGATGCCCTTTGCGTAGATCTGCAGGCGCACGCGCGCCGAATAAGGGCTCAAGTCCCCGGAATAGAGCTTCATCATGGTCAGGCGCTCCCCTGCGCGGCCGTTGAATGTGTGGGCCCGGTTGATCCGGTGCGTTGCCGAGGCTGACTCTAGACGCGATATCCCGACGCCTCAAACTGATGTTACTGGGGCTGGCTGCAATAGAGGCCCGCCCATGACATCCTGGCTGTCCGGAACCCTGGCGATCACGGGCGGGTATCTCGGCTATCACCGCACTGGCGGCGGTGGTCCTGCGCTGCTGCTCTCCCACGGCCTGACCGACAACGGCCTCTGCTGGAGCCGCTTGGCCACGGCGTTCGCCCCCGACTTCGATGTCATCATGCTGGATGCCCGCGGCCACGGGGACAGCTCACGCATGATCCCTGACCAACCCCATGATCCTGGCGAAGACATCGCCGAGGCCATCCGGAAGCTGGGCCTGACCGCGCCGATAGTGATGGGCCACTCGGTCGGCGCCCGTGCCACGGCCATGCACGCCGCCGCCTATCCCGATCGGGTGTCAAAGGTGATCCTCGAAGACCCGCCCTTGATGCCGCTGATCGACCCAGCCGCTACGATGCGACGCCGAAGCCGTTTTCGAGACCAGGTCGAGACGTTCCGGTCGATGACGCCCGCCGCGATCACCGCCATGGGCAAGGCCAACTCCCCCACCTGGCATGACGACGACTTCCCCGCCTGGACGGCGTCAAAGCAACAGGTCGACCTGGAAGCAATGCCCGACTACCGCACACCCTGGCAGGAGACCCTGTCCGCCATCATCGCCCCGACCCTGCTGATCCACGCCGACCCGGCAAGGGGTGGGATCGTCACGCCTGAACTTGCCGAAGAGGCCAGGCGGCTCAACCTCAACACCCGCACCGTTCAGATCCCGAGCGCTGGGCACAACACGCGGCGTGAGAACTTCGAGGCCTATCTGGCGGCCGTGCGGGCGTTTCTGGCCAAGGTTTAGGTGCGCGACCTCTGCCCCCGCCCTTGGCTCCCGACATCCAGGCCGAGGAGGGCGAGTCTGCTACCTCGCCAGTGAGATCTTCGATTGGCGACGACGCACTGCTCTTGCAGATGCCACTGTCCCGATCACGCTCTCGGGGACCTAGGCTTGACGAGGGCCTGAAAGCCCCGCGCTGAAGTTGCAGCGTACAGGCTTCGGCCGACCCCGATCCGTTCCATTTGCCACAAGTCGCCCGGTCAGAGACGTGACCCCTTGCCATGGCGTTCGGTCGTTTGCGCAGCGCCTCGAAGGGCCATACTTGCTCGCACCCGTTTCGGGACTAGGTTAGCGATCCTGTCTGGAGACCACGCCATGGGCGATCGTCCACCGCTCGCCCACCTGAAAGTCATAGATCTGACAAGGGTCAGGGCAGGCCCGACCGCGGCGCGCCAGTTCGCCGACTGGGGGGCCGACGTGATCATGATCGAGCCGGTCACCGACCGCGGCGACAGTGTGGGGTCACGACATGGATCGGACTTTCAGAACCTGCATCGCAACAAGCGAAGCCTCACTCTGGACCTGCGCGATCCCGCGGGCCGGGACGTGCTGAATCGACTGGTTCGCAACGCCGATGTGCTGCTCGAGAACTTCCGGCCTGACGTGAAACATCGTCTCGGTATCGACTATGCGACCCTGCGGCAGATCAATCCCGGGCTGGTCTACGCCAGCATTTCTGGGTTCGGCCAGGACGGCCCCTATCGCGACCGGCCCGGCCTTGACCAAATCGCCCAGGGCATGGGCGGGTTGATGTCCATCACCGGCATCCCGGGACAGGGGCCGGTGCGCGCAGGCATAGCGGTGGCCGACACCGCCGCAGGGCTGTTCTGCACCATCGGCATCATGACGGCGCTGCTGGAGCGCCAGATCACCGGCGAAGGGCGCTGGGTAAAGACGTCGCTGCTGCAGGCCCAGGTCGCGCTGCTGGACTTTCAGGCCGCCCGCTGGCTGATCGACGGGGTCGTTCCGCTGCAGGACGGCAATCACCACCCCACGGCGCTGCCGCCCATGGGGCTCTATGCGACGGCGGACGGGCATGTGAATCTGGCGGTGCTGGGGCATGCCATGTTCGCTCAGTTCTGCGCCCTGGCCGCGGCGGATCACCTGTTGGCAGACGAGCGATTTGCAACGCCGGGCGCTCGCCATCGCAACCGTGTTGCGTTGAACGACGCGATCGACGCGATCATGCTTGCCCGGACGACCGCCGACTGGATTGAGCGTCTCAACGCCGGCGGCGTGGCGTGTGGACCTGTCAATTCGATTGATGAGGTATTCGCCGATCCCCAGGTCCAGCATCTGAAGATGTCACGCACCGTCGATGATCCGGACGTCGGGCCGATAGATGTGGTCGGCCAGGCGATCGAGATCGATGGGCTCGAACCGGCCTACAAGACCCGCGCCCCCCGCGCCGGTCAGCACACCGCAGCCGTTCTGGCTTACGTCGGTTATTCCGAGGCCGAGATCGCAGACCTGCGCCACCGCAATATCGTCTAGGAACCCCAGAGCATGACCGGCACCGTCCACGTCACACGCCCCCGCGAGCATATCGTCCATCTGGAGATCGACAGTCCGCCGATGAACGCCCTTGGGCGGGCCATGTGCGCCAACATGCTGGAGGCGCTCGAGGTGGCCGAAGCGGGAACCGAGGCTCGGGTCGTGGTGATCACCGGCCGCGGCCCGGCGTTTTGCGCGGGTGCTGACCTAAAGGAGCGCGGCAATCCTTCCGATGGAGCCGCCGGTTCGCCCGTTGGTGTGGGTGGGTTCGGGCGGGTGCTGGCGCGTCTCGGCGCCATGCGTCTGCCGACCCTTGCCGCGGTCAATGGCCACAGCATTGGCGGGGGGTTCGAACTGGCCCTGGCCTGCGACCTGCGGATCGCCTCGACCAACGCCCGCTTTGCCGGAGCCGGGGTAAATGTCGGTCTGATGGCCTCGACCTATCGTCTGCCACGCCTGATCGGCGTGGCCCGCGCCAAGGCGTTGCTCCTGACCGGGTTGCCCAGCGACGCCGTTCAGGCCGAGCAGTGGGGTCTGGTTACGGCCCTTCACCCGCCTGAAGACCTGGCCGGCGCGGCGTTGGACCTCGCCGCGCGCATCGCGAGCCGCGCCCCGCTCTCGGTCGAGGCCAGCAAGCGCACGATCGATGCGGCGATGCACCTATCGTCCGCGCAGGCCGACGAATTGGCGGCCACAGAGCTGGCCATTCTCACTCGCAGCCAGGACCATCGCGAAGCCCTGGTGGCCTTCCGTGAAAAGCGCGAGCCAAAGTTTACCCGGTCCTGACAGCGAACGAGCCGACGGCGTCTCAGCCCGCCTCAAACCCCTCCATCCGTACCCAGTCATTGAGCTCGAAACTCCACGCCGCCAGCTCGACATAGCCATGGCCGCCCTCAGCCATGAACACGTCCACCCTGGCCCGTAGCACCGCAGGGTCATCGCCGGCGATCTCGTGCGGCGCCGCCGGCTTGCTCGCGTCACGCCAGCCGCGCAGGGCGAACGCGGCATCGTAGCCCTTCAGTGGTTCCATTCGCCTGATCCCCCGTTGACGGTGTTGTCGCAGACTGTCCCGGCGGACATCAAGCCGGCGCGCAGGTCATGTGCCATCCGGCAGGTTCCGTTTTTGCACCGGCTGTGCTACCCACCGCCCACCATGTTGATGATCGTTCGCAACGCCTGCGCCTTTCGTGCCCCCGCCACCTCGGCGGTCAGGGCGGCGATGACGCCTGAGCGTGTCACCCGAACTATCCCCGCCGACGCGGCTTGATCACGTGGGACCCCGGGCGTAGGCACCGGGTCTGATTCAACAGTCCGCAGTCGGCATGAACCTCTACGAGAGCTGCGTCAGGGGCGCGTTACGCACCTACAAACTGACGCTTTCGCCGCTGATCGGGCGGCAATGCCGGTTTGCGCCGACCTGTTCGGAGTATGCCTGCGAAGCCCTGATCGGCCACGGACCGTGGCGCGGGAGCCTGCTCACCGTGAAACGTCTGTGTCGTTGCCATCCCTGGGGCGGTGCGGGATATGACCCACCACCGCCCCCGCGTCGCAAGGCCGAGCGCCGGACGTGAGACTGGAAGTTTGAACCATGATTGATCTGATTTTTCCCGACGGCTCGAAGCGCGAATTCGAGGCCGGTGTCACGGGCAGGGAGGTTGCCGCCTCCATCGCCATTTCCCTGGCCAAACGCGCTGCCCTGATCAAGCTGGACGGCGAGCTGCTGGACGTGGACCGCGCGCTGGACCACGGCGGCAAGTTCGAGATCCTGGCCCGCGATGCGCCCGAGGTGCTGGAGACCATCCGCCACGACGCCTCCCACATCATGGCCGAGGCGGTTCAGGAGCTGTTCCCCGGCACGCAGGTGACGATCGGACCAGCGATCGAGGACGGCTTCTACTACGACTTCGCCCGCGACGAGCCGTTCAGCCTGGACGACCTGGCGAAAATCGAGGGCCGAATGAAGGAGATCGTCGACCGTGACGCCGCCTTCGTGCGCGAGGTCTGGAAACGCGACGACGCCATCGCCCACTTCATCTCCATCGGCGAGGCCTACAAGGCCGAGATCATCGAAGGTATTCCGGCCGGCGAGGACGTCAGCATCTATCGTCAGGGTGCGTGGAAGGACCTGTGCCGGGGGCCGCACCTGCCGTCGACGAAGTTCATCGGCAAGGCGTTCAAGCTGACGAAGTTGGCGGGTGCCTACTGGCGCGGCGATCACCGCAACCCGATGCTGCAGCGGATCTACGGCACGGCCTGGGCCAGCGACGCCGATCTGGCCGCTTACCTGCACCGCCTTGAGGAGGCCGAGAAGCGCGACCACCGCAAGATCGGCAAGGCCATGGACCTCTTCCACATGCAGGAAGAAGCCAAGGGGATGATCTTCTGGCACCCCAAGGGCTGGACGCTCTATCGGACAGTGGAGGCTTACATGCGCCGCCGACTGGACGCTGACGGCTATGTCGAGGTCAAGGCACCGCAGATCATGGACCGGGCGATGTGGGAGAAGTCCGGTCACTGGCAGAAATTCGGCAAGAACATGTTCACCTGCGAGACGGAGGAGGGCGAAAGCCTGGCCGTAAAGCCGATGAATTGCCCCGGCCATGTGCAGATCTTCAACCACGGCCAGAAGAGCTACCGCGACCTGCCGCTGCGGATGTCTGAGTTCGGGGCCTGTCACCGCTATGAACCCTCAGGGGCCCTGCACGGCATTTTCCGGGTACGGGCCTTCACCCAGGACGACGCGCACATTTTCTGCCGCGAAGACCAGATCGAGGCGGAGTCCACGAAGTTCGTGCGGCTGCTGAACTCAATCTACTCCGACTTCGAGATGCAGCTCGACAGCGTGAAGCTGGCGCTGCGGCCGGAAGAGCGGTTTGGCACGGATGCCGTCTGGGATGTGGCCGAGCAGAAACTGGACCGCGCCGCTCGCCAGGCGGTGAACATGCCGGTGGACTCCCTACCCGGCGAAGGTGCCTTCTACGGCCCGAAGCTGGAGTTCCATCTGAAAGACGCCATTGGCCGGACGTGGCAGTGCGGCACGTTGCAGCTCGACTACGTCCTGCCGGAACGACTGGATGCCGAATACGTTGGAGAAGATGGGCTGAAGCATCGTCCGGTGATGCTTCACCGGGCAATCTGCGGATCGATGGAGCGTTTCATCGGGGTGATGATTGAAAACTTCGCCGGCGCATTCCCCTTATGGCTGTCGCCGGTCCAGGTGGTTGTGGCGACCATCACGTCCGACGCCGATGATTTCGCACTCAAGGCTGCGGCGACGCTGCGAGCTCAGGGGCTTAGGGTGGAAGTCGATCTGAGGAATGAAAAGATCAACTACAAGATACGCGAACACAGCCTGGCCAAGGTCCCGGTGATCGCCGTGATCGGCCGCCGCGAGGCGGAGGAAGGCAAGCTGGCCCTTCGACGTCTGGGGTCCGACGGGCAGGAAATTCTTGAGCTGGGCGAGGCCGCGAACCTGCTTGCCATCCAGGCTCAAGCGCCGGATGTTGCCCGGCAAGCAGCGGTTGCAGGAATCGCTTCGGTTTCGCTGGCCGGGGAGGGACAGACGGGATGAACAGCGTTGCCGTCTCGCGGCTGTCCTTTGATGACCTGGCGATGACGGCCGTCGGTGCTGACCCCCGCACCGTCTCCGTTGTCATGGTGGTATATATGACAGGCGAGGCCCTCAAGCGGAGCCTCGCCTGCGTCCTTGCCGACCTGATGGTGAGTGAGCTGGTGGTGGTGGACAACGGGTCCAGCGCGGACGAGGCGGCGTATCTGCGCGCCCTGGCGGCCAGCGACCGCCGTGTCGTCCTGCTGTCCGGCCATGGCAATATCGGCTTTGCCCGGGCCGCCAATCTGGGCGCGCGCAAGGCCGTGGGCGAGCGGCTGGTGTTCCTCAATCCCGACGCCTTCCTGCAGACCGGCTGCATCGCCGAACTGGTTCAGGCTATCGACGATCGCCCGGTCCCCTGCGTCATCGGCGGACGCGTGCTGAATGCTGATCGTACCGAGCAACGCGGTGGTCGGCGCGGCGACATCACGCCCCTGAGCGCGATGCTGTCACTCACCAGCCTCGCCCGTCGCGTGCCGGGCTGGCACCGATTTGAGGTGCACTGGGAGGACGAAACCACGCCCGACCAGGTGGTGGAGGTGCCCACGATCTCGGGTGCCTGCTTCTGTATGCGCCGCGAGGATTTCGAGGCCGTGCAGGGATTTGACGAAGGCTACTTCCTGCACGTCGAGGACGTGGACCTCTGCTGGCGGGTTCGCCGGCAAGGCGGCGTGGTGCTGTTTCACCCGGGTGCCGAAGTCATCCACATTGGCGGCACCAGCCAGACCAGCCCGCTGAAAGTCGAATTCCACAAGGGCATCGGCCTCGCCCGTTTCTTCCGCCGCCGCGCCACCAGCGTCGGCCAGCACCTGGCGGCCTGGCTGCTCTCGCCAGTGATCGTCGGCGCGGCACTGCTGCGCCCGGTGATATGGCGGCTGAGGCGCCGCGCGGCGTGACCCGCAAGCTCAACGGCTTGGCCTCTCCTGGCCGAGGCTTTGCTGCCACGCGGCGGCGTCTGCTCATGACCGGCGCGAGCCTCATCCTCGGCGCGCAGGCCGCCGCCGCCGCGACCCCGGCCGTGCCGTCTGAACGACCCAACATCGTCTTCATCATGGCCGACAATCTCGGGTGGGGAGAGCTTGGCGTCTATGGGGGCGGTGCGCTCCGGGGGCGCGCCAACGCCCCGTCTCGATGCCTTTGCCGCCCAGGGTATGCGGCTGCAGAACTTCAACGTTGAAGTCTCGTGCGCTCCCTCCCGCGCCGCCCTGATGACGGGCCGCTTCGGGGTCCGCACCGGCAACAACCGTTCCGGTGAGACCGGCAAACGCCATGGTCTGGTCCGCTGGGAGGTCACGACCGCACAATTGATGTCACAGCAGGGTTACGCCACCGCCCTCTATGGCAAGTGGGACCTGGGCGACGAGCCGGGCCGCTACCCCAACGACCGTGGCTTCGACGAATGGTACGGCATCCCCCGCTCCAGCAACGAGGCGATGAACCGCCAGTCGCCAGGATACGATCCTGCCGTGACGCAGCTGGAGCAAATCCTGGAAGGTCGCAAGGGTGAGCCAACCCGGATCGTCAAGGAATTCGATCTCGAAGCGCGCCGCGAAATCGACACCGAGCTCACCCGCCGCACCGTGGGCTTCATCAAGCGGCAGGCCGCCGCCAAACGTCCTTTCTACGCCTATGTGCCTCTGACCCAGGTGCACTATCCCACCCTGCCCGGCCGCGCCTTCGACGGTCGCACGGGCAACGGCAGTTTTGCCGACGCCGTGGCCGAGACCGACCACCATGTGGGCGAGATCCTGGACGCGATCGATCAGGCCGGCGTGGTCCGCAATACCATCGTCGTTTTCTGTAGCGACAACGGGGCGGAAAGCCGGCGTCCCTGGCAGGGGTCATCGGGTGTGTGGAGCGGCTACTACCGCAGCGCCCGCGAGGGGTCGCTGCGGACCCCGTTCCTCATCCGCTGGCCCGGCCGGATCGCGCCGGGGGTCAACAACGAGATCGTCCATATCATCGACGTCGCCCCGACCCTGGCCAGGATCGCAGGTGCCGCCATGCCCACCGACCGGCCCATCGACGGGGTCGATCAGCTCGACTTCTTCCTCGGCAAGCAGCCCGGGTCCAACCGTGAAGGCTTCCCCATATTCCAGGTGGGTGAGCCCACGGCGGTCAAATGGCGAAACTGGAAGTACTACTTCGTTCTGAGGGAAAACTCGGACACACCGCCGGTCCGGCTCGACAAGCCGATCCTCTATAACGTCCAGTGGGACCCGAAGGAGGAAACCCCCCGCAACGTGGAAATGGAAGACGCCTGGGTGCTGCCAAAGCTCAGGAGCCTGCGCGACGAGGTCATGGCCAGCCTGGCGGCCTACCCCCCCGTCGCCCCCGGCGCCCCGGATCCCTACACGCCGCCCTGGCTGCAGATCGGGCGTTAGAGCCGGTGGTGCCCGACAAGGACCTCAAGAAACCGCGATGCAGCGTGGAGCGCATGCTGGCGGGGTTCTGAAGCCCGCGCCTTGCCCGCCGCCCCGTTCGCCGCTCACGCACGAAACCGCTTGGCAACGCCCCCGTCTCTCGCCATGCAGCACCAAGCAACAGCTCGCGTGACCGCGCGATAGTCGGGAGGAAGCCTTGGTACCGGCGGGGTCGTCCGGACAGGTAGAGCCGCACGGCCCGCTGCTCGATGCCCTCATCGAGAAGCGGGAGAGCCTGCTGTTGTTCCTGGCCGCGCGGACCCGCTGCATGGCGACGGCCGAGGACCTGATCCAGGACCTCTATCTCAAGGTCGCCGCCATCGATGCGGAGGCTGAGGTGCGGGCCCCTGTGGCGTTGCTCTATCGCATGGCGGCGAACCTGATGGTCGACCATGTCCGCAGCGCCCAGCGGGCCTCGCGGCGCAACGGGCAGTGGCGGATGGAGACGGCCACGTCGCTGGGCGGCGAGGACGTGGCGGGCGACCTGCCGGCCGACGAGGTGGTCGTGGCCAGGGAACGCATCCGCCAGCTGGCCGACGCGGTCGCCGCCCTGCCGCCCAAGATGGGCCAGGCGTTCCGTCTGCATAAGCTGGAAGGGCAAAGCCAGGCCGAGACGGCGCGGGCCATGGGGGTGTCCGTCAAGATGATCGAACAGCATATCCAGGCCGCCATGGCGAACCTGTCCCAGAGGTTGCGGTCATGAGGCGCAATGAATCTGGCGCACGACCTAGGGGTATGGCGATGCGGCGCCGTCTCCTTTGCTGTTCGGCGCGGTCTGCGCAGATCAGGCAGGCCCGTCGATGACAAATCTCGTAAGTGACCAGGATCGGACGATGGCGGACGCCAACGCCTGGCTTGTGCGCCTGCAGCGTGACGATGTGTCCGGTGACGACGCCCTCGACTTCGAAATCTGGCTGGCAGCGGATGCGGGCAATGCCGTGGCCTACCGCCGCGCGCTGGCGCTCTGGCATGAGTTCGAAGCCTCGGCCGACGCGGTGCTGGCCACCCTGGCTGATGACGGCCGGAAACTGCGCGCCGAGGTCCGGCGCGGCCCGACGCGGCGCTGGCTGGCGGGAGCCGGGGGCTTTGCCATTGCGGCGGGGCTGGCGGTTGCGGTGGTTGGCCCCATGGTGTCCGAACCCTCGGTCCAGACCTACGCCACCGGCAAGGGGCAGCACCAGCGGGTCACCCTGGCCGACGGTTCGGTGGTCGACCTCAATGCTGAGACCCGGCTCAGCGTCAGTTTCAGTGGCAAGGCGCGCCAGGTCACGCTGGGCGATGGCGAGGCGATCTTTGACGTGGTGCACGACGCGGCCCGTCCGTTCACCGTCGCCGCTTCCAGCCACACGGTTCGCGTGGTCGGCACCCAGTTCGACGTCCGCAACCGTGGCGACGACCTGAGTGTCACCGTCGCGCGCGGCAAGGTTGAGGTGCGACCGACCGCGTCATCGGGCCGCACATTCCTGCTGACCCCGGGCCAGCGACTGGACGTCAACCGATCCGGCACCGGGTCCCTGAGCGCTGTCGACCCACAGGAAGCCTTCGGCTGGCGCTCCGGCCGCCTCGTCTATCGCGCCGAGCCGCTGGCCAATGTCGTGGCCGATCTGAACCGTCAGTATGTGCAGCAGATCGAGGTCTCGGACCCGCAGCTTGGCAAGATGCCGATCACCGGTGTCATCGTGCTGGACGGTCAGGCTGCGGTTATTACGCGCTTGAGCTTGATGCTGCCCATAAGATCGGTACCTTCCGCGGAAGGGCTGCTGCTGCTTCGGAAGTAGGGCCGAAGGTTGCGTCGGAGCTGACTATTTCTGGACATCGGGTACTGGTCGCCGCTGTCACCGTTGGGGTGGCGGTGTGCGGGATCGGCGAACCCGCCAGAGCTGCGTCTGCACGTATCCGCTTTCACGTCGAACCCCAGACCTATGCTGAGGCGCTGCTGGATATCGCCCAGCAGGCCAATGTCACCCTGATTGGTGCCGGGTCCTGCAGCGGCTACTCGGCCAAACGTCTCGCGGCGACGCTGACCCTTGAGCAGGCCCTCGACCAGACCCTGGCGGAGGCCCAGTGCGCCTGGCGGCTGATCGCGCCGGGTGCGGTGGCCATCTCGCCGATCCCCCGCGTCGAGCCTCCAAAGGCCGAGGCACCGGTGACGGTGTCCGGCGTACTGGTCACGGCCACCAAGCGCGTGCGCAATGCCCGAGAGCTGGCCGTGGCGATCACAACTATTCCGCGTGAGGGACTGGAGGCGACGGGTGCCTCGGACGCGGGCGAGGCGGCCAGCCAGTTTGCAGGCGTACTTGTGACAAACCTCGGTCCCGGCCGTAACAAACTACTGCTGCGCGGCCTGTCGGACGGCGCGCACACCGGCCGCACCCGCTCGACGGTCGCCACCTATCTCGACGAGATCCCCGTCAACTACAACGCCCCTGACCCGGACCTGCGGCTGGTCGATGTGGAGCGGCTGGAGGTCGCCCGTGGGCCCCAGGGCGCGCTGTTCGGCGCGGGTTCGCTGAGCGGGGTCTACCGGATCGTCACCCGCAAGCCGGACCTTGTCGACTATTCCGCCGAGCTTCGCGCTACGGGTGCCATCACCCGGGGCGGCGAACCCAGCGGCGCGGTGGAGGGCCATATCAACATTCCGCTGCCGCAATTGGATCTGGGTATTCGGGTCTCGGCCTACGACGAGGTCCAGGGCGGCTATCTGGACGACGTCATCCAGCAGCGCAGCAATGTCGACCAGACCGTCCGGCGCGGCGCGCGGGTAATGCTCGCCTTCCGACCCAGCGACGCCTGGTCGTTGAGCCTGACCGCGGCGGGCCAGCATCTGCGCTCAAAGGACACCCACTACACCGCTCCCGGCATGGGCCTGACGCGCGCCGTGCGGATCCGCGAGCCGCACGTCAACGACATCGAGCTGGTGACGGCGACCGTGCGGGGGGCGCTGGGATGGGGCGACGTGGTCTCGTCCACCGGCGTGGTCCGCCATCGCTACAGCAGTGTCTTCGACTCCACGGCGACCAAAGACCTCTACACGCGCACCGGCCTCACCTCGGCCTATTTCGAGCGCACCCGGACGCGGATGCTGGTCCAGGATCTCTACCTGACCTCCCGGGGGGCCGAGCGGCTGGAGTGGCTGGTCGGGGTGTACGGATCCTACACCGCTGTCGAGGCCCCCACCGAGTTCTCGGTCCAGGTGCCCCGCGCCCCGCTGATCCCGGTCTACAGCGACGACCGCCGTGATCGGGTCCGCGAGCTGGCCGCCTATGGTGAGGCGTCTTACGAACTTGCGCCCGATGTTAGCGTGGCCGTCGGCGCGCGGGTGTTCAGCCTCCACACCCGGACCATGTCCAACGTCAACTCCGAAAACTTCGCGCCGCGCACGCTGGATCGCACGGTCGATTTCCAGGGCATTTCTCCCAAGCTCTCGCTGCAATGGAAGTTCAGTCCTGGCAATCTGCTCTATGCCGTGGCCTCGGAAGGCTATCGCTCGGGGGGCATCAACTCGGGTGGCGCGGTGCCGCTCGCGGTCCAGCGATCGACATTCAGGCCCGACCGGCTGGTCAATTTCGAGACAGGCCTGAAGCTTGAGGGCCTCTCGCGGCGCCTGTCGCTGAATTCGGCCATCTTCTATGACCTCTGGAAGGACATCCAGACCGACCAGTACCGCCCCTCCGGCATCCCCTACACCATCAATGCCGGCGACGCCCGGGTGCTGGGCCTGGAGACCGAGGTCGCGATGCGCACCGGCGGCTTCACGGCCCAGATCAACGGCCGTTTTGCAGATGTCAAAACCTCGGACGCCAACTCCGATTTCACCGCCAGACTGGTCAACGGCCTGCCGGGTGCGCCGGCCGTCTCCGGGGGCGGACTGCTGAGTTACGAGCGCACGATCGCCGGGGATTGGACCGTACGCCTCACGGGGCAAGCCACCTATGTCGGCCGTTCCCGCGTCACCTTTGACGCCAGCCAGGCCAAAACCGGTGGCTTTGTCCGCACACGGCTGTCTGCCGAAGTCTTCGGGACCCTTTATAACCGGCCTGTGGGTCTGCAGGTCTACGCCCTCAACCCACTGGATTCCTTCAGCGACACCTTCGCGTTCGGTAACCCCTTCAACCCCGGTCAGGCCCGCCAGATCACGCCCCAGCGGCCGGTGACGGTCGGCATCACCCTTTCGGCTGCAATTTAATTTGCCCTGCGACCTAGGGAAAGCCTGGCCGCGTGACGTCTCCCCCTCGATCCTGGACTTCTGGAGATGTTCAGGTCGGATATCGCGCCTGTGATCCGGGCGCAAAAGTCGGATGCAGCGCACGTTCCGAGCCCCGGTTGCGCTGTGGAGGACTGAGCGGTCCTGACGAAGGAGAGCGTCAGGACCGCGCTTCCGTCATGTCTCGTGCAAAAGTTAATTGGCCAGCAACGCTCAGGGTGCTATGGTGCACCGGTTGACGCGGCTGCTCGGGCCGCGCCAGGCCACGCGCTGGATCTCCAGTCACGGTGCGCGCGCCAAGATCTATCGCCCCGGCCAGAGGACGTCACACCTCGGTCGGGGCTTCTTCTTTCAGCTCATACGAACGCCGGTGCTGCTCAGCCCGCCTCGCTCGGCGTGAGCGAAATGTCGACCATGATCTCGCCCGAGATCGCCTCCAGCGCCGCCTGAACTCCCTGCGCCGTCACACCGGTGGGCAACCGCAGCCGCGCCTGCAGTTGGAATAGCGCGGCTCCGGAATAGGGCTCGGCGCTGATGCGGGTCTCAAACGTTTCGATGTTGACGCCCAGCACGCTCAGGGCCGCCGTCACCTGGCGCACGATCCCCGGCCGGTCCTGACCGACCAGGCTGAACGCCACCGCCTCGCCCGTCAGGCCCGGCTCTTCGATGGCCGGGGCGATCCGCACCTCCAGCCCCTGGGCGTCCACCGCCCGCACGGTGGCGCGCAGCGCCTCGACCTGGTCCGGTGCCACCTCGACCCGCACCGAGCCGACATAGAGCCCGCCCAACCGGCTCAGATGGCTCTCCAGCCAGTTGCCGCCCGCCGCCAGCACCGCATCCGCCAACGCCTGCGTCAGCCCCGGCCGGTCACTACCGACCACGCTCAGGATCATCGTTGCCATCTGAAACACCCTCAGAACAGGGCCAGGGCCCGGTGCGCGTAGGGGCCACGCCGGACCGCCGCCGTCAAGCCGCGCGACACCCGAGGCCTTTCAATTCAGGACAAATGTTCCCATTAAGTTCCGATGCCCGGAACCTGTGAAATCCGCCGCCCGCGCCCGCACACCAGCCCGCGTCGCCCGCTACTGCACGCCTGAGCTGACCTGGCGCATCGAACACCGCATCCTGGACGGTGCCTCGCTCTGCAGCCTCTCGAGAGAGCCCGACATGCCCGGCACCTTCACCCTCTACAAATGGGTCCGCACCCGCCCCGCCTTCGCCGCTGCCATCACCAAGCGCCTGCCAGTTCCGCGACGACCTCTACGTCGACCAGGTCGGCGACCTCGCCATGACCATCGGCCTCGCCGCCGAACCCGAGATCCACGCCATCACCAAGCGCCTGGGCCAGTTAAACCCCTATCCGGGCGAACGGCGGGAGCGGTGAGGTTACCTCCCCCGCAAAGCGGCGGGAGGGGGACCGCCCGCCAAAGAGCGGGTGGGGGAGGGGGCAGGCCGTAGGCTGGGCGTTTCTGTTGAGGCCCCTTGACGGCGCGCGCCGAGCCGCCATCCTCCCGCCTCGGAGGCATCATTGTCCGACATCGATACAAATCGGCCGGACTGGACGGACGCCGAGCTCGACCTTATCGTGGCGGACTACTTCGCCATGCCTGCCCTCGAACAGGCAGGCCAGCCCTATGTGAAGGCCCGACATCGAGCGCAGTTGATCGAGAAGACCGGCCGATCAGACGGGTCCATCGAGTTCAAGCACATGAACATCTCCGCCGTGCTGGCCGAGATCGGCGAGCCCATCATTCGCGGCTACCGGCCCATGGCCAATTACCAAGGTGCCATCCTCGACGCCATTGAGCGCCGCCTAGTAGTCCAGCCCCCGCTGTGGGTTCCGGCCGCGCTCGACCAAGTGGCCGCGCCCGTCACCCCCTTCCTCGAAGCCGCGCCCTTGCTGCAACCACCCCGTGAACGCCCGGCCATCCTCGAACGCTTCGTTCGCAAATTCGACGCTGGCGCCCGCGACTTCCGCAACCGCGAACTGGGCAAGGCCGGCGAAGAAATGGTGTTCCACTTCGAACGCCAACGCCTGCTGGACGAGGATCGCCCCGACCTCGCCCGGAAGGTCCGCTGGGTCGCCGAGGAGGACGGCGACGGTGCCGGGCACGACATCCTCTCATTCGACCGCGAGGGCGGCGAACGCCTGGTGGAGGTGAAAACCAAACGCGGCAACCAAACCACGCCCTTCTTCCTCACCCGCAACGAACACGCCCTGTCCGAAGAACGCACCGACGCCTTCAAACTGATGCGCCTCTACGCCTTCGCCCGCGAACCCCGGATGTTCGAACTGACCCCGCCGCTGGGCGAGGCGGTGCGGCTATCGACGCATACCTATCAGGCAAGGTTTTCGTGAGGGGGTACGGACAAATTTAGGCGACACGGTACCCAATCCTGCCCAACCGCCGACCACAGTCCATCGTGCAACCCGTGCTAGCCGATATCGCAACCGCCACGATGCCATCATTCCCATCACACACTCGAGTTCGCCGCCATCGCCGCCGCGCACATCTTCGCGGCGGGCTCGCGCGACACCAGCGCCTTCGCGGCCGCAGGCTTCACCGTAGTCAATCCCTGGACCTTAGCCCCGACTTAGGCCCACCCCCGCCGTTGACTCACAACGATCCGGCTGTATAACCGCCCACCTCTCGCCCGTGAGCCATCTCTCGGGCGCGTTTCCTATTGCAAATGCATAACTTTAGTACCGAAGGCGCGAACGATGTACGCGGTGATCAAGACCGGCGGCAAGCAGTACCGGGTTAGCCCCGGCGACCTGCTGGTGGTTGAAAAGCTCGAAGGCGAACCCGGCGCGGCCGTGGCGTTTGGCGACGTGCTGATGTTGGGCGATGGCGAGGCCGTGACGATCGGCGCGCCGCTGGTGGATGGCGCCTCGGTGGCTGCGACCCTGGTGGAAACCCGCAAGGGCGAGAAGGTGAAGATCTTCAAGAAGATCCGCCGTCAGGGCTACCGCCGCACCCGCGGTCATCGCCAGCACGAGAGCGTGCTGCGCGTGGTCGGCATCACGGCCAATGGCGCCGAGACCAAGTGGGACGGCGTGGTCGACATGACCACCAAGGCCGAGCTGGACGCCCGGGCCCGTGGCCTGGACTTCGCGACCTTGAACCTGCCCTGGCAGAGCAAGGCCCAGAAGGCCGCCGCCGCCAAGCTGGAAGCCCCTGCCGCCAAGGCCAAGCCTGCGAAGGTCGTGGATGCCGCCCCGGCGGTGGAAGCTGCTGCCGAGGCTGCCCCGAAGAAAGCCGCTGCGGCGAAGAAGGCCGCAGCTTCCAAGAAGGATACGTCCGCCGAGTAATCGGGCGGACCTTACGAGTTAGGAGAGCACGATGGCTCACAAGAAATCAGGCGGTTCATCCCGCAACGGTCGCGACAGCGCCGGCCGCCGTCTCGGCGTCAAGAAGTTCGGTGGCGAGGCGATCAACGCCGGCTCGATCATCGTACGCCAGCGCGGCACCAAGTTCTTCCCGGGCACCAATGTCGGCATGGGCAAGGACCACACCCTCTTCGCGCTGATTACTGGCGCGGTGAAGTTTGTGACCAAAGCCAATGACCGCTGCTACGCGACCGTGATCCCGGTCGAAGCCAAGGTTATGGCGGCCGAATAGGCGGAACCCCTTCTCTCCGGTTCCGCCCTCTCTCATCAGATGGCGGACCGGCAAGACGACCCAGCGGGGAGTACGGTCAGCCGGGCTCCCCGTTTTCGTTTCGTTTTGGACCCCCGCAAAGAGGGGTCGGGAGGTAAGACCATGTGCATTCAGTCCCTCCAGCCGCCGGTCGCCACCGCGCGTCTGATCCTGCGCGCGCCGGCGAGCGGCCGCGCTGTCGTGGCGTTCGACATCGAGCACCGCCAGTTCGGCCCCATCGGCCGGCTGGACTTTCACGAGGCCGCGCCCCGGCGCCCCGAACTGGACGTCTGGCTGGATCAACCGTTCCGCGGGCGGGGGTATGGCACCGAGGCGATGACCGCGGCGCTGCGTTGGGCGGGCCAGGACTGGCGGCGCGGCGCGGTCTGGTCGGGCCATGCGGCCGATGATCCGGCGGCGGGGCAGGCGCTGTGCAAGGCTGGGTTCCTCTACACTGGCGACGTGGTGCGCAAGGTGTCGGCGGCGCGCGGCGGCGAGGCCGTGGCCACCCGGATGATGGTCTGGTTGGCCTGACGTGCTAAGCGCCTCTGCGATGCCCGCCCTTTCCGCCCGCTTGATCCCGTCGTCGCTGCCGCTCCAGGCCGCCGCCGTTGCTGCCGGCGTTGTGGCGATGGCTGTGGCCTCGCGCCTGTCGGTGCCGCTGCCGGACGGCGTAGGTGTGCCGATCACCCTGCAGACCTATGTGCTGTTCGTGATGGCTGGACTGGTGGGCGGGCGCCTGGCGCTGATCACGGTGCTGGCCTGGCTGGCCATCGCGGCGTTGGGTGCTCCCGTACTGGCCGACGGCTCGGGCGGTTGGCGGGCGGTGACCGGTCACACCATGGGCTTCCTGGTCGGCATGGCCGCAGCAGTATTTGTCTGCGGTCGCGCATGTGAGCGCACCGCAGGCGTGCTGTTGTGGACGGCGGTGTTTCTCGGCGGCCATTTGATCGTGCTGGCCGTGGGCTGGTCGGGCATGATCTCGTTCATGAGCCCCGCGTCCGCCTTCGAATATGGCATATTGCCGTTCATTCCCGGGGCGCTGATCAAGTCGATCGCCGCCGCCCTAACGCTGCGATTGTTCTCCCGATGAAGTTTCTCGACCAGGTCAAAGTCTATGTGAAGAGCGGCTCCGGCGGGGGCGGCGCGGTGTCGTTCCGCCGTGAGAAATTCATCGAATACGGTGGCCCGGACGGCGGCGACGGCGGCCGCGGCGGCGACGTCTGGATCGAGGCGGTCGAGGGGCTGAACACCCTGATCGACTACCGCTATTCCCAGCACTTCCGCGCCGACACCGGTGTCCACGGCATGGGCCGCAACCGCCACGGTGCCAACGGCGAGGACGTGGTGCTGAAGGTCCCCGTCGGCACCGAGGTCCTCGACGAGGACAAGGAACTGATCGTCGACATGACCCACCTGGGCCAACGCGTCCGCCTCGCCAAGGGCGGCAACGGCGGCTTCGGCAACACCCACTTCAAGGGCCCCATCAACCAGGCCCCCCGCCACGCCAACCCCGGCCTAGAAGGCGAAGAAATCGCGATCTGGCTCAGACTGAAGCTGATCGCCGACGTGGGGTTGGTCGGTCTGCCCAACGCCGGGAAGTCGACGTTCCTGGCGGCATCCAGCGCTGCGCGGCCCAAGATCGCGGCCTATCCGTTCACCACTCTGTCGCCCAATCTGGGCATGGTGGACCTCTCCATCGGCGAGCGTTTCGTGATTGCCGACATCCCGGGCCTGATCGAAGGGGCCAGCGAGGGCGTGGGCATCGGCACGCGGTTCCTGGGCCATGTGGAGCGCACCGCCGTGCTGATCCATCTGGTGGACGGCACCCAGGACGACGTCGCCCAGGCCTGGCGCACGGTGAGACACGAACTTGAAGCCTATGGCGAGGGCCTGGAGGACAAGGACGAGATCCTGGCGCTCAACAAGATCGACGCGCTGGACCCCGAAACCCAGGCCACCAAGGCCGCCGAACTGGAAGCCGCGTCGGGCGTGAAGGTCAGGCTGGTGTCGGGGGCCGCTGGTCACGGGGTGACCGAACTGTTGCGCGAATCCTACGCCCTGGTCCGCCAGCGCAAGGACGAACTGGCCGCCGAGGGGGCTCGGCCCGAGGACTGGGCACCGTGAGCGAGCTGAGCGCCGCCAAACGCATCGTCATCAAGGTGGGCTCCGCCCTGCTGGTGGGCCCGGACGGTGCGGCGCACGGCGAATGGCTGGCGGATTTCGCCGCCGACGTGGCCCGTCTGCGGGTGCGTGGCCAGCAGGTGCTGGTGGTGTCGTCCGGCGCTGTGGCTCTGGGCCGTCGCCGGCTGGGTCTTGGAAAGCGCCTGAGCCTGCCCGAGAAACAGGCCGCCGCCGCTGCCGGGCAGTCAGCGCTGATGCGGGCCTGGGAAGTGGCGCTGGAGCCGCACGGACTTGCCTGCGCCCAGATCCTGCTGACCCGCGACGATACCGAGGTCCGCCGCCGCTGGCTGAACGCGCGCGCGACCCTCGACACCCTCCTGGGCCTGGGTGTCATCCCGGTGATCAACGAGAACGACACCGTGGTCACCGAGGAGATCCGGGTTGGCGACAACGACCGCCTGTCAGCCCGCGTGGCCCAATTGGTCGGGGCCGAGGCTCTGATCCTGCTCTCGGATGTGGAGGGGCTCTACACCGCTGATCCTCGAAACGACCAAACTGCGACGCTGATCCCTCGCATCCAGCACCTGACCCCCGCGTTCGACGCCATGGCCGGGGGGGCCAACGCGTCGGCAGGCGTCGGCACCGGCGGTATGGCCACCAAGCTGGCTGCAGCCCGGATCGCCGCCGCCGCCGGCTGCGCCACTGTGATCACCCTGGGAACCCGGCCATCGCCGCTGCTGGCTGTGGAGCAGGGTGCCAAGGCCACCGTCATCGAACCCTCCACCACGCCAGCCGCCGCCTACAAGGCGTGGATCGCCGGGTCGCTGTCGCCTGCAGGCGTCCTGACGGTCGACGCTGGTGCCGCCGCTGCCGTGCGCCGGGGCAAGAGTCTGCTGGCGGCGGGTGTGACGGATGTGGACGGCCATTTCGACAAAGGCGACGCTGTGGTGATCCGCGACGAGGCCGGCGTCGAGATCGCACGCGGCCTGATCCGCTATGTCGATGACCACGCCCGGAAAATTTGCGGCCTGAAGTCGGCGGCGATCGAGCCGGCACTTGGCTACACCTCGGGGCCGATGGTGCATGCCGACGACCTGGCTCTGGCGGCTCACGCGCAGACCGCGTAAGGCTCAAACAGAGCAAAAGGGTCGCCGCCGTGGACGACGTTACGTCAAGCAGAGCTGCGAACGCCGCCCGCACGGGCCCGCTGGATGCGCTCGCCCTGGGTCAAGCCATACCTTTCGCAGGTGACCACGTCGCTTTTGTGACGCAGGAACTGGCGGCTGCGTTCCGTTCCGGAGATCGGCTGGTAGTGGTGCAGGACAGCGGTGACCTGCTGCGCATTCCCGCTTCCGAAGCCCACGCCGCCGGCAGCGCGGTCGCTCGCGCCGCAGCGGCTTTCGCGCAGATGGGGGATGTCAGCGACGTTGCGATCACCGCATTCTTCGAGGCCTTCGCGCGCCGTCTGGAGGACGACACGGTCTGGGCCGCCATCGCGCGCGCCAATGCCGCTGACGTCGAGAGCGCCAGGTCGCGCGGCCGGTCCACCACCCGGTTGGCGTTAACCGCCGGGATGCGCCGCGACATGGTGGCGGGCTTGCGGGTCTGGCGCGACGCTGAGCCGTCCCGTGGTCGCGTGCTGGAGCAGGTGGCGCACGCGGGCTGGACGGTGGACCAGCTGATGGCCCCGCTGGGCGTGGTCGGTTTCGTATTCGAGGGTCGCCCCAATGTGTTCGCCGACGCGACGGGGGTCATTCGCGCCGGAAATACCGTGGTCTTCCGCATCGGTTCGGATGCACTGGGCACGGCGCGGGCCATTGTGTCACATGCGCTCGACCCGGCTCTGGCCGAAGCCGGATTGCCCGAAGGGTCCGCTGTTCTGGTCGACAGCCCGGCGCATGCCGCGGGCTGGGCCATGTTCTCCGACAACCGGCTGGCGCTGGCGGTGGCGCGAGGGTCTGGACCTGCGGTCGCCCAGCTAGGCGCTATAGCGCGACAGGCCGGCACGCCGGTCAGCCTGCACGGTACGGGCGGCGCCTGGTTGGTGGCCGATGCCACGGCTGACGCCGAACGCTTCTACGCCGCGGTGTTCCATTCGCTGGACCGCAAGGTCTGCAACACCCTGAACGTCTGCTGCATCGTCGAGGCGCGGGTGCACGACCTGCTGCCTGTGTTCCTTGACGCGCTTCAGGCCGCCGGCGCGCGACGCCAGGGCTGCAAGCTTCACATGACGCCCACCGACACGGTCCGATTGCCAGAAGCCTGGCGCACCGGGCGCGGGACGGTGGTCCGGGCTGACGGACCCGTGGAGGAGGCCCTTGTCGAACCTATCTCCGATGCCGACCTGGCTCACGAATGGGAATGGGAAGAGACCCCGGAACTCAGCCTCAGGATCGTCGCTGATGTCGAAGAGGCCGTGGCCCTGTTCAATACGTACAGCCCGAGGTTCGCCGCCAGCCTGATTTCGGACGCCGCCGCCGCGCATGCCCGGTTCTACGAAAAGATCGACGCGCCCTTCGTTGGGGACGGGTTCACCCGCTGGGTGGATGGCCAGTACGCGCTGGATCGTCCGGAGCTGGGCCTTTCCAACTGGCAGAATGGCCGGCTGTTCGCCCGTGGCGGCGTGTTGGCTGGCGACGGCGTGTTCACGGTCCGCACGCGGGTCCGTCAGACAGACCTCAACCTTGATCGGGGTGGCGCGCCCACGCCGCCCCGCGTCAGCTGAGGGCGGTGCCGATGTGGTTCGCAGGTCCGGCGCGCCGCGCGCCGCTCGCCGGTCGACCTCAGGCGCTGCGCCTGGGGTTTGACCTGAAGCGGGGGATGAAGGTCGGGTTGTATGGGGGGTCCTTCAACCCGGCGCACGATGGTCACGCCCATGTGGCCGAGACCGCCAGGCGCAAGCTGGGCCTGGACCGCGTCATCTGGCTAGTGTCTCCGCAAAATCCGCTGAAGTCGCGCCACGAAACCGCCGATCTGGAGGAGCGTGTCGCCGGCGCCAAGGCACTCGCCCACGGCTACGCAATGGTTGTAGCGGCGGTGGAGACCCACCTCGGCTCCAACTATACCATCGACACTATCCGAGGCCTCAAAGCGCGGTTTCCGGGCGTGAAGTTCGTCTGGATCATGGGTGCCGACAGCCTGGCGTCATTCCACCGCTGGCGGGGCTGGACGCAGATCATGCATGAAGTGCCCGTCGCGGTGATCTCCCGCCCCTGGATTTCGCTGAAAAGCCGGTTCTCGCCCGCGGCGATACGCTTCGCCCGCTTTCGTCGCTCGCCACAAAGCGGGCCAAGGTTGGCCTATGCGAAGACTCCAGCCTGGACGTTCCTGTTCGGCCGCTTCAATTTCCAGTCGTCCTCGGCCCTTCGGGCGCGTCGAAAGGGTTGATTCAGATCGCTGCATCCGGTGGCTGACCCGGCCCGGGTTCTGTGTTAAAGATGATCCTGCGAGGACAAAAGGAGTTACCCCGCTGGACCCCAAACCTGCGTCACGTGCGCAAATGGCTGCGGCGAGAGCCGACGCCCCTCAGGACATCGACAACCGCATCACCGCCGTCCAGGACCTGATCCTCGCCCGGCTGGATGACGACAAAGCCCAGGATGTCGTTTTCATTGACCTCAAAGGCAAGTCACCGATCGCCGACGGCCTGATCGTCGCGTCAGGCCGGTCGCAGCGTCATGTCGGTGCCATGGCCGATCATCTGCTGCGGGCGCTGAAGGAGGCCGGTTACGGCAAGTGCCGCATCGAAGGCATGCCCAGTGCTGACTGGGTGCTGATCGACACCGGCGATGTCATCGTCCACCTGTTCCGGCCCGAAGTCCGCAGCTTCTACAATATCGAGAAAATCTGGTCGGTGGATTCGGCGCACAGGGGCCTGGCTGCCAGCTAGATCGGCAGGTTCCAGCGACCGCCCGGGTTTTGATTTCTGTTTACAGGCTGAGCCCGCGCCTGTACTTGCCGCGACCATGTTCGCGACTGCGCAGAAAATTAGCCGCAAAATGACCCGCTCCGGCGGGGCGTTTGCGGCTGTGTGCGGCTTCTGATCGCAACATAACCGTCAAAGCGCTCCGCCCGATGTGCGGGGCGCGGCGTATTTCCAAAGCCGAACACCACGCACACGGGTCTCACCCAAAAAGAGGCTCCTATGTTGACCCAACCGTCCTACCGATCCCTGCGCAATCCCGCCGTCGCCATCGTCGGTGGCACCGGCGCGGTCGGTGCCGAACTGATCCAGTGTCTGGTAGCGCGTGATTTCCCGGCCGCCTCGGTCCGGCTGCTGGCCTCCGCACGCTCCGCCGGTCGCACGGTCGCCTTTCGGGGCGAAGACCTGCCTGTTGAAATCCTGAGTGAAGGCAGCTTCGCCGGCATTGACCTGGCCTTCTTCGCGGCAGACGCCGAAACGGCCCTGGCCTACGCGCCCCACGCGACGGCGGCCGGCGCGATCGTGATCGACAATTCCTCCGCGTTTCGCATGGACCTTGACTGTCCGCTGGTGACCCCGGAAGTGAACCTGGAAACCCTGGTCGGCCATCGCGGTATCATCGCCAATCCCAACTGCGTGGCCATCCTGGCCTGCGTGGCGGTGGCACCCCTGCAGCGCCGCTTTGGCCTGCGACGGCTGCAGATCGCCACCTATCAGGCCGCCTCCGGGGCCGGCGCGCCGGCCATGGCGGAACTGGCGGCTGCCACCCAGGCGCATCTGGTCGGCGAGACCTATCCGCCGAAGGTGCTGCGCCACCCCTACGCCTTCAACCTGTTCAGCCACGACGCTGATATCGATCCCCAGAGCGGCTACAACGGCGAGGAACTGAAGGTGATGGCGGAAACCCGCCGCATGTTGGGCAGTTTCAACCTGCCCATCGGCGTCACCTGCGTGCGCGTACCCGTGCTGCGTGCCCACGCCATGGCGCTCAGCCTTGAACTCGATGCGCCAGTTGCGCCTGCCTCAATCCGCGAGGTGCTGGCCGAGGCCGCGGGCGTGCGCATCGTTGATGATCGCGACAACAACCACTTCCCGATGCCGGTGGAGGCTGAGGGGCAGGGCGATGTATTGGTCGGACGCATCCGGCGCGATCTGGGTGACCCCTCGGGCCGATCCGTGGCTCTTTTCCTGGCGGGCGATCAACTGCTGAAAGGCGCGGCACTCAACGCGGTTCAGATCGCCGAACAGCTTCTGATCGCGTAGTCAGGGACCTGTGAAGATCGCTATCGTCGCCATTGGTCGCCTGGCCCGCTCGCCCGAAACCGAGCTGGTGAAGCTCTACATCGACCGCGCCACGGCTGCGGGGCGGTCGCTGGGGCTTGGGCCGGTCGAGGTTGCCGAGGTCGAGAGCCGCAAGCCGGGCAAGATCGCCGAGGCCGAGGCGCTGCGCCTTCACCTCGCCGACAGCCACGTCATTGCCTGTGACGAGCGCGGCAAGGCCCGGGCGTCGCGCGCCTTCGCTGACGAAATCGGGGTCTTGCGCGACCGCGGCGTGCGTCGGCTGGTATTCCTCATCGGCGGTGCCGACGGCCTCGATCCCGATCTGGTCGCGGCCGCGCAAGGGACTCTGGCGTTCGGGCCCCAGACCTGGCCGCACGCCATGGCGCGGGCGATGCTTTGTGAACAGATCTATCGATCGGTCTCCATTCTGGCCGGTTCACCCTATCATCGCGATTGATGCAGCGGATTCTCATCCTTGGCGCGTTCGGCGCGGCACTGGTCAGCGTGGCGGCCGTGGCGGCGACCACCGGCCGGCTGGCGCGGTTGAACGTCGCCGAGACCGAGCTGTCCGTCGACCAGGGCGTCAATATGCACCGTCTCTCGCGGCTTTTGTCGGTTCTGGAACAGCTGCGGCGCGACCCCCCTCCGGCACTGCTGGTCTCGCCGCAGGACGCCAGAGACGCGGTGCGCGCCGCCATTCTGGTCAAGGCCATGACGCCAGACCTGCAGGCCCGTGCCCAGGGCTATGCCAAGAGTGCTACAGAAGTGATGCGCCAGCGCCGTCTGGCGGCCGTGCAAAGCGAGGCGCTGTTCGAACGCGACAGCCGGACAGCCGAGGCGCTGCCTGAACCGGACGGTTCCGGGGCCTTGCTGAAGCGCTACGACGCCAACGGCGCGGGTGAACAGCTGACGCCGCCGACCCGCCTGATCCTGCCGGTCCAGGGTGCGGTCATTCGACGCTTTGGCGCGCCCATCGCCGGTGGCGGCTACTCGAATGGCATGACCCTGAAGGCGACTAAGGGCGCACGCGCCGTCAGCCCGTCGGCGGGACTTGTGCAGTATGTGGGCCCTGTAAAGGGCTGGGGCGTCATCGTGATATTAAGACTAGCCGGTGGATATCATCTCGTGCTTGCTGGTCTCGACAGAACCTCGGTTCAGATCGGACAGTCCGTTGTCGAGGGGCAGCCAGTGGGTTGGGCCTCGGACGGACGGCAATCGGCCCCGGAACTCTATCTCGAGGTCCGTGAGCAGGGTTCTCCGGTCGACCCGGCCAGATGGCTTGGCTAGGGTCGAGGGGCTGGAAGCAAAATGGACGGAATGCGGCCACAAAGGCGTCGCTTCAGTCTGTTGAATGAGCGGTGAATTCCGCCAGAGGGAGTTTGAGGCAGGCTATGAAGAAGTATCTCTTGATCGGCGCATCGGCCTTTGTCCTCGGAGCAGGCTCTATGGCCTATGTGAGCCAGGCAGCGCTGGCGGCGGCCCAGCCTCAGGCCAAGACTTACCGCATGCTGGGCCTGTTCGGCGATGTGCTGAAAACCATCGAGAGCCAGTATGTCAGCGAAGTTGATCAAACCAAGCTGATCCAGTCGGCTATTGACGGCATGCTGACCTCGCTCGATCCCCACTCCGGGTACCTCGACCCTGAATCCTTTGACGACATGCGCGACCAGACCCGCGGTGAATACGGTGGCCTTGGCATAGAGGTCACCAGCGAGGACGGTGTGGTCAGAGTGATCTCGCCAATGGACGGCACCCCTGCCTCTCGGGCCGGGATCAAGGCCGGCGATTACATCACGGCCGTCAACGGCGAGAGCGTGCTGGGCCTGACGGTCACTGAGGCGGTCAAGCAGATGCGCGGCAAGCCCGGCGAGACCGTGGCGCTGACCATTGCACGCGAAAAGACCGATCCCTTCGACGTCAAGCTGATCCGCGAGGTCATCAAGCCCAAGTCCGCGACCGCGCGCCTTGAAGGCGATTACGGCATCCTGCGGATTGGCAGTTTCAACGAAAAGACCACGGACGAGGCCGAGGCCGCGTTCGCCGATCTCAAGGCCAAGAACCCCAACCTGAAGGGACTGGTGCTGGATCTGCGGAACAACCCCGGCGGTTTGCTGGACCAGGCTGTCGGCGTCTCGGATCTTTTCCTTGAAGGCGGCGAGATTGTCTCCCAGCGCGGCCGCGATCCGCGCGACGTCGAGCGTTACAACGCGCGTGCGGGCGACATGACCGGCGGCTTGCCTATTGTCGTTCTGGTCAATTCGGGCTCCGCGTCGGCCTCAGAGATCGTCGCAGGGGCGCTGCAGGATCGCAAACGCGCCGAACTGGTCGGCACCACCAGCTTCGGCAAGGGTTCGGTCCAGACTGTGATACCCCTGCGGGGCGGCGTGGACGGGGCGTTGAAGTTGACCACGGCCAAGTATTTCACACCGTCCGGTCGCTCGATCCAGAAGACCGGCATCGAGCCGGATCTCGAAGTCGCCTCGACCCGCGAAGAGGCGCAGTTCATCGCCAACCGCGCGTACCAGTTCTCGGAAGCCTCATTCAAGAATGCGCTCAACGGCGACGAGGGCAAGGTCCGCCGCGGCGCACATGAGCCCGCCGAGGCACCGCCTGAAACCTTTGACGTCAAAAAGGACTTCCAGGTGTCCCGCGCGATGGATGTGCTTCGCTACGGGTCCGTCGCGGCCACACCGAAGCTGCCCAAGCCTACCGCACGCCTGGCCGAGATTGTCGGCAAGGCCCGGATCGCCGAAGCCAAGCCGGCGACAACGCAGAAGTAGGGCGCGCCATCCAGATCCAGCAATTCGCCGCGAGCGAAAGCGCCCGTTAACCATGTTCGGCGAGGATGCGGGTTGAGGAGACCTGCATCTTGGCCGCTATCGCCCTGCCCAAGCTAAAGCTACCGGCGTTGAAGCTGCCAGCCGTCGATCTGCGTGCTTTTGCGAAGAACCCATTGGTCGGGCTGGGTCTGGCGGGTGCAGGGTTCGTGGCGACGGTGGCGGCGCTGATCAGCCTGCTGGGCCCCCTGGGCGGCCAGGACCCCGCCCGAAAGGCCTTGGCTCCCGTCTTCAAGGCCGCGCCCGTAGGGTGGCGCGCCGCGTTGAAACCCGCTCACGGCAAGGCTCATGTCTATGCCGATGTCATCCGGCTCTCGGAGCGTCCGCTGTCTCCGCAGGCCGTTCGCGCGGCCAATTCGCCGCCCGTCGCACAACCCTTCGCCGGCGGTGCCCTTGCAGTCGCCCCGATCGTCGGGTTCTACGCGCAGGGTCCCGGCGGCCCGCTGCCGATCATCGCCCAGGATGGCCGCACGCCGGCGCAGATCTACGCCCGACCATTCCAGTCGAACGGCCGTCCAAAGGTGGCCCTGGTCATCGGCGGTCTCGGCCTCAATGCCCGTGCGACCCGACAGGCGATCGAGACGCTGCGGCCAGAAATAACCCTCTCATTCGTGGTCTATGCTGACGGCCTTCAGGGCTGGATCGATCTGGCGCGCAACTATGGGCACGAGGTGCTGATCGAAGCGCCCATGGAGCCTGAAAACTATCCGGACAACGACACTGGCCCCTACACCCTGATGACAGACGCCCAGCCGGGCGAAATCACCAAAAAGCTGGAGTGGATTCTGTCGCGGGCGACCGGCTACTTCGGTCTGACCAACTATCAGGGCGGGCGGTTCCTCACGAGCGCCCCGGCCTATGCTGCGCTGGCCAGTTCGATGAAGGCCCGTGGGCTCGCCTTCGTCGACGATGGCTCGGCGGCGGGAAAGGGCGGGGGCCTTCCGCGCGCGTCCGCCGAACGCGTGATTGACGACAAACTCTCCGGTCCGGCTATCGACCAGCAACTTGCCGCCCTGGAGGCCGGCGCCCTGCAGCGCGGACAGGCTTTGGGCTCCGGTTTTGCCTATCCCGTCACCCTGCAGAAGGTTGTAGCCTGGGCCAACGCAGTGGAAGAAAAGGGCTATCAGCTGGCCCCGGTATCGGCTCTGACTATCAAGCGATGACCGATCTAACGCAGTATCGCCCCAATGTGGGGGTCGTGCTTTTTCATCCCGATGGGCGGGTCTGGCTGGGCCGACGTGCCCACACCACCCCTGCCGGCTGGCAGTTTCCGCAAGGTGGCGTCGATCCCGGCGAAGACCTTGAGGCCGCTGCGCGTCGAGAGCTGGCCGAAGAGACCGGGGCCGTCAGCGCGACCTATCTGGGCCGCACCGATGACTGGATCGTCTATGATTTCCCGGCCAGCTTCTCCGGTCCGAAATCGGTGCGGGGCTTCCGGGGTCAACGGCAGGTCTGGTTTGCGTTCCGGTTTGACGGGGAGGACGCCGAGTTCGACCTGGCCAGTCATGACGAGCCCGAGTTTGATCTATGGCGCTGGGGCTATCTGGCGGAAGCGCCGAAGCTGATCGTACCGTTCAAGCGCGCCGTCTACGAGACGGTGGCCCTGGCGTTCGCACCCTTTGCGGCGACCCGAAGCGCTGTTGGCTGATCCAGAGACGCGAACGGGTTTCCCCTCAGGGCCGCCACCCTCTAGGGTCGTTCCTTGGGTTCAGATTGGGGAAGAGCCATGCCGACCGTTATTATGGTGCACGGTGCCTTCTGTGGCGGATGGGCGTTTGAACGTTTCCGCGAACCCTTCGAAGCGCAGGGCTGGACCGTACTGGCACCCGACCTTCCGGGGCGCGACAAGGCCGGCTCGGCTGCTGGGCGCTCGATCAGTGACTTTGTCACCAGCATCGTCGACCTGTGCACCACGCTTCCGGAGCGGCCGGTTCTGTTGGGCCACTCCATGGGCGGCCTGGTCTGCCAGCTTGCGGCCCGCCGGGCCAACGCGGCTGCGGTCGCCCTGCTGGCCCCTTCAGCGCCCTGGGGGGTCCATGGTTCCAGCATGGAAGAAGCGGCCACTGCGTTAGGGGTTCAGCTGGCCGATCCGTTCTGGATGGGGTCGGTGACGCCAGACCGTGGTCTCATGCGCTCCCATGGCCTGGACCGGGTGCCGAAGTCCGAACAGCAGGCCATCCTTGACCGCCTGTGCCCCGAGAGCGGTCGCGCGGTTCGGGAGGTTCTGAACTGGTGGCTTGATCCGTTCATGACCACCAGCGTCGGTACCGGTGCCTTGCCCATGCCGACCTTGGTGCTGGCCGGCGAACGTGACGTGGTTCATCCGATCAACACGGTCCGCCAGACCGCAGAGCGCATCGGGGCCGCCTATGCGATGATGCCGGGCATGAGCCACTGGCTGATCGGTGAAACCGGCTGGGAAGCGGTTGCCGAGGCGACGCTGAGCTGGCTGGCGGAGGTCCGGGTGCCCGCCGCCTGAAAAGGGTCTGTTACTTGCGGGCCTTGCGCGCCTCGACGGCCCACCGGATCAAGCCAATGCCCGACACCAGAACCCACGCGCCCTCCATGGCCACAGCCGACAGATTGAACGCCTCGGTGAACAGCGAATAGAGGATCGCCGTCGCGCCCAGCAAATTGGCCAGCAGCGACGCCGGACGCCGGGGGTCCAGCCGTCCCATGGCAGCACCAGCATAGGCGATCAGGATAACGAAGACGCCGAGGAGGCCGGCGACGTCGGCCAGAGCTATCAGAACTTGCGTTCCTGATACTGCATCGTTGCCGTGTCGTACTTGGGGCTCAGCGGGGTGTCGTCCGCCTTGCGAACCGTCGAGAAATTGAGGCCGATGCTGTCGGTGGCCGTCAGGTTTTCCCAAGACCGCCGCACGCGCTTCAGGCCGTCCGGATCCTGAGCCTGAGTGTAGTTGGCGGTCGGGTCCAGCGGCGGCTGGTGCACAAAAGCCCAGACGTTGAGCGCCTTGGCGACTTCAGCGTCCTGGCCCATCGGATAGCGCAGTTCGGTCAGGCAGACGCCCTTGTTGGAACCGGCCGGGAACAGGATCACGGAGTACCCCTTGTCAGGACCAAACTGGCGGCTCCAGGTTTGTTCACGGCGGTTCAGTTTGAATCCATTGGCCTTGGCCAGTACGTCCAGCTTTTCGCCACGCACGGAGGGCTTGCAGATCCTTTCCAGGATCGCGATCGCCTCGGCTCCGTTGCCAGTCGTCGGCACCGTCGGCGGCGGCGGCGCGGGCTCGGCTGGCATCGCAGGCGGCACGACGACAGCCGGGGCTTCAGCAGCGGGTGCAGGCGCTGCAGCCGGCGCGGGTGCCGGCTGTGCCGCCGTTTCCGGCTGAGCATGCACGGCCGTAGCGAGGCCGGCGGCGAGGATCAGGCTGGAGACGGCGAGACGCATTTCAAGGTTCCCTAACTTCGGCACGGCATAAAACTTGAGGTTAGCGGCCTAGGCAAGGCCTCTTGGCGACGAAATTACGGCAATAATATTATTTGCCTACTTTGCAGCTTCAGCGGCGTGTTCCGCCAGGATCGTCAGGCCGTCGGGCGTAACGTCGGCAAATCCGCCGCGAACATCATAGACCGTGACCGAACCGTCGTTGTGTACGCTCACGGGGCCTTCTTTCAGCGCGGTCATGAACGGCGCATGGCCGGCCAGGACGCCGAAACCCCCTTCGGAGCCCGGCGCGTCCACCTGGTCCACCAGCCCTGAGAACAGCTCGCGTTCCGGTGAGACCAGGGAGAAGTGCAGCTTTTCGGCCATCGGCTTCTTACGCTTCCATCGCCAGTTGCTCGGCCTTGGCGACCGCGTCTTCGATGGTGCCGACGTTGTAGAAGGCCGGCTCGGGCAGGTGGTCGTACTCGCCTTCGACCAGCGCCTTGAACGAGCGGATGGTGTCTTCCAAGCTGACCAGCACGCCCGGCGTGTTGGTGAACTGCTCGGCCACGTGGAACGGTTGCGACAGGAAGCGGCTGATCTTCCGGGCGCGGGCGACCGTCAGCTTGTCCTCTTCCGACAGCTCGTCCATGCCCAGGATGGCGATGATGTCCTTCAGCGCCTTGTAGGACTGCAGCGTCTCCTGAACGCGACGGGCAACATTGTAGTGCTCCTCGCCGATCACCAGCGGGTCCATGATCCGACTGGTCGAGTCCAGCGGGTCCACGGCCGGGAAGATGCCCTGCGAAGCGATGTCGCGGCTGAGCACGGTGGTCGCATCCAGGTGGGCGAACGAGGCGGCCGGCGCCGGGTCGGTCAGGTCGTCGGCGGGCACGTAGATGGCCTGCACCGAGGTGATCGAGCCTTTCGATGTCGACGTGATCCTCTCCTGCAGGTTGCCCATCTCGGTGGCCAGCGTCGGCTGATAGCCCACGGCCGAGGGGATGCGGCCCAGCAGTGCTGACACTTCAGAACCGGCCTGGGTAAAGCGGAAGATGTTGTCGATGAAGAGCAGCACGTCCTTGCCCTCTTCGTCGCGGAAGTACTCGGCCTGGGCCAGACCGGTGAGGGCCACGCGAGCACGGGCGCCGGGAGGCTCGTTCATCTGGCCATAGACCAGCGAGCACTTGGAGCCTTCGGTCGACCCGTTGTTCTCGCGCGGGTCCATGTTCACGTGCGACTCGATCATCTCGTAATAGAGATCGTTGCCCTCGCGGGTGCGCTCACCCACGCCGGCCAGCACGGAGTAACCGCCGTAGGCCTTGGCGATGTTGTTGATCAGTTCCTGCATGGTCACGGTCTTGCCAACGCCGGCACCGCCGAACAGGCCGACCTTGCCGCCCTTGGTGTAGGGGCAGAGCAGGTCGATGACTTTAATGCCCGTCACCAGCACTTCCGACGACGTGGTCTGCTCGGCGAACGAGGGGGCCTCGCGGTGGATCGAGGCCGAGAAGGGCGAGTTGATCGGGCCGGCTTCGTCGATCGGCTCGCCGATCACGTTCATGATCCGGCCGAGCGTGGCGGGGCCGACCGGCACGGTGATTGAACGACCGGTGTCATAAACCGGCTGGCCGCGGGTCAGGCCCTCGGTGGTGTCCATGGCGATGGCGCGTACGGTGTTCTCGCCCAGGTGCTGGGCCACTTCCAGCACGAGGCGGAAGGGCTCGCCGGTGCGCTGGTCGGTGTTGGTGGTTTCCAGGGCGCTGAGGATCGCCGGCAGGTGGCCGGTGAATTCCACGTCGACGACGGCGCCGATGATCTGCACCAGCTTGCCGGTGGCGACGCCCTTGGGGGCGGTTGCCTTCGGGGCTGCGGCGGCCTTGGCGGGTGCCTTCTTCACGGGGGCCTTGGGGGCGGCGGGTTTCTTGGCGGCGGTGGGGGTGGCCATGTCTGTTTCTCTCGGTTCGGCTTAGAGCGCTTCGGCACCGGAGATGATCTCGATCAGCTCCTTGGTAATCTGCGCCTGGCGTGCACGGTTCATCTGCAGGGTAAGACTGGCGATCATGTCGCCGGCGTTGCGGGTGGCGTTGTCCATCGCCGTCATCTGGGCGGCGAAGAATCCGGCCTGGTTCTCGAGCATGGCCGAGAACAACTGGGTGGTGATGTTGCGCGGCAGCAAGTCGGCGAGGATGGTTTCCTCGTCCGGCTCGTACTCATAGGACGCGCCCTTCAGGTCGATAGTCGGCGCGCCGGTAGCCACTTCAGCGGGGATCAGCTGCGTCACCGTCGGGATCTGGGTGACCACCGACTTGAACTGGCTGAACACCATGTGGACGACATCCACCTCCCCGGCCTCGAACATCTCGCGGATGCGGGTGGAGACCTCGGCTGCGACGGCCAGGGACGGGCTTCCACCCACCTCAAAGTCACCGACGATGCGGCTGGCATGGATGCGGCGCAGCTGGTCGCGGGCCTTGCGACCGACGGTCAGCACCTTGACGTCCTTGCCGGCGGCCAGCAGCGCGTCGATCTTCTGACGCGCGGCGCGCACGATGATGGTGTTGAAACCGCCCGCCAGACCCCGATCCGACGTGGCGATCACCACCAGATGGCGTTGATCCGACCCCGTGCCGACCAGCAGCTTCGGGGCGCCGTCGCCGGACACGCCCGCCGCCAGATTGGCGATCACGGCGGCCATGCGCTGGGCATAGGGCCGTGAATTCTGGGCAGCGCTCTGCGCGCGGCGCAGCTTTGCAGCTGCCACCATCTGCATCGCTTTCGTGATCTTCTGCGTGGCTTTCACGCTTCCGATCCGATTGCGCATTTCCTTGACGCTGGCCATCGCCGGCTACTCGCTCCCTGCGACGGTTAGTTTAAGCGAAAGCGGCGGCGAAGGCGGCGAGAGTCGCCTTCAGATCGTCTTCGACGTTCTTCAGGTCCTTCTCGACGCGGATCTTGTCGAGCATCGCCTGATGCTTGGTGTGCAGATGCGCCAGCAGTTCGCGCTCGAAACGGCTCACCTGATTGGTGGGGATCTTGTCCAGATAACCGCGCGTACCGGCATAGATCACCGCCACCTGCTCCTCGACCGAAAGCGGCGAGTACTGGGGCTGCTTCAACAGTTCCGTCAGACGTTCGCCGCGCGCCAGCATGCGCTGGGTGGCGGCGTCCAGGTCGGAGCCAAACTTGGCGAAGGCGGCCATTTCCCGATACTGGGCCAGCTCGCCTTTAATCGGGCCCGACGCGGCCTTCATCGCCTTGATCTGGGCCGAAGAGCCCACGCGGCTCACCGAGATGCCGACGTTCACGGCCGGGCGGATGCCCTGGAAGAACAGGTCGGTTTCCAGGAAGATCTGGCCGTCCGTGATCGAGATCACGTTGGTCGGGATATAGGCCGACACGTCGTTGGCCTGGGTTTCGATCAGCGGCAGCGCCGTCAGCGAACCAGAGCCATTGGCCTCGTTCAGCTTGGCGGCCCGCTCCAGCAAACGGGAGTGCAGATAGAACACGTCGCCCGGATAGGCTTCACGGCCCGGCGGGCGGCGCAGCAACAGGCTCATCTGGCGATAGGCGACGGCCTGCTTGGAAAGGTCGTCATAGATGATGACGGCGTGCATGCCGTTATCGCGGAACCACTCGCCCATGGCGCAGCCTGCGAACGGTGCAAGAAACTGCAAAGGCGCGGGCTCCGACGCCGTGGCCGAGACGATGATCGTGTAGTCAAGCGCGCCGCGCTCTTCCAGGGTCTTGACGATCTGGGCGACGGTCGAGCGCTTCTGGCCGATGGCTACATAGATGCAATAGAGCTTGGCGCTCTCATCGGTGCCGGCGTTGATCTCTTTCTGGTTCAGGATCGTGTCGATGGCCACGGCGGTCTTGCCGGTCTGGCGGTCACCGATGATCAGCTCGCGCTGGCCACGGCCGATCGGGATCAGGGTGTCGATGGCCTTCAGGCCGGTTTGAACAGGCTCATGCACCGACTTGCGCGGGATGATGCCCGGGGCCTTCACGTCCACGCGGCGACGCTCGGCCACGTTCTTCAGCGGGCCCTTGCCGTCGATGGGCTCGCCCAGCGGATTGACCACGCGGCCCAGCAGGCCCCGGCCCACCGGCACGTCGACGATTTCCGACAGGCGGCGGACTTCGTCGCCTTCCGAGATCGCCTGGTCCTGACCGAAGATCACGACGCCGACGTTGTCGCGCTCCAGGTTGAGCGCCATGCCCTTCACGCCGGCCTTGGGGAATTCGACCATTTCGCCGGCCTGGACATTGTCCAGACCATAGACGCGGGCGATACCGTCACCGACCGACAGCACCGAACCTACGTCAGAGACGTCGGCTTCTTCGCCGAAGTTGGCGATTTGCGACTTGAGGATGGCCGAAATTTCGGCGGCGCGGATGTCCATGTGTCTTACGCTCTCTTGAGGGCGAACTTGAGGGAGTCGAGCTTCGAACGAAGCGAAGCATCGAACAGACGGGAACCGACCTTCACCTTGATCCCGCCCAGGATGGCGGGGTCGACGCGGGTCGTGATTTCAGGATCCTTGCCCAGCGATTGGCGCAGCGCTGCGGCCACGCCTTTCTCCTGAGCGGCGCTCAGCGCCACGGCGGTCGTCACTTCAGCAAACACCGCACCGCGCGCATTGGCCGAGAGCTTGGCGAAGCCCGTGATCACCGCGGGCAGGGCGGCGGCCCGGCCATTGGCGGCCAGCAGGCCGAGGAATTTCTTGGTCGTGGCGTTGAACTTGGCCTTGGCGGCGATGCCGGCCAGCCCCTTGGCCTTATCGTCGGCCCCGAAGGTCGGCGAGCCCAGCAGCGTCCGCAGATCCTTCGAATCGGCCAGCGCCGCCTTCAGCGAATTCAGGTCAGCCTCGACCGCGGCGACCTGCTTCTGATCGGTCGCCAGATCAAACAGGGCTTGGGCGTAACGGGCGCCCACATTCGACAGGTTGGAGTCTTCGGCCACTGGTATCCGTCCGGGTCGCATTTCACGAGCCGCGGACGGAGCAGTCCGCCGCGACTAAAGGCTTGAAAGCGCTTGAAAAAAGCACCTCGGTCCTGGAGCTCGAAATCGCCCCTGTCCCAAAGCCGCGCGCCTACTAGCATGCGTTCTTGTGCGCCGCAACCGAGGGGCCAAAGGTTACGTTGCGGCGCCTGGCAGTCGGTTCGACGCGGCCTCGGGCGTCAACCGCACACCACGGGCGTGCAGCACCTTCAGGACAGTCGCGAACTCAGGGCGACCGTCAGGACTTAGCGCGCGATAGAGGGCCGGGCGGGCCAGACCGGTGTCACGTGAAAGCTGGGTCATCCCGCGCGCCTTGGCGACGACCCCCAGGGCATCGGCTATCACCGCCTGCTCCCCGCTCTCGAAGGCGGCGACAAGGTACTCGGCGACCGCCTCGGGCGTGTCGAGGTACGCGGCGGGATCAAACGGACCCAGGGCCAGGGTCATGTTTCAATCTCCCAGGTTTCCCAAGCTCCTCGCGCCTCAATGTCGTCCCCTTATCCCCCCGCGAAGCGGCGGGAGGGGGACCGCGCCCCGCAGAGGGCGTGGTGGAGGGGGCAGGCCGTAGGCCCGGGTTGGTAGTGTGCTTGTGGGGATGGGTACCGCGTCCGCGAGTCTTCATCTTATCGGAGACATTTGTTGCCTCCGCTTAGAGGTCGGTTAGCCGAAGGTCTGCTTCCGCGCACCGAGCCAACGGAGAGAAACGACCGAGGCTGTGTAAAAACGCGAAGCACCGTAGACTCGTGATGTAGCAAGGTTGGGGGTGATGAGATGTCCCGCTTCGTCGAAGGTGAAGACCGCCGGCAGCCGACGCTGCTTCCCAGCTGCCTTGATGACTACGTGTCGGAGGACAACCCGGTGCGGGTGATCGACGTCTTCGTGGACGAGCTCGATCTGGGAGGCCTGGGCTTTGCGGTGGCGCCAGCCGCGACCGGCCGGCCTTCCTATCATCCGGCGACGCTGCTGAAGCTCTACGTCTACGGCTACCTGAACCGCGTGCCGTCGAGCCGCCGACTGGAGCGCGAGGCTGACGTAAGAGGTCACCAGATCGGGCGCGTGATGCTTGATCAAGTAGCGGACGTTGACGATGGTCTCAAACGCAAGCCGGAAAAGCGTGAACGCGATCTCCCCGCGCTTCTGCGTTGTCTGATCTAAGATCGCGTGCATAAGCTTGTAGAGGCGTATCATGTTGCCGCCCACGACGGCCTCGTCCCGACTCCACGTTCCGGTTTCGTCAGTGAGCCCGGCTGCGTTGCACGTGTAGGCCGCGACTTCCTTTAGCAATTCCACTGCCAGCCACATGAAGTCGCTGTTCGTGGTGAAAGCTCTAATCGCGTCGGGATTTATCTCCACGCGGGGAATGTCAGGCATTCCCGAGATATGCCGCAAATCTTCGTCAGCCATGAAGCGCGTATAACGCCGGCCTGCGAGTGTTGGCGAGGTCTGCTTTCGGCACTTGAGCAAACCTCCACTTTCACACTTATGATGCTTCTGCTGATCGGAGACGGAGGAGCCCTTTTCGTGCTGATGGGTACTGCTGTGCAGGTGGAATCCGGACTGACAAAGATCCGCTTTCCCCCCTTCACGGTCCCTCGAAGGGTCTGCTATCGGACTACTTCTTCAGGTGGCTTTCGAACCAGCCGACCATCGCATTCATGGCATCGGTGGCGTACGCGTCGGTCTTGGCCGGGTCGCCCTTGACGTAGAAATCGTGGTCGGCCCCCGAGTAAAACTTCAGCCTGTTTTCGACCCCGGCCCTTTCGAGGGCTGTGTGCATGGCTTCGGACTGAGCGGGCGGCACGCCCCTGTCGGCGTCGCCATGCAAAATAAGCGTCGGCGGATCGCGGGCATCGACGCTGAGGATGGGCGAGACCGAAGCAAAGAGCTTGTCATCGAAAGCGATGGCGCCGGCCTTGGGGCGGCCTTGCAGGAGAGTGGCTAGGTCGGTGGGCGGGAAGTAGGCGACGACGGCCGCGACGCGATTGCCGGAACGCTCAAGGGGGTTGGCGGCCGTGGGGTTTCCGTCATCGGCCATCATGCCGGCGACGAGCGCCAGATGGCCTCCGGCGCTCGCGCCCCACGCCCCGATTCGCGCACGATCGGCGCCGTAGTCGGCGGCATGCAACTTGATGTGGCGCATCCCGAGCCGGACGTCCGCGACCGCGTCCGGAACCTGGAAGCGCGGCGCCGAGGCGTGGTAGAGCGCGACGACGGTGAAGCCCTTGTCGATCAGCGCCTGATAGCGGGCCTGGCGTTCTTCCGGCGGGGCCCATGACGATCTCCAGCCGGCGGACACCATGTTCACCACCAGCGCGCCATTGGCGTTCTTCACCGGCCTGAAGACATCGTAGGTGAGCGCCATGCCGTCACGGTGGCCGTAGATGACGTCGCGGACATAGGTGGAGGTCTTCAGTTCTGCTGGCGTCGGCGCCCGAAGGGCGTCGCGGGGATAGCCGCTAAGGGGCGGCCCGGGGTCGGCGGGCGGTGGAACCTGCGCCACGGTGACGGCCCCAGCGCCCATAGCCAAGACGAGCGCGAGCGCCACGCTCCAGAGGCTGTTCATTGACGGTCTCCCTGATGTGTTTCTCTGGAGCCTAGCCATACGGGAGGCAGAGCGCCAACACCGTCGCGTTCATCGTTTCCTGACTTGAGGATAGAGTAACGGGCGGGAATTCGCCGATCTCGCCAATGGCTCAGCGCCGAATATCTGCCGACCCGTCTTCCGGTCCGAGCCTCGCTGCACGGAAGCTGTCATCGAACGACCCTTCTGGGCGTCGGCTCTCGGCTCTTGAGCCAATGTCGGTTCAGCCCCCACTGCTGCCGTTCCCAACGTCCGCTTTCTGAGCGTAATCCTAAATCTCGACAGCCATGCTCGCCATATATCGGGCCGGTTGTAGAGCGAATTCCGGTGCCTGTTGCAATGACCCTCAGTTCGACGGTGCCGCCAAAGCGGCCCATCCGGGGGTTGTCACAACTGTCATCGAGAGAGTGCGCGTCGAAGAAAAGCGTTGACTAAATGTTCTTCTTATGTTCTCCTTCTCCAGATGTTCGATCCCACCGAAATCGCTGCCCGTCAGGCCGCCTCTGCCCGCCATATGAGCGAGCGCCTCACCGCGCTGGCCGAGCGGGTGTTTGTTCAGGCCGACACGGCCGTCGAGCCCGAGGCGGTGCAGGCCGCCGCGCTGACCGTCGAGAAGCTCTATCGCGGCGTGCGTCTCTGCATGGCTTTCGAAAGCCGCGTGGTCCGTGAACACCGCAGCACCTCGCGCGAGATCGAGGCCGAGGCGCAGAAGGTTCGGGCGGAGGTCCGCGCAAAGGCAATCAACGACATCCACAATACGACTGCAGCTACTTTCTACGCCGAATACGAGGCCGACTGCGAAACCTCCCGCGATACGGAGGATGAGCTGCGCACCCTGGTTCGCCACCTCGCCGCGCTCGGTGACGCGGTCACAGGCGCCGCTACCTCAATCAACCCCGACGGCGACATCGCCGCCGAGGT